>NZ_JBFABG010000009.1:0-324441 GCF_040640215.1 Actinosynnema sp. NPDC023587 | reverse complement strand
GGGGGGGGGGGGCCCGGCCGGGGGGGGCGGGGGGGCGGGGGGGGGGGGGGGGGGGCGCCGCCGCCCCCCCACGGCGGGGGTGTCGTGGTCACGACCCCCCCGGGGCGGCCCCGGTCGGCGGTCCGCCCGGGGCCGGCCGCTCAGTGCAGGCGGGCGTGGTAGTCGTACTGGCTGGGGAGCTGGTCGACCAGGTGCTGCGCCTTGTCCCGGATGGCCGCGAACTCCTTGCGCGCGGCGGTGTCGTCGGACAGGGCCAGCGCCGGCGACGGGCGCAACTGGATCGCGCCACCGCCGAGCAGGATGCACATGTACGAGTACGCCGGCAGCCCGTGGTAGTACGGGAAGATGTTCTCCGAGTCGGGGAGCTGGACCTTCCAGCGCTCCAGCCGCTCGGCCAGGCTGTCCGGGACGACCCGGGTCTTGGTGTCCTTCCAGTACTGGGTGTCCGCGCGCTTCGCGCTGAGGTAGTGCAGCACCAGGAACTCCCGGACGCCGTCCATCACGTTGGCGACGGCCGAGTTGTACATGTCGCGCTGCTTCGGGTGCCAGTCGGCGGCCGGGAAGAACTTCACGAGCTGCTCGATGGCGTGGTGGATGAAGAAGATCCCGGTGGACTCCAGCGGTTCCACGAAGCCGCTGGACAGGCCGATCGCGACGCAGTTGTTCGACCACGACTCGCGGCTGCGGCCGATCCGCATCCGGATGTGGTTGGCCTCGACGTGCTCGGCCTCCGGTCCGACGAACGCGCGCAACGTCCGCTCGGCCTCCTCGGGCGAGCAGTAGTCCTTGGCGTAGACGTAGCCGGTGCCGATCCGGCCGAACAGCGGGATGGTCCAGATCCAGCCGGCCTCCTGCGCGGTCGACGTGGTGCACGGCCGCAACCCGCGCTCCTGCATGTTCAGCGGCACCTGGAGCGCCACCGCGCTGTCGTTGGGCAGGGTGTCCTGGTAGGACTCGAACGGGACGCCGAGCGCCTTGTTGATCAGCACCCCGCGGAACCCGGTGCAGTCCACGAACAGGTCGCCGTGCAGCTCGCCGTGCTCCTTGGTGACGACGTGGTCGATCCACCCGCGCTCGTCCAGCCGGACGTCCTGGACCTCGTCGACGATGTGCCGCACGCCCCGGTCCACCGAGTACTTGTTGAGGTACTTGGCCAGCAGCGCGGCTTCGAAGTGGTACGCGTAGGGGAACTGGGTCTTGCCCTGGTGCTCGGACATGGTAAGCCCGACGGGTTCCGCCGCGCCCTCGACGAAGTCCTGCTCCAGCAGCCGGCCGTCCAGGTGGCGGGGGCTGCGGCCGGCGTCGCAGATCGACGCCATGACGAAGCAGTCCTTGTCGAACCGGTCGGTCAGGCCGTTCTGGAGCCACCAGTCGGTGAGCGGGAAGCCGTCGACCGACCGCATCTGCTCGAACGGGTGGTAGAAGTGGTGCCCCGGCTCGCGCCAGTCCTCGAACCGGACGGCCAGCTTGTAGGTGGCGTTGCAGGCCGGCATCCAGTCCTCCTCCTTGAGGTCGAGGAACTGGAAGAAGTGCCGGATGTCGCTGAACGTCGCCTCGCCGACCCCGATGGTGCCGATCTGGCCGGACTCCACGAGGGTGACCGAGATCCGGTCGCCGAACGCCGCTTTGAGGTACGAGGCGGTCATCCAGCCCGCGGTTCCCCCGCCCACGATGACCACGTGCTCCGGGTTCTTGGTGCTCATCCCTATCCTCTCCCCTGTGACCTGGACCGGCCCGCGGACACCGGCCCGGCCGGACCGCCCGCGCCCTGCGCGCGGACGGCGGTGAAGCGAGTGCGCGCGGAGGGTCGTGCCGGATGTTCTCCGGTACTGGCGGGGTTCGCGCCGAGCCCCACCTCCGAGCTGTTCGGCACCACTGCCCGACCGGCCTGTCGAGACCGCTCGGACACCGCGCCGCCCGGACGAGAACGGGCGGTTCGGCTGCCCACACCCCCGGCCGGTGCCCGCCGGGCGGTGCGGTGCTCCGGCGTCACCGCGGTCGGCGGCGGTGCCGGAGCCCTTTCCTGATCACTTCGGTCTGCGCGAACAGGCCGACCGAAGCCTGGTCGGAGGGATGTCACGAGGTTCCGGCCACGCCGCGCCGCCATTTCTCGCCCGGTATTCCAGCGGCACCCCCGCAGAGATATACACGCCGGACCGGGCCCGCTCAACCTGTTCAGAGCAAACCGGAATGGGTACCGCAAAGGTCCGCCAATGCGCGCCGACCGGCGACCCGGAGAAGGGTTGACAGCGGGTCGGGAATGTGCGCGGGGCCGGATCGGCGGCGCGGAAAACGATGCTCCGGGCAGATCCCCCCGAATGGCCGCTTGCCCCGGCGGCGTCGACGCCCACCTGCGCGGACGCGGGGGCGGGCGAGCCGGAACCGGCCTCCGGACGGGCCGGTTCGACTCGGCGCACCAGTCGGGTCGCCGAGCCGCTATTCCACCCTGGCGACACCGCGGATATAGATCTTCAGTAGGAGATTCCGATATCTTGTCGGCAGCTCCCGGAAAACGGCCCGAGCCTTTTCACCGGGGCCGGCGGCGAGTCTCGACGTGGCGCGGGAGGAGAATGGCCGGACCGCCGGGCGGCACCTTCACCGGTGGCGCGCGCCGTTCTAGAGCCAGTCCGCTTCGATCCCCCGGGCGCGCAGCGCCTCCAGCGCCTCCTCGTTGCCCGTGTAGAACAGGGTCATCGACTTCAGGTTGGGGAAGTGCCGCAGGTCGGCGAACTCGTCGACGTCGAAGAGCCCGTCCTCGCCGTCCCAGTTCGGCGCGATTTCGAGGTAGATCTCGTTGCCGCCGTCCATCTCGATCGCGGTGATCTTCTCCGCGAGCTCGACCGGGACGTCGAGCGCCTCGAAGTGGGCCAGGGCCTCGGGCACCGCTTCGACGCTCCCGCCGTCGTAGGTGAAGCCCTGCTCGGCGGCGTACTCGCCCAGGTCGAACTTCGGCAGGAGGTCCTGGTTGTACATCAGCTCCTGGACGACGGCGAGCTTGAAGTTGATGTCGGTGAACGGAATCGACTGGGTCATGCCCGCACCATATAGACCACGGTGACACCCCATATAGACCACGGTGACACCGCCATCCGCGAAGTCGGCCCTTCCTCGGCCCACGCGGCGGCCGGGGTGGTGGCGGTGGCCCGTCCCACCACCGTGACCAGGCGTTTTCCGGCATCCCGGCCGACCGGTGCTCACCCCGGGACCTGCCCGTGCCAGGCCTGGCGGTACTCGGCGGCGGTGCGCTCGGCGAGCCGGCGCAGCGCGGCCACCGGATCGTCCTCCGGCGCGTCCGCCACCGCCACCGCGAGGGCCGCCGGGTCGGACCGGTGCGGGTGGACGACCGAGCACGCCTCCGCGTCGTAGCCGTCCAGCACGGCGACCAGGTCGGCCAGGCGCGCCGCCGCCGCCGCGCCGGTCGGTTCCGGGGGCGGCGCGGCGAGGGACGCGGCCACCCGCGCGCGGTGCCGCTCGGCGAGCGCGGGCACCGTCGCGAGCACCTCCCGGCGGGCCTGTGCCACGGAGTCGGGTTCGGCGCGCCGCAACGCCCGGACGAGGTCGTCCCGCCGGTCGCGCAGGTCGTCGGTCAGCGACCGGACCGGCGGGGCGAAGTCGGGCAGGCAGTGGCCCACGGCCGTGAAGTCCGCCGGCGCGGTGGCGCGCAGGCGGTCCACCGCGTCGACCAGGTAGGCGCGGAACCCGGCGGTCGCGGCGGTCCACTCCGCTTGGTCCGTCACGCCGTGGTGGGCGGCGAGCGCGGCCAGCGCGCCGTCGGCGGCCTCCGCGCCGAGCGGCTGTGCCGCCAGGGCCCGGGTGAACGCGTCGAAGTCCCGCCGCCGGTGTCGGGCGGGCGGTTCGCGGGGCAGCCGGCCCTGGTCGGCGATCCACCGCCACGCCTGGCGGGCGGCGGTGAACACGGGCAGGGTGAACAGCTTCCCGTTGTCCTCCCGCCACGCGCGGACGTCGGCGGCGTCGTCCCGGCCGAACGCGGAGCGCGCCGCCGCGAGCGCCGCCGCGCCGTCCGGGGTGAGCAGGCGGCGCAGCGCGGTGTCCCCGGTCAGCCGGCCGAGCACGCGGCGCACCACCCGGCGGTCGTCGGACCCGGCGAGTTCGTCCGCGGCGGCGGCCATCCGCCGCCCGGCGGCGGCGACGACGTCGAGCTCCCGCAACCGGTCCCGGCACGCGGACAGCTCCGTCGTCAACTCCGGTGGCAGACCCGACCGGTCCGCCAGGACGGCCCCCAGGTCGTCGGGCGGTGCGGCGCACAGCGATTCGAGCCTGGGCGACGACTCCCGCGCGGCCCGCGCACGGCCGGCCCACTCCCGCGCCGCGCGCGAGGAACCCGACAGTTCCGCGATCAGCCGGTGCGCCTCGTGCTCCACGGCCGTCCACCGCGCCACCAGCCCTTCGTTGGCCCGGTGGTACTCGTCGATCCAGCCCGTGAGCACCCGGTGCACCTCGGCGGCGTCACGCCCCTCGAAGGGCACCACGCGCACGTCGGCGTCGGTGACGACCACGAGGCACGGCACGTGCTCGTCGACACCCGGAGGTGCGGCGGACGCGGGTTGCCCGGCGAGGAAGGCGAACCGGAACGGCCCCTTCGAACGGGCGGCCAGGTCGTCGCCCCACCGGTCCGCGAACTCCCGGCACACCGCCGAGTCGTCGCCCGCCACGAGCACGCTCCAGCCGAGCCGCTCGGTGATCGACCGCACGTTCCCGGCCGGCCGCAGCGGTCGCCGGCGCACCGCGCCGGGAGTGGAGGACCCCATCGGCCGACCTTCGCAATCGAGGTCGGGCGCTGTCAAGGAGCACCGGCCGGGCGCACCGGCCTACCCCGTGGGCCGCAACCGGGGTGGCGTCTCCGGCACCCGGATGGTGTTCAACGACGCCAGTTCGTCGGCGAGGTCGCGACAACCCCGGCACCTGCCCAGGTGTTCGTCCACAATGGATCTTCGCCGGGGGCGCAGGGCGCGCCGCGCCCACGTGCCGAGCTCGCCCACCACGGGTGCGCACCCCGGCGGGAAGGGGCGAGGGGTGACGTGGGCGTCGAGGTACGCGGCCCGCAACGCCTCGCGGGCGCGGTGGGCGCGCGAGGAGACGGCGTTGGGCGAGATGTCCAGCAGCGGCGCGGCGTGGGCCGGCGACATGCCCAGGACCTCGGTGTAGAGCAGGACCTGGCGGGCGGAGGCCGGCAGCCGCTCGAACGCGCGGATCGCGAGGCTGCGTTCGAGCGCCCCCTCGACGGCCCGCTCCTGGTAGGGCCGGGGGTCGACGCGGGTGTGCGCGGCCTCGTCCGCCGCCGGGTCCCCGGTCAGCAACTCCTGCGCCTCGCGGCGCTTGCGGGCCAGCGCGGTGCGGGTGATCGTGGTCAGCAGGTAGGCGCGGAACGACCGGGTCGGGCCGCCGCCCGCCAGCAGGACCTCCAGCACGCGCAGGAAACCCTCGGCCACCACCTCGTCGGCCTCGGCCGCGCAGCGCGGCACCAGGTGGCGGGCCCTGGCGCGGGCGACCGCCACGTGCCGTTCGTAGAGGGGGCTGAACGCCTGCGCGGTACCGGCCCGCACCAGCGCCATCAGCCCGTCGTCGCTCGCCGCCGAGTAGTGCCCTCGCGCGACAGCTCCCGATCCGGTCACGAGTCAGCCTCGCAGATGAGCGGTACACCAAAGTAAGGGTTACATCAACGTACCAGCAAGGATGCGCAGAGTGCCAACCCGACTGCCCAGAGTGAGATCGCCTCAGTCCGCCGACCCCTCCGGTACCGGCAGCCGGGGCAGCACCAGGTCGGGGTCGAGCACGACCCCCTCGGCGCGCAGCACGTCGTCCACCACGCCCCACACCCAGTCCGACAACCGCTCCACGAGCTGCGCCCGGTCCAGTCCGCCGGGCTCGGCCGACCACCGCGCCGTCGCCGACTCGACCATGCCCACCAGGCCGAACGCCAACGGGTCCGCGACCCGCGCCCCCACCCCGAGCACGGCCAGGTAGCCGCCGATCAGGTCGCGCAGCAGACCGCCGAGCCGGGCCCGGATGTCCACCGCCCACACCCGCCGGTCCGGGCCCGCCTCCACCGAGCGGGACACGACGTAGTGGTACAGCGAGACGTTGTCGGTCATCCACGTCACGAACGTGCGCACGACCCGGGTGATGATCTCGCGCGCGCTGCCGGCGGGCCGGGTCAGCACCGGGACCATCTCGGCGACGACCAGCTCGGAGATCCGGCGGCCGACCGCGCCGTACACGTCGTCGGCGTCGGCGAAGTGGCGGTAGAGCCGGGGCCGGGAGATCCCGGCGCGCTCGGCGATCCGCTCCGTGGACACCCAGGGCCCGTGCTCGCCGATGGCCTCCAGCGCGGCGGTCACGATCTCCGCGCGCCGCTTGTCCCGCTGCCCCGCCCACCGGGTGGCCCGTCCGTCCACGGGCTTGTCCTGTCCGCCACCGTCCGCCACGGGGCTACACGGTAACGACCGACCGCGCCGACGGCCCGAGGCCCGCCGGCGCACCGGCGGGCCTCGGGTGCGCGATCACCGCGCGACGAGACCGGCGAACGGTTCCACCAGGTCGTCCACAGTGGACAGCCGGCCGTTCTTCATCACCATCCGGACGTCCGCCAGCGCGGCCAGGTCGCGGGAGGCGTCGCCACCGGTGAACACCAGGTCGGCCAGCTTGCCCTCCTCGACGCTGCCCAGGTCCCGCTCGACGCCGAGCTGCCGCGCGGACAGCAGGGTCGCGCCCTGCAACGCCCGGAACGGGTCGACGCCGTACTTGCCCATCGCCCGCAGGTTCAGGTGCAGGCTGATCGCCATGGTGTCCAGCGGCGCGTCGGTGCCCGCGAGCACCGTCCCGCCGGCGGCCAGCAACCGGGTGACCACGCCGACCTCGCGGCGGGCCTGCTCGGCGGTGCCGTCGAGGAACCCGCACGGCCCGAGCCCCTGCGCGCACAGCACCTTCGCGTGCAGGGTCTGCCGCTCCTGGGGCGTGTAGAGCGCGCGCACCCTGGGGTCGTCCTCCATCCCGGGGTCGTCGGCGAGCATCGAACCGGAGCTGAACAGCGTGGAGCTGAACGGCATCCCGCCGCGCGCCGCGAGCTGGACGACGTCCTCGTACACCCCGGCGGCCGACGAGTCGCGGGCGAACCCGAAACCCCACTTGGACGGCCCGGCCAGGTGCTCCTTCATGTCCACGCCGTGCGCGATGCCCGGGTACAGGTAGTGCGAGGTGGTCGGGACGCCCAGGTCGTGCGCCCGGCCGGTGACCCGCGCCTGCCAGTCGAACGGGAACCGCTCGTAGGTCTTGACCAGGTCGTAGTCGAGTTCCCGGACCCGGGAGAGCTCCAGGCCGAGCTGGCGCTCGCCGCGCACCGGCCGGGCGAACTCCCAGCCGACCCGCGAGCCTTCGAGCATCTCGCCGGTCATGAAGAACCGGGGGCCGGTGCGCGCGCCCGCGTCCAGCGCCTCGCGGTCCTCCAGCGCCCGGTACACCGGGTCGCCGGTCGACCGGGTGGTGGTGATGCCGTAGGACAGCAGGAGCCGGCCCAGCCGGTCGCCGACGTACTTCGCCCGCAACTCCTGGTGGACGTGCATGTCGACCAGGCCCGGCGTCACGGTCAGCGCGCTCGCGTCGACGTACTCCCAGCCCGCCAGGGACCGGTCCGGCCGGTGCGGTTCGACGCTCCTGATCCGGTTGCCCACCACGACGATGTCGACGTCGGTGCGCGGCGCGGCGTTCTTGCCGTCCCACAGCCGGCCGGCCCGGATCACCACCCGGCTGTCCGGCTTGTCGCGGGTGTAGGTGAGCCCGACGGGTACCTCCGTCGGCCTGCCGCCCGCCGCCGGGACCTTCTTCAGCCGGCCGTTGTTGAGGTAGAGCAGGGTGTCGCCGGGTCCCCAGGTCGGCGCGTCGCTCGCCTCGCGGGTGACCTGCCGGGCCGGGCCGGTCGGCGTGCCGGACGGGTCGACCGGCAGGACGTGGATCGTGCTGTCCAGGGAGAAGGCCAGCGCCCGGCCGTCCGGCGACCACACCGGGCCGTCGTCGCCACGGGTGGACAGCGACGCGTACGGCCCCGGCTCGACGGTCCTCGTGGTGCCCGAGGCGAGGTCGGCGAGCAGGATCTGGTTGCGGTCCGCCGCCGACACCGCCATCGCCAGGGTGCGGCCGTCCGGCGACCAGCTCGGCCGGCCGGGCGCGTTGAGCGGGCCCAGCACGCGGGTCGTCGCGCCGGTGGCGGTGTCCAGGGTGAAGGTCTGGGCGTCCTGGTCCTGGAACGCCACCGCCTGGCCGTCCGGCGACCAGGTCGGGGCGATCTCCGCGCCGGGCGACGACGTCAGCCGCTGCTCCCGGCCCGTGGCCACCTCCAGCGCGTACAGGTCCATGGTGCCCGCTTTGTCCGACGCGTAGGCGATCCGCGCGCCGTCGCGCGTCCACGCGGGGTCGGACTCGTGGAAGGCGTCGCGGGTGATCTTCCTCGGGGTGCCGCCCACCGGCAGCAGCCACAGGTCGTTGAGCGCCTTGAACGCCACCGATCCGCCGTCCGGGGACAGCGCCGGAGCGGCGATGCCGCGCACCGGGCGTGGCCGCCGGCTGTCGAAGTCGTAGGTCTTGCGCTCGTAGCGGTCGCGCCGGAGCTGGAAGGTCGCGGTGAACGGGATCTCGCGGGACGCCCCGGTGCTCGCCCGGGTCACCGCGATGTGGCCGTCGGCACCGTAGACGAGCTCGTCGGCGTCGCGCCAGCGCGGCGGGAACGGGAACACGTCGCGGTACTCGCCGACCTGGCGGACCGCGCCGTTCTCCGCGACCTGGAGGGTGCGCCCGGTCTGGCCGCCGCGCAGGAACGCGAGCCGCCGGCCGTCCGGCGACCAGGAGGGCGCGCCGACGAACCCCGGCGCGGCCGGCACGACCGTGCGCACGGCACCGCTCGCCAGGTCGACGCTCTCCACGGTGGTGCCCTGGACGTAGGCCAGGGAGCGCCCGTCCGGGTGCCAGGTCGGGTGGGTCTCGGCGGTGGCCGCCGAGGTGATCCGGGTCAGCGCGCCGGAGCGCACGTCCACCGTCCAGACGTCCTCGGTGCCCTGCCGGTCGGAGGTGAACGCGATCCTCGTGCCGTCCGGGGACCACGCCGGGTACAGGTCGTCGTGCTCGCCTCGGGTGACCTGGCGGGCGTCGGTGCCGTCCGCCGCGACGGTTTGGATGTGGAACATGCCGTCGACGAACGACTGGAGGGCCAGCCGGCGGCCGTCCGGCGAGAACGACGGCCAGTACGGGTCGAGGAAGTCCGCGCCGATCGGCGTGGCCGCGCCGCCCTGCGGCGGCACCGAGAAGAGTTGTCCCTGGAGGTCCACGACGAGGCTGCCGTCACGCGGCGACACGGCCACCGCGAGGTTGGTGCCCTCGCTGACGGTGACCGCGACGGTGCGCGGCCGGGCTTCGGCGACCCCGGTGGCGGGTGAGGTGGCGGACGAGGTGGCGAGCAGGCAGGCCAGCGCCACGACGCCGGACCGGCGGTGGTGCGCAGTACGCATGTCAGAGACTCCTTGCGCGGTCGCGCTCCCCGCGCCGGGGCTCCGGCGCGGGGAGCGGCGAGGTCAGAGACCGAACGCGAGCAGGACGTTGCCGTGATCACCCGGGTACGAGGGCCAGTAGCCGGACTGGACGTAGAGCATCCCGTTGGCGACCACCGCGCCGCCGTTGCCGGAGATCGCGCTGCCGCGCCCGGTCAGGCCGTTGACGCCGGCGAAGTCGCGGATCGTGTCGAACTCCCACCGCACCTTGCCGGTGGTGGAGTCGTAGATCCGCATCTTGCCGTCGACGCTGCCCTCGTAGACCAGGCCGGGACTGGTGGTGACGGCCGGCGTGTGCGCCCGCATGCAGACCGTCGGGTGCTCGGCCGCGCCGCCGGTGGTGCAGCCGTTCTCCGGGTTGGGCGTCTGCCAGAGCACGTCGCCGTCGCCGGGGTCGAGCGCGAACACCGAGCCCGGGTTGCCCCAGTTCGTCGCCGTGTACAGCCGCTTGCCGTCGAAGCTGCTGCCCCACTGGATGCCGCTCAGCCCGCCGCCGGGCATCGGCGCGGAGAGCTGCCGCCGCCACTGCACGGCCCCGGTGCGCGCGTCGAAGGTGTGGAAGACGCCGCTCTTCTGGCCCACGCCGACGTACGTGCGCCCGTCGTGCCGGAACAGGGTGGGTGTCGCGCCGATGTCGTAGTCCAGCGCGGTGCCGTCCTTCTGCCCCGGGCAGTAGCCCTCGTTGTCCGGGAAGCCGCACAGCAGCCGCCAGGTGTCCGCCTGGGTCACCTTCTGCTTCCACCTGACCCCGCCGGTGCGGGCGTCGAGCGCGAGCAGGCTGTCGAAGTCGCCGGTGGTGCCGGAGTACAGGTTGCCGGTGCCGACGTAGAGCGTGTTGGTGCGCTCGTCGACGACCGGCGAGCTCCACACGCCCGCGCCGGACGGCTCGTAGCGGGTCGCGCCGCTGGGCCACGTGCCGACCGCCTGCGGTTCCGGCGTGGTGAAGTAGCGCCAGACCAGGTCCCCGGTCTCGGCGTCGATCGAGTCCACGTGACCGCGGAAGGTGCAGCACGGGTAGGCGCGGTCGGGGTTGACGTTCTCGCCGCTGGACGCGCCGACGTAGATCCGGCCGTCGTGGTAGAGCGGGGAGCTGGTGTGCATCCCGGCCGCGTGCGGTTCGGTGTCCTTGGACCACACGAGCCGCCCGGTCCGCTGGTCCAGCGCGTACAGCCGTCCGCCGTTGTCGCCGAAGTACACCTTGCCGCGGGCCACGGCCGGCCCGTCGATCACCACGCTCCCCGCGCTCACCGTCGCCAGGTCGAACGTCCAGCGGCCCGCACCGGTCCTGGCGTCCAGCGCGTGGAATTTGCCGTCCGGACTGCCGAAGAAGATCCCGCCGTTCACCACGGCGGGCTGGCTCTTCGCCGGGAACCCGTTCTTCGGATAAGCGAAAGCCCACTTGAGCTCCAGCTTCCCGACACTCCACGGGGCAATCCGGCGCTCTGCCGCGTTGAACCGCGAACCCGACTTGTCGCCCTGCCAGCTCGGCCAGTCACCGGACCGGTGACCGGTGGTGTTCCCGCTGGCGGAAGCCACGCCGCCGACGAGCAGCGCGACCACGCCGAGCACTGCCGCGAGGCGGTGTTTCACCTTGACCACAGGCACGTCCACTCCTCTAGGTGGGCGGCCTGGAACTCAACGTAGCGGGTACCTCCGAATTTATCTTGCGCCGAACAAACCAATACGCGAAACGAGACGAGCTAACCCCGTTCGGACAGGTAGCGGGCAGCCGCGGCGCGCAGGCGCGAATGCACCCCGTCAAATACCACAGCACCCGAGAGAATGTCCTTGGGCAGTTTCGCCAACATCGTGTAGTTGGTGTCCACGACGTTCCCGGCGGGAGCCAGCCCGACCTGGCTGACCAATTGGTACGCGTCCAGCGCCGCGAGCCCGAGCAGCTCGCCGGTCCACCCGACGAGGTCGTGCTGGCTGATCCGGAAGGCGTCCTCCAGCGGGCGGGCCGAGCCGGTGGACATCAGGTGGGTGTCGCTCTCCAGCCGGGGCCACGGGGTCGCCGCGCCCTTGATCAGGTCGACCACCACGACGGTGGACATGGCCGCCTCCACGGCGGTGCCGCAGACCTCGCCCTCGCCCTGCCGGCAGTGGCCGTCGCCGATCGAGATCAGCGCGCCGGGCACGTTCACGCCGAAGTAGGCCGTGGTGCCGGTGCGCATCTCGGGGGTGTCCAGGTTGCCGCCGTGCGCGCCCGGCGTGATGCTCATGATCACCTCGCCGGCGGCGGGGGCGACGCCGACCGTGCCGTGCATCGGGTCCAGCGGGAGTTCGACCTGGAAGTCGCTCGACCGGGCGTGGAACCGGACCACGCCGCGCTCGACGTCCACGTCGTACACCCAGACGCGTTCGGGCAGGGCGTCGTGCAGCATGGCCGTGGTGTGCGTCGTGGTCAGCGCGCCGAAGTGCGGGAAGGTCGTGGACACCGCCCAGTCACGGGTCGGCCGGATCTCCGCGAAGTGCACCGCCACGGTGTCGCCGGGCTCCGCGCCCTCGACCGCGATCGGCCCGGTGACCGGGTTGAGGTAGGGGAACTCGCAGACCTGGCTGGGCAGGTCGTCCACCCCGCGCACCGCGCCGCCGAAGCAGTCCTCCGTGCTCAGCTCCACGACGGTGCCCGGCTTGACGGTCAGCAGCGGCGCGCGCCCGCCGAACGCGTACCCCAGGTCGGCTCGTTCCGGGTGCAGCCGGACGACCTCGATGCTCACTTGCCCTCCTCGTCGCCGGCGATGCCGGCCAGTTCCGGCCTGCGGCCCGCCACGAGCAGGCCGATCAGGATCACCGCGCCGACGCCGAGCCAGACGAACCCGACGGTCTGCGCGGCCACCTTCGCGTTGACCACCACGTAGGCCAGGATGCCGAACCCGATGGCGGGTGCGATCAGGTGCTTCCACCAGTTCCGGCTGCGCCGCCGGATCACGTAGTGCGCGACGACGGACACGTGCAGCACCAGGAACGCGGTCATCGCGCCGAAGTTCACCAAGGAGCTGAGCAGCGTGATGCCGTCCTCGCGGGACTGCATGTACAGGCCCAGGACCAGGGACACGCCGGCCACCAGGAGGGTGGCGTTGACCGGGACGCGGCGGGTCGGGTGGATCTTCGCCAGGAACTTCGGCAGTTGCCGGTCGCGCGCCATCGCGAACAGCAGCCGGGAGGTGGCCGCCTGCGCCACCAGCGAGTTGGCGAAACCCCAGGACACGGCGGTGGCGGCGGCGGTGAGGGTGGCCAGCCAGCCGCCGCCCGCGACGGCGGCGGCGTCGTAGAAGGCGGTGCCGCCCGCGTCGCCGTCGGCCAGCAGGGCCGCCGGGTCGGGCACGAGCAGGGCGGCCACCCAGGTCTGGGTGATGAACAGCAGGCCGGTGACCACGAGCGCGGCCACCATGGACCGGCCGATGGCGCGGGCCGAGTCGCGGTTCTCCTCGGCCAGCGTGGAGATGCCGTCGAAGCCCAGGAAGCTGAGCACCGCGATGGACACCGCGCCGAACACCAGCGGCCAGGAGAAGGTGGCGCTGTTGAACAGCGGCTCGAAGCTGAACCCGCGCCCCTTGCCCTGGGTCAGCGCGACGACGCCGATCACCAGGAACACCGCGAGGATGATCAGTTGGGCGACCAGCATGACCCGGTTGACCTTGGCGGTCATCTCGATGCCGAGGTAGTTGACCGCGGTGTTGAGCAGCACGAACGCGATCAGCCAGAGCCAGATCGGGACGGCGGGCACCAGCGAGTTCATCGCCACGCCCGCGATCAGGTAGAGCAGGCCGGGCACCAGCACGTAGTCCAGCAGGATCATCCAGCCGGCCAGGAAGCCCACCGGCGGGCCGATGCCGCGCCCCGCGTAGGTGTAGACCGAGCCGGCGATCGGGAACGCCTTGGACATCTGGGCGTAGGAGCCGGCGGTGAACAGCATGGCGAGCATGCCGATGGCGTAGGCCAGCGCGACCATGCCGCCGGAGCCCTGGAACACGCTGCCGAAGATGCCGAACGGGGCGATCGGCACCATGAAGATCAACCCGTAGACCAGCAGGTCCTTGAACCCGAGGGAGCGCCGCAGCTCCTGGGTGTAGCCGTAGCGTTCGAGGCCCGGATCTTGCGCCATGCGTCCTCCTGCCGTGCGGTGGTGCGGCGAGCCTAGACACGTTCCTTCCATTTGGAAAGATTCCGTCTGGAAGGAGTTTCCGGGGTGGCCACCGCACCGTGACCCCCGGTCCGCGCGAGGTCACCGGAGGTGGCGCACCGGTCTCAGGGGCGCGATCACGGTGAGGTCCAGCCCGTCCGCGCGGGCCAGGAACCCGCCGGGTCGGGGCGGCCCGGACGGCGCACCCGCCCACGCGCCCCGCTCGGTCGACGCCAGGAGCGCGGCCGTGCCCGTCCGGGCGTCCCGGGCGGTCAGCCGCCCGGTCCGGGCGAGCGCGGCGGCCAGGTGCACGCCGTCGTAACAGCCCTCGGCGTAGGCGTCGAGCACCGCGGCCCGGCCGCCGAACAGCGCGCGGTGCCGTTCCGCCAGCGCCACCCGCCGTTCGTCGCCCTGCCCGGCGAACGACCGCATGGCCGCGTACAGCTCCCCCGTGTCGTCACCGCCGGCGGCCAGCAGCCCGTTCTCCTCCAGCGAGCCCGACAGCCGCACCACCCGGCCGACCAGCGGCGACGCCGTGAACACCCGGTTGAACAGCGCCAGGTCCCGGCCCACCAGGCTGAGCAGCACCGCATCCGCCCGGACCCGGGCCAGCGCGGCGACGATCCCCTCCGCGACGATCCCCTCCGCGTCGATCCCCGGCCCGGGGAACGGCGTCAACCGGGTCGCCACCACCTCCGCGCCCAGCCCGCGCACGATCCCCGCCGCCGCCCGGTGCACCGCGCGCGGCCAGATGTAGTCGCTGCCGACCAGCGCCCACCGCCGCAGCCGGCGGTGCGCCACCAGCCACCGCACGGCGGGCGCGAGCTGACGGCCCGGCGAGTCGCCCAGCAGCACCACGCCCGGCTGCCGCGAACCGCCCTCGTGCGGCGGGGTGAACACGTACGGCACCCGCCCGCCGAGCGCGGCCTCCAACGCCCGGTGCACGTCGCTGGTGTGGAACCCGACGAACGCGTCCACCAGCCCGACCAGCTCGGACGCCTCCCGCGCGACCTCGTCCGGCCGCCGGCCGGCGTCCACCAGCACCAGCTCCACCGCCCGGCCCGCGACCCCGCCCGCCGCGTTCAGCTCGGTGGCCGCCAGCGACGCGGCGAGCAGCCCGGACGGGCCGGTCATGCCGAGCGCGCCGGACAGCGGCAGCAGCAGGCCGATCCGCAGCGCGCCCGGGTCCGGCCCGGCCACCGCCACGTCCAGGCGGTCGCGCAGCACCGCCCGCACGACCGGCGAAGACTCCACGCGGGTCAGTATGCTCGCCGACGAGGCCCCCGGTGAAAGGCTCGTCATGCCTGATCAGCAGCACACCCGCCGCGCGGACCTGGTCGACCTGCTGACCCGCACCCAGCGCGCGTTCGTCCGGGACCTCGGCGCGGTGCTGGAGGAGGAAGGCGCGACCGTCGACCAGTGGCGGGTGCTGCGCGCCCTGGCCGCCGAGGAGCGGTCGATGGGCGAGCTGGCCGCCGCGCTGGAGATCCCGCACCCCACGCTGACCCGGATCGTGGACGGCCTGGTCGACTCGGCGCTGCTGTACCGCTCGCAGTCGGGCGAGGACCGCCGCAAGGTCTCCGTGCACGTCTCGGAACTGGGCCACGCCCGGCTGGAGCGGCTGGAGGCGCTGGCCGCCGCGCACGAGCGGGCGCTGGCCGCGCGGCTCGGCCCGGAGACCGTCGCGAACCTCGCCGACCTGCTCCGCGACCTGCTCTGACGGTACGGCGTCGAGGACCGGTCCACGTCGACCGCCGGCCGGGTCGCCCGGTACAGGTGGCCGTCGGCGCGGCGGACGGTCAGTCGCCGTCGGACCTGCTGTCGGCCTCGTCCAGGACGGGCAGCGGGGTGGTGGCCGCCTCCACCGCCGCCTCCGCGTCCTCCACCAGTTCCGGTCCGCCCCACTGGCGGTCGGTCGCGCCCATGCTGTGCTTGCCCATCGTCGAGCTCCCCTCGAAGTTCGCCGGCTTGGTACCCGTTCGGCGGGCGGTTCACACCTGCCGTGGAATCGCTGCTGGGCCCGGCCGCCGAGAAGTGCGAAGATTGCCGGCCCATGCCGCAGATCACCGCACGGGTCCGCGCCGGCTACGCGACGGGCTCCTTCGTCACCGGCGCGTTCGGCACCGTGCCCGGACTGCTCCTGCTGCCGTACCTCACCGACCGGCTGGCCGTGCCCGCCGCCGTCGCCGGGCTGCTGGTGCTCGCGCCGAAGGCGTGGGACGTGCTCTTCAACCCCGTCGCGGGCCGGATCAGCGACCGCGCCGGCGTGCGCCGGCCGTTCCTGCTGCACGGCGGGATCGCGGTGGCGGTGTTGTTCGCGCTGCTGTTCGCCGGACCGTCCACCGGCGCGCTCGCGGCCGGGTACGTCGCCCTGGTGTTCCTGTTGTGCGCGACGGCTTACGCGTTCTTCCAGGTGCCTTACGTCGCGATGGCGGCCGAGATCACCGAGGACTACGACGAGCGCACCCGGTTGATGGCGTGGCGGATGGCGTTCCTCGCCTCGGCGATCCTGGTCAGCGGCGCGGGCGCGCCCGCCGTGCGGGACCTGGCGGGCGGCTACCGGGCGGTGGGCGTCGCGGTCGGCGCGCTGATCCTGGTGGGCACGGTGGCCACCGTCGTCGGGACGCGCGGCGTGCCGGTGTCCCGGCGGGCGACGTCGACCGCCACGCCCCGGGAACTGCTGGCCGCGGTGCGCGGGTCGCGGCCGTTCCGGCTGCTGCTGGCGGTGTTCGTGGTGCAGGCGGTCGGGCTGGGCACGATGTTGGCGGGCGTGGACTACTTCGCCCGGCTGGTGCTCGGCGACCAGGGCCTCCAGACCTGGTTGTTCGTCGGGTTCGTCGGACCGGCGCTGGTGGTGATGCCGCTGTGGCAGCGGATCGGCCGGCGGCACGGCAAGCGGACCGGCCTGGTCACGGCGTCGCTGCTGTTCACGGCGGCGGTGGCGGGCCTGGGGCTGTCCCGCGCGCTGCCGGTGGCGGCCGTGCTCGCGCTGATGGCGGTGGTCGGCGTCGGGTACGCCGGGATGCAGGTGTTCCCGCTGTCCATGCTGCCGGACGTGATCACCGCGCAGGAACGCCGGGACGGCACCACCCGTGCCGGGCTGTTCGCCGGCGTGTGGACGGCCGGCGAAACGCTCGGCCTCGCGCTCGGGCCCGGCGTGTACGGGGTGGTGCTCGCCCTCGGCGGCTACACGGCCGGCACCGACGGCGCGGCCGGCCAGTCCCCCGGTGCGGTGCTCGCCGCGCTGCTCGGGTTCACCGCGATACCGGCCGTGCTGGCGGTCGTCGCCCTGCCCCTGCTGCCCGGAGGATCACGCGTGCCCGACGAACCGGAACCCGAGGAGATCGCATGACCGCGCCCGACGACGTGCTGGCCGAGCTGCGGGCGTTGCGCGCCGGTGACCTGCCGACGCACGGCGGACGCACGCTGGCCTACGTCTACGACAGCGCGGTGCCCGGGTTGGACGACCTGGCGACCAGGGCCCACGCGCTGGCGTCCTCGGTCAACGGCCTCGACCCCACCGCGTTCCCGAGCCTGCTGCGCCTGGAGAACGACGTGGTGGCCACCGCCGCCCGGCTGCTCGGCGGCACGGCGGGGACGGTCGGCACGGTCACGTCCGGCGGCACCGAATCGTGCCTGCTGGCCGTGCTCGCCGCGCGGGAGTCGCGGCCGGAGGTGGCGCACCCGTCGATGGTGCTGCCCGAGACCGCGCACGCCGCGTTCCACAAGGCCGCGCACTACTTCGGCGTGCGGGTGGTCGCGGTGCCGGTGGACCCGGAGACGTTCCGCGCCGACCCCGCCGCGATGGCCTCGGCCATCACCGACGACACCGTGCTGGTCGTGGTCAGCACACCCTCCTACGCGCACGGCGTGATCGACCCGGTCGCGCCGATCGCCGCCGCCGCGAGTCGACGCGGGGTGCGGTGCCACGTGGACGCGTGCATCGGCGGGTGGGTTCTCCCGCACGCCGACGTCGAGCCGTTCGACTTCTCCGTGCCGGGTGTCACGAGCATCTCGGTCGACCTGCACAAGTACGCCTACTGCCCCAAGGGGACTTCGGTCCTGCTGCACGCGAACGCCGACCTGCGCCGTGGGCACTACTTCGCGAGCGCGGACTGGCCCGGCTACACGATGCTGAACCCGACCACCCAGTCCACCCGCTCCGGCGGCCCGCTCGCCGCCGCGTGGGCCGTGCTGCGGCACGTCGGCGACGAGGGCTACCGCGACCTCGCGCACCGGGCGCTGGCCAGTGCCCGGCTGATCCGGGACGGCGTCGGCGGGATCGACGGCCTGCGCGTGCTCGGCACGCCCGAGTCCACCCTGATCGCGGTGACCGCGACCGGCGCGGACTTCGACGTGTTCACCGTGGCCGACGAGATGCGCGCCCGGAACTGGTACGTGCAGCCCCAGTTCGCCCACCGCTCGTCGCCCGCGAACCTGCACCTGACGGTGACCGCGGCGAACGCGGGCAACGAGCCCGAGCTCCTCGCCGACCTGCGGGCGTCGGTGACGGCCGCGATCGCCGCCGGGCCCGTGGCGGTCGCGCCGGAGGTGGCCGCCGCGATCGGCGCGCTGGACCCGGGTTCCCTGACGCCGCAGGAGTTCGCCGGGCTGCTCGCGGCGGCGGGGCTGGGCGGCGGTGGCGTGCTGCCGGAGCGGATGGCGTCGGTCAACGCGTTGCTGGCCGCCGCGCCGCCGATTTTGCGCGAACGCCTCCTGGTGGAGTTCCTCGGCGTGCTCTACTCCTGACGTCCTCTGTGGACGGACGCGCGCCTACCCGACAACGGACTTGCGCCGGGTCGCCGCCGGTTGCGAGGGTGCCCGCATGGCGAACTGGCGGGTGTTGTTGGTGGGGGGCGCGTCGGGCAGCGGCAAGAGCTCGTTGGCCTACCCCGTGGCGCGGGCGCGCGGGGCGGCCCTGGTCGAGGTGGACGACCTCGTGGTCGCGTCGCAGGCCCTCACCACCCCCGCGCAGCAGCCCGCGCTGCACCGCTGGCGGACCGGCTCCCCCGACGGGCTGTCCAGCGAAGAGGTCACCGCGGCGCAGGTGGCGCTGGCGCGGGCGGTCGAACCGGCGCTGGCGGCGGTGATCACCAACCACCGGGAAACGGACCTGCCGCTGGTGCTGGAGGGCGACTACCTGCTGCCCGCGTTCTGCGCCGGGTGGACCGGCGGGGACGTGCGGTCGGTGTTCGTGCACGAGCCGGACGCCGGTCTGCTCGAACGCAACTACGCGAGCCGGGAACCCGACGCGGGCGCGCAGCGCAAGCGGGCCGAGGACAGCGCGCACTACGGCGACTGGCTCGCGGCCGAGGCGCGACGGCACGGGCTGCCCGTCATCACCGCCCGGCCGTGGGCGGACGCGGTGCAGCGGCTGGAATCGGCCGTCGCGGGCTGAACAGCGGACCGGTGGTCCTCGGGGGTCGACGCCGCCCGCGCACCCCGCCGAGCTCGGCCCCGCCCCCGTCGAGGCGTTCGGGTCCGCGCCGACCGGGAGCCCGGTGGACCGGCTCGTCGGGCTGGTCGTCCGGGCGAGCCGACCGGCGTATCCTGGCGCTCGGAGCAGCGACTCGCGCGGCCGGGTGACCGACAGCGACCCCGTGGTGACCACGACGGTGTGCCGGGTGGCGGCGTTGTCGCCAGGCGGGCCGGCGGGTGGCACCACAGCGCCCCTCCCGCCGCCCCTCCCGCCGCCCCTCCCGCCGCCACTCCCCGAACAGCCGCCACACCCGACCTCTTGCGGAGACGCCATGGCCCACCCGGACCCGACCACGTCCGACGCACCGGTCCGGCCCGGGACGACCCGGCGGCGGGTGGTGTCCGGCCTGGTGCTGGTGTCGATCACCGCCCTGCTGTTCGCGGTGCCGTGGGCGGGGTTGTTCGCGCCGGGCGCGGAGTGGCCGACGCCGGTGGTGGTGGTCGGCACGGCCGCGTTCGCGCTGACGGGTCTGGCGTTCCCGGTGCTCCTGGTGCGCTCGCTGGGCCGCCGGCACTCCGACCGCGCCGCCCGGATCGCGCTGCCGCTGCTCGGCGTCGTGTGGATCGCGTTCGCCTGGGCGCTGATCACCCACGTGCTGCGGCTCGTGCTGGCGGTCGCCGGCGTGGAGAACCCGTTTCGGGCGCGGTTCCTCGCGGTGCTGCTCGCCGTGATCGTGGTGGGGCTGGCGGTGCACGGCCACCACGTGGCGATGCGGGTGCCCGGGGTGCGGCGCGCGGACGTCGTGCTGCCCCGGCTCGACCCGGCGTTCGACGGGCTGACCGTGGCCGTGCTGGCGGACACCCACTACGGGCCGATCGACCGCACGCGGTGGTCCCGGGGCCTGGTCGCGGCGGTCAACGAGCTGGGCGCGGACGTGGTGGTGCACGTGGGCGACCTGGCGGACGGCACCGTGGAGCAGCGCCGCCCCCAGTCCACCCCGCTGGGCGACGTCCGGGCGGGGCACCGGTTCTACGTCTCGGGCAACCACGAGTACCTGAGCAACGCCCAGGCGTGGATGGAGCACATGGAGGAGCTCGGCTGGACCAGCCTGCACAACCGGCACCGGGTGCTGGAGCGCGACGGCGCGCGGCTGGTGTTCGCGGGCGTCGACGACATCACCGCCGTGCACTCGGGCGAGGCGGGTCACGCGGCCGACCTCGACGCGGCGCTCGCCGGGGTGGGGCCGGAGGACCCGGTGGTGCTCCTGGCCCACCAGCCCGGCGAGATCGGCACGGCGGTCGCGGCCGGGGTCGACCTGCAACTGTCCGGGCACACGCACGGCGGCCAGATCTGGCCGTTCCACCTCCTGGTCCGGCTCCAGCAACCGGTGCTCCACGGGCTGAGCGACCACGGCGCGCGGACCCGGCTGTGGACCAGTCGCGGCGCGGGCTTCTGGGGTCCGCCGTTCCGCGTGTTCGCGCCCAACGAGATCTCGTTGCTGACCCTGCGGTCCCGCTGAGCCCTCCCGGCGGCCCGCCGCGCGGGGAGGACGGCTCGATTCGACGTCCGGGGTCATTCGCCGGCGCGGCCCCGGACCACCGGACAACCCCGCCCGGCGGGGCGGAACCATTCCGACCGCGCGCCGGACGGAATGGTTCCGCGACCGGTCGACCACACCGCGTGACGACCCATAGTCAATTCGAATAGGGCGGGGCCCGATCGTCGGAAAATGGCTGGTTCGACCGTTTAGTGGATTCCAGTGGTGTCCGCCCGACGCGTAGCTTTGACGGACGGCAACCCGTCCGCCGACGGAGGGCAGGAGAACGAGCGTCATGGGCGTCGAGAACGCGGAAACACCCCAATTCCTGGTCGTGGTGAACACCGAGGAGCAGTACTCGGTCTGGTTCGCCGACCGCGACCTCCCCCTGGGCTGGCACGCCGAGGGCACTCGCGGGACCAGGCAGGAATGCCTGGACCACATTACGCGGGTGTGGACCGACCTGCGCCCGCGCAGCGTGCGCGAACACCTCGCCGCACACGGCGGCTGAGCCGGCCGGCACCATTCCGCCACCCGGTAATGCGGGTGGCCCGACGCTGCCCGGAAATAGGTCTCCTATTCCGTGCGCGGACCGACCGGCACATTAGTGGGGGAGGCTTTGGTGTACACGGATCCGGTTGTCCGGACCACACCGGCACTACCGTTGCAACGCGGAATGATCGCGGCCGGCCTGCGCGATCCGGAGGCGGGCACGGACGTCATCCAGTGCGTGCAGCGGTTCGCCGGGCCGTTCGACGCCGGGGCCTACCTGGCGGCGTGGCGGGCGGCGGTCGAGCGGCACCCGGTCCTGCGCACCCGGTTCCGCTGGCGGCCCGACGGCGACGCCGAGCAGGTGCCCGGCCCGGCGGCCGACGTGCCGATGGTGGTGGACGACTCGGTCACCGACCTGGCCGCTTTCCTCGCGGCCGACCGGAAAGCCGGGGTCGACCCGGTGGGCGGCCCGCCGCTGCGGCTGCGCGTGCTGCCCGGCGACGTCGTGGTGGCGACCTTCCACCACGCGATCCTCGACGGCCGGTCGCTGGCCCTCCTGCTGTCCGAGATAGACGACGCCTATGCCTCCGGCGGCACGGCGCGGTTCGCCGCCCGGCCCGAGTTCGCCGACTACGCCCGCTGGTACGCCGAGCGCACCGCGCCGGAGCACCCGCGGGCCGTCGCCGACCGGCGGTTCTGGGCGGACGAGCTGGCCGACCTGCCCGAGCCCGGTCCGCTGCCCCTGGAGCACGGCGGGTCCGCGACCCCCGTGATGGGCACGGCCGCGCTCGACCTGTCCGACGCCGAGACCGCGTCGGTCCGGGCGCTGGCCGACGCGGCGGGCGTCACGGTGAACACGGTGGTGCTCGCCGCCTGGGGTCTGCTGCTGACCACGCACTCGGGCACCGGCGAGGCGGTGTTCGGGGTGACCCGGGCGGCCCGCCACGATTCGGTGCCCGGCGCGCAGGACATGGTCGGCCTGCTGCTGGCCACCGTCCCGCTGCGGCTGCCGGTGGACCGCGACCGGCCGGTCACCGAGTGGCTGCGCGACGTCCGGGAGGGCTCGGTCGCCGCGCGCGACCACCAGTTGTGCCCGCTGCCGGACATCCAGCGCGCCGCCGGCCACGAGACGTTGATGCGCAGCCTGGTGCTGTTCGAGCACCGCGAGATCAACACCGTGCTAGCCGCGCGGCCGACCGCGCCCCCCGGACGGCACGTGGAGATCCTGCGCAGCCCGGGGTACGCCATGACGCTCTACGCGTTCGCCGAACCGCACCTGAGCCTGCGGCTGATCCACGACACCACCCGGTTCCCGGACTGGGCGGCGGGCGCGCTGCTGGCGCAGTTCCGCGAACTGCTGGCCGGTCTGGCTGAAGCGCCGACCAGCCCCGTCCGGGAGCTGACCGAACCGCGCGGCGCGGAACTCGTGCGCGTGCTGGAGAAGTGGAACGACACCGCCGTGGAGTACCCGGCGGACGCGACGGTGCCCGACCTGTTCGCCGAGCAGGTGCGGTCGCGCCCGGACGCCGACGCGGTGCACGACGGCGCGCGCTGGCTGAGCTACGCCGAGCTCGACGCCCGGTCCGACCGCCTGGCGCACGCGCTCGTCGCCCGAGGTGCGCGGCCCGACCAGCCGGTCGGGTTGGCGCTGCCGCGCGGCGCGGACCTGGTGACCGCGATGCTCGCGGTGGTCAAGACCGGTGCGGCGTACCTGCCGCTGGACCCGGGCAACCCGGCCGCCCGCGACGCCGCGGCGCTGGCCGAGTCCGGGACGGCGCTCGTGGTCACGGACGGGGACCGCGCGCTGCCGGCCGGGGTCACCGCGCTGGCGCTGTCCGAAGTGGACGGACCGGCCACGCCGCTGCCGAGGGTCGCGCACCCCCTGGGCGTGGCGTACCTGAACTACACCTCGGGTTCGACCGGCCGGCCCAAGGGCGTGGCCGTGCCGCACCGGGGCGTCGTGCGGCTGGTGAGCAGCCCGACGTTCGCCCGGTTCGGCCCGGGGCAGACCTTCCTGCACCTGTCGGCGACCGCGTTCGACCTGACCACGCTGGAGGTGTGGGGCGCGCTGCTGACCGGTGGCCGGGTGGTCGCCGCGCCGGACGGGCCGCCCGACCCCGCCGTGCTGGCGGACCTGCTGCGCGAGCACCGGGTGACCGTGCTGTGGCTGACCGCCGGGCTGTTCCACCAGCTCGTCGCGCACGCGCCCGAGGTGCTGGCGTCGGTCGACCAGTTGTTGGCCGGCGGTGACGTGCTCGCGCCCGACGCGGTGCGCGCGGCCCTGGTCGCCCGCTCCGGCAAGCCCGTCGTCAACGGCTACGGACCAACCGAGAACACCACCTTCACCACGTGCCACGTGCTCACCGACCCCCGGCAGGTCGGCACGACCGTGCCGATCGGCACGCCGGTCCAGCGCAGCACGGTGTACGTGCTCGACGAGCGGCTGCGGCCGGTCCCGGTCGGCGTGCCCGGCGAGCTGTACACCGGCGGCGCGGGCCTGGCCCGGGGCTACTGGGCGGACCCGGCGCTGACCGCGGCGAAGTTCGTGCCCGACCCGTTCGGCGGCGAGCCCGGCGGCCGGCTCTACCGGACCGGCGACCGGGCCCGCTGGCGGCCCGACGGCGTGCTGGAGTTCCTGGGCCGCGCGGACCAGCAGGTCAAGGTGCGCGGGTTCCTGGTCGAGCCGGCCGAGGTGGAAGCGGTGCTGCGGGCGCACGACGGCGTCGCGGAGGCCGCCGTGCTGCCGGTCGGCGACGGCGACGCCCGGCACCTGGTCGCCTACCTGGTCGGCGACGCCGACGTGGCCGACCTGCGCCGGCACGCCGAGGAGCGGCTGCCCGCCTACCTCTGCCCGGCCCGGTACGCGGTGCTGGCGGCGCTGCCGCTCAACCGCAGCGGGAAGGTGGACCGGGCGGCGCTGCGCGCGGTGCGGCCGGACGGGGTGCGGGCCGACACCCGGACCCGACCGCTGGAGGGCACGCAGTCGCGGCTGGCCGCGCTGTGGCAGGTCCTGCTGGGTGCCGACGACGTGCACGCCGAGGACGACTTCTTCGCCGTGGGCGGCAACTCGCTGCTGGCCGTGCGGCTGGCGTTCCGGGTGCGCGAGGAGTTCGCCGTCGACGTGCCGGTGGCCGAGCTGCACCGGGCCCGGACGCTGGCCGCGTGCGCCGAGGTGGTCGACCGCGCCCGGTCCGCGACCCCGGGCGGGGGCATCACCCGCCGCGACCGGACCGCCTACCTGGTGCCCGCGCAGCGCACGCCCGAGCAGACCACCGAGCCGACCGCCGAGCCGACCGCCGCACCCGGGCGGGACGCGGGCACCACCGGCGGCCGGACGGCGGCGGACCACCTGGTGCTGCCGCACGGCACCGGGAACTGGGCCGCGTGGCGGTGGGTCGAGCTGCGCGGCACCGGCTTCGGCATCGAACCGCTGCTCGCCGTCGCCAGTCCCGACGCGGCCCGCGCGGCGGACGCCGTGCTGGCCGCCGACGACGTGCTCGGGCAGGCCCGCTGGGCGGCGTTCCGGGTGCTGCGGACGGTGGAGGACCAGGCCGAGGGCGACGAGCGCTCGGCGCTGCGCAAGATCGGCAGGCTGGTCCGCAAGGGCCGGTTCGCCGAGGCCCGCGACGCGCTCGCGCACACCCCCGAGGTGGCGGACGCGCTGGCGGACGCCGCGCGGGCCGCCGGGCACCACCAGGCCGCGCTCGCCGACTACACCGCCCGCTTCGAGCGGGGCCGCCGGGAAGCGGCCGAGGTGCTCCGCGTCGTCAGCGGCGACGCGAAGTTCCGGGAAGCCGTGGCGTGGCAGAACCCGCGCGCGCTGCAAACCGCCGTCGACGCGTTGCACAAGGCGTTGAGCGGGCTGCGCGGCACCGGGCGCAACGTCGACTACCGGCGGTGGGAGCACACCGTCGTCAGCTACTTGCAGCGCTACTGCGCCAAGAACGACACCATCGGGTTCTTCGGTCCGGTCGGCTGGGCGCGGGTGCGGGACGACGCCGCCGCGCCGCTGGTGTGCCGGCCGGGACCCGGCCTGGTCGACAAGCGCACCACGTACCTGGAGAACTGGGCCGTCCAGCAGCTCGCCGAGTCGCTGACCACCGACGAGGTGCGGCCGTGGGCCGTGCCCCGGCGGATGCCGTTCGTGTCGGTCGTCGGCGACGTGCTGCACGTGCCGCTGACCGAGCCGATCCGGCTGCCCCGGCTGGACGCCGCCGTGCTGGCCGCGTGCGACGGCCGGCGGCGCGCGCACGACATCGCCGGCCACCTCGGCGCGGACCGCGCGGAGGTGCTGGCCGTGCTGGAACGGCTGCACCTCGGGCGGCGCATCGCGTGGACGCTGGAGGTGCCGCCGTCGGCGCTGGTGCCCGAACTCGCGTTGCGCAGCCAGATCGACGGCATCGACGACCCCGACGTCCGGCGGCGCGCCGCCGACGCCGTGGACGAGGTCGTGGCCGGCCGGGACCAGGTCGCCGCCGCCGTGGGCGATCCGGACCGGCTGGTCCACGCCATCGCCGAGCTCCAGGAGCGGTTCACCGCGATCACCGGTGCCGAGGCGGTGCGCCGGCCGGGCCTGTTCTACGCGGGCCGCACGCTGGTGCACGAGGAGTGCCACCGGGACCTGGAGGTCGACCTCTCCCCCGCGCTGCTGGACACCCTGTGGCCGGCGCTGGAACTGGTGCTGGAGGCCGCGCGCTGGTTCACCTGCGCGGGCTCGGCGCTCTACGCGCGGGCGCTCAAGGAGGTCTTCCGGGAGCACGCCGGGGGGCGGAAGTCGGTGCGGCTGGCCGACTTCTGGATGTGGGCCAACGACACGATCTTCCGGCTGGACGACCGGGTGGTCGGCCGGCTGGTGATCGCGCTCCAGGACCGGTGGGCGACCGCGCTCGGCCCGCACGACCCGGCCGAGCGCCACGTCCGGCGTTCCGTCGCCGACGTGCGGGAGGCCGTGCTGAAGCTGTTCGCCGCGCCCCGGCCCGGCTGGCGCGGCGCGGTGCAGCACAGCCCCGACGTGCTGATCGCCGCGAAGGACGCGGGCGCGGTGCGGGCGGGTGACTACCAGTGGGTGCTGGGCGAGGTGCACCCCGGCGTGAACACCATGCGCTCGGCGCTGTTCGTGTCGCAGCACCCGGACCCGGCGCAACTGCACGAGGCGATGCGGCGCGACATGGGCGGGCCGCGCGTGGTGCTGACCACGACCCGCGAGCAGGGCGGCACGCCGCAGCGGCTGGCCGACGCGCTGGTGCTCCCGGAGGACCTGCGGATCGCGTTCGGCCACGACTCGTGCGGGGCCGACATCCACGGCGCGGTGCCGATCGGCGACTGCGAGGTGGTGGAGGACGACGGGAAGCTGCGGGCGCGCAGCGCCGACGGCCGGGTGGACCTGGAGCTGGTGGAGCTGCTCAGCGAGCAGATCATGGCGCAGCTCGTGCAGAAGTTCCGGCTGCTGCCCTCGGGCGAGCACACGCCCAGGGTGAGCCTGGACCGGCTGGTGGTGGCGCGGGAGGGCTGGCAACTGCCCGCCGCGCGCAGCCGGTTCGCGTTCGCCGCCGACGAGCCGGGGCGGTTCCTGGGCGCGCAGGCGTGGCGGCGGGAGCACGGGATGCCCAGGTTCGTGTTCGTGAAGAGCCCCGTCGAGCACAAACCGTTCTACGTGGACCTGGAGAGCGGTCCGTCGGTCGAGCTGTTCGCGCACGCCGTGCGCGCGTTGGAGCGGGAGCAGCCGGATTCGCCGATGGGCGTCGGCGAGATGCTGCCCGGCCCCGACCGGCTGTGGTTGACCGACGCCGAGGGCAACCGGCACACCGCGGAGTTCCGCTTCGTCGCGGTGGACCGCCGGGGTTGGCGCAAGGGAGGAACGCGGTGAGCACGGTGATCCCCGACGGACGTGAGGTGTTCCGGTTCCCCGCCTCGTCCGGCCAGCGCCGGCTGTGGCTGCTGGACCAGTTGATGCCCGGCCCGGTCTACAACATCGGGTGGCGGGTGGCGTTGGCCGGCCCGGTCGACGCGGCGGCGTTGCACGGCGCGCTGAACGCGGTGGTGGCGCGGCACGAAGCGCTGCGCACCCGGTTCGCCGCCGAGGACGGCGTGCCGGTGCAGGTGGTGTCCGCGACGTGGCCGGTGGACCTGCCGGTGCGCGACGTGGCCGAGGACGAGCTGGACGAGGTGGTCCGCGACCTGGTCGGGCGGGTGTTCGACCTGCACGCCGGACCGCTGCTGCGGGCCGACCTGCTGCGGCTGCCGGACCGGCACGTGCTGGTCCTGGTGCTGCACCACGGCATCGCCGACGGCTGGTCGTGCGCGGTGCTGTTCGACGAGCTCGCCCGGTACTACGCCGGTGAGGGCGGGTCGCTGCCCGAACTGCCCGTGCAGTACCCGGACTACGCGGTGTGGCAGCGGGAGCAGGTGGAGGGCGACGCGTTCGCCGCCGACGCCCGGTACTGGCGCGAGGCGCTGCTGGACGTGCCGACCGTGCTGCCGCTGCCCGGCGACCGGCCCCGGCCGGACACGCCGAGCGGGCGCGGCGCGGAGTTCCGCCGCGAGCTGGCGGTCGGCGACGGCTCGTTCGCGACGCTGCTGGCGATGTTCCAGTGCGTGCTGCACCGGGTGACCGGGCAGGCGGACTTCCTGGTGGCGACACCGGTCGCGGCGCGCACCCGGCCGGAGACCGAGAGCCTGGTCGGCTTCGTGGTCAACACGCTGCCGCTGCGGGCCCGGTTCACCCCCGAGACGACCTTCGGCGAGGTGGTCGTGGCCGCCGAGACCGCGACCGTGTCGGCCCTGGAGCACCAGGACCTGCCCTTCGAGCAGGTGGTGGACATCGTCGCGCCGCAGCGGACGCTGGCGCACGCACCGCTGGTGCAGGTGATGTTCGCGGTGGAGCCGCTGCCGCCGGTCCGCGTGGCGGGCCCGGTGACCATGCGGCCCGAGCCGGTCGCCAACGGCGGCGCGAAGTTCGACCTGTCGCTGACCGTGGAACGCGACGGCGACCGGTGGTTCGGCCGCTGGCAGTACGACGCGGAGCTGTTCGACGAGGACACCATCGCCGCGCTGCACGAGGTGTTCGCGGTGATGGCCCGCCACACCGACCGCGCGGTGAAGGTCGCCGAGCTCCCGCTGACCGGTGACACGCCGGTGCAGGAGACCGCGCCCGTCACGCGCACGGCCCTGGAGCTGGTCGTGGCCGCGCTGGCCGCGCACCCCGACGCCGTCGTGGACACCCTGACCTGCCGGGAGATCGACCTGGCCTCGAACCGCCTGGCGCACGCGCTGCTCGCGGCGGGCGCGCGGCCGGACGAGCCGGTGGCGCTGTGCCTGGGCCGGGGCGAGCCGACCGTCATCGGCATCCTGGCCGCGTGGAAGGCGGGTGCGGGCTACCTGCCGCTGGACCCGTCGTGGCCGACCGCGCGGCTGACCGCGATGGCCTCGGACGCGGCGACCCCGGTCGTGGTCACCGACGGCCGCTCGCGGGCCGGGTCCGCCGGGCTCGACGGGCCGTGGCGGCAGGTCGACCTGGACACCGCGACGGGTCCGGACACCCGGCCCCGGGCGGTGCCGCCGATCCCGGAGAGCCTGGCCTACATCATCTACACGTCCGGGTCGACCGGGCGGCCCAAGGGCGTCCGGGTGACCCAGGGCGGCCTGGCCACGCTGCTCACCGCGATGGACGCCCTGCTTTGCCTGTCCCCCGCCGACCGGCTGGCCTCGATCAGCACCCCGGCCTTCGACGTGTCCACCGTCGAGATGCTGGTGCCGCTGCTCGGTGGAGCCCGCCTCGTCCCGGTGGCCGCCGCCGACGTGGCGGACGGGAGCCTGCTGCGGCAGCGGATCGCGGAATCCGGCGCGACGGTCGTGCAGGGCGGTCCGGCGAGCTGGCGGATGGTGGTCGCGGCGGGCGGCGTGCCCGCGCACGTGCGGCTGCGGGTGACCGGCGGCGAGGCGCTGACCCGCGACCTGGCCGACGACCTCCAGTCCGACGGCGCGACCCTCGTCGACGGCTACGGCCCCACCGAGACCACGGTGTACTCGGCTGCGGGCGTGGTGCCGCGCGGGCCCGCGCCGATCCGGCTGGGCGCGGCGGTGGCGGGCACGACGCTGCACGTGCTGGACCCGCTGATGCGGCCGGTGCTGCGCGGGCTGGTCGGCGAGCTGCACATCGGCGGCGCGGGCGTGGCGCGCGGCTACCAGGGGCAGCCCGCGATGACCGCGGACCGGTTCCGGCCCGACCCGTTCGGCGCGGGCCGGCTCTACGCGACCGGCGACCTGGTGCGGCTGCGCGCCGACGGCCGGCTGGAGTTCCTGGGCCGCGCCGACCGGCAGGTCAAGGTGCGCGGATTCCGCATCGAGCCCGGCGAGGTGGAGGCCGTGTTGCGCGGGCACCCCGACGTCGCGGACGCGGCGGTCACCACCTGGTCGGCCGGCGTGGCGGACGTGCGGCTGGTCGCGTACGTGGTGCCCCACGCGGGCCGTTCGCTCGACGCGGTGCGCCCGCATTTGGCGACGAAGCTGCCGGACTACATGATCCCGGCCGCGCTGGTGGTGCTCGACGAGCTGCCGCGCACCGGCACCGGCAAGACGGACCGGGCCGCGCTGCCCGAGCCCGAGTGGTCGACCTCGGACGTCGAGCACGTCGAGCCGCGCGACGAGACCGAGGTGCGGCTGGCCGAGATCTGGCGGGCCGTGCTGAGCATCCCGGTGGACGGCCCGCTCGGCGTGCACGACAACTTCTTCGCGCTGGGCGGCCACTCGCTGACCGCGACCCAGATGCTGGCCCGGGTGCGCACCGCGCTGGGCGCGGACCTGCCGCTGGCGGCGCTGTTCGCCGCGCCGACCATCGCGGGCCTGTGCACCGCGCTGGCCACGGCGGGCGAGGGCCTGCGCGGCCCGGTGCCGCTGCTGGACCAGTTGGACGACCTGTCCGACGCCGAGATCGACCGGCTGCTCGGCACGTTGGGCGACGACGACCGGTGAACCAGGCGCAGCACGCTACGGGGGAAGCCATGGAGGACAACGCACTCGTCCCGGCACCGCACCGGAGCCGGCCATGACCGGCGCGGTGGTGGTGGGCGCGGGCCTGGCGGGCTCGCTCGTCTCGGTCTACCTGGCCCGGCGCGGGTTCTCCGTGCGGGTGCTGGAACGGCGCGAGGACCCGCGCACGCCCGGCGTCCGGGAGTCGGGGCGCTCGTTCAACCTCGGCATGTCCCAGCGGGCGGCGGTGGCGCTGCGGGAGATCGGGTTGTTCGACGCGCTCGCACCGGCGACGGTGCCGATGCGCGGGCGGGTGGTGCACCTGGCCGACGGCTCGCTGCGGTTCCAGCCCTACGGCACGGAGGAGGACCAGGTCCTGCACTCGGTGCTGCGGCACGACCTGAACGTGGCGCTGATCGACGAGGCCGAGAAACGGGGCGTGGAGTTCCGGTGGGGCCACCGGGTCACCGCCGTGGACCGGGACGGCCCGTCGGTCACCACCACCGGTCCACAGGGGACGGTCGAGCACGGCGCGGACCTGCTGATCGGCGCGGACGGCGCGTTTTCCGCGGTGCGCGCCCAGTTGGCGCGCGGCGCGCGGACCACCCTGCACCAGGAGTTCCTGGAGTGGGGCTACAAGGAGCTGCTGATCCCGGTCGGCGACGGCGGCCGGCCGCGCACCGAGCTGCGCGCGCTGCACGTGTGGCCGGGCGACGACGGGCTGATCGTGGCCCACCCCAACGTGGACGGCTCGCTCACCGCCACGGTGTTCCTGCCGTTCGGGGGTTCGGCGGGGTTCGCCGGGCTGGACACCCCGGCGCGGGTGCGCGACTTCTTCGCCCGCGCGTTCCCGGACACCCTGACCCTGGTCCCGGACCTGGTCGAGCAGTTCCTGGCGCGCGACGCGGCCAACCTGGTCACCATCCGGACCGAGCCGTGGCACGTGCCCGCGGGCGACGGGCGCGGGACCGTGCTGCTGGGCGACGCGGCGCACGCGGTGTACCCGTTCTTCGGGCAGGGCATGAACGCGGCGTTCGAGGACTGCTCGGTGCTCGACCGGTGCCTGGCCGCCCACCCGCGCGACCTGCCGGGCGCGCTGGCCGCGTTCGAGAAGGCCCGCCGGCCGCACACCGACGTGCTGGCGGAGCTGTCCAAGCGCAACTTCGTGGAGCTGCGGGACAAGGTGCGCTCCCCGCTGTTCCTGGCCCGCCGGAAGGCGGACCTGCTGCTGCACCGGGCGTTCCCGCGCTCCTGGGTGCCGCTGTACACGCTCATCACGCACACCACCGTGCCCTACGGCGAAGCCCTGGCCCGCGCCCGCCGCCAGGACCGCCTGCTGGGCGCGGTGACCGCCGCGCTGACCGGCGCGGCGCTGACCGGGCTGGCCCGCCGGTTCCGACGCCGTCGCGGCGCAAGGCAGGTGGGATGATGCTGATCCACCCGACCCGACCGGCGCACCCGCTGGTCGAACCGGCGGATTTCGCCGCCGACCGGCTCCCCGGCCCCGTCGCCGCCCACGAGGAGGCGTTGCGGGCCGTGCACCGGTGGTCCCGGGAGTACCTCTGCGAACCGCACCCCGACCTGGGGCGGCGCGGGGACGTGTGCCCGTACACCGGGACCTCGTTGCAGAAGAACGTGTTCTTCCTGTCGGTGCACCCCGGGCGGCCGACCGACCCGGCCGAGCTGGCGGACCTGCTGCTGCACTACCGGGACTGGTTCGCCGAGCTGGAGCCGACCAGCGGCCCGGCGGCGCAGTTCAAGACGATCCTGGTGCTGTTCCCCGACCTCGGCGGGGACGGCGGCTTCGACGTGGTCGACCGCACCCAGGAGATGCTCAAGGTCGAGTACGCCGACCACGGCCTGATGCTCGGCGAGTTCCACCCCGGCCCGCCGGACAAGGAGGGCCTGTGGAACCCGCGGTTCCGGCCGTTGAGCAGCCCGGTGGCGCTGCTCGGGATGCGGCACATGGTGCCGACCGACTTCCCGTTCGTGCGGGGCGACGACGTCACCCTGGCGGTCTACCTGCGCCTGTTCGGCGAACGCGTGCCGACCCACCTGCGGCGGGAAGTCCAGGCCGCCGCCGACCGACTCGCCACGTCCGGGAGCTGACATGACCGACCCCGACGCCGAATCCGCCACGCGCAAGCGCGAACTGCTGGCGCGCAGGCTGCGCGAGCGCACGGCGAAACCGGCCGCCTACCCGCTCTCGTTCGGCCAGCAGCGGCTGTGGTTCCTGGACAAGTTCTCGCCGGGCGGCGCGGTCTACAACATCCCGTTGGCGCTGCGCCTGCGGGGCGTGCTGGACCGGGCCGCGCTGCGGCGCGCGCTGGACGGCGTCGTCGCCCGGCACGCCGCGCTGCGCACCACGTTCCCGGACTCGGGCGGCGAGCCCGTGCAGCTCGTGGCCCCGACCGGGACCGCCGCGCTGGTCGAGCACGACCTCTCTGACGGCGACCGGGACGCGGTGGCGCAGCTGTTCGCCGACCAGCGCGGCGCGGACGGGTTCGACCTGCACCGCGGCCCGCTGTTCCGGACCGAGCTGGGCCGGTTCGCCGAGGACGACCACGTGCTGGTGCTGAACCTGCACCACATCATCTCCGACGCGTGGTCGCTGTCGGTGCTGCTCGCGGAGATCGGCGAGGGGTACGCGGCGGCGGTCGGCGGTCGGGAACCGGTGCTGCCGGCGCTGCGCCTCCAGTACCCGGACTTCGCGGTGTGGCAGCGGGACCGGATGGGCGACGCGACCGCCGCCGGCCACCTGGCGTACTGGGCGGAGCACCTGGCCGGCGCGCCCGAGCTGCTGACCCTGCCGACCGACCGGCCGCGCCCGGCCGTCGCGTCCTACCGGGGCGCGCTGCTCCCGGCGGACGTCCCCGCCGCCGGCCTGGCCGCGCTGGAGGGGCTCGCCCGCGCGCACGGCGCGACGCTGTTCATGGTGCTGCTGGCCGGTTTCGCGGCCCGGCTCGGCCGGTTGGCCGGGCAGGCGGACGTCGTGGTCGGCACGCCGGTCGCGGGCCGCTCGCACGCCGACCTGGAAGGTCTGATCGGGTTCTTCGTCAACACCCTGGCGCTGCGCGCCCACGTGGGCGGCGACCCGACGTTCAGCGAGCTGCTCGGCCGGGTCCGGGAGTCCGCTGTGGACGGTCTGGCGCACGCCGAGCTGCCGTTCGAGCGTCTGGTGGAACACCTGCGCCCGCAGCGGAGCCTGGGCCACGCGCCGCTGTTCCAGGCCCAGCTCATCCTCCAGAACACCCCGCCGCTGGCGTTCGCCCTGCCCGGCCTGCGGATCTCGTCGATGATGCCCGACCCGGGGGTGGCCAAGTTCGACCTCACGCTGGCCGTGGAGCACCGCCCCAACGGGCTCGCGCTCGGCGTCGAGTACAGCACGGACCTGTTCGACGAGGCCACCGTCACCGACTTCACCGACCGGCTGGTCGCGCTGCTCCTGGCGGCGGCCGACCACCCGGACAAGCGGATCTCCGAGCTGGACGCGCTGACCGGGGTGCGGCGCTGGGAAGTCGTGGAGGGCTACAACGACACCGCCGTGCCGCTGCCCGACGCGACCACCGCGCTCGACCTGGTCGCGGGCGGCGCGGACGCCGTCGCGGTGTCGGGCACCGACGACCCAGAGCTGACCGGCCCAACGCTGACCTACCCAGAACTGACCTACCCAGAGCTGACCTATCCAACGCTGACCTATGCCGAGCTCGACCGGCGGGCCGGCCACGTCGCGGCGCTGCTCCAGCGGCACGGCGTCCGGCGCGGAGACCTGGTGGCGCTGCACCTCCCGCGCACGCCCGAGCTCGTCGCGGCGGTGCTCGGGGTGTGGCGGGCGGGGGCGGCCTACGTGCCGCTGGACCCCGGTTGGCCGGCCGGGCGGCTGGCGCTGATGCTCGCCGACTCCGGCGCGGCGGTCCTGCTCTCCGACCCGGGATCGGACCCGCCGGCGTTCGACGGCCCCGTGCTGGCGCTCGCGGACGCCGAACCCGCTGTGCCGCGACCGGTTCCGGTGACCGGCGAAGACCTGGCCTACGTCAGCTACACGTCCGGGTCGACCGGGACGCCCAAGGGCGTCGAGGTGCCGCACCGGGCGGTGGTCAACCTGCTGACGACCTTCCAGCACCTGTTCTCGCCCACCTCGCGGGACCGGCTGGCGGCGGTCACCACGCTGTCGTTCGACATCTCGGTGCTGGAGCTCCTGCTCCCGCTCGTGGCGGGCGCGGAGGTCCTCGTGGTGCCGGGCGGCACGGCGGCCGACGGGGTCGCGCTGCGGCGGCTGCTGGCCGACCGGCGGGTGACCGCCCTCCAGGCCACGCCCGCGACCTGGCGGCTGCTGCACGCGGCCGGCGGCGTGCCGGCGTGCGTCACGACGCGGATCAGCGGCGGCGAGGCGCTGCCCCGCGACCTCGCGGACGACCTGCTGTCCGACGACTCGGTGCTGTGGAACGCCTACGGCCCCACCGAGACCACGGTGTGGTCGGCGGCCGGTCTGGTCGACCCGTCGCCCGCGCCGGTCGTGATCGGCCCGCCGATCGGCAACACCCGGCTCTACGTGCTGGACGGCCGGCTGGAGCCGGTGCCGCCCGGGGTGGTGGGCGAGCTGCACATCGGCGGGTCGGGGGTGGCGCGGGGCTACCACGACCGCCCGGGGCAGACGGCGGACCGGTTCCTGCCCGACCCGTTCGCGCGCACGCCGGGCAGCCGGCTCTACGCGACCGGGGACCTGGTGCGCCACCGCGCGGACGGGACGCTGGAGTTCCTCGGCCGGGCCGACCACCAGGTCAAGGTGCGCGGCTTCCGGATCGAGCTGGGCGAGGTCGAAGCGGCCCTGCTCGCCTCCGCCGAGGTCCGCGAGGCCGTGGTGGTGCCCCGGGACGCCCGGCTGGTCGCGTACCTGGTGCCGGCGAAGCGCTCCGAGGACCTGTGGGCCCGGCTGCGCGCGGACCTCGCGCTGCGGTTGCCCGAGTACATGGTGCCCGCGACCGCCGTGCTGCTGGACGCGTTCCCGTTGACCCCCAACGGGAAGACCGACCGCACCGCCCTGCCCGAGCCCACCTGGGCGGCGGCCGGCGAGCGGGTCGGGCCGCGCGACGCCGTGGAGGAGGTGCTGGCGGGCATCTGGCGCGAGGTGCTGGACCTGCCGGACATCGGGGTGCACGACGACTTCTTCGCGCTGGGCGGCCACTCGCTGCTCGCCGCGAAAGCGCTGTCCAGGGTGCACGGCGCGTTCGCCGTGACCGTGCCCATCGGCCGGATGTTCGCCGCGCCGACCGTCGCCGGGATGGCCGCCGCCCTCGTGGCGCTGGACGAACCGGGGCGCGTCGCCGCTGTCGCCGAGCTGCACATGCAGCTCGCCGGGATGACCGACGAGGAGATCGACACCATGCTCGGGGAGGCACCGTGAAGCGGTTCGCCGTGGTCTGGGCGGGACAGCTCGTCTCGGTCATCGGGTCGGCGCTGACCGCGTTCGTGCTGGGGGTGTGGGTCTACCTCGGCACCGGGTCGGTCACCCAGTTCGTGCTCATCCAGTTCTGCGCGGTGCTGCCGGGCATCCTGCTCGCGCCGTACGCGGGCGCGTTCGCCGACCGGTACGACCGCAAGAAGATCATGCTGTGCGCGGACGTCGGCGCGGGCGTGGTGACGGTGCTGCTGCTGGTGGCGGTCGGCGCGGAGTCGCTGGCGGTGTGGCAGATCTACGTCGCCTCGGCGCTCACCGCGACGCTGAACACCTTCCACATCATCGCCTACCAGGCGCTGGTGCCCTCCCTGGTGCCCCAGAAGCACCTCGGCCGGATCAACGGGTTCATGCAGATCACCCAGGGCGTGCAGATCGCCGCGCCGCTGGTGGCGGGTGCGCTGCTGGGCCTGGTCGGGCTGCGCGGCGTGCTGGTGATCGACGTGGTGACGATGGTGTTCGCGGTCGGCGCGCTGCTCGTGGCCCGGCTCCCGGTGGTCACCGGGAGCGGCGCGAAGGGCGGCGGCCGGGACGGCATCGGGGCCGGGCTGCGGTGGCTGCGCGGCGCTCCGGGGCTGTTCGCGCTGTGCGCGGTGTTCGGCGTGTGGAACTTCCTGTTCGCCATCGCGGGCGGGCTGGTGCAGCCGCTGATCCTGTCGTTCTCCAGCCCGGCCACGCTGGGCGTGCTGATGGCGGCCGGTGGCAGCGGGTTGTTCATCGGCGGTCTGGTGATGGGCGCGTGGGGCGGCCCGAAGCGCCGGGTCCTGGGCATCTACCTGGGGTTGGGGCTGGGCGGGGTGTTCCTCGTGCTGCACAGCCTCGCGCCCTCGCCCTGGCTGATCGGGCTGGCCGCGCCGGCGTTCCTGTTCACGCTGCCGCTGATGAACACCTGCTGCGTGACGCTGTTGCAGACCAAGGTGGACCCGGCGGTGCTCGGCCGGGTGCTGGCGGTGGTGCGGATGATCAGCACGGCCGCGATGCCGATCGCGTTCCTGCTGATCGGCCCGCTGTCCGACGGCGTCGCCGAACCGCTGATGGCGGTCGACGGCCCGCTGGCCTCCACGGTCGGTGCGGTGATCGGCACCGGCGACGGCCGGGGCATCGCGCTGATCTTCCTGGTCGTCGGCCTGCTGATGTTCGCGCTGACCGCCTACGCCTGGTCGCGGCCCCGGCTGCGGGCCGTGGACGACCTGCCGGCACCGGTGGCCGCAGCGCCGGAGAGGACCCTCCCGTGACCGATCCGTCCGACCAGCGCCAGAAGCTGCTGGAACGCCTGCTCGCGCAGCGCGGCCTGGCCGCCGCCCGGCACGAGGTGCCGCGCCGGCCCGGGGGCGCGACCGTCCCCCTGTCCGGCAACCAGCGCGGCCTGTGGCTGACCGGCAAGCTGGGCCTCGACGCGGGCGCGTACGCCATGTACGCCCCGATGCGCGTCCGGGGCGACGTCGACGAAGGCCGGCTGCGGGCCGCCACGGCGGTCGTGGTCGCGCGGCACGAGGCGCTGCGCACCCGGATCGCCGAGCGCGACGGCGTGCCGGAGCAGGTCGTGTCGCCGCAGCCGGTGGTCGACCTGACCGCGACCGACCTGGGCGACCGCGTCCTGTCCGACGTCGTGGTGGCCGAGGTGGACGCGCCCTTCGACCTGGCGACCGGTCCCCTGCTGCGGGTCCGGCTGATCAGGGTCGCGCCGGGCGACTGCGCCGTGCTGGTGATCGGCCACCACATCATCTGCGACGACCTGTCGCTGGCCGTGGTGGCCTGGGAGATCGGCGACGTGTACCAGGGCGTCGACCCGGGGCCGATGGCCGCGCAGTTCCCCGACTACGCGCACTGGCAGGCCGGGCGGCTGGCCGAGGGCGAGCGGCGGCGGCAGCTCGACCACTGGGCGCACCGGCTGGCGGGCGCGCCGGAGGTGCTGGACCTGGCGGCCGACCGGCCGCGCACCCGGAACCGGACCGTCGCCGGCCGGACCCACCGGTTCACCGTGCCGGCGGAGCTGGCCACCGGCCTGGCCGACCTGGCGCGCGCCCACGGCTGCACCACGTTCGCCAGCCTGCTCGCGGCGTTCGCGCTGCTGCTGGGCCGCCGCGCGGGCGTGGACGACCTGGTGGTCGGCTCGCCGTCGACGCACCGGCCGTTCCCCGAGCTGGAGCGCTCGGTCGGCATGTACGTGACCACGACCGCGCTGCGGGTGGACCTGTCCGGCGACCCGACCGTCGGCGAGCTGCTCCGGCGCGCCAAGGACGCGGCGGTCGACGCGCTGGACCACGCCGAGGTGAGCTTCGACGAGGTGGCCGCGCGGATCGCGCCGCGCCGCGACCTCGCCCACCACCCGCTGTTCCAGGTGATGCTGGTGCTCAACCGGGGCGGCGGCCGGGACCGGTGGGCCGGGATGCCGGTGGGCCCGCTGCCGGTCGACCGGGCCACCAGCCGGTTCGACATCACCCTGCACGTGCGGGAGACCGCCGGCGCGTGGGACGCGCAGCTCGACTACAGCACCGACCTGTTCGAGCCGGACACCGTCGCCCGGCTGGCCGACCACCTGCTGACCGTGCTGGCGGCGCTCGTCGCGCACCCCGGGGCGCGGCTGTCCGCGCTGGACACCACGACCGGGGCGGACCGGCGCGCGGCCGAGGCGCTCAACGGCGGCCCGGTCGAGCCCGCCACCGGCGTGCTGGCCCGGATCGCCGAGCAGGTGGCCGCGCACCCGGACACCACGGCCGTGCTCGCGCTGGACCCGGCCGGTGCGGCGGTGGCCGAACTGACCTTCGCCGAGCTGGACCGCCGCGCCAACGGCGTGGCGCACGCCCTGGCGGCCCGGGGCGTCGGCCCGGAGACACCGGTCGGCCTGGCCCTCGCGGCGGGGCCGGACGCGCTGGTGGCGCTGCTGGGGGTGCTCAAGGCGGGCGGCGCGTACGTGCCGCTGGACCCGGCGCACCCGCCGGCCCGGCTCGCCGGGTTGCTGGCCGACTGCGGCGCGCCGGTCGTGATCGCCGCGCCGGGGGGCCAAGACCGGTTCGGCGACCACCGGGGCGCGGTGCTGGACACCTCGGACACCGCCTTCACCGGGGAGGCCGCCGAGCCGCCCGCGGTGGACGTGCCCGCCGGCGGGCTGGCGTACGTCATCTACACCTCGGGCTCGACCGGCGTGCCCAAGGGCGTGCAGGTGCAGCACGACACGCTGGCGAACCTCACCCGCGCGTTCGTCGACCTGCACGACTTCGGCCCGGGGCAGCGGATTCTGATGATCCCGCCGCTGAGCTTCGACGCGTCGGTGGGCGACGTGTTCCCGGCGTGGTGCGCGGGCGCGGCCGTGGTCGTGCACCCGGAGCCCGCCGCCGTGGACGGGCCGGAGCTGCTGCGGCTGTGCGCCGAGCACCGGCTGACCGCCGTGGACGGGCCCGCGCCGCTGTGGCGGCGGTGGGTGGCCGACCTGGCGGGCGCGACCGTCGCCGACAGCCCGCTGCGGGTCATGATGACCGGCGGCGAGGCCGTGCCGCCGCAGGCGGTCGCGGACTGGGCGAAGGCGACCGGGGTCGACCTGGTCAACCACTACGGCCCCACCGAGACCACGGTGTGCGCGACGGCCCACCGCAGCACCGACGGCTCCGAGGTCGACCACCGGGCGGCGACGCTGCCCATCGGCCGGCCGCTGGACGGCGTGCGCGCCTACGTGCTCGACGCGGACCTGCGGACCTCGCCGGTGGGCGTGCCCGGCCAGCTCCACGTGGGCGGGATCGCGCCCGCCCGGGGCTACCGGGGCGACCCCGCGCGCACCGCGTCGGCGTACCTGCCCGACCCGACCGTGCCGGGCGGCCGGATGTACCGCACGGGCGACCTGGTGCGGCTGCTGCCGGACGGCACGCTGGAGTTCCTGGGCCGGGTGGACGACCAGGTGAAGCTGCGCGGCCACCGGATCGAGCCGGGCGAGGTGCGGGCCGCGCTGCTCAGGCACCCCGGGCTGGCCGACGCGGCGGTGGCGGTGCGGTCGGGGACCCTGGTCGCCTACGTCGTGCCGCACCCGGACCGGGACGCGCCGGCGCTCGACGAGCTGCGGTCGTTCTGCGCCGGGCACCTGCCGGAGGCGATGCTCCCCGGCGCGCGGGTCGTGCTGGCCGCGCTGCCGCTCACCGCGCACAGCAAGGTCGACGTGGCCGCGCTGCCGGACCCGGACCTGGAGGCCGCGCCGTACGAACCGCCGCAGACGCCCGTGGAGCGGGTGCTCGCCGAGATCTGGGGCGAGGTCCTGCACACGCCGCTGGTCGGCCGGCGGGACTCGTTCTTCGGTCTGGGCGGGCACTCGCTCGTCGCCGCCGCCGTGCTGGCGAAGATCCGCGCGGCGCTGGGCGTCGTGGTGCCGCTGCGCGCCCTGTTCGCCACCACCGACCTGGCCGACCTGGCCCGGGTGGTGGAGGACGCCGCCACGTCGGACCACTCCTTCGCCGAGCGGTACCGGACGGGGCTGCCCTCCGCCGACGAGATGTGGGCCGACGCCCGGCCGCCGGACGACATCGTGGCCGAGCACCCGGTGCGGACCGGCCCGCCGCACCGGGTGCTGCTCACCGGGGCGACCGGTTTCCTCGGCGCGCACCTGCTCGCCGAGCTGCTCACCCGGTCCGACGCGGAGGTCCACTGCCTGGTGCGGGCGCACTCGCCCGCCGCCGCCGCCGAGCGGCTGCGCGGCAACCTGCGGCGGGCGCGCCTGGAGCTGTCCGAGGAGCGGCTGGCGCGGATCGTGCCGGTGCTCGGCGACCTGTCCACACCGCTGCTGGGCCTGGGCGGGCGCGGTTTCGACGAGCTCGCCGAGAGCGTGGACGCGATCTACCACAACGGCGCGCTGCTGAACTTCGTGCTGACCTACCGGCAGATGGTGCCGTCGCTGGTGAACAGCACGGCGGACGTCCTCCGGCTGGCCACCAAGTACGCCACCAAGCCGCTGCACCTGACCTCGACGCTGGGCGTGTTCCTGGGCACGGACTACGACGGGCGGCTGATCTCCGAGACCGACCGGCCGGAGGACCCGACCGGGCTGGACACCGGCTACAACACCGCCAAGTGGGTGGCCGACATGATGGTCCTGCTGGCCCGGGACCGGGGCCTGCCGGTGTCGGTGCACCGGATGGCCGCGATCGTCGGCGACGTGCGCACCGGCACCGCCAAGACCGACTCCTACCTGAGCCGGCAGATCCGGACCTGCGCGGCCACCGGGGTCGTGCCGCGCACCGGGGACGTGATCGACATGCTGCCGGTGGACCGGCTGGCGGGCGCGATCGCGGGCCTCTCGCTGCGGTCGGACCTGCACGGCCGGGACTTCCACTACTACCGGGCGGACGGCTTCGGCTACCCGGACCTGGGCGACGTGCTGACGTCGCTGGGCTGGCCGACCGAGGTGCTGGAGTACCCGGCCTGGCGGGCCCGGATGATGGACTCCCCCGAGAGCCCGTTCGGCCCGCTGGCCTACGGCCTGACCACCTCCGGCCGGCCGGTGCCCCGGTTCGACACCTCGGCCACCTGGCGGGCGGCGGCCGAGTGCGGGGTGGAGTTCCCGCCCGCCGACGCCACGATGATCACCCGTCACATCGAGTTCCTGGCCCGCGCGGGCGTCATGCCGGAGAGGTCCTGACATGCCACTGACCCTGCCACCGGGCGAGGGCCCGCCGTCCTTCCCCGACCTGCTCACCACCGCCGGGTACCGCGCGATGGCGGCGGCGCTGCGGCTGGGCGCGTTCGCCGCGCTGGCCGGCGGCCCGCTGTCCGGGCCGGACCTCGCGGCGGCGCTCGGCACCGACCCGCGCGGTACCGGGCTGCTCGCCGACGCGCTGGTCGCGTTCGGCTACCTGGAGCACGCCGAGGACGGCTACGCCAACACCGCGATGACCACCAAGTGGCTGTCCGGCAACGGCTACAGCCAGGTCGACCGGTTCTGGTCCACCGTGCTGTTCGAGTCCTGGGACGGGCTGGAGGAGTCGGTCCGCACCGGTCGGCCCGCGCTGGACTTCTACCGCTGGCTGGCCGAACGGCCGGAGACCCTGGCCCGGTTCCAGGGCATGTTGTCCGGGATGGCGGACACCATCGTCCCGGAGGCCGTCGAGGTCGTGCCGGTCGGCGGGCGGCTGCTGGACCTGGGCGGCGGGCACGGGAAGTACGCGATCGGGCTGTGCGCCGCGCACCCCGGGCTGCGGGCGACCGTGGTCGACCTGCCCGACGCGCTGGCGGTCGGCGGCCGGGCGGTCGCGGACGCGGGCCTGACCGACCGGATCACGCTGCGCGAAGGCGATTACGACGAGATCGACCTGGGCGCGGGCTACGACACCGCGTTGCTGTTCAACGTCGTGCACGGGCGCACGGCGGAGGCGAACCGCGCGCTGCTGGCGCGGGTCGCGGCGGCGGTGCGGCCCGGTGGCGCGGTGGTGCTGCTGGAGCAGGACGAGCACTCCACCGACCCGGCCTCCGACGTGTTCGCGCGGGTGTTCAGCCTCAACCTGTTCCACGGCCAGGGCGGACAGGTCTACGCTGCCGAGGAGGTCCGGACCTGGCTCGCCGGCGCGGGTTTCCCCGACACCACCACGCACCCCCTGCGCTCCGCTCCCGGGCAGTCGCTCATCATCGGTCGGAAATCTCCCTAGGGGGAACGAAATGCGCGCGCTGGTGGTCGTCGTCGCCTTGCTGCTGACCGGAATCCCGGCCCACGCGCACGCGGCGTTCAGCTTGCGGGTCAACTTCTCGGACCAGGCGACACCGCCGCCGACGGGGTACGTGCGCGATTTCGGCGAGCCCTACGGCACCCGGGCCGGCGGCCACACCTACGGCTGGGTGGCGGTCGGCACGACCACTCCGCTCAGCCTGGTCGGCAACGGGCGCAACCGGGGCACGCCGGACGTGCGGCTCGGCACCCTCGTGCACGCCCAACTGCCGGCGGGCTCGGCGGGCGTCCCGACGCCGGGAAGCTGGGAGTTGGCGGTACCCGCCGGCGTCTACTCGGTGACCGCGGTGGTCGGGGACGCCGGGACGTCCACGAACAGCACGCACTACCTGACCATCGAGGACCAGAGCGGCGTCGCGGCGTTCACGCCGACCCCGGCGGCCAAGCACGCCACCGCGACGCGGGTGGTGGTGGTCTCCGACGGGCGGCTCACGCTCAGCCCGAGGGCCGGGACCAACACCAAGTTCGCCTACGTGGACGTCACCGAGGTGCCCGGGGCTACGGGGCGTCCCTCGGTGCGCGCGGTCACGCCCGCGAACCTCGCGACCGACGTGCCGCCGACCTCCAGCGCGGTGGCCGACCTGCGGCTGCCGGCGGGTGCGGTGGACCCGGCGTCGCTCAGCTCCTCCTCGGTGCGGCTGACCAGGGTCGCCGACGGCGGCGCGGTGCCCGCCAACGTGATCACCAGCGGTGGCGGCGACGTCGTCAACCTCTCCCCCGCCGCCCCGCTCGCGCCCCGGACGCTCTACCGGTTCGAGGTGACCGACGGGGTGCGGGACGTGGCGGGCAACCGGTTCCAGCCGTGGTCGTCGGTGTTCACCACCGGGGACGCCGGCGGCGGTGGCGCGATCGCGTTCGACCGGGTGGTCGGGGTGGCGGCCGGCGCGCCGTTCACCAGCGTCGCGGTCGGGCCGGACGGCCGGCTCTACGCGGCGACGTTCACCGGGCGGATCCACCGGTTCCCGGTCCACGCGGACGGCACCCTCGGCGCGGCGACGGTCATCGACACCGTGCGGGCGCACGCCACGGCCGCCGGGCTGCCCGGTGCGCCCGACCGCACGGTGATCGGCCTGGCGTTCGACCCGAAGTCGGCCCAGCCGGTGCTGTGGATCACCGACAACTTCGGCGGCACGGCCGGCGCGCCGGACTGGTCGGGCAAGGTCGCCCGGCTCAGCGGACCGGACCTGGGCACCTACACCGAGGTCGTCACCGACCTGCCGCGCTCGATCAAGGACCACGAGACGAACTCGCTGGCGTTCGGGCCGGACGGCGACCTGTACCTGTCGCAGGGGTCGATGAACGCCATGGGCGCGGCCGACCCGACATGGGGCAACCGGTCCGAGCACCTGCTCAGCGCGGCGGTGCTGCGGTTGCGCACCGGCCGCCTGCCCGCGACGCTGCCGGTGAACGTGCGCACCGAGGCCGGTGGCAGCTACAACCCCTACGCGGCAACGGCTCCGCTGAAGATCCACGCGACGGGCGTGCGCAACGCCTACGACCTGGTGTGGCACCGCAACGGGCACCTGTACGCGCCGACGAACGGTTCGGCGGCCGGCGGGAACGCCCCGGCGACCCCGACGCCGCTGCCCGCGTCCTGCGCGACCCGCCCGGACGGGCCGTACACCGGGCCGGCTGTCCCCGCGATCACCACCAACCCCCAGCCCGAGACCGACTACGTGTTCGACGTCAAGCCGGGCCGCTACTACGGCCACCCCGCGCCGATCCGGTGCGAGTGGGTGCTGGCGGGCGGCAACCCGACCGCCGGCACCGACCCGTTCCAGGCCACCTCCTACCCCGTGGGCACGCGCCCGGACCGCAACTTCGACCTCGCCGGCGCCTACGACGCCGGGCTGCACGCGTCGGCCAACGGCGCGATCGAGTACCGGGGCGCGGCGTTCGGCGGACGGCTGGACGGCAGGCTGCTGGTGGTGCGCTACTCCTCGGGGCAGGACGTCCAGAGCTTCGCGGTGGCACCGGGCGGCGCGCTGTCCGACCGGACGACCGGGATCACCGGCCTGACCGGCTTCACCCAGCCGCTGGACGTGACCCAGCACCCCGGCACCGGCCACCTGTACGTGACCGAGCTCGGCGCGAACCGGATCACCCTGCTGCGGGCGCGTGCCTGACCCCGGGAACCGGAACGGCCCCGCCTACGACAACCTGGGGACAGACCTCGGGGGTGCAGGACGCGAGGACGCAGGCAGGTGCTGCGAGCGGCGGTCGCCGGTGTGGTGGCGGGCGGAGTGGCGGCGGGCGGACGACGCGAACGGCGGATCGGCATCCTGGTCTACGACCGGATGACACTGCTGGACGCGGTCGGCCCCGCCGAGGTGCGCGGCGACACCACCGCGCAGGCGATCCAGCTCGGCGCGTCGACCGACGGGAGCAGCGCGCGGGCGCGTCCAGCCGTGCCCGTCCGCCGCTCATCGGCCGTTCTCGTTGCGCCGCAAGGATTCGCGGGCCTCGGCGAATGGCCGGGTGACCGGCGGTCACCGTAACGGCCGGTGCGGCCGGGCCGATTCCCGCCGTGTACCGGGGCTTTCGCGCCCGGAGGGGGAGAGGCCAGACCATGTCAGCACCGGGCGCTGCCCGTCACAGATCCCGCGCGGTGGTGACGAGGGTGGTCGCGCTGCTCGTCCTCACCACCGCCGTCGTCGCGCCACCGGTCTGGTTCGCACCCGTCGCCGTCGCGGCCCCGTGCGACCCGCCCGTGGCGAACGAGGTCCTCTGTGAAAATCTCCGGGAGGGCGCGGTGGACTGGCAGGTCCCCTCGCGCGACGAGACCATCCTCGGTTTCACCACCGACATCAGCGCCACGCCGGGCGACCGGGTGGGATTCAAGATGCTCACCGGCGCACCGTCCTACAAGATCGACATCTTCCGCCTCGGCTACTACGGCAACCGGGGCGCGCGCTACGTGGACACCGTGCGGCGGACCACCCCGCAGACCCAGCCGCCGTGCCTGCGCGACGGCCCGACCGCGTTGACCGACTGCGGCAACTGGGCGGTGTCGGTGACCTGGGACGTGCCGCCCGACGCGGTCTCGGGCATCTACTACGCCCGGGTGACCCGTGACGACGACGGCATGCAGAACGAGATCGTGTTCGTCGTCCGCGACGACACCAGCCGCTCGAAGGTCCTGTTCCAGACGTCGGACTCGACCTGGGTCGCCTACAACCGCCACGGCGGCAACTCGCTGTACTTCGGCGACGGTCCCGGCCAGGGCGGTCAGGCGTACAAGGTGAGCTACAACCGCCCGTACACCGGCGGTGACGGCGACGAGAACTTCATCTTCAACGCCGAGTTCCCCATGCTGAAGTTCCTGGAGCGCAACGGCTACGACGTCAGCTACACCACCGACGTGGACAGCGCGCGTCGCGGGCACCTGATCAAGAACCACCAGGTGTTCATGGCCGTCGGGCACGACGAGTACTGGTCCAACGAGCAGCGCGCGAACGTCGAGGCGGCCCGCGACGCCGGCGTGCACCTGGCGTTCCTGACCGGCAACGAGATCTTCTGGAAGACCCGGTGGGAGAAGAGCATCGACTCCTCCGCGACCGACTGGCGGACCCTGGCGTCGTTCAAGGAGACCAAGGGCACCCAGAGCGACGGCCTGCCGGACTGGACCGGCACCTGGCGCGACCCGCGCCACCCCGGGCAGGACGGCGGACGCCCGGAGAACTCGTTGCTGGGCAACATCTTCTCGGTCAACGGCCGCCGCGACGACGCGCTCACCGTCCCGGCGGAGCACGGCCGGATGCGGCTGTGGCGGCACACCGACCTCAAGGACCTGGCCGCCGGGACGAGCCACGTGTTCCCGCGCGGCACCCTGGGGTACGAGTGGAACACGGTCCCGGACAACGGTGAGCAGCCGGCCGGGGTGGCGCAGTTGTCGCGCACGACGGTGACCATGGACGACGGCCCGTACGTCCTCCGGAACCACGGCGACCTGTACGCGCCGGGCACCGAGACCCACGCGTTGACCTACTACAAGCACCCGTCCGGCTCGCTGGTGTTCGGCGCGGGCACCGTGCAGTGGGCGTGGGGTCTGGACGACGAGCACGCGTTCCTCACCACCACACCGACTTCCGACATCCGGATGCAGCAGGCCACCGTCAACGTCCTGGCCGACATGGGCGTCCAGGCGGGCTCGCTGATGGCGGGCCTGACGCAGGCCACCGGGATCAGCGACACCACCGCCCCCGTCGTCACGTTCACCGACGTGCCGGCGTCGTCGACCGTCGGCGGCCAGTACACGTTCAGGGGCGCGGTCGGCGACCCGTCCGGCCAGGTCGCGGGCGTCGAGGTGTCCACCGACGGCGGTGTCCGCTGGCACCCGGCCCGGTGGCGGGCGGGCCAGACGTCGTGGAGCCACACCTACACGCCGTCGCTGTCCGGTCCGGCACCGCTGCGGGTGCGCGCGGTGGACGACTCGCTGAACCTGTCCACACCCGTGTCGGCCTCTCCCGGTGTCGCCGCGCGCACGTGCCCGTGCGGCATCTTCGCCGACCACGAGAGCCCCGAGGTCCCGGACAACGCGGACGGTTCCGCGCTGGAGCTCGGCGTCAAGTGGCGGGCGAACACCGCCGGCTACGTCCGGGGCGTCCGGTTCTACAAGGGGCCCGACAACACCGGCACGCACACCGGCACGCTGTGGGGTCCCGACCAGCGGGTCCTGGCCACCGGCACGTTCGCCGACGAGACCGCGTCCGGCTGGCAGACCCTGCTGTTCCCGGTGCCGGTCGCGGTGTCCGGCGGCACGACGTACGTGGTGTCCTACCTGTCCCCGACCGGGCACTTCTCGGTCGACACCGAGTACTTCAGCCGCAGTTCGAAGTACCTGGAACCGCTGACCGGCCTCCAGACCGGCGTGGACGGCGAGAACGGGGTGTTCCGCTCCGGCGCGGGCCACCCCGACCGCGATTCCCAGGACAGCAACTACTGGGTCGACGTGGTGTGGGCACCGGACCCCGGCCCCGACACCCGCGCTCCCGCGCTGACCGCGACCACGCCGCAGGGCAGCGCGGCGAGCGTGCCGCTGAGCCCGACGCTGACCGCGACCTACGACGAGGCGGTCGACCCGAGCTCGCTCCGGTTCACCCTCACCGGTCCCGGCGGGGCCGACGTCGCGGGCACGTCGTCGGTGACCCCCAACGGGTTGGCGGCGCAGTTCAAGCCGACCGCCGCGCTGGCCCCGGGCACCGCCCACACCGCGTCGGTCCGGGTCCGCGACGCGGCGGGGAACCAGGCGGTCGCGCACACCTGGTCGTTCATCACGGGTGCGCTGCGCCCGCCGAGCTGCCCGTGCACGGTGTGGGACGACTTCGTCGCGCCCGAGGTGCTCAGCGCCCCGGAGGGCACGCCGGTCGAGCTCGGCACCAAGGTCCGGTTCGACGGCAAGGGCGAAGTCCTCGGCGTGCGGTTCTACAAGGGGCCGGGCAACGGCGGCACGCACACCGGGTCGCTGTGGTCGTCCTCCGGCCTGCTCCTGGCGACCGGGACGTTCACCGACGAGACCGCGAGCGGCTGGCAGGCGCTGACGTTCTCCTCTCCGGTGGCCGTGCAGGCGAACACCACCTACGTCGTGTCGTACTACGCGCCGCAGGGCCACTACTCGGCGACTCCGGCCTACTTCGCCCAGGGCAGGGCGTACAGCGCGTTGCGCGCGCTGGCCAACGGTGTCGACGGGCCCAACGGCGTGTACCGGTACAACAGCACCGGGTACCCGACGTCGAGCCACAACGCGACGAACTACTGGGTCGACGCGATCTACCGCAACGGCCTCAACGGCGACACCACAGCGCCGACGCTGGACACCCGTGCGCCCGGCGGGAACGCGACGGGCGTCGGACTCGGGTCGGCGCTGTCGCTCGGCTTCTCCGAGGCGATGGACCCGGCGTCCACCCAGATCTGGCTCGACGATCCCGGTGGTGCCCGGCTGGACGGCGCGGTCGCGCTGTCCGACGACCTCAAGACCGTGACGTGGACACCGGCCGGCGCGTTGCGGGCCGGCACGACGTACCAGGCGCACGCCCTCGTCGCGGACGTCAACGGCAACGCGATGGCGAGCACCGTCGACTGGGCGTTCACCACGACCTCCGCGCCCTCCTGCCCGTGCTCGCTGTTCAGCACGGCGACCGTGCCGGACGTGACGGCGGCCCAGGACACCGGCCTGTACGAGCTGGGCGTGCGGTTCACGCCGACGCGCAGCGGCAAGATCACCGGCGTCAAGTTCTACAAGGGCGTGGAGAACACCGGCACGCACACCGGGACGCTGTGGACCCGGACCGGCCGGCCGCTGGCGACCGGCCGGCCGCTGGCGACCGGCGCGTTCACCGGCGAGACCGCGAGCGGGTGGCAGACCTTGACCTTCGCCCAGCCGGTGGTGGTCGCGCCGGGCACGACCTACGTCGCGTCCTACACCGCGCCGACCGGGCGGTACGCGATCAACGCCGGGTACTTCCAGACCACGGGCGTGGACGCGCCTCCGGTGAGGGCGTCCCGGACCGGGTACGACAACCCGAACGGCGTGTTCATGGTCGGCGGTGGCTTCCCGAAGTTGAGCCACCAGGGCAACAACTACTGGGTGGACGTCGACTACGTGCCCGGCAGCGACACCACGCCGCCCGCGCACTCCGGCCACACGCCGCTCACCGACGCCGTGTCGGTCGGGCCGCTCAGCCCGGTCACCGCGTCGTTCGACGAAGAGGTCGACCTGACCAACACCACGTTCACGGTCACCGACCCCGGCGGCGCGACCATCCGGGGGCGGTTGACCCGGTCGGCCGACCAGCGGACGGCGGTGTGGACACCGGCCGCGCCGTTGGCGGGCTCCACGAGGTACACGGCGACGGTGGTCGCGGCGGACGCCGGCGGCAACGTCATGGTGAGCCCGGTGTCGTGGTCGTTCACCACCGAGGCGGGAGGCGGTTGCCCGTGCTCGCTGTTCAGCGCGGCCACCGTGCCCACGATCCCGTCGACGCCGGAGACCTCGGCCTACGAGCTGGGCGTGCGGTTCACCCCTGCGGCGGACGGGTTCATCACGGGCGTGAAGTTCTACAAGGGTGAGGGCAACACCGGCGGGCACGAGGGCTCGGTGTGGTCGTCCGGCGGGACGTTGCTCAAGATCGGCACGTTCGGCGGTGAGACGGACTCGGGGTGGCAGACCCTGACCTTCGACGCGCCGCTCGCGGTCACGGCGGGCACGTCGTACATCGCGTCCTACCTCGCACCGCACGGGCACTACCCGGTCGACGAGGGCTACTTCGCGGGCCGTGCCGTGGTGACGCCACCGCTGACCGCGCCCGCGACGGTGGAGGGAGCTCTCAACGGCCTGTACCGGGCCGGGCCGGGGTTCCCGAACCTCAGCCACCAGGGCAACCACTACTGGGTCGACGTGGTCTTCACCACGGGTTAGCCCCAATGCCGCTTAGTTAGGGCGGTGAGTCGGTTGTCAAGCAGGTGGTGATCGTGATGTGGGTGGTGGTGCGGTGGTTGGTGCGGTCGATGGTGCCTTTGGCGCGGTGTTTGGAGATGGCGCGTTTGCCCACGCGTGGGCAGGATCGGCTGCGGCGTGGCGGCAGCAGGTGGGTCAGCACGGCGTGGCCGATGCGTCCGATCAGGTCGACCGTGGTGCCGGTGACGATGCCGGCGGCGTGGACGACCTGGTCTCGGGCGGTGTGCGGGGCGACGGTGAACCCGGCCCGGTCCTGCGGGATCGCCGGATGGGGCGCGGTGGCGTCGGCCATGGCGGTGCGCAGTGCCTGGTAGGTGACCAACAAGGCGTGGACCTCCTGGTCGACGCCGTCGGGGGTGCGGGCGCGCAGCACCCGTCCGCCCAGCACGGTCGACTTCAGCTCCAGGTAGGCGGTCTCGATCTCCCATCGCTGGTGGTAGAGGGTGACGATCTCCGCGGCGGAGTGGCGGTGGTGGTCGAGCAGGGTGGTGACCAGCCGGTAGCGGCCGGTGTGCCGCTTTCCGCCGGTCAGGGTGACGGTGATGTCGGCGTCGACCACTCGGACCGCGACTGCGCCCATCCTGGAGAGCCGGGAGCCGTCGGGCAGCACACCCAGCTCGGGTAAGGGGCGGGTGTTCTTGCAGCGGATCAGTGCGTGCGCGCCGGTGGCGGCGATCCGGGTGAGCAGGTCGGCGACGGCGAAGTTGCGGTCGGCCGGCAGCAGCATCCCCGGCCGCGGACACTTCAGCAGGCGGGGCGTCTGGGTGGTCTCGCCGACCGTGATCGGCCCGAACACCGCGTCGATCACCGTGCGGGTGCCGCAGGCGACCACCGCGACCAGGCGCAGCAGCGGATATCCCGACCCGCCGTGCGTGCCGGTCTGGCGGCCGTAGACGGCCAGGTTCGCCGGACTGTCCGGTATCGACATCGTGGTGCCGTCGATCGCGCAGACCAGCAACCCACGCCACCGCGCCGACCCGGCAGCCGGACCGGCCAGCAGCGCGAACAACGCCCGTAACGGGGCCGCGCCGACCCGGCGGCGGGCCTGGGCCAACGCCGAGGACGTCGGCATCGCCACCGCCATCCCGTCCAGACCCGAGACCAGCCTGGCCCACACCTGCCCGTAGCCCAACTCGCCGAACAACCCGGCCGCCAGCAACAGATAGACCACCACCCGCGAGGGCAGGTCACGCACCCTGGCCTGTGTCTTCCCGGTCGAGGCCAGGACGTCGTCGACCATCTCGAACGGCACGATCCGGGTCAACTCGCCCAGATGCCCCGGCGCGAACCGGCCCCCGGCCACGATCGAGACCCGACTGATGACACACTGATCTTTCAACGGAGTTCCTGCCGAACGGTGATCTTGGTCGACACTGTTCTAGCAGGAACTCCGTTGCCATCTCACCAGCCTTGACAGACCACTCCCAGCCCTAACTAAGCGGCATTGCGGCTAGCCCACCGGCGGCAGGACGTCCCCCGGCCCTGCCGTCCGGCTTATCGCGGGCCCCGCGCCACCTACCGGCGCGGGGCCCGCCCCGTGCGGCCTCACCGTCGCCGTCGAGCAGCACGGACAGGCTGTCGGTGCACCCGCCGAACCCGCTCAAGCCCCGGGGGTCAGAGCCGGATCACCCCGCCCGCACCCCCGGACGACCGGTGCGGGCGGGGTGAACTGGAAGAACACCCGGTCGGGATCGACCGGCGGCAATTCGACCCGTTCGCCGAGCGCGATTCGCGCGCCGACGTCCACCAGGTCGATTCCGGCCGCGTGCGCGGCCATTTCGGGGATGAACCCGCCGGTCCGAGGTGGACCGGCGGGGGCGTGGGGAACGGGTCTACAGGTCGTGGAGGCGCGGCACGAGCGGGGCGACGACCTGCTCCACCCACCGGGCGGGCGCGTCGCCCGGCGGCACGAGGATCACCGTGTCGATGCCGAGCGCGGCGTAGTCGGCCACGTCCCGCAGGAAGTCGTCGACGGTGTCGACCTCCGGCCTCGGCCGGTAGGTAAGGGTCTTGTCGATCGTGGCGAGGTCGCGCCCGAGCTTGTCGCAGTGCCCGCGCAGCACGTCGAGCTTGTGCCGCACCTGCTCCTTGTCGCCGGCGAACAGGTTGCACGCGTCGGCGTACTGGGCGACCATCCGGAGCGTCTTCTTCTCGCCCCCGCCGCCGATGAGGATCGGCGGCCGGCGGATCGGCTGCGGGGAGCAGAGCGTCTCGGCGAGTCGGTAGTGCTTGCCCTCGAACGGCCCGTCGTCCTCCGGGTCCCACATTTGCAGGCAGATCCGCAACGCCTCCTCCAGCCGCTCGAACCGCTCCGCGACCGGCGGGTACGGGACGCCGAGGCCGAGGTGCTCGCGCTCGTACCAGGCGGCCCCGATGCCGAGTTCCGCCCGGCCGCCGGAGAGCACGTCCACTGTGGACACGATCTTGGCCAGCAGGCCGGGGTGGCGGTAGGTGACGCCCGTGACGAGCAGGCCCAACCGCACGTCGGTGGTGTGGGCGGCGAGGAAGCCCAGCGTCGTGTACCCCTCCAGCATGGGGTCCGTCGCGGGCGCGAAGCCGTCCATCTGGAAGAAGTGGTCCATCACGGACAACCGGGCGGCACCCGCGGCTTCCGCGGCCCTGGCGACCTGCGCCAGCTCGGATGCGATGCCGGCGGGGCCGGCGGGGACGGTGAACTCGATGACGTGGATTCCCAGGCGCACCCACCCAGCCTAGGAGCTGGAGCGCACTCCGGCACAAGGGCGGAGCCCCGCCGAGTGGGACGCGCGTCCGCGATCGTCGCCGGTATGGACGCGCGTCGACGATCGTCGCGGTGTGGCGCGCTACAGCCGCCGGGTGCGGAGCACGGCGGTCAGCATCGGGAGGGCGAACTCGCCCCGGGCGGTCTCCGGCCGGCCCGCGAGGAAGGCGCGGATGCGGTCGCGCGCGGCGTCCCGCTCCCGTTCCGGCATGACCAGCATCCCGGCGCGCGTCGCGAGGGTCGCGACCAGCGAGTCGGCGGTGCGGCGCTGCCCGTGCGGGAACACGACCTGCTCCGGCGAGCCGAACCGGGCGGGCGCGTCGGTCCGGGGGAGGTGGGCGCAGGCCATCTCCGCGAGCCAGGAGGTGGGCGTGTCCCGCGGGCCGATGGCCGCGCTCCCGCTGACCCGGGCGAGCCCGTCGACCCACTCGACCTGGTCGTCCAGGACGTTCCACAGGCCGGCCGGCACACCGCCGGGGGCGAGGACCCGGGCGATCTCGGGTCCCGCGACGGCCATGTCGAACCAGTGCATCGCGTTGCCGGCCAGCACCGCGTCGACCGCGCCGGCCGGCAGCGGGATCGCCTCGGCGCTCCCCGCCAGGGCCCGGACGTCGGGCAGCGAGCGGCGCAGCCCGGTCAGCATCGCCGGGTCGGGTTCGACCGCTACGACGTCGACGCCCAGCGCGGCCAGCACTGCGGTGAGCTTGCCGGTGCCGGCACCGAGGTCGAGCACGCGCGACCCGGGAGCGGGCTGGAGCGCCCAGCTCACGGCGGCCCGGGCGTAGTCCGGGCGGTGCTCGGCATACGCGGCGGCGGCGGTGCCGAATGACGAGGCGTGCAGCAGCCGTTCGTTCTCGTCCACGTGATCAACGTATCGACGTCGGTGACGGGCGGCCACCACCCGACCGCAGCGCGTCGGTCGATCAGGTCGGTGCCGGACTCGACCGCGAGGCGCTGCGGGGAGAGCCCGGTGTCGGACGGGGTGGCCGCCCCACCTCTCGGACCGGCCTAGTCCGCCGGGCCGCGCATGGTCAGCACGACCCGCACCACGTGCTCGACGGCGGACGGGAACACCGCGCCGCGCAGCTCGCCCCGGGCGGCGAGGGTGCGGGACGCGAACTCCACCACGCGGTCGGCGTGCAGCCTCCGGACCGTCAGCGCCGCAACCTCCTCCAGGTCCACGTCGGGGTGGTCCAGGCGGGTCAGGGCGAACTCGACCAGCAACTCCTCGTCGGTCACCCCTGCCCCTCTCCACCGCGTCGGCGACGCGGTCGGCCGCGCACCCGAAACCTAGCGGGTGCCCTGGCACGCCCGCACGAGCGCGTCGCCGGACGCGGCGACCTGGTCGAGCTTGGCCAGGAACTCGCCGCCGTCGCCGGTCAGGCCGTGCCCCAGCGCCGAGGTCAGGTCGGTCGCCATCGCCTCCACGGCCGCGCGCACCTCGGCGTTGGTCGCGGCCCGGCCGGCGGCGGCGAGGCCGGTCGCGAGGTGCCGCAGCCCCGTCACGCCGGAGACCCAGTCCTCGCTCCTGGGCAGTTCCTCGAACGCGGCGATGCTCGCGATCGCCTCCGCGCACCCCTCGGCCAGCGTGTCCGCCGGCGGGGGCTCGGTCGTGGTCGTCACCGGCACCGACGTGGTCGGCCCGGCCCGCTCACCGAGCAGCCCGGTGGCGCTGTCCCAGACCTTCCCCGGGCCGAGGGCCAGGACCAGCAGGGTCGCGGCGATGATCGCGACACCCGCGAACAGCGCCCCGCGCCCGCTGGAGCGCGCCGGCGGCCTCCGCACCGGGTAGTCCGCCCGGACCCCGCCCGCTCGACCCCTGTCCGCTCGACCCCTGTCCGCCCGGACCCCGCCCACGCGGACGGCGGCCGGGTCGCGGTGGTCGACTTCGGTCTCACCGGCGTGGGTCGCGAACGGCGTGCGGTGGTCGACCCTCGTACTGGCGGCGGGCGGTGCGTGGTCGGTGTCGGTGTCGGCGACGAGCGGCGGGGACGAGCGGTACGCCGAGGCGTCGTAGGCGTCGAGGGACGCGGCCACGGCCACCGGCAGCCAGGGGCCCGGGAGCGGCCCGCCCCGCTCGCGGACCAGCGCCACGACCTCGGCCGGGGACGGCCGGTCGGCGGGGTCCTTGGCCAGGCAGCGGTCCGCGAGGGACCGGATCTCCTCGGGGCAGCCGGCCAGGTCCGGCGGTTCGCCGAGGATGCGGAAGAACATCGCCTCGCGATTGCCCTCGCCGAACGCCGGGCGGCCCACCGCCGCGAACACCGCGAGGTGGCCGAGCGCGAAGACGTCGGCGGCGGGCGTGATCGACCGCCCGCGCACCTGCTCCGGTGCCATGAACGCGGGCGTGCCGACGCTGATCCCGGTCCGGGTCAACGACGTGGCGGCGACGGCGTGGGCGATGCCGAAGTCGATGACGCGGGGACCGTCCTCGGTCAGCAGCACGTTGGCCGGCGTCAGGTCGCGGTGCACGATGCCGCACGCGTGCACCGCCGCGAGCCCTTCGGCGACCCCGGCGACGAGCCGGAGCACGGCGGGCGCGGGGAACGGCCCGTGCGCGTGCACGGCGTGCCGCAGCGACGGTCCGGGCACGTGGGCGGTGGCCAGCCACGGGAGCGCGGCCGTCGGGTCGGCGTCCACCACGGGCACCGCGCAGTCGCCCCGGACCCGCCGCGCCGCCGCCACCTCCTGGGCGAAGCGCCGCCGGAACTCGTCGTCTTCGGCGTGCTCGGGCCGGACGACCTTGATCGCCAGCGCCCGGCCGTCGGCGTCGAACGCGAGGTAGACCCGACCCATCCCGCCGACGCCGAGCCGCGCCCGCAGCGCGTACCCGCCGACCTCGCGCGGGTCGTCGGGCGTGAGCGGGGTGAATCCGCCGGACATCCCACTCCCCGCGCTCTCCGGACGTGAACGGTCGCCTACCCCGATTGTACGGCGCGACGCCCCTGCCCCAGGGGCTTCCGACCGAACCCACGACCGCCCGGCGGCGCGGGGAGCGCTGTGGTGCGCCGGGACGAGATCCGTCGACGCCCTCGTGGCGGGCGCTGCGGCTTCCCGCCCGTCCCCCGGGTCGGGTCAACGGCGGAGATAAGCGGCCAGGCCGCCGAACTCCTCGCTGGCGATGAAGACCGACCGCACGTGGATGAGGGCTTCCTCGGCGTGGGCGGCGCAGCCCCACGCCGAATCCCCCCACGAGTCGGCGATCTTGATCTCGGGGGACTCGGCGCACCCGGCCCGGCCGCCGAGCTGGCAGTGCTCGGGGTGCGGTGCGGGGGCTTGCGTGGCGGCGGCGGCGCGCACCTGGGCGGTGAGTTCGGCGGCGGCGGTGGCGCGCTCCTCGGCTTCGGCGCGGAGCTTCCGCTCCGCGCGCACCGCCTCGGCCAGGTCCTCGCGGGCGGCCTCGGCGCGGGCTTCGGCGGCCTGCTGCGCCTGCTCGCCGTGGTGGCGCTCGATGGCCAGGGCGGCGGTGCCGGCGAAGACCCGGATGAGCGCGAGGTCGGTGTCCTGCGGGACGCGCGGCACCCGGTGGTACATGGCGAAGGTGCCCAGCAGGCCGCCGTCGCGGGCCAGGATCGGCGTGGACCAGCAGGCGGCCAGGCCGGCGCGCCGGGCCAGGTCCCGGAAGTCGTCCCAGTACGGGTCGGTGGCGATGTCGGTGACGATCACCGGTTCCCGCCGGTGGGCGGCGGTCCCGCAGGACCCGACACCGTCACCGGTCGCGATCCCGTCGATGGCCCGGTTGTAGAAGTCCGGCAGGCTCGGCGCGGCACCGTGGCGCAGGTGCAGGCCGTCGGGATCGGCCAGCAGGACGGAGACGAGCAGCTCCTCCGGCGCGAGGTTCTCGATGCAGCGGGCCATCCCGTCGAGCACCTCGGTCAGCGGTGCCCGGCGGGCGATCTGCTCCAGCAGGGCGCGGTGCTCGGTCATCAGCCGCTGGGCGTGCTTGACCTGGGTGGTCTCCACCCCGATCACGCGGATGCCGGTCACCTCGCCGGCGGCGTCGCGGCGCGGCTCGTAGGTGAAGTCGAAGAACGCCTCCCGCGCGTGCGGGCCGGTGCCCAGCACGACGCGGACGTCGCGGCCGGTGTAGGGCTCACCCGTGCGGTAGACCCGGTCGAGCAGGGCGATGAACGGTTGACCGACCAGTTCGGGCATCAGGTCCACGATCGCGAGGCCGCTGCGGGCGCGTTCCTCGCCGATGGTGGCGAAGAACGCGGGGTTCGCCGTTTCCACCACGTGCGTCGGCCCGACCAGCGACGCGAACACGGCGGTGGACTGCCCGAACAACGCCCGCAGGTCCTCGTCCGCCCCGTGCCCGGCCGCCGGAGCCGCCACCGGCTGCCGACCTGATACCGCCACCATGGTTGAAGCCCGCCTCTCATCCGCAGGTGCCCGCGAGGGTCGACGACTCGCCGGCTGGTGACGACGGTAGCCGGCCGCCACCGGAACCGGCGCGATCAAGGACAAATCTACGGCACACCGGGTCGCCGTCACGGGTCGGGACCGAGGAATCGGGACGCGGACGCGGGCGCGGATTCCCGGACCCGGAGGTCTCCCGGGGCGGTGCGGCCAGGACGTGTTTCAGATGTGACGCAGCCAGGTGTCGTTGCCAGGTCTTGATGCCGCACTCGACGGCGTGGCACTGCTTGTAGACGTCCCGGTCGATCGGGGGTGCCCGCCGCAGAGTTCGCAGGCCAGGTGCAACCCGTGGTCGTCCGGTTCCCTGCCACCGGTACCGCGGGTTCGCCCGGTCACACGCGCTAGCGCTGGTAAGGCTCGTCGGGGATTCGGAGCGGGAGTTTCGTGGGTGCTCGGGCGAACTGCTCGTCGTAGATGGCTTCCAGGCGTCCGCCGCGCAGGTCGTCGAGCACGCGGTTGACGAAGCGGACCAGGTCCGGCTGCTCGCCGCTCACCGCCACGGCCGTCTTGACCGACCTCGGGTGGCGGTAGTCCAGCAGGACCGTGCCTGGGGTCTGGTACTGGTAGCCCAGCAGGATCACCACGTCCGAGTACACCGCGTCCACCAGGCCGCGTTGCAGCAGCATCAGGCAGTCGCTGGTGTCGGACACCGTCACGGCGACCAGCGCCCGCCCGGGGTCGCGGCGGCGCTGCTCGTCCCGGATCTCCAGGATCTCGTCGCTGTTGGTGGTCTTGTCGCCCGCGCACACCTTGCGGCCGGTCAGGTCCTGGGGTCCCGTCACGCCGCTCAACCCGGAGCGCACCAGCAGGCCGCTGTGCGTGTCCCGGTAGGGCCTGCTGTACCTCAGCCCGTACTCCTGCTCACGGCCGCACGTGACGCTCACGCTCGCGATCACCAGGTCGACCTCGCGGATCTCCGGCGACCGCTTCTCCTCGTTGACCGACGTCTTCAACGCGAGCAGGCGGCGGCCGGTGGGCAGGCTGACCAGGTCGAGGCCCGCGCCGCCGGCGGGCAGGCCCAGCGCGGCGGCCACCTCGCGCGCGATCTCGACCTCGAAGCCCGTGAGCTCGCCGGTCGCCAGGTCCCGCGTGCTGAGGAACTGCGCGGTCTGGCTCACGCCGACCACCAGCCCCTCCGCGCGAATCCTGCGGACGGTGTCGCCGTCCGGCCGCCCGTCCGGCCCGAGCGGGCCGGCGGCGGGGTCGAGGCTGCCGCCCGGCGCGTCCGGGCACGACCGGCCGGCCTCCGGCGACTCGGTGTAGCCCTCCGGGTAGTCGGGGGCCGTGGTCGACGTCGGGGCGCGGCCGTCCGGGGCGGCCGGTGCGGTGCACGCCGCGAGGCAGGTCAGCACGGCGACGAGGGCGAGGTACCTGATCACGTGTAGTACTCCCTGATCCGAACGCCGAGGCCGAACAGGGCCGACACCACGGCGGCGGCCATCAGCAGCGGGACGACCACGTCCCAGCCCGCGAGCGCGGACCTGGCCCCGCCCGTGGCGTCGTCGGCGGCGCGGGCGTGCTCGTCGATCAACGTGCTCAGCCGGGCGTCGAGCCGCTCCCCGTGGGTCTGCCGCGCGCCCGCCGGCGGGTCGGTGATCAGGCGGACCGCCTCGGTGAACGCCGGCGGCCGGCCACCCCGCGCCTGGGCGAGCAGCGCCTGGTCGTGCTCGACCCACGCGTCCACCTCGCTCAGCGCCGCCCGGTCGCCGCCGCCCCGCCGGACCGCGTCCCGGATCAGCTCGAAGGTCCTGCCCAGCGCGGCGAGGTCGCCGACCTTGGGGAAGATGATGATCCGGGCCTCGGCCTCGTCCGCCTCGCGGCCGAGGTTGCGGGCCTCGGCGAGGGCCTGCACGAGCGCGGTCTCCCGCGCGGCCTCCCCGCCGCGCGCCGCCGCGATCGCCGTCACCACGCCCCCGCCCACCAGCGAGACGAGCGTGAGCGCGGTGGCCAGCGCCAGCCCGCGGTTCAGCCGCCGGCGCGTGCGCCGGCGGACGAACACCTGCGCCCCGACGAGGACCACCAGCAGCACCGCCCCGAGGACGATCAACGCCCACGGCGGCGCGCCCGCGTCCCGCTGCGCCCGGACCAGCGCGTCGGTCTGGTCGACGTGCAGCTCCTTGGCCTTGCGCAGGATCTTCTCGCGCACCAGGTAGGAAGCGTTGGACAGGTAGGAGGTGCCGACCGGGTGCCCGGCGCGGCTCTCCACCCAGCCGACCTCGACCAGGGCCGCGTACCGGGGCAGCAGGTCGGACAGGTCGCGGATCAGCCCGGCGGCGGTGTCCTCGGTGTCGGCGTTGCGCGCCGACGCGACCCGCAGCGCGTCGGTGGCGGCCCCGATGTTCGCCCGGAACCCGTTGCGCAGCGGGGCCGCGCGCTGGGGGTCGACCAGCACCGCGTTGAGCGAGGCCGCGTCGGCGTCGGCCATGGCGCGGTAGACGTCGAGCGCCTTGGCGGTCAGCTCGGTGCGCCGGTCCGCCGCCTCCGCGACGCGCTCCTGCCGGAAGTCGAGCGCCGCCCACCCGACCAGGCCGGTCAGCAGGCCCAGTGCGGCGATCAGCGCCGCGAACGTCGAGAGCCGGTGTTCGGTACGCCTGGACGACGTGCGGAGCCGCGATAACCTGTCCGGCACTCCTGCCTCCCGGTGCTCGACCGATCACCCATTGTGGCCCATGGCGGGCCGTCGCCACGGGAGAACGGCGAGGTCGGGCGATCGCGGCGGCGTCGGGTGCGGATCGCGGGCCGTCCCGGGCCGTCCCGCCTCAGCCCCGCACGTCCAGGGTGATCTTCCCGCCGCTGTGGCCGGTGGCGCTGTCGTCCTGGGCGCGGGCGGCCTCGGCGAGCGGGTAGGAGCGGGCGTGGCGGACCACCAGGCGGCCGGTGGCGGCCAGGTCGGCGAGCTCGGTGAGCACGTCGGCGCTCTGGCCGCCGGGTTCGCCGCTGGAGAAGGGGATGCCCAGGTCGAACGCGGCGGTGTCGGCGAGCGTGAGCACCCGGTCCGTGCCGCCGCGCAGCTCGACCGAGTCCGGCAGCGCCCCCCGGCCGGCGGCGTCCAGCACGGCGTCCACCCGGGGCGAGACCGCGCGCACCCGCTCGACCAGGCCGTCCCCGTAGCGGACCGGGGTGGCCCCGGACGAGCGGATCGTGTCGGCGCTGCGGTCGCCGCCGGTCCCGATGACGGTCGCGCCGCGGGCGACGGCGAGCTGGGTGGCGAAACCGCCCACGGCACCGGCCGCGCCGTGCACGAGCAGCACGTCCCCCTCGCCGACGTCGAGCAGCCGCAGGCCGCGCAGCGCCGCTTCGCCCGCCGTCGGCAGCGCGGCGACGTCGCGCCAGGTGAGCGCCCGGGGCTTCGCCGCGATGACCGAGGCCAGCGCGTACTCGGCGTACGACCCGGTCTCCGCCCACCCGAACACCTCGTCGCCGACCGCCGCCGGCGCGCCCGCGCCGGCGGCGTCCACCACCCCGGCCAGCTCCAGACCCGGCCGGTGCGGCAGCGACAGGCGCACCACCCCGGCCATCGCACCGCTGCGCAGCTTCCAGTCGAACGGGTTCACCCCGGCCACCCGCACGGCGACCCGCACCTGCCCGGGACCTGGCTCGGGCAGGTCGACGTCCCGACCGCGCAGGACGTCGGAACCGCCGTACTCGGCGAACTCGATGGCGCGCATGGAGATCCTCTCGACAGGTCGGGCGGGCGATCATCCTCCCCCGCCACCGCCGGCCGCGCGCGGCACCCGCGTCGACGCCACCCCGACCGGACCACACCGTTCACACCGGGGTGAACGGCCGGTGAATGTTCTCCGACGGGCCGCGTTCCGGTGAACCCGCGCGTACCGGAGGGGCGGTTGCCCTTGTTCCCGCGACGACGCGGAGGCGGTGAACGATCACACGCCGTGCACGGGGAATCGAACGGCCGTTGTCCGGGAGGAGAACGGCGCGCACGGTAGTGCCGAGTCGGCCGGCCCACCACGCGGCCGACCGTCCCGCACTCGTCTTCCTTCCCCTGCAAGGAGAACACTCGTGGATCGGAAAATCCCCCGACGGGGGCTGCCCTGCCTGTTCGCCGTCGCCGCCGCGTTCAGCGCGTCGGTCGCGTTCCCGTCGGTCGCGACGGCGACGCCGGTCGACCAGGGCACGCCGCACGGCCTGATCAAGACCGAGGACCACCACCAGGTCCGCGAGATCACGCCGGTGGTCGCCCCGAAGAACCTCACCGCGGCGGCGTCCAAGCGCCTCAACTACACCCAGCAGGTGCAGCAGCAGAACCAGTGGTGCTGGGCCGCGACCGGGGCGAGCATCGAGCAGACCCTCGGCGTGACGGTCAGCCAGCAGTCGTTCTGCGCGGCGGGCAAGGGCTCCTCGGCCGGCTACTGCCCGAACCAGCCCGCCCAGATCCCGGAGATCGTGCGCGGCTTCCGCGGCACCGGCTTCAACGCCCAGGACGCCCGCGGCACGATCAGCTTCGCCTCGATCACCCAGCAGATCGACGCCGGCATCCCCAACCTGACCGGCATCTACTGGACCTCCGGCGGCGGGCACGCCGAGGTCATCTACGGCTACGACTCCACCAACCAGTCCATCCTCGTCGGCGACCCGTGGCCGACCTACCAGCGCTACCAGACGTGGTCGTACAACCAGTACCGGAGCAACGCCAAGTTCCGCTGGAACGACACCATCGTCAACATCACCAAGGCGCGATAAGGGGTTGAGGTCGTGATCTGCCGGAAGTTGTCCGTCCTCGCCCTGACCGCGCTCGCCCTGGTGCTCTCCGGTGCCCCGGCGTCGGCCCGCGAGGCGATTCCCCCACCCTCTCCGGAGGACTTCGCCGCCGCGCTCGACGCCGCGCGGACGCCGGCCGCGATCAGCTTCGCGAAGACCAACTTCCGGCAGGTCCACGGCACCGAGCCGGGCACCGTGACGGTCGCCGACCACGGGGTCGCGGCCTACGTGCTGAACCCCGAGTTCGTCCGGGGCGTCCCGGGCGCGCCCGCCGGGGTCCTCCAGTACATCGCGGTGACCGCCACGGCGGACGACGGGAAGCGCGCGACCCTGCGCGCCGACCCGCAGGGCACCGGCTCCTGGGCCGTGGGCAGCGTCTTCTCCGGCAACGACGAGGAGACCCTGAACCAGCGGCTCCAGCGCGGTTCGGTGCTGTTGAACGAACCCCAGATCAACGGCTGGTACGAGCTCGGCCCGACCGGCGTGGTGCTGTTGCAGGCGAGCCTGCCGCAGTCGCCGGTGGGCGCGTTCGTGCCGATCGCCGAGTACCAGGAGCAGGTCCGGGCCCGGTACGGCGACAAGCTGCCCGGCTCGGACTACCAGAAGGACCAGGGCATCGGGTTCCCCCAGCAGGACGCCGCCCCGCCGGCGGCGGCCCCGCCCGCGACGACGGGGTCCGGGTGGCCGATCGCCGGTGCGGCGGCACTGCTGGTGCTCGCGGCGGCCCTGGTGGTGCGGCGGCGTCAGTCCCAGAGGAAGTCGACCCCGGCGAGCGAGGAGTCCAGTCCCTCGAAGTAGGCGCACGCGAACCCGTTCGGCCCGCACAGCAGCGCCTCGCTGACGGTGGGTGCCTGCCCCTCGCGCGCCCGCTCGACCCGGGTGCAGCGGACCGGCAGCATCGACGGGTCGAAGTAGAGCCGGATCAGGTAGGTCCGCAGCCGGCCGCGGATCACCCGGTAGAACGTCGGCGCGCGGACGGGCGTGCTGAACTCCAGCGAGAAGCTGAAGATGTGCACGTCGCCCTCGGTGAGCTTGCGGTCGAAGAGGACCTCGAACACCATCCCGGCCGAGGACGGCCGCTTGCGCACCCGGCCGATCCGGCACCCGTCGCCGGCCAGCACGCCGGCGCTGTCGATGTCGGCGTCGGGTTCGCTCTGGTGGGTCACCACGAAGCCGTCCGGGCCCGAGCGCCGGGCCCGCACCGCCATGGTCGAGGTGATCCCCGCGATCTCGCCGGCGGCGGTCAGCCGGACGTCGTCGAACACGGTGGCGATGTCGAGGTCGGCGTTGCACGGGCTGCCGGAGACGCCGTCGAACTCGGTCAGCAGCGCGCCGGTGCCGGCCCAGCTCTCGGTGAGCTCCGGGATCGACGGCACCCGCTGGTCGAGCTCGGCCGCGCGCTGGTGCGGCCCGATCAGCACCACCAGGCTGTCCTCCGGGAGCTGGAGCACGCGCTCCAGGGCGCGCACGGTGTCCAGCGCGCGCGGCCCGGTCGGGTGCCGCAGGCCGCGCTGCCAGTAGCTCAGGGTGGACTGGGCGATGGTGACGTCCTGGGATGCGAGGTGGGCCCGCAGCCGGGACAACGACAGCCCGCGCCGGCGGATGGCCGTCGCCAGTGCGCGGTCGAACGGCCCGTAGCGCAACGCCTGGGCGAGATCGCCCGGCGGGACGGGAGCCGGTTGGGCACCTGCGAGCACTTGAACCTCATGACTCATGTGCGTTACCTCGCACTGCCGCGTCGTCGCAGCCTGGATACCAAGCCTTACGCACTGTAAGGACGTAGGCGGTGTTGGACCACCTACCAAAGTCGGGTGCGGCGGTATGGGGTATTGACGGCGACAACCACGGCCGATCACCGCGCGACCGTCCACAGTAGAGGGACGGGTCGGGGAGAGGGACGGGTCGGGCGGGGCCGCCGGTGGGCACACCCGGCCACCGCACGGTCGCGCCGTGCGGCGGGACGCGCTTCACCCGCGGTGACCGGTGCGGAGCTCTACGACGATCGGGGGAACCGCGCGCGGGGTTCGCACGTCGACTCGGAACGAGGCACCGGCCCACCCGAGGGAGTCATGACGGAGTCGTTCGGCCACTACGTGATCGGCGAGCTACTCGGACGCGGCGGCATGGGCGAGGTGCACCGCGCCCACGACACCGCGCACGACCGGGTGGTGGCGTTGAAACGACTGTCCCCGGCGCTCGACGACGAGGAATACCGCGCCCGGTTCCGCCGCGAGGCGCGGATCGTCGCCCGGCTGCGCGAGCCGCACGTCATCCCGATCCACGCGTACGGCGAGATCGACGGACGGCTCTACCTGGACATGCGCCTGGTCGAGGGGCACGACCTCGGCGAGCTCACGGCGGCCGGGCCGCTGTCGCCGGAGCGCGCGGTGCGGATCGTCGCGCAGGTGGCGGGCGCGCTCGACGCGGCGCACGCGGACGGGGTCGTGCACCGCGACGTGAAGCCGTCGAACGTCCTGGCGACCCCGGAGGACTTCGCCTACCTGGTGGACTTCGGCATCGCCCGCGACCTGCTGCCGACGGGGGCCGACGCGACGGCGTCCGGCGTGCTCGTCGGCACCCTGGACTACATGGCTCCGGAGCGGTTCGAGAACGGGGCCGTGGACGGTCGGGCGGACGTGTACGCGCTGGCGTGCGTGCTGTACGCGTGCGTGACGGGCCGGCGACCGTTCCCGGCGGACGGCGTGGCGGCCCAGATCTGGGCGCACCTGCGCAGCGCCCCGCCGTCGGCCGCGCTGCTCAACCCGGCGGTGCCGTCCGCCGTGGACGAGGTGATCCGGCGCGGCATGGCGAAGGACCCCGCCGACCGCCACCAGACGGCGGGCGCGTTCGCCGCAGCCGCCACCGCCGCCCTGACACCAGCCCGGCCGACACCGGCGGTCGCACGACCGTCCACTCCGCCCACCCGCGCCCCCGGGCCCATCCCTGTGTCCACCCCTGGGCCCATCCCTGTGTCCATCTCCGCGCCCACCGGCACGCGCATCGGCGCACCCGGCAGCCGGCCCGGTCACCCGCTCCCCCGGCCGGTGCCGCCCAGCCCACCGCCCGGCCACCGGTCCGGGCCGTACGCGGCACCGCCGGTCACCGCTGCCCGGTCCCGCAGGCCGTTGATCGCGGGCGCGGTGGCGTTCGCGCTGGTCGCGGGCTTGGTCGCGTGGTCGGTCACGCAGTGGTCCACGCACGGTCAAGCCACCCCGACGACCACTACCTCGACCACCGGACAGACCACGACCCGGCAGACCACCACCGAACGGAAGCCGACGACCACGACCACTCCGCAAGTCACTCCTGACGAGCAGGTGCTCCGGCAGCGCCTGCCGGAGGTGTACCGGGGCAACGCCTCCTGCGCGTCCAATTCGGACCGGAGCGCCGGCGTCACCGCGAGCGTCGTGTGCACGGAGGCCAACTCCGCGCACCGCCTGTTCCCTCCCCCGCAGCGCGCGGTGTTCCACCTGTTCGCCGACCGCGCCGCGCAGGACGAGTTCTTCCAGGGGATCGTGCGCGCGAACGGCATCCCGCGCGACGACGACTGGGGCGGCTGCCGGCCCAAGACCCAGCCGGTCCACTACGCGGTGTACTACCGGGACACCAGCGGTCCGCTGCCCGGCGAGTTCACCACGTGCTTCGTGCGGGACGGCGTCGGCCAGGTGTGGTGGGTGGACACCCGCACGACCACGGTCGGCGGCCTGCTGTCCACCGTCGCGACCACTCCGGACGAAGTGGACGAACTCGGTCACTGGTGGAACAGCATGATCTTGGTCGCCATGAGCTGACCGGAAACGCGTCCGGCGGCCTAGGCTCGGGGCCGGCAGTCACCACCAGCCCGGAAAGGCCGGCACATGACCTCCTTCGAACCGCGCAGCGATGTGGACCTGAGCGTGCCGTCCGCCGCCCGCGCCTACGACTACTTCCTCGGCGGCGCGCACAACTTCGCCGTCGACCGCGCGTTCGCCGACCAGGTGCTCGACATCGCGCCCTCGGTACCCGCCGTCACGCTGCTCAACCGGGCGTTCCTGCGCCGGGTCGTCCAGTACTGCCTCGACCAGGGCATCCGCCAGTTCCTGGACCTCGGTTCGGGCATCCCGACCGTCGGCAACGTGCACGAGATCGCCCAGCAGGTCGACCCGGCGGCGCGCGTGGTCTACGTGGACTACGAGCCGGTGGCCTACGCGCACGCCAAGCAGTTGCTGTCCGGCAACCCGTTCGCGGCGATCATCCAGGCCGACATCCGGGAGCCCGGGAAGATCCTGGACCACCCGGAGACCCGGCGGCTGATCGACTTCTCCGAGCCGGTCGCGGTCCTGATGGTCGGGGTGCTGCTGTTCATCTCCGACGACGACCGGCCCGCCGACCTGATCGCCCACTACCGGGAGCGGCTCGCGCCGGGCAGCCTGGTCGCCCTCTCGCACATCGCGAGCGAGCTGGCCTCCCCCGAGCTGCGGGCCGAGGTGGCGCGGCTGGTCCAGGCCTACGCCGCGGCCGACGAGTACGTGCACGTCCGCACCCACGAGGACATCCTCGCGTGGTTCGACGGGATGACCCTGGTCGAGCCGGGCCTGGTGTGCCTGCCGGACTGGAGCACCGACGGCCGGGTCGAGGACGGCGACAGCGTGGCGCGCCCGCTCGGCTACGGCGGCGTCGGCCGGGTGGGCTGACCCCTCGACGGGAGGACGCCCCCGGCTCGCGCCGGGGGCGTCCCGCGTCATGACCTGGTCCGGTGCCGCACTCCCGCACCGGCCGGATCGCGACCTAGAGCCGCTGCCAGAGCGACGCCACGTTCGGCGGCTCCCAGCCGGACAGCGAGGTGTGACCCTGGATGCAGCGGTACGACGAACCGCCGTAGGTCACCTGCGAGCCGGCCGGGTACGACACGCCGGTCGCCCACGGACCCGTCACGGGCGGGGTCGTGGTCGTCGTCGTGGTCGGCCGCGTGGTCGTGGTGGTCGTGGTGGTCGTCGTCGGGGTGGTCGTCGGGTTGGGGCCACCGGGGCCGACCTGGAGGTCGACGCAGTTGTAGAACGCCATCGCCGTGTCGGCGATGTTCCAGATGGCCAGCAGCTTGATGCGGCCGGTGCGACCGCCCAGGCTCACGGCGTGCTGGACCGTGCGGCCCGGCTGGCGACCGTGGTCGTTGAACTCGGCGATCTTGCTGCCGCCCACCCAGTACTGCCAGGTGCTGGTGGCGTGGTTGGCCGTGATCAGCCAGTTGAACGAGACGTTGTCGCCCACCGACGCGGCGGGCCACGCCTTGCGGTCGTCGTTCAGCGGTGCCCAGCGGGCGTCGCCGCCGTGGCAGTTCTGCTGCCCCTTCGGGCCTTCCACGCTCGGCGGCTCGTAGATGATGTCACCGCAGTTGGAGACCTTGCCCGCCGCGCAGTTCGCCTGCCGGCTGGGCGGCGAGGTGATGTAGCCGTGCGCGTTGGCCGGTCCCGCTGACACCACGACGATGAACGGGGCGATGCCCACGCCGGCGAGTACCGCCGCGAGCTTCCGTTTCAGACTCATTGTCCAGCTCCTTCGGAGGAACCCCCAAGGGGGGTTTCCCTGGGCAGGGTCCATATCCGCGGCGGCCGGATCCACCGGCCGCACCCGCCCACGACAGGGCGGCCACAACCGGCAAGTGGTCTAGACCATAGACGTGAAAGTCGTCCGGGTCAAGACGGCGACCCGGCTGGTCCGACCGGCCCACAGCACCCTGTTCCACGCGGCTGAGCAGGGGTTACGCGATCCGGAGTCGCTTCGGGAGCGGCGGTGCCCGGACACCGCTGCCACGTCAAGGGTGCCGGCTTCGCGGAACCGCCGGGAGCACCCGCCGCGCGTTAACAGCGGTGGGTTCTTGACCGGGACGACCGGCCGGGTCAGCCCGGTCCGCCGGGCGACCCGGGTGCGCGACCACGAACCCGTCGGCCGCCGGCGGTGTAACGCGTCCCGGGCGGCGGGAGATCACCCGGATGACCGACTCCGCCGATCGCGTCAGGAACAGGAAAGCATTGCCTCCCCTGGAAGTCAGCACCGGCACCTTCTACCCCGCGCGGTACGACCGCTACGCGGAGGAGGGCCAGGTGGGAGCGAAGGTCTCGCTGGAATACCAGCCCGCCACCTTCAAGATCAAGGACAAGTACCCCGACTACCAGGCCGGCACGCCCGCCGTGTTCCACCTGCTCCAGATCGTGCGCGAGGTCCGGCAGCCCGGCCAGGGCGGCGGGGCGCAGGCGGTGCAGGGCAACATCGGGTACGCCGAGCGGTGCGTCCCGGCCCACCTGCCGCACGCCGGGTGGGCGCTCGACGTCGACCTGATCACCAGGAAACCGGTCTCCACCGCGTTCAAGAAGATCGCCGCCGACCGCAAGGCGGAACTCGCGAACCCCGTGCAGCACGCCGCCGACTACCAGGCCCAGCAGACCGCCGACGACACGCTGGTCACCGGCCCCGTGCCGGCCGGCGGGGTGCTGGCGAGCCTGGACTACCGCTACTCGCAGCAGCGGCTGACCGAGACCATCCCGCTGTTCACCACGCAGGAGGAGCAGACCGGCGGGAACGCCCTGCGCGTGACCGACTGGAAGACGGCGGGCCCCAAGCAGACCCGGGCCACGCTCCGCGACAACCCGAACGTGCCGCTCGGCTCCGACGTCCTGGGCATGGACTTCCAGACCGCCGTGCTGCTCCAGTACCGCACGAACACCGGCCTGGTGAAGAACAAGTACGTCCTCGTGGTCTCCTGGGGCTGGTCGCGGGAGGCGGGCAAGAGCCTCATCACGCTCCGGGACGTCACCGCGCTGGCCGACCGGACCGGGCTCACCCCCGAGTTCCTGGCCGCCCGCACCCGGTGGAACGGCCTGACCGTCAACGACCCGGCCAACCCGAACGCCGGCGCGCACGCGGTGATCCCGATGCCCGACCACGACGTCTGACCGACCATGACGTCTGACCGGACGGGTTTACCGACCGACCACCGCGTCTGACCGGGCGGGTCGACCGACCGACGCCGGGCGGGCGGACTACAACGCGCACCAGCAGTAGAGCCGCTCCCCGGCGTCGCGGGCCCGCCGCGCCACCCCGATCAGCCCCTCCGCGATCTCGCGCACCTCCTCGACGGACGCGCCGTCCCACTCCTCCGCGCGCGCCCACTCGGCCGCCACCTCCGCGACCGCCGAGTCCGGCACGCCCGCCACCGCCGCCAGGGCCCGCTCCCCCAGCTCGAACACCCAGGCGTCCGTGTCCGCGCTCCCGTCCGCCGGCCACACCAACCTCGCCCCCGCGACGGTCGGGGTCCACGGGACACCCAGGGCGATGGCGACGAGCTGCCCGAACCCGACCGCCGGATCGACCCCCTTCAGCTCGAACCCGTCGAACACCGCGCCCGCCCTGGCGGCGGGACCGACCACGTCCCCCTCCACGGCGCGCACCACGGTTTCGGCGTCGGTGGCGCGGAAGTAGTCGGTCAGCACACCCATCGGTTCCTCCACTGTGGTCGGTCGTCCCAGTAGAGCAGACGGCACCGACAAAACCGGCCGGCCGGCAGGTCGGCCGGTCCGGTGCGCCGGGCGATCCCGAAGTGCCGGACCGGCGGCGAACGCGGGCGGTGACGATCCGGCGGTACTGCGGCACCGAAGTGGCCGATACCGGTCGGGGCGGGCCGGCCGGCGTGGACGATCTCGCCGACCAGGACACCGGCACGTCACCCGAACAGGCGATGAATTGTCGGCCGTGGACCGGAGATGACCGACGCAGCGTAGCCGCGAACCGGCTCTACCCGGGTTGCCGACTTCGGTTCTTCGCCACTCGGCAGAAACCCGGGACACATTGTCCGGCGGGCCGCCGTGGACGTGGTCGGGACCTTCCCGAAGGACACTTCCGGCCCGGCACTTCGGCCCTGACTCCATTCAGCCCTCCTCGGGCTGGCCCTGCGCGGCCTGCTCCAGTATGGTTCCGCCCCTTTCCTGTTTCCGCAGCTCACAAGGTTCGCTACGGCACTTCGGCAGCCACCCTTCCGGCCTATTGTGACCTGGAGCACATTCCGTTGCCGCCCGCCCGGCGGGCTTGTCACGATCGATCGCGAAGGACTGGGGAATCCTTTCGGGAACTCTGCGGAAAACCGCGCACCCGGATCTCGCTCTCACCACGAGAAGGCCCGCGCCCGGCGGCCGGCCTGAATATGGGGGAATCATGAAAACACTGCCGTTGGTGTTGCGCGCCCCGGAACCGGGAACGCCGCTCGCGGACTGGGTGGTCGGCGCGTGGCCCGAGGTGCGCGCCCTGCTGGACGTCCACGGGGCGGTCCTGTTCCGCGACTTCGCCGTCGCCGACGTCGCCGACTTCCGGCGGGTCGTGGTCAACGCGACCCCGGACCTGCTGGACTACACCGAGCCGTCGACGCCGCGGTCCACAGTGAGCGAACGGGTCTTCACCTCCACCGAGTACCCGGCCGACCAGCGCATCCGGCTGCACAACGAGATGTCCTACCGGCGCACCTGGCCGTGCCACCTGTGGCTGTGGTCGCGGATCGCCGCGCCGGTCGGCGGCCAGACCAGCCTCGCCGACTACCGCGCCGTGCTCGCCCGGCTGTCCGCCGGGACCCGCGAGGCGTTCACCACCAGGGGTGTCACCTACGAACGCCGGTACAACACCGGGTTCGACCTGACCTGGCAGCACGTGTTCAAGACCGACGACCGCGCGGCGGTCGAGGCCCAGCTCGACGCCGACGGCGTGGAGCACCGGTGGCTCGACGGCGGGGTGCTGCACACCCGGCAGACCGTGCAGGGCGTCCTGGAGCACCCGCGCACCGGCGTGCCCGCGTGGTTCAACCAGGCCAACCTGTTCCACCCGTCCGGTTTGGACCCCGACGTCCGCGCCGGGCTGGAGGCGGCGCTCGGCGAGGACGGGATGCCCCGGATGGCCACGTTCGGCGACGGTTCCCCGATCCCCGCGGAGACGCTGCGCGAGGTCCGCGCGGCGATCGACGCCGAGACCGTCCTGCCCGACTGGCGCGGCGGCGACGTCGCGGTGGTGGACAACCTGGCGGTGGCGCACGGCCGCGAGCCGTTCAGCGGTTCGCGCGAGGTGTACGTGACGATGGCGACGCCGATGCGGTCCGCGTTCGCCGCGCCGGTCACGGGCGGCCACCGTGGCTGAGACCTGCGTCCACGTCTTCGCCCGCCTCGCCGCCGCCCACCCCGAGCGGATCGCGGTGCGGCACAACGGTTCCAGCCTCACCTACCGGCAGCTCGCCCGGCGCGCGGGCGCGGTCGCCGAACGCCTGCGGGCGCGCGGCGTCCGGCCGGGTGACGTGGTGGCCACCCTGGTCGACCGCTCGGCCGGCGCGATCGTCGCCGCGCTCGGGGCCTGGGCCGCCGGCGCGGCCTACGCCCACGTCGACCCGGCCGACCCGGACGCGCGGGTGGCCGCGCTGGTCGGGCTGACCGGCGCGCGGGTGGTGCTCGCCGATGCCGCCAACGCCGGCCGCGCCCCCGGTGCCCTCCCGCTGACCGACGAGGAGCGCGACCTCCGGCCCGAGGCGGGGGACCTGGCCTACCTGGTGTTCACGTCCGGGTCGACCGGCGAGCCGAAGGCGGTGGCCGTCGGGCACGCGTCGGTGCTGAACTACCTGCGGGGCCTGCGGGAGCGGGTCGACCCGTGGCCGGACAGCTTCGCCGGCACCACGACGTTCGCCTCCGACCTCGGCAACACCAGCGTGTTCGGCGCGCTGCTCACCGGCGGCCGGCTGGACGTGCTCGACCGCGAGACCGTGCTCGACGGCGAGGCGTTCGCCGCGCGCGTGCGGGAGGTGGCGGCGGTGAAGTGCACGCCGTCCCAGCTCGAAGCGCTCGCCCGGCAGACCGGCGACCTGCGCCCGCTGCTGCCCCGCGACGTGCTGCTGCTGGGCGGCGAGGTGTTCCCGCCCCGGCTGGCGCGCGCGATCCGCTCCGCCGCACCGGAACTGCGGGTGTTCAACCACTACGGCCCGTCGGAGACCACGATCGGCGTGCTGGTCCACGAGGTGTCCACAGTGGACGGCGTGGTGCCGATCGGCCGCCCGCTGGCCGGCGTCGTCGCCGAGGTGGTGGACGACGCCGGCCGGCCGGTCGCGGACGGGGCACCGGGTCGGCTGCTGATCGGGGGCGCGGCGCTGGCCCGGGGCTACTTCGGCGACCCGGCGCGGACCTCGGCGGTGTTCACCGGGGAGGGCGCGGCCCGGCGGTACGCCACCGGGGACCTGGTGCGGCGCACCGCCGACGGGTACGAGTTCCTGGGCCGGGCGGACCGGCAGCTCAAGGTCCGGGGCCACCGGGTGGAGCCCGCCGAGGTGGAACGGGCGCTGCTGACCGCGCCGGGTGTGGACGCCGCCCTGGTCGTCGCCGACGCGCCCGCCCCGGACGCGCCGCTGGAACTGGTCGCCTACCTGGTCGGCACGGCCGACCCGGTGGCGGTGACGCGGCACCTGGCCGCGCTGCTGCCGTCCGGTCACGTGCCGAGCCGGGTGCACCGGGTGCCGCACCTCCCGACCACCGCCAACGGCAAGGTCGACCTGGTCGCGGTGCGCGCACTCGCCGAGGCCGCCCAGGACGCGCCGGCCGCGCCCGCCCCGGCCGCCGCGCCGAGCGGCGGGACCGAACTGCTCGTGGCGGGGATCTGGTGCGAGGTCCTCGGGCGCGAGTCGGTGGCCACCGACGTGAAGTTCGCGGAGCTGGGCGGGGACTCGTTCAAGAGCCTGGCCGTGTTCGGCAGGCTGCGCCGGCACTTCCCGGCGTTGACCATCGGGCAGCTCTTCGCCCACCCCACCGTGGGCGAGCTGGCCGCGGTGATCGCCGGCGGACCGGCCGCCGCGCGGCCCGCGACGACCGTGGTCGAGCTGTGACCGGCCCGATCGCCGTCGTCGGCGTGGCGTTCCGGCTGCCGCGCGCCACCGGCTGGGCGGAGCTGACCGCGATCCTGGCCGAGGGTCGGGACGCCGTCGGTCCGCTGCCGGCCGACCGCGCCGAGCGGACCGGACTGGCGCTGTCCGGCGACGAGAAGCACGGCGGCTGGCTGGCCGACATCACCGGGTTCGACCACCGCCGGTTCGGGATCTCCCGGGCCGAGGCCGAGCTGATCGACCCCCGCCAGCGGCTGATGCTGCTGCTCGCCGCCGAGGCCGTGGGCAACGCCGGGTACGCCGGTCTGGCGGGCCGCCGCACGGCCGTGCTGGTCGCCGCGCACGGCGGCCCGCACCCCGGCCTGTACGACCTGCTGGACGAACGGGACCGGGCGACCGGCCCGGCGTTCGCGGGCAGCCTGCACGCGTTCGCCGCCGGCCGGCTCGCCTACCACCTGGACCTGCGCGGACCGGCCCAGGCGGTGGACACGGCGTGCTCGTCGTTCCTGGTCGCGCTGCACGAGGCGCGGGTGAAGCTGGACCGCGACGAGGTGGACCACGCCCTGGTCGGCGGCTGCGAGCTGGTGCTCGGCGCGCCGCCCCGGCGGGTGGCGAACCCGGACGGCCTGGGCGTGGAGTCGGCGACGGACCGGTGCCGGCCGTTCGCCGCGTCGGCCGACGGGGCGGGTTTCGGCGAGGGCGGCGGGTTCGTGCTGCTCAAGCGCTTGGCGGACGCGCTGGCCGACGGTGACGTGGTGCACGCGGTGCTCACCGGCAGCGCGGTCAACCACGACGGCGGGCGCAGCGACGGCATCACCGCGCCGAGCCCCGCCGCGCAGGCCGAGGTGATCGTGCGGGCCCGGCAGGACGCGGGCGTGACCGCCGAGGAGGTCGGCTACGTCGAGGCGCACGGCACCGGGACCCGCATCGGCGACCCGATCGAGGTCCAGGGCCTGCTGGGCGCGGGCGCGCGCGGTCGGGTGTCGTCGGTGAAGGGCACGTTCGGGCACCTGGCCGGGATGGCGGGCCTGGCCGGGCTGCTGCGGGTGATCGCGCAGTTCCGGACGGGCGAGATCTTCCCGACGACGCACTTCGACGCGCCGAACCCGTTGCTGGGCCTGCCCGAGGACGGTCCGCTGCGGATCGCGACCGGGCGGGTCGCGTGGACCGGCACGCCCCGGCGGGCCGGTGTCAGCGGCTTCGGGCTCAGCGGCACCAACGCCCACGTCGTGGTCGAGGAACCGCCGGCGGTCCCGCCGCGCTCTGCGGTGGGCAGTCGCCTGGTGGTGCTGTCCGCCCGCACGGAGGAGGGTTTCCGGTCCTACGCGGGTGTCCTGCACGACGCGCTGGAAGGCGTGACGGACCTGGACGCGGTCGCGGACGTGCTCGTGCACGGGCGTGAGCACCACGGCCACCGGTTCGCGGCGGTCGTGCGGAACACCGCCGAGCTGCGCGCACGACTGGTCACGGCGACGGCCCGCGCCACCGCGCCACCCGCGCTGGGGGTGGCGCTCGGCGACGTCGTCCCGGTCGAGGACCGGGAGCTCGACGAGCACGCCCGGCTGTTCCCGGCGTACGCCGGGGTGGTGGCCGCCGCGTCGGCGGCGGTGCCGCGCGCCCGGTGGACCGGGGCGCAGCGGCACCTGGTGCGGCTGGTCGCCGGGCACGCCGCGCTGAGGTCGTTCGGCGTGGAGCCCGACCTGGTGCTGGCGCACGGCGCGGGCACGGCGGCGGCGCGGGTGGTGCGCGGCGAGGACGACCTCGCCACCGCCCTGGCCGCCGTGCCGGACACCGCCGCCCCGGCAGATGCCGCCGCCCCACCGGACGTCGCCGCCCCACCGGACGTCGCCGCCCCACTGGACACCGCTGCCCCACCGGACGTCGCTGCCCCACCGGACGTCGACCGGTTGCGCGCCGCGACCCACGGCCGCCTGGTCGTGGACCTGGCGGGCGGCGCGCTGGGCCGGGCGCTCGACGAGATCGGCACCCCCCGGGTCACCCCGGGCCTGGCCGGCCTGGGCGCGCTGTTCGAGGCGGGTCACGACCTGGACTGGGCGCGGGGGTTCGGGAGCACCGGCACCCGCCGGGTCGAACTGCCGATCGCGCCGTGGGTCCTGGAACACCTCTGGCCGCGCCTGGCGGGACGTCCGGCGGCGGCCCCTCCGGACGAGCCGCCCGCCACCGGTCTGTCCACTCAGGACGCTGTGCTGGACCTGGCGCGCACGGTGCTCAAGGAACCGGGGATCACCCCGGCGGACGACTTCTTCGACGTCGGCGGGAACTCGCTGACCGGCACCCAGCTCGTCGGCCGGATCAACGCCCGGTTCGGCACCGACCTCGACGTGCTCGACCTGTTCGACTGCGCCGACCTCGGCGCGCTGGCCGGGCTGGTGGCCGACCTGGTGGCCGAACTGGTGGGGGACCCGGTGGCCGGGACCGCCCACCCGGCGGCGCGACCGGCCGGGCCGGCCCCCGGGTCCGGCGCGCTGTCCGGTCAGCAGGCGGCGATCTGGGCGGCCACCGAGCTCGACCCGGGTACCAGCGCCTACAGCGTGCCCGCCGCGTTCCTGCTCGGCTCCGACGTGGACGTCCCGGCGCTGGAGCGGCGGCTGACCGACCTCGTCGCGCGCCAGCCCATGCTGCGCGCCGCGCTGGACCGCGACGGTGCCCGCCAGGTCGTGCACCCGCCCCACGAGGTGCGGCTGGAGCGCTCGACCGTCGACCTGGCGGGCGACGACCTCGTGGCGCACCTGCGCGGGCTGGTCGCCCGGCCGCTGTCCCCGTACGGCCGGCCGCCGGCCCGGTTCGAGCTGATCACCGCGCGGCACCGGCACGTGCTGCTGCTGACCTTCCACCACCTGTTCTTCGACGGCTGGTCGTGGCGGCTGGTGCTGGACGCGCTCGGCGGCGGCGCGCTGCCCGAGCCGGACCGCCAGTACCTGGCCTACGCCGCCGACCAGGCGACCGCGCTGGCCGGCCCGCGCGGCGCGGAGCTGACCGGTTTCTGGACCGACTACCTGGCCGGCGCGAGCGCCACGGAGGTCCCGGCCGGGACCGGGCTGGCCGGCGCGAACCTGCCGCTGGTGCTCGACCCGGCGGTGGTGGCCGCGCTGCGCGAACTGGCCCGGCAGCGCCGGGTGAGCGCCCAGATGCTGCTGCTGGCCGCGTGGGCGGCGGTGCTCTGGCGGATCACCGGCGACCGGGACCACAGCGTCGCCGTGCCGGTGGCCGCCCGGCGGCCCGCCGACGAGCGCACGGTGGGCTGCTACGTGAACACCGTCCCGGTGCGGGTGCGGCTGGACCCGGCGCGGTCCTTCGGCGCGCTGCTCGACGTCGTGCGCGAGTCGTCGTTGCGCGCGGTGGCGCACGGCGACCTGCCGGCCGACCGGGTGCTGCGCATCGCCGGCCCCGCCGCGCCGACGACGTTGTTCGACTACCAGAGCGGTTTCGCCCCGCTGACCCGGATCGGCGACACCGCCGCCGAACTGCTCGACGTCGACCCGGTGGGTGCCAAGTACCCGCTCGCGGTGACCTGCGTCGAGTGGGGCGACGAGGTGCAGGCGCGCCTGGAGCACACCGCCGCCGTCGACCGGGACACCGCCGCCGGCTGGCTGGCCGACTACCGCGACCTGCTCGGCCGCGTCGCCGCGCACGGCCCCGACCGGGACCTGTTCGACCTGGTCCAGCCGGACGCCGTCGCCGCGCGACCGGTGTCGCTGCCCGATTTCCGCTTCTGAGCACGCCGAGGGGACGACCGACGTGACCACCCTGCTCGACCGCGAGTACTGGCTCGCCCGCCGGGAGGACGCCCTGGCCGCCGTGGCGGCGACGGCCGACGCCCTGGGCGCGCACCCCGGCCGGCCTCGCCCGCACGACCGGGCGCTGCCCGCCGCGACCGCGCGGCGGCTGTCCGCGATCACCGGCGAGGACCCGGCGCTGACCTGGACGGCCGTGTCCGCCGCGACGGCGCTGGTGCTGTCCCGGTTCGGCGCGGGCGACCGGGTCCTGCTGCGGCACGGCGACGTGCCGGTGCTGCTCGACCTGCCCGCCGGCGGCACCTTCCGCGAGTGGCTGGGCGCGGTGCGCGCGGCGCTCGCCGAGGCGCTGGCCCGGGGCCCGGCGGCCGATCCCGTCGACCCGCCGGTCGACCTCACCCTGGCGGCCGGCCGGCTGACCGCCACGACCACCGCGCCCGAGCCCGTCGCGCACGCCGTGCTGGACGGGGTGGTGGCGGTGCTCGACGGCGGCCTGCGCGACCCCGGCGTCTCCCCGGCGGACCTGGCCGCCGTGGACGACGCCACCCGCCGGCGGGTGCTGGTGGAGTTCAACGACCACCGCCCGCCGGCCGTCGGCCGCTCGTTCCGGGACCTGCTGCTCACCCAGGCCCGCCTGCGGCCCGACGCCGTGGCCATCCGGGACGCCGACACCGCGATCGGCTACGGCGAACTGGTCCGGTACGTCGTCGCGGTCGGCGGCCGGCTGCGCGCGGCCGGCGTCGGACCGGGTGACCTGGTGGCGCTGCACGCGCCCCGGGACGCGTGGTACGTCGCCGCCGGCGCGGCGGTCCTCGCCACCGGCGCGGCCTACCTGCCGCTCGACCCGGAGCTGCCCGCCGCCCGCACCGCCGGGATGCTGGCCGAGGCGCGGGCCGTGCTCACCGCCGGCCCGCTCGCCGCCGACATCGACGACGCCGCCGCCGACATCGCGGTGATCGACCTGGCCGCGCTGGACCCCACCGGGCTGGACCCCACCGGGCTGGACCCCACCGGGCTCGATCCTGTGGGGGCCCCGGTGAGCCGGGCCGAGGCGGAACGCCTGCTCGGGCCGGAGGCGGAGCCGGGCGACCTGGCGTACGTGATCTTCACGTCGGGCTCGACCGGCCGGCCGAAGGGCGCGTGCATCGAGCACCGCAACCTGCTCAACCTCATGGCGTTCCGGGTCGGGGACTGCGGGCTGCGGCCCGGTGTCGAGCTGCCGCAGACCGCGCCGGTCACGTTCGACATCTCGGTGTGGCAGATGTTCACCGCCCTCACCGCGGGCGCGTGCACCTACGTGGTGGGCGCGGACGTGGCGGCCGACCCGGCCGCGCTGGCCCGGCTGATCGCCGAGCGGGGCTTCGAGGTGGTCGAGCTGGTGCCGTCGCTGATCTCGGTGCTGGTGGAGATCCTGGCCGACGACCCGGAGCTGGCCGACGGGGTGCGGACGGCGCTGCGGGCGATGATCTCGACCGGCGAGGTGCTGCCGGCCGAGCTGGCGCGGCGGTGGTGCGCGCTGCTGCCGTCCGTGCCGCTGTACAACGCCTACGGCCCGGCCGAGTGCACCGACGACATCACCCAGGGCGTGGTGACCGGCGCGGACGCGGGCACGTTCGCCCCGGTCGGCACGCCGCTGCCGAACGCCGCGGTGTACGTGCTGGACCGGGACATGCAGCCGCTGCCGCCGCTGGTGGTCGGCGAGATCTACGCGGGCGGCCCGAACGTGGGGCGCGGCTACCTGCGCCGGCCGGGGCTGACCGCGGCGGCGTTCGTGCCCGACCCGTTCCGGGCGGTGCCCGGCACCCGGATGTACCGGACCGGTGATCGCGGCCGGTGGCGGCCGGACGGCGTGCTGGAGGTGCTGGGCCGGGCGGACGACCAGGTCAAGGTCCGGGGTCGCCGGGTCGAGCTCGGCGAGATCGAGTCGGTCCTGGCGGCTCGGCCGGACGTGGCCAGGTGCGCGGTGGAACTGGTGCGCGACGGCGGTGTGGAGCGGTTGGCGGGGTTCGCCGTGCCCGCGCCGGACCACGTGCTCGACGTCGACGCGCTGACCGCGCACCTGGCCGCCCGGCTGCCGGGGTGGATGGTGCCGTCGGAGATCCACGTGCTGGACGCGTTGCCCGTCACGCCCAACGGCAAGGTCGACCGCAAGGCGCTGCGCACCACCCCGGCCGCCCGGCCGCGCGAGCACACACCGCCGCGCACGGACGTGGAGCGGGCGTTGTGCGAGGTGTGGGCGGAACACCTGCGGGTCGACCGGGTCGGGGTCCACGACGACTTCTTCGCCCTGGGCGGGGATTCGATCGTCGGCATCCGGATCAGCCACCAGGCCAACCGGCGCGGGATCGGGGTGCGGCCCCGGCACCTGCTGGAGCACCCCACGGTCGCCGCGCTGGCCCGCGTGGTGTCCGAGCGGACCGCCGAGGCCGAACCCGAGCCGGAGGGCGGCGACGCGCCGCTCACCCCCGTGCAGCGCTGGTTCTTCGCGCAGGACTTCACCGATCCGCACCACTGGAACCAGTCGCACGTGCTGGTGTCCGCCGAGCCGCTGGACTTCGACGCCGCGCGGCGGGCGCTGCGGGCCGTGGTGCACCGCCACGAGCAACTGCGCGTGCGGTTCCGGGACGGCCGCCAGGTCGTCGGACCGGTGCCCGACGACCTGCTGTGGCGGGCCGCACCCGACGACCTGACCACGATCGACCGGGCGCACGCCGCGCTGTCGCTGGTGACCGGCCCGCTGATCCGGGCGGTGCTCGTCGGCACCGACCGGCTGCTGGTCACCGCGCACCACCTGGTGGTCGACCAGGTGTCGTGGCTGATCCTGGTCGAGGACCTGGAAATCGCCTACCGGGCGGCGCTGCGGGGCGTGCCGCCCGCCTTCCCGGACCGCACCGAGCCCTTCGTGCGGTGGGCGCGGGCGTCGGCCGGGCTGCCGACGCCGGTGCCGCCGGAGCTGCCGGCGGGGTCGCGGCCGATCGCCGTGGACGAGTCGGTGCCCAACCACTACGGCCGCCGGGCGGTCGCCGAGGTGGTGCTGACCGCCGAGCTGTCCCGCCGGGTGCTGCGGCAGACCACGCCCGCCGTGCTGCTCGCCGCACTCGGGCGGGTGCTGGACGGGCCGGGTCACGTCGTGGTGGAGGTGGAGGGCCACGGCCGCGACGAGGCGGACGGCGTGCTGGACGTCCAGCGCACCGTGGGGTGGTTCACCGTGTTCGGCCCGGTGGCCCTGCCGGTGCGCGCCGACGTGACCACCGACGAGGTCGCCGACCTCCTCGCCGACGCCCGCCCGCACATCGCCGCGCACCTGCGGACCGGCCGGCCGGTGACCGCCGACCTCGGGTTCAACTACCTGGGCCGGGTCGACGGCGCGGCCTCCGGCGACGCCCTGTTCACGCTGGGAGCCGACCTCGGGCGACGCCGCGCCGACGCCGGGCACCGGACCGTCGAGTGGGAGGTCGACGCCGGCGTGGCGGACGACCGGCTGGTGATCACCGTCGAGCACGTGCCCGGCCGGCACGACCCGGCGCAGGTCGCCGCCGTGCTGCACGCGTGGCGCGACGCGATCGCGGCCCTGCCGGGGGAACGGCTGGCCGACCGCGCGCCGCTCACCCCGGCGCAGGTGTCGTTCTTCGACCGCGACCTGGCCGAGCCGGACCACTGGAACCACGGCGTGCGGTACGCCCTGGCCCGTCCGCTGTCGCGCGCCGACGCCGAGCGGGTGGCGCGCGCGCTGCTCGACCGCCACCCGGTGCTGGGCGCGGTGTTCCCGGGCCGGCGGCAGGCGCTCCCCCGCGATCCGCGCCTGCCGGTGCACGAGTACCTCGGCAGCGTGGAGGCGCACGCCGACGAGGGCCACCGGGGGCTGGACCTCGCGCGCGGCCCGGTCGCCCGGCTGCACCTGCACCACGCGCCGACCGGTGACGAGCTGCTGTTCGTCGTCCACCACCTGGTGGTCGACGCGCCGTCGTGGGACGTGCTCACCGACGACCTGTCCGCGCTGCTCGCCGGTGCCGAGCCCGCCCCGCCCACGTCGTCGTACCTGGCGTGGTCACGGGCCCTGCACCGGCTGGTGCGGGACCACCCGGAGCGGCTGGACCAGGCGGCGTGGCTGGCGTTCGACCACTCGACCGCGCGCCAACTGGTCGCGGACGACCGCACCGGCCGGGACGACGCGGTGGTCGAGGTGACCCACCGGTTCACCCCGGAGTGGACGGCCGGGTTCCTGCGCGCCCCGGCCGCCGCCGCCCGGCTGCTCACCCACCTGGGCCGAGCGGCCGAGCGGTGGTCCCCCGACGACCGGGACCTGCTGGTCGAACTGGGCGGGCACGGCCGGGAGGACCTCTTCGACGAGCTGGACGTCAGCCGCACGGTCGGCTGGTTCACCACCTCGTTCCCGTTCGTGCTGCGCCACTCGCGCGGTCGCGGGTTCGCCGAGCACGCCGCCGAGACCGAGGCGCTGCTGCGCGCCGTGCCCGGCCGGGGGTTCGGCTTCGAGGCGTTGCGCGCGCTCGGCGGTGCGGAGACCCGCAGCGCCCTGGGCGGGGTGCCGAACCCGGTGCTGCGGTTCGACCACCACGGCGAGATGTCCTTTTTGGACACCGGGTCGGCCGTCACCGCCGTGGGCACCGGGGGAACGGGCCGGTGGAAGCCCGCCGACGCCCCGCTGCCGCACCTGGTGGCGGTGAACTCCAGCGTGCACGGCGGCGCGCTGGAGGTGCGCGTGCAGTGCGCCGGGGACGTGCTGCCCCGCGCGCGGATCGACGCCCTGGTGGCCGCCATCATCGACGAGCTCGACCCGGAGCAGACCGGGACCGACACGGCGAAGGCAGGAAACGCATGACTTCCACGGTGACCGGCCGGGGCGTGCTCGGCGAGGGCGCGCGGCACGTGCGCGGCGGGATCTGGGGCGCGTTCGCCGCTCTCGCGGTGAGCCTCGCGTGCGACCTCGCGGGCCCGCTGCTGGTGCGCGCCTACGTGGACGACGCCACGGGGGCGACCACGACCGGCGCGCTGGTGGGCTACGCGCTGGGCTACTTCGGGGTCGCCGCCGTCGGCGTCCTGGCCGGGCTGCTGACCAGCTACCTGAGCACGAACGCCGGCTGGGGCATCGCGGACGCGATCCGCTCCCGGGTGTTCCGGCACGTGGTGACCCGCCGGCCGGTGCTGGCCGTGGAGAGCCGGCCGCAGGGCGAGACCCTGGAGGAGGTGGAGGGCAACGCCGACATCATCGGCGAGGCCATCGCCGAGGCCGGGTTCCGGGTGGTCGGCAACATCGCGCTGGCCGTCGGCACGCTCGTGATCATGTTCACCGTCGTGCCCCAGGCCGGTCTGGGCATCACCCTGCTCGTCGTGGTGGTCGCGTTCGCGCTGGTGAAGCTGACCAACCTGGCCGTGGAGCGGTGGGAGCGGGCCCGCGAGCGCAAGGCGCGGATCTTCGGGTTCGTCGGCGACGCGGTGGCCGCGCGGGACGACCTGCTGCCGCTGGGCGCGTCCGGGTGGCCGGCCCGCCGGCTGCACGGCGACCTGCGCGAGCTGCTCACCGCCGAGCGCCGGGCCTACGTGGGCGGGCGCGCGTTCTGGCCGCTGACCCAGCTCTTCTTCGCGCTGAGCTTCGGCATCGGGTTCGGGGTGGGTCTCCAGCTCCTCGGCCAGGGCGGCATCACCATCGGCACGCTGACCATGATCTACCTGTACGTGGACCGGCTGCGCGAGCCGCTGGAGGACATGTCGTCGCAGGTCGACCTGGTGCAGCGACTGCTGGCGGCGCTCAACCTGGCCGCGCGGTCGCTGACCGGCGGTGCCGAACCGGAGGGCGCGCGCCGGCCGCTGCCCGCCGGGCCGCTCGACGTCCGGTTCGCCGACGTCGGCTTCGCCTACCCCGGCTCGGACGCGCGGGTGCTGCACGGGGTCGACCTCGTGGTGCCCGCCGGGTCCGCGCTCGGCGTGGTGGGGCGGACCGGGGCGGGCAAGAGCACGGTGCTGAACCTGCTGTGCGGCCTGGCCCGGCCGGACCAGGGCCGGGTGCTGATCGGCGGGGTGGACGCGGCCGACGTGGACCCGGTCTCGTTCGCCGCGCGGGTGTCGGTGCTCAGCCAGCGCGCGCACCTGTTCGCCGCGACCGTGCGGGAGAACGTCACGTTCTTCGACGACACCGTGCCGGACGCCGAGGTGCACCGGGTGCTCGACGAGCTGGGCGCGGGCTGGGTCCGGGACCTGCCCGACGGCCTGGACACCGTGGTCGGCACGGGCGGTCGCGCGCTGTCCGAGGGCGAGGCGCAGGTGCTCGCCGGGGCGCGGGTGATGCTGCGGCACAGCGACCTGCTGATCGTGGACGAGGGCACCTCCCGCCTCGACCCGGAGACCGAGCGCGGCTGGACCGCCCTGCTGGGCCGGCTGGCCGAGGACCGCACGGTGGTGATGGTCGCCCACCGGGCCGCGACGCTGTCCGCGATGGACGCGGTCGCGGTGGTGGTGGACGGCCGGGTGGACGACGTCCTGCGCGGCGCGGACATCACCGCGCTCGCCGAGAAGCCCGAGGAGCTGTCCCGATGACCGCCTCGACCGCACCGCCCCCCGCCGCGCCCGAGCAGGCCGACCGCGGGGGTTTCGTCCGGGCGCTGGCCCGGCTCGGGGTGGCGTTCGCGCCGCTGTACGTGTGCACGCTGCTGGTCTGGACGGTGGTCCACGGCCTGCCGCTGGTGGTCGGCTACGCGATCGGCGCGCTGCTGGACCGGGCGGTGGCCGCGCCGACCGACGCCGGCACGTGGGGGCTGCTCGCGCTGGCGGTGGGCGCGATGGCCGCGCGGGCGCTCGTGCTGCTGCCCGGACTGGCGCTGGACTTCACGCTGATCTTCCGGGTCAGCGCGCGGCTCAAGGAGCGCGCCGTCGCGGCGACGACCGGGCGGTCCAGCGCGCGCGGCCCGCGCCTGTCCGGCGGTGACGTGCTCAACCGCGTCCGCGACGACAGCGACGAGGTGGCCGAGTTCCTGGGCTGGAGCGCGGACTTCGTCTACCGCACGGTGCTGCTGGTGATCGCGCTGGTCGTGCTGCTGCGCACGGACTGGGTGACCACGCTGGCGCTCGCGCCGATGGTCGGCGGGCTCGCGGTGGCCGGCCTGCTCAAGCGCCGCGTCGGCGCGCTGGCCGACGACACCCGCGCGCGGCAGGGCCACATCGCCGGGCGGATCACCGACGTGCTCACCGGCATCCGCGACCTGCGGCTGGGCGGTCGGGTCGACTGGCACGTCGAGGAGCTGTCGCACTCGTTCGGCCTGCGGCGCGGCGTGCAGGCCCGGCACCAGATGTACACCGACCTGCTGTCCGGGCTGTTCCGCAACATCGTGATGTTCGGGACCGCGATCGTGCTGGTCGTGGTGAGCACCCGGCTGGTGGGCGGCGGGTTCACCATCGGCGACCTGGCGCTGTTCCTGACCTACGTCGGCTGGCTCAGCGAGCAGATCTTCTTCTTCGGCCGCGCGGTGGCCCGGCACCAGAACGCCAAGGTGTCGCACGAGCGGATCGGCGAGCTGTGGCGGGGTTTCCGCGCCGACCGGCCGGTCCCCGCCGGTCCGCCGCTCACCGAGCTGACCGTGACCGGGCTGGCGCGGCGCGGCGGCGACGGGCCCGGCAGCGAACCGGTGGCGTTCACCGGCCGGCCCGGCGACGTGGTCCTGCTGACCGGGCCGATCGGCACCGGCAAGAGCACGCTGCTGCGCGGGCTGATCGGGTTGGACCCGGCGGTGGCCGGCAGCGTCCGGTGGAACGGCCGCGAGGTGCTCGGCGACGCCGACTGGTGGCGCTCGCCCCGGGTCGGGTTCGCCCGCCAGGGCGCGGGGTTCGTCGACGGCACGGTGCGGGACAACCTGGTGCTGGGTGACCCGGCGGTGGACGAGGCGGTGATGGCCCGCGCGCTGGCCGCCGTCGACCTGGCCCCCGGCTCGCCGGAACTGCCCGACGGCCTGGACACCCCAGTCGGCGCGGGCGGTGCCCAGCAGCTCTCCGGCGGGCAGCGGCAGCGGCTCGCGCTGGCGCGGATGCTGTGCCGGCCGGCGGAGGTGTACGTGGTGGACGACTGCGACTCGTCGCTGGACGCGGCGACCGCGCGGGCGCTGTGGCGGACGCTGCCCGTGCGCTGGCCGGGGCTGTGGGTCGTGGTGTCGCACAACGAAGACCTGGCCGCCGTCGCGGACCGGGTGATCACGGTGCGGAAGGCGGGGGCATGACCTACCACGTGGTGCGCAACGACGAGGACCAGCACTCGATCTGGCCGCGCGGCCGGACGCTGCCGGAGGGCTGGCACGAGGTCGGGTTCAGCGGGTCGGAGGAGGACTGCCTGGCGGAGGTCGAGCGCCGGTGGACCGACCTGCGGCCGTTGTCCGCGCGGCGGTCGGGGTGATCCGGCGTCGGCTCGCCCCCTCGCTGTGGCAGTTCGGCGGGGGCACCCCGCGAGTGGTGCTCGCGCCGTTCGGCGGGGGCAGCGCGTACTCGGTGGCGGACTGGCTGCCGCACGTGGCGGACGCGGCGGTCGTCGTGCAGTACCCGGGCCGGGGGCCGCGCGCCGCCGAGCCGCACGCGACCAGCCTGGTCGGGCTGGCCGAGGAGGTGGCCGGGGACCTGGTGCGGCACACCGCCGGGCCGCTGGTGCTCGTCGGGCACAGCGTGGGCGGCGTGCTCTGCCACGAGGTCGCCCGGGTCCTGGAGGAGCGCGGCCGGGAGGTGGCGCACCTGGTGGTGTCCGCCGCCCGGCCGCCGCACCTGACCCTGCTGCGGGAAGCGGAGGTGCTGGCGATGGACCGGGACGCGTGGCTCGGCGAGCTGGCGGGCAACGGGTTCGACCTGCCGGAGGTGGTGTCCAGCCCGGAGACCGTGGACATGGTGGTCCCGGTGCTGCGCGCCGACTACCTCGTGCTGGCCCGCCACGCGCGGTCCACCGGGCCGGTGCGCGCGCCGCTGCTGGCCGTCGGCGGCGACGCGGACCCGTGGGTCGGGGAGGAGCACCTCACGGCGTGGGGCGAGCTGACCACGGGCCCGTTCGCCACCGCAGTGCTGCCCGGTGACCACTTCTACTACCGCGACGACCCGGCGGCGTTCGGGGCCGTGGTGCGCACGGGATGTGCCCGGTGAGGCCGCTCGTGGTGGTCTACGACCAGGGTGCGGCGTCGGTCGGCGAGATCGGCGCGGGTCTGCTGGACGTGGCCCCGCTGGTGTTCGTGCCCACCGGCAGCGCGCACGCCCGGTCGATGCGGCCGTTGATGGCCCGGTTCGGGGAGGTCGCGACCCCGGAAACCCTGGCGGGGCACCGCCCGGCCGGGATCGTGACCTACAGCGAACGCGGGCTGCGGCCGGCCGCCGACCTGGCGTTGCGGCTGGGTCTGCCGTTCCACGACGCGGCCACCACGCGGGCGTTGACCGACAAGTGGGCGCAGCGCCGGGCGCTCGCCGCCGGCGGGGTGCCGGTGCCCCGGGTGCGCCGCGTCGCCCGCGCCGGGGACTGGGCGGACGCCGTCGCCGAGGTCGGGTTGCCTGCCGTGCTCAAACCGGCGCACGGCGGCGGCAGCATCGACACCCACCTGGTGCGGGACGCCGACACCGGCGGGCGGATCGCCGCCGCGCTGCTGGCCGGCGGGAGCCCGGGGTTCGAGCCGGGTGGCGCGCTCGTGCTGGAGGAGTACCTGAGGGGGCGCGACACCGCCCCGTTCGGCGACTACGTGTCGGTGGAGAGCGCGGTGGTGGCCGGCCGGGTCGAGCACATCGCGGTGACCGGGAAGCTGCCGCTGCTGCCACCGTTCCGGGAGCGCGGCAACTTCTGGCCGCCGGCGCTGTCCGACGACGAGCAGGCCGAGGTGACCGCGCTGGCGGCCCGCGCGGTCGGCGCGTGCGGGGTGACCGGCGGGCTGACCCACACCGAGGTCAAGCTGACCCCGGACGGGCCCCGGGTGATCGAGGTCAACGGCCGGCTGGGCGGGGACCTCGACGAGCTGACCGGGTTCGTCACCGGCCGGTCGCTGGTCGAGGTGGCCGGGCGGATCGCGTTGGGGCAGCCGGTGGACGTGCCGCGCGCGCCGCGCGGGCGGGTGTGGTTCCACCAGCGGCACGTGTGGCCGCGAGTGCCCGCCGAGCTGGTCGCGATCGACGGGGTCGAGGAGCTGCGGGCGCTGCCCGGGGTGTCGTCGTACCGGCCGCTGGCCCGGCCGGGCGCGACCGCGCCCGGCGGCACGCACACCGCCGAGCTCGACGGCACGCTCGGCGTCGTCGCCGACCACGCCACCTACGCCGCGCTGGCCGACCGGATCAGCGCGACCCTCCGGTTCCGGGTGCGCCTCGACGGCTGCGAGCGCGTCCTGACCGGGCACGAACTGGGGGAACTGTGAGCCCGACGAGGGTCGCGACGCTGTCCGAGGTGGACTTGACCGACCCGGCCACGCACCTGCGGCCGGACCTGGCGGACTTCTGGGCGCGCCAGCGCGCGGAGCGGCCCGTGGCCTGGCACCCACCGGTCGGCGGCCGGCCCGGGTTCTGGGTGGTGAGCCCGCACGGCCTGGCCACCGAGGTCTACCGGGACAGCGCCCGGTTCACCTCCGAGCGCGGCAACGTGCTGGCCACCCTGCTGCACGGCGGCGACTCGGCGGGCGGCCGGATGCTCGCGGTCTCCGACGGCACCCGGCACCGGCAGATCCGCCGCGAGCTGCTGAAGTCCTTCAGCCCCGCCAACCTCGCCTCGCTGCGCACCCGCGTGCGGGAGGCCATGCGCGGCCTGGTCGCGCGGGCGGTCGGGTCCGGCGGCTGCGACTTCGCGGTGGACGTCGCGCCGCACATCCCGCTGACCGCGATCTGCGACCTGCTCGACATCCCGGTCGCCGACCGCGACGAGCTGTTCGCCAACGCCAGCACCGCGTTGGCGTCCCAGGAGCAGCACGCCGACGAGCTGGAGGCCACCCTCGCCCGCAACGGCCTGCTGTTCTACTTCACCAAGCTGCGCAAGCGGCGGGCCGCCGCGCCGGCGGGCGACGACCTGGTCGGCCGACTCGTCGGGATGACCCGAGGTCCGCTCGCGCTGACCGACGACGAGCTGGTGTTCAACTGCTACAGCCTGCTGCTCGGCGGCGACGAGACGACCCGGCTGGCGTTGATCGGCACGGTGCGGGCGCTCGCCGAGCACCCCGACCTCTGGGCCCGGCTGCGCGCCGGCGACCTCGACCGGGCCGTGTTCGTGGAAGAGCTGCTGCGCTGGACCACGCCCGCGCTGCACGCCGGGCGCGTCGCCGTGACCGACACCGTCCTGGGCGACGCGCCGGTCCGCGCGGGCGACGTCGTGACCGTGTGGAACAACTCGGCGAACTTCGACGGGACCGAGTTCGCCGACCCGCACCGGCTCGACCCGGACCGCACGCCCAACCGGCACCTGTCCTTCGCCTACGGGCCGCACTTCTGCCTCGGCGCGGCACTGGCCCGCATCGAACTCGTGGCGCTGCTGGACGCGCTGGCCGACCTGGTCGCGGAGATCACCGTGACCGGCGAGCCGAAGCCGATCTACTCGACGTTCCTGTCCGGCCTGCACAGCCTGCCCGTGCGGTTCACCCCGGCGGGCGAGGGGGGATCATGACCGAATTCCGAGCTCTGCACACCAGGTTCGACGCGGCGGCCACCGCCGCGCCGGACCGGATCGCGATCAGCGCCGACGACGAGCTCACCTACCGCGAGGTGCGGGAGCGGTCCGACGGGCTGGCCCGGGAACTGCTCGCCGCCGGGGTCGCCCGGGGCGACGTGGTGGGGTTGCACCTGGACCGGTCCGCCGAGGCGGTCGTGGCCATGCTCGCCGTGCTCAAGGCGGGCGCGGCCTACCTGCCGCTGCCGGTGGACCACCCGGACGAGCGGCTGCGGCACGTGGTCGCCGAGTCCGCCGCGCGCCTGGTGCTCTCGCGCACCGGGTGGGCCGGCGTCCCGGTGCTGCGGCTGGACGAGCCGCGCCCGGCCGCGCCGGCGGTCCCGCTGCCGTCCGCCGCACCGGCCGACCTGGCGTACGTGATCTTCACCTCCGGCAGCACCGGCCGGCCCAAGGGCGTCGGGGTCACCCACGGCGGCGCGACCAACCTCGTGGCGGCGGACCAGGAGTACGTCCGCTTCGGGCCCGACGAGGTGGTGCTCCAGCTCGCGCCGATCGCGTTCGACGCCTCGGCGTTCGAGATCTGGGGCGCGCTGGCCAACGGCGGCCGGCTGGTGCTCGCCGCGCCGTCGTACCAGGCGCTGGAGGAGCTGCCGCGCTGCCTGGTCGAGCGGGGCGTCACCACGCTGCTGCTCACCCCGGCGCTGTTCCACGTCATGGTGGACCGGCACCTCGGCGCGCTCGACGGCGTGCGGCAGCTCGTGGTGGGCGGCGACGCGATGTCCGCCGCGCACGCCCGCCGCTACGTCGAGCACAAGACCGCGCTGGGCGTGGAATTCCTCTTCCACAACGTGTACGGGCCGACCGAGGCGACCACGCTGGTCAGCTTCCACCCGATGCGCGACGTGCCGGCCGACGCGGCGGCGCTGCCGCTGGGCACGGCGATCGGCGGCGCGGCGCTGCACCTGCTCGGACCGGACCTGCGGCCGGTGCGGCCGGGTGAGCGCGGCGAGATCCACCTCGGCGGTGTCGCGGTCGCCCGCGGGTACGTCAACCGGCCCGGCCGCACCGCGGAGAGGTTCCGGCCCGACCCGTTCACCGCCGGGGCACGCCTCTACGCCACGGGCGACGAGGGCCGGTTGCGGCCGGACGGGCTGATCGAGTTCACCGGGCGGCTGGACGACCAGGTCAAGGTGCGCGGGCACCGGGTCGAGCCGGGCGAGGTGGAGCACGCCGTGCTCGGCCACCCGGCGGTGCGCGCCGCGTGCGTCGTGCTGTCGGCCGGGCAGCTCGTCGCGCACGTGGTCGGCGAGGTGTCCCGGGACGACCTGCTGGCGCACGTCCGGTCGAGCCTGCCGGAGTACATGGCACCCGGCCGGGTCGTCGCGCACGACGCGCTTCCGCTGACCTCGTCCGGGAAGGTCGACCGGCGGTCCCTCGCCGAGCACGCGCTGGGCGCTCCCGCGCCGGCCGGTGCCCGCGCCGACCTGACGCCGGCCGAAGCGGTCCTGGCGGCCGTGTGGTGCGAGGTGCTGGGCGTGGCCGAGGTCGGGCCGGACTCCGACTTCTTCGCCCTGGGCGGCGATTCCCTGCTGGCGATCCGGGTGCTCGGCGAGGCCGAGGACCGGGGCCTGGCGGTGCCGCTGGTCAGCCTGTTCCGCCACCCGACGCTGCGCGGGGTGTGCGCCGGCCTGGAGCTCGACGACCGGGTGGCGGCACCGGCCGAGGAGGACGGTTTCGCACTGCTCCCCGCCGACGACCGGGCGAAGGTGCCCGCCGGGGTGGTGGCGGCGATGCCCGCGACCCGGCTGCAACTCGGCATGGTCTTCGAGAGCATGGTCAGCGCCGAGCCGGTCTACCTCGACGTCGTCTCGCGCGAGGTGGCGCTCCCGCTGCGCGCGGACGCGCTGCGGCGGGCCCTGGACGAGACCGCCCGGCGGCACCCGGCGCTGCGCACCCGGTTCGACCTGGCGACCTTCGCCGAGCCCGTGCAGCTCGTGGAACCGGACCCGGCGATCCCGCTCGTCGTGGGCGACCACACCGGGCTCGGCCCCGCCGCGCTGGCCGCCCGCCACGAGGAGGTCATGAGCGGCCTCGCCGTGCCGTTCGACCCGGAGGTGGCCCCGCTGATCCGGGTGCACGCCGCGCGACTGGGCGACGACCGGTTCCGGCTGTCCTACGCGTTCCACCACGCGGTGCTCGACGGGTGGAGCGAATCGGTGCTGGCGCTGGAACTCCTGCGGTCCTACCGGGCGGAGCTCGCCGGCGGCACGGCGGTGTTCGAGCCGCCCGCGCCGTACGCGGAGTACGTGCGGCTGGAGCGGGCGGCGCTCGCCGATGCCGGGTCGCGCGAGTACTTCCGGCGGTTCGCCGACGGCGTGGTGCCCGACGGCGAACGCCGGGTTCCCCACTACCGCAAGGCGTCGCTGCCCGTTGCGGCAGAGCACGCGCAAGCGCTCGACGCGCACGCCGGCACGTGGGGCATCCCGGTGAAGAGCCAGGTGTTCGCGGCCTACTACGCCGCGGTGGCCGCGCTGTGGGAGCGACCCGCGCCGGTCGTGGGCATGTCGGTGAACGGGCGGCCCGAGGTCACCGGCGCGGACCGCACGCTGGGGCTGTTCCTCAACCACGTGCCGGTGCGGCTGGAACCGGCGGGCACGTGGCTCGACCTGGCGCGGGCGGCGCTGGCCGCGGAGAACGACCTCCTGCCGCACCGCCGGTTCCCCTACGCCGAGGTGCGCGCGCTGCTCGGCGGCCCGCCGTTCGAGGTGGCGTTCAGCTACGTCCGCTTCCACACCCGCGACGACCTGCTGGAGGAGGGTCTGGTGACGGCGGACGAGGACGTCCGCGACCAGACCAGCCTGCCGGTGCGGGTGGAGGTGGTCAACGACGGCCCGCTGGGCATCACCCTGGACGTCACCGCCGACGAGGACCGGTTCGGGGCGGGTTTCGCGCACCGGCTGGCCGAACGGCTGCGCGACGGCATCGCCCGTCTCGCGACCGCGCCCGAGACCGCTCCGGCGCTCGTGCGCTGACCGCCGGCCCCGGGGAGGTGATCGTCGCGACGGGGCCGGCGTGATCCCCGTCGCCACCTCCACAGTGGACGGCGGCGGCCCCGGGGGTGCGTGGGAGACTGCGACCATGCGGACCATCCACCTCATCGGCATCGGTGCCGGGGACCCCGAGCACATCACCGTCCAGGCGGTCGACCGGCTGCGCGAGGTCGACGTGTTCTTCCTGCTGGACAAGGGGGACGCGACGAAGGACCTGGTCGACGCCCGGCGGGCGATCCTGGAGCGGCACGCCGCCGGGTCGGCCTACCGGGTGGTCCGGGCGGACGACGCGGACCGCGACCGGACGCCCCGGGACTACCAGGGGACGGTGGCCGAGTGGCACCTGCGGCGGGCCGACCTCTACGAGGGGCTGTTCCGCGACGAGCTCCGCGACGGCCAGGTCGGCGCGGTGCTGTGCTGGGGCGACCCGACGCTGTACGACAACACGATCGCGGTGGTCGAGGAGGTGCGCCGGCGCGGGCGGGTCGAGTTCGACTACACCGTCGTGCCGGGGGTCAGCAGCGTGTCGGCGCTGGTGGCGGCGCACCGGATCAGCCTGAACCGGATCGGCGGGTCGGTGCTGATCACGACCGGGCGCAGGCTGGCGGCGGACGGCGTCCCGGCGGACGTGGACGACGTGGTGGTGATGCTCGACGCGCACTGCGCGTTCACCCGGCTGGACGACCCCGACCTGGACATCTACTGGGGCGCGTACCTCGGCACGCCCGACCAGCTCACCGTCGCCGGGCCGCTGGCCGAGGTGGCGGCGGGCATCCCGCCCCTGCGCGACGAGGCCCGCGCGCGCAAGGGCTGGATCATGGACACCTACCTGCTGCGCCGCCGGCGGCGCTGACCGCACGGGTGCGCGGCCGGTCCCGGTCCGGGACCGGCCGCGCACCGGTTCACCGCTGCCCGGCCCCGGTGGGCGCGCCGAGCTCGACCAGTCCGGCCAGGGCCGACGGCAGCGGCCCCCGGTGCAGGACGCCGAGGCGCTGGGTGGCGCGGGTGAGGGCGACGTAGAGCTCCGCCGCGCCGCGCGGGCCGTCGGCGAGGATGCGCTCCGGCTCCACGACCAGCACGGCGTCGTACTCCAGGCCCTTGGTCTCCGACGCGGGCACCGCGCCCGGCACCCCGGGCGGCCCGATCACGACGCTCGTGCCCTCCCGGCCGGCCTCGTCCCGCACGAACTCCGCGACGGCGGCGGGGAGCTCGTCCCCGGTGACCCGCCGGGACCACGGCCGGACGCCGCACGCGCGGACCGACTCCGGCGGCTGGACCCCCGGCGCGAACTCGGCGAGCAGCGCGGCGGCGACGGCCATGATCTCCGCCGGGGTGCGGTAGTTCACCGTCAGCGACCGGTAGACCCAGCGGCCCGGCACGTACCGCTCCAGCATCCCGCCCCACGACCGCGCCCCGGCCTCCGACCGGCGTTGCGCGAGGTCGCCGACCACCGTGAAGGAGCGCCCCGGGCAGCGCCGCATCAGCACCCGCCAGTCCATCTCGGACAGCTCCTGGGCCTCGTCCACCACGACGTGCCGGTAGGTCCAGTCCCGGTCGGCGGCGGCGCGTTCGACCAGGGTGCGCGTGTCCTGCTCGACGAAGCGGTCGGCCAGGTCCTCGGCGTAGAGCAGGTCCGTGGCGAACAGGTGGTCGTCGTCGTCCATCGAGTCCTCGCGGGCGTGGAGGCTGTCCAGCACCTCGGCGGCGTAGGCGGCCTGGGTCCTGCGCTCCCGCTCGGCGGCCCGGTCGGGCGTCTTGTCGCGGCCCAGCAGGTCCACCAGCTCGTCGAGCAGCGCCGTGTCCGCCACGGTCCAGGCGGCACCGTCGGCCCGCCACAGCGCCGGGTCGCCGCCGGCCGCCCGCAGCCGCTCGCGCGACGCGTAGAGCGCGCCCAGCACCGCTTCCGGCGTCAGCACGGGCCACAGCGCGTCCAGCGCGGCGGTGAACCTGTCGTCGCCCGCGAGCTCCTTGAGCAGCTCGGCCCGCAGGCGCTCCCACCCGGTGCGGTCCGAGCGGGTCAGCCACCCCCGGCCGATCCGGGCGATGGCCCGTTCGGTGAGCACGTAGGTGACGATCTCGGTGAACGCCGAGCGCGCCTCGTTGTGCGGGAGGCCGCTCTTGCGGGCCTCGTCGCGGGCCCACTCCGCGGTCTCGGCGTCGATCCGGACCGTGATGTCCGCGAGGTCGACCGGCAGCGGCTCCTCGGGCAGCCGCTGCCGGTCGGCGACCGCCGCCGCGAGCACGTCGAGGATCTTCAGCGAGCCCTTGAGCCGCGCGGCCTCCGGCGTGTCCTCGGCGGTGGCGCGCAGGCCGGGCACGAAGTCCCCGGCGGTGATGAACACGACGTCGGACTCCCCCAGCGACGGCAGGACGCGACCGATGTGGTTCAGGAAGGCCGGGTTGGGCCCGACCACGAGCACGCCGTGCCGCTCCATCCGCTCCCGCTGGGTGTAGAGCAGGTACGCGACGCGGTGCAGCGCGACCACCGTCTTGCCGGTGCCGGGGCCGCCCTCGATCACCACCACGCCCGGGTGGTCGAGCCGGATGATCTCGTCCTGCTCGGCCTGGATCGTCGCCACGATGTCGCGCATGCCCTCGCCGCGCGGCGCGTCGACCGCCGCGAGCAGCGCGGCGTCGCCCCGCTCGGCCCCGTCCGGGCGGCCCAGCACCTCGTCGGTGAAGTCGAGCACCTGACGACCCCGGGTGTGGAACTGGCGGCGGCGGCGCATGTTCTCCGGGCTCGCGGCGGTGGCGACGTAGAACGGGCGCGACGCCGGGGCCCGCCAGTCCAGCAGCACGGGTTCGTAGTCGTCGTCCTCGTCGAACAGCCCGATCCGACCGATGTAGGAGTGGTCGCCCGACAGGGTGTCCAAGCGGCCGAAGCACAGCCCGTTGTCCGCGACGTCGAGCCGCCGGACCTCCTTGGCCGAGGCGCGCACCTGGTCGTCCCGTTCCATGGGCGTCCCGCCGGTCCCCCGCAACGCCGCTTTGTACTCGCCCTTCACCCGTGCGCGCTCGGCGTCGAGCCGGGTGTAGAGCCCCGCCACGTAGCTCCGCTCCGACCGCAGTTCGTCTTCGTACCCCTGATTTGACACAGGCCCCTCACAGCGTTTAATCTGGGCGTAGGTTCGGCGCGTTCTCCACTGGTTCGTGGAGTGCACGTCGACTTTTTATCGTCCACCCCTTGTCAAGCCCCAGCGTGTTTCCGCTGGTCTGGCGACTTCGGGGGTCCGGCCCACGGGTTTTCCGAAGGGCGACCCGGCCACCTCTCCGACCTCCGTGTCTCCGATGGCCTCCCTCGGCCTCGGGCCGATCCGGTCGAATTCACCTCAACGGGTGCGATCGGACTCCGCGAACCGCTCCGGGCGGGATACTGGCCGCCCCTGCGCGCGGACCACCGACCCGGAGGAGAACCCATGCTCAGCCCGAATCCGGAACTCGTCTGGCAGGGCCGCGTCCACCTGGGCGACGAGCCCGGTGTGTTCGGCGACGCCGGGTACTCCGGCCTGACCGTCGAGTTCCCGGTGACGTTGGCGAAGCTCGACCCGACCGGCCCGGACACCACCGCGCTGGTCGTGGAGACGGAGAACGTCGAGACGTTCACCGGCTACCCCGGCCACGTCCTCACCGCCACCCTCTACGAGGAGGACCCCGGCCGGCCGGACCACTTCGTGCCCACGGTGCTCGCCACCGGGTCGCTGACCGGCGCGGACGGCAACCGCAAGGAGTTGGCGATCGACCTGGCGGGCAAGGCGTCGCCCGCCTTCGTCGGCGTCCGCGTCCGGGTCGACACCGAGGTCCCGCCCGGCCTGTACGACGACTTCGTGGTCGTGCGCCTGTCGAACGGGTCGGCGGGCACCGCGTTCGTCGCCTCGCTCGGCTTCCACGCCTGACCTCCGGTGGTGGTGGGACGACCGACGTGGTGGTGCGCGCCCCACCCCCGCCCGGGAGCCTGCGGCATGTCGCGCGGGCCGAGGCCGTCCCTACCGTTCTCGGCGGGGCCGAACCGGGCCTCGCACCGAGAAGGGGGTCTTCCGTGGTTTCGAAATTCGGCCGGGTGGGCGCGACGGCAATGTCGGCCGCGCTGCTCGCCGGACTGGTCGGCACCGGCGCGGTCGGGGCGGCGCACGCCGCTCCCGCCCGCGAACCGCTGCGCCAGGCCGTCCGCGCGCTGGTCACGACCGGTGTCGCCGGCGCGCAGGTGCGCGTGCACGACCGCGCGGGCGGCTGGGCCGGCACGGCGGGCGTGCGCGAGCTGGGCAGGTCCGACCAGCCGTCGGCGACCGGCCGGTTCCGCGCCGGCAGCACCACCAAGGCGTTCGTCGCGACCGTGGTCCTGCAACTGGTCGGCGAGGGCAGGGTGCGGCTCGACGAGCCGGTGGCCCGCCACCTGCCCCGGTACGGCCTGGACCGGCGGATCACCGTCCGGATGTTGTTGCAGCACACCAGCGGTCTGTTCAACTACACCGGCGACCCCCGGCCGGACGGCACGATCGAGACCGGCATCCCCGCGTTCGGCCGGCAGTGGGCGGACGACCGCTTCCGCACCTACCGGGCCGACGACCTGATCCGGTTCTCGCTGGCCAGGCCCGCGCTGTTCGCGCCCGGCGCGAAGCACTCGTACTCCAACACCAACTACCTGCTGGCCGGGCGGCTCATCGAGGAGCTGACCGGCACGTCGTACGCGACCCAGGTCGAGCGGCGGATCATCCGGTTCCTGCGGCTGCGCGACACCAGCCTGCCCGGCACCCACGCCGGCATCCCCGGCCGGCACGCCCACGGCTACCACGGCTACCGGGTCGACGGCCGGCTGAAGACGGTGGACGTGACCCGGCAGAACCCGTCGTGGGCCTGGGCCGCCGGCGAGATCATCTCCACCACCGAGGACCTCGACCGCTTCCTGGGCGCGCTGCTGGGCGGGCGGCTCCTGCCGGCGCACCTGCTCGCCGAGATGCGCGCCACGCGGCCGGCGTCCGGCAACGACGGCTACGGCCTCGGGCTGGCGGTGCGCGAGTTCGCGCCGGGCTGCTTCGGCATCGGCCACACCGGCGGCGTGCAGGGCTTCACGACCTACATGTACAGCTCGCTCGACGGCGCGAAGCGCATCGTGATGTCGGAGAACCACGGCGTGTACGAGTTCGTCGACCCGGTCGCGAACCAGAAGATCCAGAGCGCCGAGCACGAGGTGGTCGCGACGGCGCTCTGCGGGTGAGCGGGGCGCGCCGGGCCGCCACCTCGTCGGGGAGGGCGGCCCGGCGCGCGACCACCACCGCGCGGTGGCCGGGAACCCGCTGTCGGACACCGGAGCAGGTCGACCCGGCCGAGACCGGGCAGCTCTCCCGCGCGCCGCCGGGGTCACGTGTACCAGGTGGGCTCCGGGATCTCGTCCAGCAGCGCGTACCGGCCGACCTCGGCCCGCTTGTGGGCGATCGGGTCGTGCAGGCTGTGCGTGCGGATGTTGCGCCAGAAGATGTCCAGCCCCACCTGGTTCGCCGTCGCCCGCGCCCCGGTGACCTCGAAGATCCGGGAGCCGATCTCCAGCCCGGTCTCGACCGCCCGCTCCTTGGCCGCCGCGATGACGACGGCCGCCTCACCGCGTTCGCGCCCGGTGACCTCGTCCGGGTGGGCGTTGATCGCCTCGACGAGCCCGGCGGCCCGCTCGGCGAGCGCCTCGGCGGCCCACAGCTTGGCCTGGAGGCCGCCGTAGGTCTCCAGGACGTGGAACTCCTCGGTCGCCGACGCCTTGACGTCGACCCCGTGGGGCCACGCCCGGGTGGTGGACCTGGTGTAGGCGGCGGCCACGGCGAGCGCGCCCCGGGCGATGCCGAGGTAGAGGTTCGTGAACACCAACTGGATCAGCGGCACGTTGAGCGTGTTGTAGACCTTGGGCGTGAACTCCTTGTCGACGTACCCGGCGGCCGAGGCCCACGGCACCCGCACGCCCTCCACCCGCACGCCGCCGCTCTCGGTGAGCCGCTGGCCGAGGTTGTCCCAGCCGTCCTCGAACACGAGGGCGTCCTGCCGCGACGGGACGATCGCGAAGATGTGCTTGTCCGTGCCCTCCAGCACGCCTTCCAGCACGGTCACGTCGGAGACCTTGCTCCCGGTGGAGAACGACTTGCGGCCGGTGTACACCAGGTCGTCGCCGTCCTCGGTGATCACCAGGTCGTTGTCGCGCGGGTTCACCGCGCCGCCGAAGAACCACCGGTCACGGGTGGCCTGCTCCTCCGCCGCGACCACCTGCTCCGGGGTGGCGACCAGCCGGGCCGCCCAGAACCAGAGGTAGTGGTACCCGAGGAGCTGGCCGATCGAGCCGTCCCCGGCGGCGACCTCGCGGATCACCCGGTAGGCCGTCGTCCAGTCCTGCCCGCCGCCGCCGTGCTCCACCGGGCCGAGCAGGGTGACCAGCCCGGAATCCTTGAGCAGCGCCACTTCGGCGTGCGGGGTGGCCCCGGCGCGGTCGCGCGCCACCGCGTCGGCGGCGAGCAGCGCGGCCACCTCGCGGGCGCGGGAGAGCCACTCGTCGGCGGTGGCGGGGGTGGTGCTCCAGGTGTGCTGGGCGGAGGTCGTCACGGTCGGACTCCGATCGGCTCGGGGGTGGCGGCGGATGCGTCGGAGGAGGCTTCGAGGTCGCGGACGATCGGCAGCACGTGCCGGCCGAAGTAGGCGACTTCCTCGTGGTAGTGCAGGAAACCCAGCAGCAGCAGGTCCACGCCCCGGCGGCGGTACTCCACGATCCGGTGCGCGACCTGCTCGGGCGTGCCGATCAGGCGGGAGCGGAAGCCGTCGTTGTACTGGACCAGGTCGTCGAAGGTCGAGTCGGCCCACATGCCCTTGCCGTCGGCGGTGGCACCGCCCGCCTGCCGCACGGCGTCGCGGAACCCGCGCACCGCCCGGACGTCGGCCTTGGCGACGATCTCGCGCAGCGTCTCGCGGGCTTCCGCCTCGGTGTCGCGCGCGATGAGGAAACCGTTGAGCCCGAAGCGGACCCGGCGGCCGTGCGCGGACGCCGCGACCTCCGCGACCTGCTCGGTGACGCCGTCGAAGTCCTTGCCGTTGCTGAAGTACCAGTCCGACACGCGGCCCGCCATGGCGCGCGCGGCGGTGGAGTTGCCGCCCTGGAAGATCTCCGGGTGCGCCCGGCCGGGCACGGCCAGGGGTTTGGGCTTGAGGTCGTAGCCGCGCAGCCGGTAGAAGTCCCCGGCGAACTCGGCGGACTCGTCGGTCCAACTGGCCCGCAGCACGCGGATGAACTCCTCGGAGCGCCGGTACCGCTCGTCGTGCTCCAGCCAGGGTTCACCCAGGGCGGTGAACTCGCCCTTGAACCACCCGCTGACCACGTTCACCGCCGCGCGCCCGCCGGAGATGTGGTCGGCGGTGGCGATGAACTTCGCCAGCACGGCCGGGTGCCACAGGCCCGGGTGCACCGCGGCGATCACCTTCAACCGCTGCGTGGCCAGCAGCAGGGCCAGGCTGAAGCTGGTGGACTCGTGCTGGTGGGAGGCACCGTAGCCGGCCAGGTAGCGCACCTGGCTGAGCGCGTACTCGAAGCCGTTGCGCTCGGCGAGCACGGCGAGCTCGCGGTTGTAGTCGTAGGACCAGTCGGTCCGTTGCTCGATGTCGCTGACGACGAGGCCACCGCTGACGTTGGGCACCCAGTAGGCGAACTTCAGCGGCTCCCGCTCCCGTTCTTCGGGCACGGCGGAACTCCAGGGGGATCGGAACGAGCGCGGACTGTCCGAACAGGACAGGACGGGGTGGGGATCGCGGCCTGTCGGGGACAACAGCGCTGGGTGGTCACGCGGAGGAGGTCCACGTGCCTGCGCCTGGTCAACACGGTCATTCGCGGCACAGTGCCACTCCAACAGGAGCACACCGCCCGGTCAACGCGGAGTAGTCGACTTCTCACAGTGTGAACACACCCGACCACGATGCGTCACACTGGGCGGTTGGGCTCCGTGGTCAGCGCGGGTCGAAGACCACGATCGGGATCACCCGTGCCAGTGCCCGCTCGAACGCGGCGAACCGGGACGGCGCGGCGCGGAAGTGCTCCACCAGCTCGTCGCGCTCCGCGCCCTCGGCGACGCGGGCCCGCACCCGGTGGGTCTCGGTGCCGACCTCCACCGACACCGCCGGGTCGGCCAGCAGGTTGTAGTACCAGGCGGGGTTGGCCGGCAGCCCGCCGTTGCCCGCCGCGACCACCCGACGACCGCCGACCGCGAGGAAGGTCAGCGGGGTGACCCGGTCGATCCCCGACCGCGCGCCGGTGTGGTGCAGCAGGAGCAGGGTGCGCCCGGTGTGGCGACCGCCCACCACTCCCCCGTTGACCCGGAACTCCTCCACCACCCGCAGGTCCCGGTCCCGGCGTTCGTCCGTCACGGCGGCCTCCTCGGGTCCGGGTCGTCCCGACGATCCTGGCACGCCCGCGCGCCCCGGACGTGCGCCGTCCCGGAAACCGGGACCCCCGGCCGGGCGGCCGGCGAGGACGTCGGCGGTCACCCGGGCGCGCCGGTGGTCACCGGGTCACCGCGCGCACGAGGTCGCGCAGCCACCGGTGCGCCGGGTCGGCGTCGAACCGGACGTGCCACAGCAGCGACACCGTCACCTCGGGCGCGGGGAAGGGCAGCTCGAACCGGTGCATCCCCGCGCGCAGGTTCGCGGTGTGCCGGTCCGGCACGGTGGCGACCAGGTCCGACGCGCGGGCCAGCGCCAGCGCCGCGCCGAAGCCGTCCACCACGGTCACCACGTCCCGCCGCCCGGCCGGCCGCAGCGCCTCGTCCACCAGCCCCTCGGTGAGCCCGCGCCGCGACACGTGCACGTGCCGGGCCGCCGCGTAGCGGGCCGTCGTCACCTCGCCGGAGCCGAGCGGGTGCTCACCGCGCACCACGCCGATGAACCGGTCGGTGAACAGGGGCGTGCCGACCACGTCCGATCCCAGGGGCTGGTCCACGACCCCGGTTTCCAAGTCGACGTCCGCGCCCCGCAACACCCCGGCGTCCTTCGGTGCTTTTTGCAGGAACCGCAGCCGCACGCCGGGTGCGGCGGCACCGACCTCGGCCACCAGGGCGGGCCCGAACCGCTCCACGAACCCGTCGCTGGTGCGCAGCGAGAACGTCCGGTCGAGCGTCGGCAGGTCCAGCCGGGGGGCCGGCCTGAGCACCTCCTCGGCCTCCCGGACCAGGCCGCGCACCCGGTCGCGCAGCTCCAGGGCGCGCGGGGTCGGCACCAGGCCCCGGCCGGCCCGCACCAGCAGCGGGTCGCCGGTGGCCCGGCGCAACCGGGCCAGCGCACGGCTCATCGCCGACGGGCTGAGCGCGAGGCGTTCACCGGCCCGCGTGACGCTGCCCTCCGCCAGCAGGACGTCCAGCGTGACCAGCAGGTTCAGATCGGGCCGGGCCATCCGCCCAGGCTCCCACACCTGGCGTCCGGTGCACACGTCGATTGACATCTTTGCGCCTTCCGCCAGGTCACGGTGCTCCCTAACGTCGGTCCCGCACCCCTCCGACCCCGGGAGTCCCCGTGAGAACGACCGCCGCCCCGCCGACCCGCTCCTGGGCACCGGCCGCCCTGGCGCTGTGCGCGCTGCTGCCCGCGCTGGGCATCAGCATCGCCAACGTCGGCCTGCCCGCCATCGCCGCCGACCTCGGCAACTCCTTCGCCGAGGTGCAGTGGGTGGTGATCGCCTACCTGCTGTCCGTCACCACGGCGATCGTGGGCGCGGGCCGGCTCGGCGACCTCACCGGACGGCGTCGCCTGCTGATCGGCGGCACCGCCGTGTTCACGCTCGCCACGCTGCTGTGCGCCCTGGCCCCGAACCTCCCGCTGCTCGTCGCCGCGCGGGCGCTCCAGGGCGTCGGCGCGGCGGCCATGATGGCGCTGACCATGGCCCTGGTCGGCGACACCGTGCCGGCCGAGCGCACCGGGCGGGTCATGGGCCTGCTCGGGACGATGTCCGCGATCGGCACCGCGCTGGGTCCCGCGCTCGGCGGCGTCCTGGTCGCGGGCTTCGGCTGGCGCTCGGTCTTCCTGGTCGGCGTGCCGCTCGGCGTGCTCGCGCTGGTGCTCGTGGTCCGGGCGCTGCCGCACACCGCGCCGGGCACCGCGCTCCGGCGGTTCGACGCGGCGGGCACGGCGCTGCTGGCGCTGACCCTCGGGGCGTACGCGCTGGCGATGACGGTCGACGGCGGCACCTGGGCGCTGGGCGTCGCCGCCGGCGGGCTCGTGCTGTTCGTCCTGGTCGAACGGCGCGCGCCGGCACCGCTGCTGGACCTGTCGCTGCTGCGCGACGCCGCGTTCACCGCGAGCCTCACGACGAACGCGCTGGTGTCCACGGTCATGATGACCACGCTCGTCGTGGGGCCGTTCCACCTGTCCCGGGCGCTGGGGCTGGACCCCGTGCTGGTCGGTCTGGTGATGTCCGCCGGGCCGGTGGTGGCCGCGCTGACCGGGGTGCCGGCGGGTCGCGCCACGGACCGCTTCGGCACCTCGGCGATGGTCGTCGTCGGGCTCGGCGGCGTGCTCGCCGGGGCGGCGGCGCTGGCCCTCACGCCCGTCTCCGCGGGCTTCCCCGGCTACCTGCTGCCGCTCGTCGTGGTCACCGCCGGTTACGCGGTGTTCCAGGCGGCCAACAACACCTCGGTCATGAAGACCGCCGCCGCGAGCCGGCGCGGCCTGGTGTCGGGGGTGCTGAACCTGTCCCGGAACCTGGGGCTCGTCACCGGCGCGTCGGTCATGGGCGCGGTCTTCGCCTCGGCCGCCGGCGACGTGACCACGGCGTCCGCGACGGACGTGGCACGCGCGACCCACTGGACGTTCGCGGTCGCGGCGGTGCTCGTGGCGGGCGGGCTGTCCGCGGTCGTCGGGGTCCGGTGGTGGACGCGGTCCTCCCGGGCGACCCGATCACCGGCCTGAGCGGAGCGCGCGGCCGGGACCGCGCGCGGCGCAGCCCGGAATTGTGGGGTGAACGACCGTCACGGACGCCCGGTGCCCGTCCTAACCTGCACTCACCGGTTCTTCGAGGGCCGGGGGGAACGATCCACAGTTCAGGGGAGGACTACGAGATGCGGTTCAACGACATCGGGCGCAGGGCGGCGACCATCGCCGCGGTCGGCACGATCGCGACGGGTCTGCTCGGCGGTTCGGCGATGGCGGCGGGCGAGCCCGCCGGCGGCGTCGAGGTGCTCGGCAACGCGCCGTCGTGCGTGAAGGTCTGGGTCACCCAGGGCACCATCACGCAGACCGGCCACGCCCGCAACGACTGCGGCCGGTCGCTCAACCTGAAGATCATCTGGGCCTACGGCGCGGATGGCTCGTGCGGCACGGTCGGTGCGGGCGGGACGAGGACCAGCCAGGTGGCCAAGGCCCCGCGCCGGTTCGACGGCGCGAGCACCTGCTGACCCGAGGGGGACGACGGGCCGGCCTCCGTGGAGGCCGGCCCGTCGGCGCGTCCGGACCGGCTCGACGTCTTCGGGCCGGGTGCGGCCGAAGACGAGCGCGGCATCACCCGTCCGCGTGATGTCAGGGATGTATGGCGAGGAACAGGAACGCCGCGAACAGCACCAGGTGGACACTGCCCTGCATCCGGGTCGCCCGACCGGGTACCACGGTGAGGACGCTGACCACGACGGTGAGGCCGAGCAGCACCATCTGCGTCGGCCCGAGACCGAGCAGCAGCGGCCCGTCCAGCCAGATGGACGCGAGCGCGATGGCCGGGATCGTCAACCCGATGCTGGCCATCGCCGAGCCGTAGCCCAGGTTGAGGCTGATCTGGACCCGGTCGTGGCGGGCGGCCCGGCCGGCGGCCAGGGTTTCGGGCAGCAGCACCAGCAGCGCGATGACCACGCCCACGAACGACGGCGGGAACCCGGCCGCCTTCACCGCGGCCTCGATCGCCGGCGACTCCACCTTCGCCAGTCCCACCACGACCACCAGCGCCACCATCAGCAGCCCCACGCTGATCCAGGTCTCCTTGAGCGACGGCGGGGACGCGTGCTGCTCGGCGTCGGGTTCGCCCTCGGCGGTGACCGGGAGGAAGAAGTCCCGGTGCCGCACGGTCTGGGTGAGCACGAACATCCCGTACAGCGCGAGCGAGGCCACCGCCGCGAACGCGAGCTGGGTCGAGGAGAACTCCGGACCGGCCGTGCTCGCGGTGAAGGTCGGCAGCACCAGGCACAGCGTGGCGAGCGTCGTCACCGTGGCCAGGGCCGCGCCGCTGCCCTCCGAGTTGAACAGCGTGACGCCGTAGCGGTACGCGCCGATCAGCAGTGAGAGCCCCACTATGCCGTTGGTGGTGATCATGACCGCGGCGAAGACCGTGTCGCGCGCGAGCGAGGCGGTGTCCGGCCCGCCGGAGATCATCATCGTCACGATCAGCGCGACCTCGATCACGGTGACGGCGACCGCGAGCACCAGGGACCCGAACGGTTCGCCGACGCGGTGCGCGACGACCTCGGCGTGGTGCACCGCCGCCAGCACGGTGCCCGCGAGCACCACCGCGACGATGGTCACCAGCACCGTCCCGAGATCCCGCCCCCAGGCCAGCGCGAGCACCACCGCGCCCAACACCGGAACCACTCGGGTCCAGGACACCTTCCGCAGGCGAGACACAGCGATCATGCGCCAACCCTGACATCTGCGGCCGTTTCGCGCACGTCACGCGCGGTACCACGGACGCGTCGCGCGCGCAGGTCGACGCCGGCGGACCAGCGCCGGGTACGGTGCGGAGATGTCCCCCGGGCATTACGGGCCGGCGGCCGGCCCCCTCGGATCAGGTGGGTCACGGGCAGCCCCTCACCCTTCGAGGAACAGCGCGGCGAGTCGCGGGAGCCGCCGGCGCGCCTCGTCCTCGTCCTCCGGGTCCCACCGCTCCCCCGCCGGCGTCCGCGAGCGGGTCGTGGTGCTCAGCGCCCCGTCCACCACCGCGTCGAACGAGTCGACCTCGCCCCGGACCGCCCGGTAGGCGTCCTTGACCAGGTAGCCCACCGCCTCGTAGCCGATCCAGCCCTTGTTCCCGGTGCCCATGCGGACGACCACGGGCAGGTCCGCGAGCGTGTCGGGGTCCGCCACCGCGCGGGTGAACGTGTCGCGGCCGAGCAGGACGAGGCCGTCGCGGAAGTCCGTGAAGCCGTCGTCACCGCAGCCCCCCTCGATCAGGTAGGCGGCGTTCCACAGCGGGTACCGGTACGCGGAGTCCTTCACCTCGACGTGCGTCACGGCGAACGCCGCGATCTCCTCGGGCGTCAGGCCCACGAGGACGTCGACCAGCGCGCGCGGCAACGGGTCGTCCGCACCGTCGCGGTCGTCCGCCCGGTCGCCGACGGCGGTCCGCGCCCGGTCGATGATCCCCCACCACGTGTCGATTTCCATGTGGACGATCCTACGATCGGAGTAGACCCGGCGGGGGCGCGTCCCGCTCCCCCGCCGCCGAGCCACCGTCCGTCCGTCCTGAGTGGACGGTGCCGCGCCGGTCGGCGGGTCCGGGTCAGAAGGGCAGCGCGAGTGCCCAGTGGATTCGGACGGGGTGCCGGGGCGGGCCGTCCTGCGCGCCGCCGGCGATGCCGGCCGCGACGATCCGGTCGAGGGTGTCCATCCCGTGCACCACGCGGCCGAACACGCTGTACACCGGGGAGATGGCGGCGTGCGAGTGCACCACGAAGAACTCGCTGCCGTTGGTGCCGGGTCCCTGGTTGCCCATCGCGACGGTGCCGCGCGGGTACGTCTCGGCCCCGGTCACCTCGTCGTCGAACCGGTAGCCGGGGCCGCCCTCCTCGGCGCGGTGGATGTCACCGCACTGCAACACGCCCAGGCGGGGCGAATCGGTGAGGCGGAAGCACTGTGTGCCGTGGTAGAAGAGGCTGCGCACGAGGTGCTCGAAGTTGTGCGCGGCGCAGGAGGCGACCGACCGGTCGAGGCGGATCACCACCGTGCCGTAGTTCGTGTGCAGGACGGTGGTCCCGGAGCCCGTGGTCGGCGCGGTGGCGCGGGGCGGGCGGACCGGCTTGGCGGGCGGGTTGTCCGGGGTCGGGGTGAACGCGCAGTGCTTCACCGGTCCGGATGCCGAGGGCCGGGCACCGGCGGTCGGTGTCGCGACGCCGAGGAGTGCGGTCAGCAGGAGGACAACGGGTACGGCATACCTTCCCATGCGCCGAGGCTAGCGCTCCTCGACGGACCGCGGACCGCACGAACGCGGAGCGCCAGCGGGCCGCACGAACACTGTGGTTTATACCACATTCCGACTTTCGTCACAATGTCATGGTCATCACCGGTGGAGGGGGCCAGTTGCACCCTGGCCCCGCGCGCCGACGTGGAGCACGCTTCGAGTACCGCGATGTCCTTGGGGGGACACCGAAAATGTGTCGATTGCGTCCTTCTTCGTCTGCGGTGGGCCAGTTCGTCTATCGAGAGGACAACTGTCGCAATGCCGTCTTCGTCTTCGTCACCATCCTGGTTACGCCGCACGCCGGTCCGCCGGGCGGCGCTCGCGCTGCTCGCCGTCGGCGCGCTGCTGACCGCCGTCACGCCCGCTTCGGCGGACGCGCCGGGCCCGTCGTCCACAGTGGACAAATCCGCCAAGGTCGCCCGACCGGACTCGCCGACCAGCGGCAGGCTGGTGCCCGCGCTGCGCGGTGACGCGGCGCGGGAGGCCACCGGGCCGCTGAACGAGAAGTTCCGGAAGCTCGGCGAAGCCCGCCACGAGCGGCGGGCGGGCGGGCCGGTCGGTGCCACCTCCCTCCCGCCGTGGAGCGGGGCCCTGCACGCCGCCTGGGGCGCGTTCCCGAACGTCAACTCGGACGGCGCGATGGCGACGCACACGCTCAACCCGGGGATCTCGATCCCGTCGGGCAACCCGGACGTGGTGTACGCGCCGACGCTCGACCCCAGCGGCAAGACCTGCATCGAGGTCACCACGTTCTACTGGCAGGGCGGCAACGGCGTCGGTGCCTGGGACTGGTGCGCCGCCTCGCCGGGCTTCGCCGCGGTGGCCTGGATCGACGCCGCGTTCATGAGCACCTACTCGGACACCCACCTCGGGCCGCCCGCCTACACGGTGAAGGACATCCAGACCGACCCGGTCACGAACTCGTGGACGGCGTACCTGTTCAACTACTCCACCGGCTACTGGGACGCGCTCTTCACCAGCGCCGACGCGGGCAAGCTCACCAACCCGGGCGGCGGGTGGAGCATGTTCGAGGTCTACACCGAGTACAACTCGGCCACCGGGGAGGGCTACTACTGCACCGAGACCGCCGGCACCCTGTTCGCCGCCGTCGGGATCTCGATCAACGTCGGCGGCACGTGGAGCCTGCTGACCACCTCCAACTCCTCGGTCACCCCGCCGGGCAGCGTGTCCAGCGCCAGTCTCGGCTGCACCGGCCTGTCGTTCGCGCTGCCGTCGGCCAACGACTACTGGGAAGTGACGAACTGACCTCGGGCGGGTCCTCCCGCCGCAACGGCTGAAGCACGTGCGCGGCTCGGCGGTGGCGTGCCACCGCCGAGCCGCGTGGAGCCGCGCCCCGGTCTCGTACCGGGCCGTGCCGGGCTCCGCACCGGTGCTCACGCGCCGGAACCCGGACCTCTCCGGCACCCGGAGCGGTCAACGCGAAACCGGTCAGGCAGCGCATCACCCCGGACGCGAACCCGCGCCGGGACGGCACGACGCCGTGGCCGATCTCCACCGCGTCGTCCCGCAGCGGCCGGAACAGGCCGATCGACCCGACGACCAGACCGCTGTCGTGTTCGACGACCAGGCGGTGGCCGTACCGGCCGCCGGCTCAACCTCGCCGAGCTGATCGGGCTCGGTGCGGTGCTGGTCGTGGGCTTCCTGCTGGTGCGTGCCGGGGCGCGACGATCGGCGCGGCGTGGCCTTGGCGGACGTCGACGCGGACGCCCTGCGCACGACCGTCGCCCTGGTGACGCAGGAGGTCCACGTGTTCGCGGGCACGCTGGCCGAGGACCTGCGCCTGGCCCGGCCGGACGCCGGCGAGCCGGAGCTGTGGGCGGTGCTGGACACCGTGGGCGCTGCGGAGTGGGTGCGGGCGCTGCCCGACGGGCTGGACGCGGTCGACGGCGACGGCGGGCACGGCCTGACCGTGGTGCAGGCGCAGCAACCGGCCCGGCGGGTGCTGCGGGACCGGACGGCGATCGTGGTGGCCCACCGGCTGACCCAGGCCGGGTCGGCGGACCTGGTCGTGGTGCTGGACCAGGGCCGCGTCGTGGAACAGGGCGCGCACCACGACCTCGTCACGACAGGCGGGCACTACGCCCGGCGGGGGCGCTCCTCGGCGGGACGGGTCGGGGTGACCGCGCCGGCGGTCCGGGTCGTGCACTCGGGGCACGTCGTGCCGGTGTCCTCGGGCACGGACAGCTCCGCGAAGGCCGCACACGCCGTCAGGCGCGCACGGACCGCGCTGTCGTGGTCCCCCAGCGCGCAGTGGGCGCGCGCCAGCCCGTGGTGGGCGCACGCCCGCCGGTACGGGTCGTCCGCGTGCAGGGCGCGGCGGAAGGCGTCCAGGGCGCGTTCCGGGTGGCCGGTGCGCAGGGCCAGCAGCCCCAGTTCGCGGTGCACCTCGGCGCGCAGCTCACCGTCGTCGAGGACGTCGCCGATCGCCGCCGCGTCGTCGAGGAGCGCGCGGGCCTCGGCGTGCCCGCCCCGCTCGGCCAGCACCGAACCCAGGCCGCACAGCGCTTCCGCCTCCTGGCGCGCGCCGCCGAGTCGGCGGAACCGGTCGAGCGCGTCGCGGTAGTGGCCCTCGGCGAGGTCGGTCGCGCCGGTCGCGCGGTGGACGTGACCCAGGTTGAGCGCGTTCGCCGCCTGGCCGTAGCGGCTGCCCAGCTTGTCGGCCACGACCTGGACGCGCCGGCAGTGCGCCAGGGCCCGGCTCGTGTCGCCGGTGCGCAGGGCGAAGCCGGCGACGGCGGTGCAGGCGGTGATCTCGCCGAACGGGTCGTCGACCCGCTCCCGGATTTCGAGCACGCGCTCGCCCTGCGCCAGGGCTTCCCGGTACCGACCGGCGAGGTAGTGGGTGATGGCGATGTTGGTCGAGGTCCGGACCACGCCCACCACGTCGGCCAGGTCCCGGCGCACCGCCAGCGCCTCGCCGTAGACGTCGAGCGCGGCCTCGTAGTCGCGGCTGGTGTGGTGCGCGGTGCCCAGGCTGTTGAGCAGTTCCGCCGCCGCCGCCCGGTCGCCGGTGGCCCGCGCCGAGGCCAGGCCGACCCGGTGGGTGGTGATCCAGTCGTCGACCAGCCCCCGGGTGGACATGTGCCGCCACAGCAGCCGGGGCAGCCGCGCGGCGTGGGTGTGCAGGCCGAGCCCGGCGGCGAACCGCACCGCCGTCACGAGCGCCGCCCACTCCCGCTCCAGCCACCGCGCCGCCGCCTCCCGGTCGGCGAACGGGCCGACCCGCCCGAGCGCGGCCAGGTCGGTCTCCACCGCGTCGACGGCCGCCGCCGCGCGGTCGGCGTACCAGCCGAGCACCCGTCCGGCGGTCGCGGTCCGGTCGCCCGCCAGTTCCGCCGCGTAGATCCGCAGCAGGTCGTGCACGCGGTACCGGTCGACGTCGACCTCCTCCGCGAGGTGCGCACCGACCAGGACCGCCAGGTCGGCGTCCACCGGCCGGCCGACGGACGCGGCGACGACCTCGGGACCGAAATCGGCGGTGGGCAACGAGCTCAGCGCCCGGAACAGCTCCGCCGCGCTCGCCGGCAGCGCCCGGTAGGACCACTGGAACGCCGCGCGCACCGCCGCCGACGCGTCGCCCGGCGGGGACAGCAGGTCCAACCGCCGGGTCACGTCGGCCAACTGCTCGACCACCGCCGCCAGCGGGACGCCGGGCCGGCGCACGGCGCGGTGCGCGGCGATCCGCAACGCCAGGGGCAGCCCGCCGCACAGCCGCGCCAGCCGCACGACGGCCTCCGGCTCGGCGTCCGCGCGGTCGTCGCCGAGCACCCGGCGCACCAGCAGCACCCCGTCCGCCTCCCCCACCGGGCCGACCGCGACGACCCGCGCGCCGCCGTGCACGGCGAGCGCCGCCGGTTCGTTCCGGCTGGTCACGATCACCGCGCAGGCCGGCGAGCCGGGCAGCAGCGGGCGCACCTGGTCCCACGAGGCGGCGTCGTCGAGCACGAGCAGCACCCGGCGCTCGGCCAGCACGGTCCGGAAGAGCGCGGCGCGTTCCGCCTCGTCCTCCGGCACCCGCTGCGCGTCCACGCCGAGCGCGCGCAGGAAGCGGCCCAGCACGACCACCGGCGGCTCCGGCTCCCCGGCGGCGTGCCCGCGCAGGTCGGCGTGCAGGTGGCCGTCGGGGAACCGGTCCGCGACGCGGTGCCCCCACCACAGCGCCAGCGCGGTCTTCCCGACCCCGGGCGGGCCGACCAGCGCGACCACCGGCGCGTCGAGCCGCCGCACCAGGTCGGACCGGCCGACCAGCGCGCCGGCGGCGGGCAGTTGCCGGGGCACCGCCACCGCACCGCCGGCACCGCCGTCGAGCAGCCTGGTGTGCAGCCGCTCCAGCGCCTCGCCGCCGGTCCGCCGCACCGCCGTCGCGGCGTCGGCCCGCCGCCCGGCCCGGTGCAGCGCCAGCACGTGCAGCCGGGCGGGCCGCTCCCGGTCGGGGTGCCCGGCGACCAGCGCGGCCAGCTCGTCGACGACCTCGCGGTGCAACCCGAGCTCCAGATCGGCTTCGAGGCGGTCCTCCAGCGCGGCCAGCCGCTCCTCGACCAGCTCCGCGACGATCCGCGACAACCCCGGGCCCCCGGTCGTGCCCCGCAGCGGTTCGCCGCGCCACAGCTCCAGCGCCGCGCCCAGCACCCGGCGGCGGGCCGCCGGGTCGGGCGTCTCCCGGGCCCGCGCGACGAGCGCCCGGAACCGGTGCACGTCCACCGCGTCCGGGTCGACGGCCAGCCGGCAGCCGCCCTCCACGACGACCTCGGCGACCAGGTCCCGCAGCCGCGCCGCGCCGCCGGCCGGCTCCTCCCCCAGCACGTCGGCGAGCTCCGCGTGCGGGACGCGGCGGCCCGCGTGCAGCGCGAGCACCGCGAGCAGGCAGCGCAGCCGGGGGTCGGGCACGGGCACCGGCACGCCGGAGTCCACCACCTCGACCGGGCCGAGCAGCGCGATCGACAGCCCGCCGAGGCGGTCCGCGCGGTCCTCGGCGAGCAGGTCGCGGTGCAGCCGGCGCAGTTCCGGTCCGGGGTCCGCGCCGGTCTCGTCGGCCAGCCGGGCGCGCGTCGCGAGGTAGTGCTCCAACGCCTCCGCGCGCCGCCCGGTCCGGTGCAGCGCGAGCATGAGCTGTCCGGCGATCCGCTCGTCGAACGGGTGCGCGTCGGCCAGCGCGGACAACGCCGGCAGCACCTCGGCGGACCGGCCCAGGTCGACCAGGAGGTCGATCCGGTCCAGGTCGGCGGCGAGCCGCCGGCGGTGCAGGCCGGTGCGCACGGTGTCCAGCCACGGCGAGTCCAGACCCGCGAACGCGTCGCCCCGCCACAGCCCCAGCGCCCGGTCGAGCAGGTCCAGCGCGGCCGGCCCGTCCGCGTCCGTCGCCCGGCGCACGAGCTCGGTGAACCGGTGCGAGTCGACGCTCTCCGGGTCGGCGTCCAGCACGTAGCCGCCGTGCCGGCGGGTGATCGTGACGCCGGTGTCGGCCGGGAGCGCCTTGCGCAGCCGGTACAGGTAGCCGTAGAGGGTCGTGCGCGCGCTGTGCGGCGCGTGCTCGCCCCACACCCGCTCGACCAGGACTTCCAGCCGCACCACCCGACCGACGTCCACGAGCAGCGCGGCCAGCACGCACAGTTGCCGCGCGTGACCGAGGTCGACGCGCACCCCGTCGACCGTAGCTCCGACGTCCCCCAGCACACCGAAACGCACGTCCATGCGGTCCAACGTCCCAGATCCGGAGCGGGGCACCGCCGAAAACCCGGCTCCGGTAGGCCGTTCGGGGCAGCCGGATTCCAGATTCGCCCCAGATCCGCTCCAGCGGTCCGCTCGGCAAGGGACCGGCACCGTCCTCACAGGACGGTCGCGGGCCTCCGCGTACCCCCACGGGGGTAGTCGGGAGCATCCCGAGGAAGGGCGACCGGACGCCCGGGTTGTCGCTAGCGTGGGCCGGTGCGCTCCCAGTCGATCCTGGTGGACGTGTTGCTGGCCGTCGTGTTCACGTCGCTCATCACGACCACCCTCCTGTCCTACGGCGACCCCGACGCGCTGACCGTCGTCGTCAGCGCGCTCATGGTCGCGCCCATCGCGCTGCGGCAGCGCGCGCCGGTCGTCACGATGTGCGTGATCCTCGCGGCGATGGCCGGGTACCTGCTGTTCGGCCGCGACCTGTACCCCAACGTCGGGGTGGGCGTGCTGGTGGCGATGTTCACGGTGGCGATGCTGCGGCCCCGGTGGGTGGCGGCGGTGATGTTCGCGCTGGCGAACCTCGTGACGGTGCTGCTCTACGCGCACTCGACCCCGTCGCTGACGGCGGCGGACGTGGTGTACTCCTCGGCGCTCCTGCTCGGCGTGTGGGCGCTCGGCGAGAGCACGCGGCGGTGGGGCGACCGGGTCGAGCGACTGGCCGAACGCGCCGCGCAGGCCGCCGCCGACGAGCGGATGCGGATCGCGCGGGAGCTGCACGACGTGGTGGCCCACCACATGTCCGTGGTGTCGCTCCAAGCCGGTGTAGCGCAGTACGTGCTGGACAGCGACCTGGACACGGCGCGCGCGGCGATCGCGACGGTCGGCGACACCAGCCGGGAGGCGTTGACCGAGCTGCGGCGGCTGCTCGACGTGCTGCGCATCGACGGCCACGGCGAGCTCGCCCCGCAACCCGGTCTCGCCGACCTGGCCGGCCTGGTGGAGCGCACCCGGCGGGCGGGCGTGCCGGTCGACGTGGTGGTGACCGGCGAAGCGCGCACCCTGCCGCCGGGACCCGACCTGTGCGCGTACCGCGTGGCGCAGGAGGCGCTGACCAACGTCCTCAAGCACGCCGGACCGGCCACCGCCCGGATGGCGCTCGACTACACCCCCCACACCCTGGCGGTGGAGATCGTGAACACCGGCCGGTCGCCGGCACCGCAGCCCGGCCACACGCCGCACGGCCTCCAGAACATGCGGGAACGGGCCGAGCTGTACGGCGGGACGGTCGTCGCCGGCCCCGTGGACGGGGGCTTCAGCGTGGTCCTGCGGCTGCCCACCGGGCGTGACCGGTGACCACGCGCGTGCTCGTCGCCGACGACCAGCCGCTGATCCGGGCCGGCCTGGTGGCCCTGTTCACCGCCGCGCCCGGCTTCACCGTCGTCGGGCAGGCGGCGAACGGCGAGGAGGCCGTCGCGCTGGCCGCCGAGACCCGGCCCGACGTGATCCTGATGGACGTCCGGATGCCGGTGGTGGACGGCATCGCCGCCACCCGGCGCATCCTGGCGGGCCCCGCCGACCCGCTGCCCCGGGTGGTCGTGCTCACCACGTTCGACCTGCCCGAGTACGTCTGCACGGCGTTCGGCGAAGGCGCGTCGGGGTTCCTGCTCAAGGAGACCCCGCCGGACCGGATCATCTCGGCGGTGCGGGCCATCGCGGCGGGGGACGTCCTGCTCGCCCCCGCCATCACCCGACGCCTGGTCGAGACCTACACCGAGCGGCACCGGGCGACCTCGACCACGCCGTCGCGGCTGGCGGAGCTGACCGCCCGCGAGACGGAGGTGCTGCGGCTGGTCGCGTTCGGCCTGTCGAACCAGGACATCGCCGGCCGGCTGGTCCTCAGCGAGGCCACGGTCAAGACGCACGTCAAGCGCCTGATGTCCAAGCTCCGCCTCACCAGCCGCGCCCAGGCCGTCGTCGCGGCCTACGAGTCGGGCCTGGTGACCCCTCTCGGCCGACGCGACCTGTGACGCCGGCCCGGCCCGGTCAGTACTCGTAGGGCTCGGTGGCCCCCCGGCCCCAGTCCGGGTGCGTGCGGGCTCCGCTGCGGGCCACGCCGTTGAGCATGAGCACGATCGAGACGCCGAGCACGAGGTTGATCAGCGCCGTCGCCAGGCCGGGGCCGCCGAAACCGCCGATGCCCAGCGGCAGGATCACCGCGATCGCGGTCAGCAGCAACCCGATCCAGGTGAAGAACCGGCGCGCCCGGGGGGTGCTGACGATCAGCAGGTTGAGCAGGCCGGTGGCCAGCAGCGCCGCCAGGGCGGCCCCCAGCGCGTAGGTCGCGGTGTTGGCGTTGCCCCACACCCCCTCGCCCTCCGGGGCGAGCACGGCGACGCCCAGCAGGCCGCGCGAGACCAGGATGCCGACGACGGCCAGCAGCGCGGCGACGACGGCGGTGGCGACACCGCCGGCCCACAGCCGGCCCGCGCCGCCCGACGCCGACGACGGGACGGACGTGTCCCAGGCCCCGGTCACCGCGCACCTCCCGCGCCGGGCGCTGAGCCGTTCGGGACGCAGCCCGCTCGCCTGGGCAGCACCGACATCGCGACCATCCCCTCGTGACGGATCTCCGGACGCTGCCGGACAGTGTCGCGCCGACCGGCCTCCGACGCCCGCCGACCACCCCTCGTCCCGTAACCGGAATGGGTGAACACGCCCGACGTGACACCGTCCACGGAGCGGAGGGACCAGGTGCCGCACCGGATTCGGGCGCTGTGCCCGATTCACGAAAGGGTGGAAAAACTTCGGGGTGGTCCGGTCTCGCACGCCCGAGGTGGCCGATCGGGCCGGCGTCCGGAGTGGACGGTGCCGACCGGGCCGCGACCAGCACCGACAGGCCGCACCACGCCGTTCGCGATCATTCGTCCTCAGTGGACTCCGGGAGGTCAGTGACAGGACCTCTGCCGTGAGTGTCTTTTTCCGTCGACCGCGCCGGACGAGTATTCGTACTGCGAAACGGTTGCTTGACCTGTAGGGAGCGAAGAGGCATGGGCAAGTACGATCACCTGTTTGTCGAGAACATGCTGGAGTGCGCCGACGACCTGGTCAACGAGGGGGCCGCGGCCGGTGGCGAGCGCCCGGCCAACATCGGCAACCCGTTCGGGCTGATGCGCGGCATCGACGTCGACCTGAGCAAGGTCCACATGGCCTACAGCTGGATCAACCCGACGACCGAGCAGGTCCACTGGGTGAACGACCACGAGCACACCTACGACGAGGTGCTGATGTGGATGGGCAACGACCCGGACAACATCCACGACCTCGGCGCGGAGCTGTACCTCGACATCGAGGGTGAGCGGCACACGGTCACCACGACCGGTGCGGTGTTCATCCCGGCCGGGGTCCGGCACTGCCCGCTCGGCTTCAACCGGGTCGATCGCTCGTTCTCGTTCATCGCGCTGTCGCTGAACCCGGAGTACGCGTCGGACGAGAACGTGCCGGCGCACTCCTGAGCGGTTCCCCGCGAGTGCGGGCCCGGCGGTTCCTCCGCCGGGCCCGCACTCCCGTCGCGGCGCTGACGCGCCGCCGGTCCGGTGTCCGGACCACGTCGACGTCCGTGGACGCGGAGAACACGGGCACGGGTGCGGGCCGGGCGGGAACACCGCCCGGCCCGCACTCGCGTCAGGGCACGACCGGGCCGCTGCCCGCGCCGGTGGCCCGCACCGCCGAGGAGATCTCGGCCAGGTCGTCCGGCCACAGGTGGAGCGTGGTGGCCGGCAGCCACCCGTCGACCTGGGCGGGGGTGCGCGCCCCGGCGATCGCCGTCGACACGCCCGGCACGGACGTCGTCCAGGCGATCGCGACCGCGCCCACCGGGACGCCGTGCCGCGCGGCGATCGGGCGCAGCGCGTCCTGCAACGCCAGGTTGCGCTCCAGCGCGGGCGACTGGTAGTCCGGGTTGCGCGAGCGCCAGTCGTCGGCGGGCAGGCTCGCGGCGCGTTCGGCGGTGAACGCGCCGGTCAGCAGGCCCGCGCCCATCGGGCTGTAGACCAGCACGCCGGTGCCGTTGCGCGCGCACCACGGGATCACGTCCGCCGCCGCGTCCCGGCGGATCAGCGACAGCGGCGGCTGGAGCGTCTCGACGTGGCCGACCGCCTCGCACCGGTCGAGCAACCCGACGTCCAGGTTGGACACCCCGGCGTGGCGGACCTTGCCCGCCGCCAGCAGTTCCAGCACGGTCCCCCAGGACTCCTCGATCGGCGGGCCGTTCGGGTCCGGGGCGTGGATCTGGTACAGGTCCAGGTGGTCGACGCCCAGCCGGCGCAGCGAGTCGTCGCACTCGCGGCGGATCGACCCGGGGGTGAGGTCCTGGCCCTCGACGCCGTCGTCGTCCCACACCAGGCCGCACTTGGTGAACACCAGCGGGCGGTCGGCCGGCGGCAGCGCGGCCAGCGCGCGGCCCACCACCTCCTCCGCGTGCCCGAAGCCGTACACCGGCGCGGTGTCGATCCAGTTCACGCCGCCGTCGAGGGCCCGGTGGATCGCGGCGACCGACTCGTCGTCGGACTGCGCGCCCCAGCCCATCACGCCGGGGCCGCCGGTCACCCAGCTCCCGAAGCCGACCGCGCTGATCGTCAAGCCGGTGCCGCCCAACTCGCGCGCACCCGTTTCCCGTGCCATCAGGATTCCGTTCGGTAGGGCCGCGTCGCGTCCGGTGGTACCACCGGCAGCACGACGCGGGACAGGGCGGGACCGCCGTGGTGCACGGTCTGCAACGCGCTGATCATCTCCGACGAGGTGCCGGCCGGCTCTCCGGTGTTCGGGTTGCGGTCGAAGTGCGGGAAGTTGCTGCTGGACACCTCGACCCGGATGCGGTGGCCCGGCCGGAAGACCGTGCTGGTCGCGCCCAGGTCGATGCGGTACTCCACCACCTCGCCCGGGGTGACCGGCTTCGGCACCCCGTCCCGGTACCGGGCGCGCAGGATGCCGTCGCTGATGTTCTGCGCGTACCCGCACGGACCGACGTCGACCAGCTTCGCGGTCCAGTCGGTGTCCAGCGCCGTGGTCGCGGCGTGCAGCACGACGCCGATCGGGCCGGTCACGTCCAGCGGCTCGGTCAGCGGCTCGCTGGTGTAGACGAGGACGTCCTCACGCGCCTCGACCGGCCGCTGGTCGTAGACCCCGCCCTGGGTGTGCACGGGGCTGCAACACAGCGCCCCGCCCAGGGTGGGCACCGGGTTGCGCGGGTTGTAGACGTAGCTGTCCGGCGGCTGGTCGCCCGGCGTCTCGCGGGACAGCCGCCCGTCACCGTGCAGCGTGTTGGCCCGGCCGTCGCTGTGCAGGTACCAGTCCTGGTACTCGGTGCCCGGCAGCGGCCACGAGTCCGCGACCCGCCACCGGTTCGCGCCCATGGCGTACAGCAGCACCGACGGGTCGTCCCCGCCCGCGCCGCGCAGCCACCGGTCGAACCACCGGAGCTGCAACCCCTCCACGTCGAGCGCGCCGGCCGTGGACCGACCGCCGAAGTTCATCGAGCCGACCGGGTTGCCCCGGAAGAGCCCCTCGTGCGGCCACGGCCCGACCAGCAGGCGCTGCCGGTCCCCCACCGGGCTCCGCGCCGCCATCCCGGCGTAGTTCGCGAGCGTGCCGCCCAGGAACGTGTCGTACCAGCCGCCCATGTTGAACGCGGCGACGGTCATCTCCGGGTACGCCCGGGAGACGTCCAGCCGCTCCCAGTACTCGTCGTACTCGGGGTGGCGCAACCACTCCCGGTAGTACGGGGCGACGTCGTCCAGGTACGGGTGGTCGGCCAGCGGCAGCACCCGCGCGGTGTCCGGGAACCCGTCGGAGGCGTCGGTCAGCGCCTCGCGCACCGAGGCGGGCGCGGACGGGTCGCGACCGGCGTTGTGCGCGGCCAGCGACAGCGTCCAGCCCAGGCTGAAGCCGAGCTGGAACGCGCCGCCCCGGTACACCCAGCCGTGGTGGTAGCTCGACGCGGTGACGTTCGGCGCGATGGCCTTCAACGCCGGGTGCCCGGACATGGCGGCCTGCCACTGGGTCACCCCGTCGTAGGAGCCGCCGAACATCCCGACGTTGCCGTCGCACCACGGTTGGGCCACCGCCCAGTCCACCGAGTCGTACCCGTCGTCGCGCTCGTGGACGAACGGCGTGAACGTGCCGCCCGACGCACCCCGGCCCCGGGTGTCCTGCATGACGACGGCGTACCCCGCGGACGCCGCGCGCAGGGCGAAGGTGCCGTACATGCCCAGACCTGTGCGGTCGTAGGGGGTGCGGAAGATCAACGTGGGACAGCGCTGCCCCACCGGTCGGTACACGTCGGCGCGCAGCACCGTCCCGTCGCGCAGGGGAACGGCGACGGCGCGGTCCACGGTCAGTGATTCAGTCATTGTCCGCCAGCCAGTGGTCGAGGACGTTGCGGGTGAGGGTGGACAGCCCGTTGTCGTAGCCGTTCGCGGACAGCCCACTGCTGAAGGAGATCGAGCCGGTGGCGAACACCGAGCCGCCTCCGCGCGTCGTGAAGTACACGATGTCCGAGCGCACGTCGGGGTTTTCCGTGGCACCCATGCCGGGGTGCGTGCCGCTGAGCTCCTCCACGGCGAACTGGTAGCCGTCGCCGAGCCCTTCGGAGGTGGCCAGCACGACCGCGTCCGGCGGGCTGCCCAGCGCGGGGTCGTAGCGGTCGATCTCGTTGCCGGCCGCTCCCCCGTTGTCCAGCGACGCGTCGCCGAACACCTGCGGCACGTCGTCCAGCAGCGGTGTCGCCGGGTCGCGGTGGGCGTCCGGGCCGACCCGGTACCAGCCGGACGGCCCGCCGCCCTGGGCGCTGAAGCCGACCCCGAACACCTTCTGCGGCGCGCGGTTGCGCCCGGCCCACAGCCCGCCGCGCTCGCCGGTGGTGGCGTGGTGGTACTCGCCGGGCCGGGCCTGCCAGCTCCGGGTGCCGTTCTCGCCCCGGCGCAGCTCCATCACGTGCGGCAGCTCCGGGTGGAAGGAGACCACCCAGTAGTAGCCGTTGCCGCCCAGGTAGGCGAGGTTGCCGCCGCCGTCCACGTACTGCTCGATCGCGTCGATCATCGGCTCGGAGGCGTACTCCGGGTGCGACCCGGTGAGCACGCCCCGGTAGCGGCGCAGCAGGTCGACGCCCTCGGCGTGCAGGTCGTGGTCGGTGATCACGTCGAACGAGTAGCCCAGCGCGGTCAGCCAGTCGAGGATGTAGAGGTCCGAGGCCAGCATGAACGGCGAGAGGTGGATCCGGAACCCCGGCGCGAGGGTGAGGATCGGCCGCCGCCACGAGGTGTAGCAGACGCCGCTGCCGTCGGTGTGCCGCGCGTAGGCGGAGTGGCCCAGGTCGTAGCGGTGCTCCAGGAACACCGTCCCCGGCGGCACCACCGGCACGTACCCGAGCCCGCGCTCGTTCGAGTACGCCAGGTAGGTGGCGGTGGGCAGCATCAGCGCGAGCCGGCCGGTGGCCACCCCGGCGGGCGGGCGGACCACGAACGGGATGGACTGCTCGCACGAGCCGTCGACCGCCGCGACCCGCAGCGCGTACACGCCGCTGTGCAGGTCGGCGGGCACGGTGAACTCGTGGCTGGGCGTCCAGTCGGCGTCGGCCAGCGCGTCGTCGTGGAAGTGGATCGCGGCGTACCCGCGCGGGTCGACCGCGTAGTGCTCGACGCGCCCGGAGAAGTGCCGGCCGGTCACGCCGCGCACCGGCAGGTTGACCAGCCGCCCGTCCAGGCCCGGCCGCCCGACGCACGGGACCACCAGGCCCGCCGCGGTCTCCCCCGGCTCGAACGCCCAGCGCAGCGACGCGTCGTGGTCCTCGGACACGGCGGCCAGCAGCGCGGCGCGGGTCAGCGGGTGCGGCCAGAAGCCGGGGCGCTCGATCTTGCCGTTGTAGTGGCCGGAGTCCGGGGTGCGGGCCCCGAACAGCAGGTCGCCGTGGTCGGCCGGGGTGAACGCGGCGGTGACGCGTTGTTCGACCACCTGCGGGCGGTCGTCCACCACGATCGGGCTCACCCGGCTGTTGACGCTGGTCACCAGCGGTCGGGTGACCAGGGTGGCGCGCCCGGTCGCCGGGTCGTAGCTCGCCGCCAGGCCGTGCCACAGGTGCGCGGCCAGCGGGGTCTCGGCGCGGACGGCGGTCTCCTGGGTGCCGTCGCCCAGCCAGAGCGTCGGGCGGCCCACCTCGTCCAGGCCGAGCGCGTAGCCGCGCGACCCGTCGTTCCAGCGCGCCAGCACGGCCTGCGGGCCGCCGGTCACGTGCGTCGGGTGGACGTAGGCGGCGACGGTGAACCCGCCCTCGCCGGTGGTCGCGCCGTGCGGGTCGCGGACCGCGATGTGCGAGCCGACCCGGGTGCGCTGGGTGTGGCCCCGGTGGCGGCCGAGCCAGGCGTCGGGAATCCGCTCGACGCGGACGCCGGGGCCGGCCGGGTCGTCCACGGTGTGCCGCAGCCGCAGCAGCTCGGTGGTGTACTCGGCGACGTCCTCGGCGCTGACCATGAACGTGATCGCCTCGCCGGGGGCGGCGCTGACCCGGTCCGCGTAGCCGAGCAGGACCGGCGCGTCCTGCCGCAGCTCCGGGCCGTCCACCGCGTCCACCGGGGGGTCGCCCCAGCCGAACACGTCGAACAGCTCGCGCCGCAGGCACGCCTCGCGCGCCTGCTCCGGTCCGGTGAACACCCGTCGGTCGGCGAGCCGGTAGGTCTCGCCGCGCCGGGCGGGCGGGCGGACCAGCCGCCACTGCCCGCCGGCCGTGTCGTGCACGCACACCCGGTCGGCCGGCGGGCGGGTGTCGAGGAACCGCGCCAGGCGGCTGAGCGGCTCCTGGTGGACCGCCTGGGGATCGCGCAGCCAGGCGGTCACCAGCTCATCGGTGAGCAGCGGGCGGAGCTGCTCGGCGAGGCGCTCGGCGAACCGCGCCCGGATGGCCACAACTGAGGAGTCCATGCTCCGACGTTAGGCAGCGCCGCCGCGCACGGGCAGCCCGTCAGGTCGGCGGCCGTGTCACTGAGCGGAGGTGATCCGCCCCGCTCACCCGGCGGCGGAACTCGCCGGGGCTCATCCCGCACTCCCGCTTGAAGAACCGGCCGAAGTAGGACGGGTTGTCGAAGGACAACCGGTCCGACACCTGGGCCACGGTGAGGTCCGTGTGCGTCAGCAGCCGCTTGGCCTCCACCGCGAGCGCGGCCCGGATGATCTCCGCCGGGCGCTTGCCGGTGGTCCGCTTCACCACGTCCGCCAGGTGCTTGGGGGTGACGCCGATGCGGCTGGCGTAGCCGCGCACGGACTGCTCGTGCGGCAGCTCCTCGCTGACCAGCCGGAGGTAGCGCCGGGCCAGGGCGGTACCCCGGTCCTCCTCCACGGCGCTGGTGCCCGCGTCGCGGTGCAGCCGGCGCATCTCCACCAGCAGGATGTGCAGGTAGGCCTGGAGCACCGACAGGTCCGCGCCGCCGGGCCGGCGGTACTCCCGCTCCAGCGCCGCGATCAGCGACGTGACCGGTGTGATCTGCTCGGCGGCCAGGTGCAGGGCGTGCCCGGTGCCCAGCGGGTCGAGCGCCAGGGACCGGCGCGGTGACACGCGGTCCCCGTACTGGGGCACCAGGAACTCCTCCTGGAACACCATCACGTGCCCCTCCAGGGGCTCGTGGTGCTCCCAGAACTGGACCTGGCCCGGTGCGATGAAGTACAGCGTCACCGGGGCCACCTGGTAGGGCACGAAGTCGATCACGTGCGTGCCCGACCCGCCGGTGACGCAGACCAGCTCGTAGAACTCGTGGCGGTGCGGGTAGGGGGCGTCCGACCAGGGCGAGAGGTCGGCGAACGACCCGATGGCGAACCCCGGCGGACCGTCGGCGATCAGCGGGTCGTCGAAGCGGTGGATCGGCAGGGGCACGGCCTGCACGGAGCCTCCCGGTGTCACTCGTGCGAGCCGGCGGGGCGCGCGGCCCCGTACGCGGCGGGCGAGGTGATGCCGGGGTTGGCGGCCAGCAGGCTGCGGGTGTACTCGTGGCTCGGCGACGCCGCGATCCGCTCCGGCGTGGCCACCTCGATCAGCTTGCCGTCCTTCATCACGCCGACCCGGTCCGCGACGGACAGGATCAGGCTCAGGTTGTGGGTGATGAACAGGAAGCCGAGGTCGTGCTCCCGGCGCAGGTCCAGCAGCAGGTTCATCACCTGCCCCTGCACCGACACGTCCAGCGCCGAGGTGGGCTCGTCGGCCACGATCAGCCGGGGCTCCGGGGCGAGCGCGCGGGCGATGGCCACCCGCTGCCGCTGGCCGCCGGAGATCTGCGCCGGAATCCGGTCGATCACCGCCTTCGGCAGGCCCACTTCGTCCAGCAGGCGCTCGACCCGCTTGCGCAGGGCCGGTCCGCGCAACGTGGTCAGCTCGCGCAGCGGTTCGGCGATGATCCGGCCGATGGTGTGCCGGGGGTCCAGCGAGCTCTGCGGGTCCTGGAACACCAGTTGCACGGTGCGCCGGAACGCGCGGGCCTCGCCTTCCAGACCGCGCGGGGTGTGGAGCTGACCGGCCACGCTGATCGTGCCCTCGGTGGGGTGGTCCAGCGCCGCGACGATCTGGCCGAGCGTGGTCTTGCCGCTGCCGGACTCGCCGACCAGGCCGAAGAACTCGCCCGGCCGGAGGGCCAGGCTCACCCCGTCCACCGCGGCCATCCGCTCGCGCCGGCGCAGGCCCAGCAGGCCGCCGGAACTCCCGCTGCGGGTGACGAACGTGCGCCGCACGTCCTTGATCTCCAGCAGCGGCTCGACCGGCTCGACCGCGGTGACCACCTCGGCCGGGGCGGGCGGCGGCAGCTCCACCGGACCGGCACCGGGGTTCCAGCACGCGACCTCGACCGGACCGATGGCCATCGGCGGCGGCTCTTCGGTCACGCAGCGCTCCACGGTGTGCGCGCAGCGCGGCGCGAACCGGCAGCCGGGCAGCGCCGCCCCGGCCTCCGGCACCGAGCCGGTGATCGCGGGCAGCCCGTCGACGCGGCGCACCCCGACCTGCGGCACGCACTCCACCAGCGCGCGCGTGTAGCGGTGGCGGGGCGAGTCGAGCACCTCGGCCGCCGGGCCCGCCTCGACCAGCCGACCCGCGTACAGCACGGCGATCCGGTCCGCGATCTCCGCGGCGACCCCCATGTCGTGGGTGATGAACACGCACGCCATGCGGTGTTCCCGCTGCACCTTGCGGAACAGCTTGAGGATCTCGGCCTGGGTGGTGACGTCCAGCGCGGTGGTCGGCTCGTCGGCCAGCAGCAGGTCGGGTCCGGCCATCAGCGCCATCGCGATCATCACCCGCTGCTGCATCCCGCCGGAGAGCTGGTGCGGGTACAGGTTCGCGACCCGTCGCGGGTCGCTGAACCCGACCTCGCCCAGCAGTTCCAACGCGCGGGCCAGCGCACCGGCCCGTGCTTCGCCCCGGCGGGTGCCGCCGGGCTCGTGGGCCTCCACGAGTTGTGCGCCGATCCGCTGCGCCGGGTTGAGCGAGTCCAGGGCCTCCTGGAACACCATGCCGATCCGCCGGCCGCGGAACGTGCGCATGTGCGCGGCGCTCAGCCCGGTCAGGTCGACGTCGTCCAGGCGGACCTCGCCGGTGGTGCGCACCGGCGTGACGAACTCCAGCAGCCGGATGACCGACAGGACGGTGACCGTCTTGCCGCTGCCGGACTCGCCGACGACGCACAGGGTCTGCCCGGAGTCGAGGGTGAGGCTGAGCTCGTGGACCAGTTCGGTGTCCACCCCACCGGTGGGCACGGCGACCGAAAGGCGGTCGATCTCCAGTAGCGACATGGGTGTCATCCCTTCCGCCGGCCGGTGCGGCCTGAGAATCCGGTGATTCTGCACACGGATGACCTCGGGGTACAAGGATTCCGGGAAAGTGTGCAGCCAGCGACAAACGTCTGTCCACAGTGGTGGCCGGGTACCGGCCCACTTCGCCTCAGTGACATAAATGCCGACATCGGCGTCTGTGCGGTCTCCGCCGGCCGGGCTACGTTCTCGGCCACCGACCTGCGGAAATCAGGCGCGAGGAGCCGCAATGGAGCGCACCGAATCACGTCGTCTCAGGCACAGGATCGCCGCCCTCGCAGTGGTCGGGCTGGTACTCACCGCCTGCGCCACCCCGAAGGGCAGCACGACCGGCGACGCGGGTCCACCCGCACGCGGGGGAAATCTGACCGTCCGACTGGCCCAGGACCCGGGCTCGCTCGACACGGTGAAGAACTCCAACGCCGGCACCACCTACATCGGTCACGAGGTGTTCGAGCAACTGGTCACCATCGACGCGAACTACCAGCCGCAGCCCGTGCTGGCGGAGTCGTACCGGAAGGCCGACGACGGACTGGGCTTCACCTTCACCCTCCGCAAGGGGATCGTGTTCGCCGACGGAACACCCCTGCGGGCGGCGGACGCCGTGGCGTCGCTGCGCTACTGGGTGGACAACGGCAGCTACGCCGGGTCGCTCAAGCCCGTGCTCAAGGACATCTCCGCGCCCGACGAGAGCACCGTCCAGGTGACGTTGAGCGCGCCGTTCAACCTCGTCGCGCTGATGGCCGCCAGCCACGGCACCGGGATTCGCAAGGAGTCCGACGTCGCCGCCGCCGGGCCGACCGGCATCCCCCGGGAGAAGTCGGTGGGCACCGGGCCGTACAAGGTGAAGACCTGGACGCCGGGCCAGGAGATCGTCCTGGAGCGCAATGACAGGTACCAGGCACCCGAGGGCGAGTCCAGCGGGTACGCCGGGGCCAAGAACGCCTACCTCGACACCCTCACCTACAAGGTCGTGGGCGACTCCGACGCCGTGCTCAACGGCCTCCAGACGGGGCTGCTGGACGTCGCCGAGCCGTCGCACGACCAGTACGACCAGATCAAGCGCAGCGACAACCTCAAGATCGGCGTGGAGGCCGCGGCGAACATCCAGTACATCGCGCTCAACCACAACTCCGGGTCGATCTTCGCCAAGCCGCAGGCCCGGGACGCGATGAACCTGATCGTCGACAAGGCGGCGGTGATGGCGTCGCAGGGCGTGCCCGAGCTGGTGTCCGCGAGCAACGGCGCGTTCGCCACGCAGACCAACAAGGGCATGTACTCCGAGGCCGGCAAGGGCAAGTGGGAGCAGCACGACCCGGAGCGCGCCAAGCAGCTCTTCGCCGAGGCCGGGTTGCGGCCCGGTCAGACCATCCGGATGATCACCACCGACGAGTTCCCGCAGTTCAAGGACGCGCTGGTGCTCGTGCAGAGCCAGTTGCAGAAGATCGGGGTCACGGCGAGCATCGACAGCTACGACTTCGCCACGCTGATGGGGCGCAAGAACAACGAGCCCGACAGCTGGGACGTGCTGGCGCTGATGGACGACGCCAACCCGCCGGTCCCGTCCTACAGCGACAACGTGCAGGGCATGGACAACATGGGCTACCCGCGCGACCAGCTCGCGCCGCTGCTGAGCGACTACAACTCGGCCGACACGCCGGAGGAGCAGAAGCAGGCGATCGACGAGGTCCAGGAGTTCACCTCGCGGAACCTGCCGACCATCACGCTCTACAACGCCAAGTCCTACGTGGCCTTCAGCTCCAAGGTGCGCGGCTACGAGGGCTGGGGCATGGAGTTCGCCGACGTCTGGCTGGCGGGGTAGCCCCGGTGGCGGCCGTCGTCCTGCGCCGGTTGCGCGACCTGCTGGTCGTGCTGTTCGTGGTCGGCACCGTGCTGTTCTTCCTGCTGCGCTCGATTCCCGGCGACCCGGCCCAGGTGCTGCTGGGCACCAAGGCCGCGCCGGAGGCGCTGGACCGGCTGCGCCGGGAGCTCGGGCTGACCGGTCCGCTGCACGAGCAGTACCTGCACTGGCTGGGCAACGTGCTGACGGGCGATTTCGGCACGTCGATCAAGTACCAGCTACCGGTGCCGCAGATGATCGTCGACCACATCGCGCCGACCCTGACCCTGGCCGTCCTCGGCACGGTGATCAGCTTCCTGCTGACCGTGCTGATCGTCACCTGGGTCACCGTGTCGCCGCACAGCGGAGCGGCCCGGTTCGTCAACCGGGTCGCCCAGTTCGGGCTCGCCCTGCCCGAGTTCTGGCTGGCGCTGGTGGCGGTCTTCCTGTTCGCCCTGACCCTGGGCTGGTTCCCGACCAGCGGGTACACCCCGCTGTTCGAGGACCCGGCGACCGCGATCTCCCAGCTCGCGCTGCCGGTGGCGGTGCTCGTGGTGGGCCAGACCGCGTTCCTCACCATCACCATGGAGGAGAGCGTGCTGGGCGAGCTGTCCCAGCTCTACCTGCGCACCGCGCGGGCCAAGGGCGTCGGCGAGCGGCGGATCGTGCTGCGGCACGTGCTGCCCAACTCGATGCTGCCGGTGCTCACCACCGTGGGGTTGAACTTCGCGTCGCTGATCGGCGGCGTGGTGGTGATCGAGAGCATCTTCGTCATCCCCGGTCTCGGCACGATGCTGCTCGGTGCCGTGTACGCCCGGGACTTCCCGCTCATCCAGGGAGGGGTCATGTTCATCGCGTTCCTGTTCGTGCTGGTGAACCTGCTGGTCGACCTCGCCTACGCGCTGGTCGACCCGAAGGTGCGGGTGTCATGACGACGGTGGTGCCGACCGTCCGGGCGTTCGTCCGGCGCAACGCCACGCTGCTGGTCGCGGGCGGGCTGCTGGCCGCGCTCACCCTGCTGGTGCTGGTGCTGCCGCTGTTCCTGCCCGACCCGAACGCGCCCGACCCGGTGCGGCGGCTGCTGCCGCCGTCCGGGGAGCACCCGATGGGCACCGACAAGTACGGCCGGGACCTGTTCGCCCGCTGGGCGTCCGCCGGCCGGGTGTCCATCGGGATGACCGTGCTGATCACGGTGTGCGCGGCCTCGCTGGGCACGTTCATCGGGCTGGTGGCGGGCTACTTCGGCCGCGCCGGCACGGTGATCATGCGGGTCGTGGACGCGTGGATGGCGTTCCCGTCGATCATCCTGGCGATCGTGTTCGCGGTCGTCGTCGGACCGGGGATGCTGAGCGAGCTGCTCGCCGTGACGATCATCTTCACGCCGTACACGGCCCGGATCATCCGCAGCCGCGTGCTCGGCCTGACCACCCGCACCTACGTCAAGGCGGCGCGGGTGTCCGGGATGGGGCCGTGGAAGACCCTGGCCGTGCACATCCTGCCCAACACGCTGCCGCTGGCGGTGGTGCAGTGCGTGCTGCTCTCGGCGGGTGCGATGCTCATCGACGGGTCGCTGAGCTTCCTCGGCCTCGGCATCTCGCCACCCACGGCGACCTGGGGGAACATGGTCGCCGACGGGCGCACCTACCTCCAGGACCACCCGACGATGGTGATGTTCCCCGGTCTGACCATCGCGCTGTTCGTGTTCCTGCTCAACCTCGCCGGCACCAGCCTGCGCGCGTTCGTCGACCCGAGGGCGCGGATGCTGCTCGCGCAGCGGCGGCGGCGATGAGCGGACCACCCGGCCGGCGCGGGTGACCGGCCCGCCGCGCACCCGGCGGCTCCTGCTGTTGCTCGGGGCCCTGTCCACGTTCGGCCCGCTGTCCATCGACCTGTACCTGCCGGCGCTGCCCGCGCTGGCCCGCCAGTTGGGAACCACCGACGACGCCGCGCAGTGGAGCATCTCGGCGTGCATGATCGGGCTGGCCCTGGGTCAGCTCTTCATGGGCCCGTTGAGCGACAAGATCGGCCGCAAGCGGCCGTTGTTCATCGGGGTGGCGACCTACACGGTGGCGTCGCTGCTGTGCGCGACCGCGCCGTCGATCACGGTGTTGATCGTGCTGCGGCTGGTGCAGGGCCTGGCGGGGTCGGCCGGGATGGTGGCGGTCGAGGCGATGGTGCGGGACCTGTACGAGGGTCGGCAGATGGCGCGCATCCTGTCGCTGCTGATGCTGGTCGGCGGGTGCGCGCCGATCGTCGCGCCGGTGCTGGGCGGCCAGTTGCTGCACTTCACCGACTGGCGCGGCCTGTTCGTGCTGCTGGCGGTGATCTCCGCGCTGCTGCTGCTGGCGGTGATCGCGCTGCCGGAGACGCTGCGCCCGGAACTCCGGCACGCGGGCGGCCTGCGCCGCGTGCGCGCCGGGTTCTCGGCGGTGGTCCGCGACCGGATGTTCGTCGGCTGCACGCTGGGCACGAGCATCGGCAGCATCGCGCTGTTCATCTACATCTCGGTCAGCTCCTTCGTGCTCGAAGGCGGCTACGGCGTGAGCCCGCAGGTGTTCTCGCTGATCTTCGCGGTCAACTCGGTGGGCCTGGTGCTGGGCGGGTGGTTCAACTCGCTGCTGCTGCGCCGGTACGCGCCGGAGCGGCTGCTCGTGGCCGAATCGCTGGTCGCGCTCGGGGCCAGCGCGGTGGCCCTGGTCGCGGCCGTGCTGGACGCCCCTCTCACGGTGTTCCTGCCGGCCCTGTTCCTCACCATCCTCAGCGGCGGACTGGCCTCCCCCAACGCCACGGCGCTCGCCCTGACCCGCCACCCGGCCAACGCGGGCACCGCCGCCGCGCTGCTGGGCAGCACGGGTTTCCTGTTCGGTGCGCTGTTCGCGCCGCTGGCGTCGCTGGGCGGGGCCACCGCGATCGCGATGACGTGCGGCATCACCCTCGCCCGCATCGGCTCGTGGCTGGCGTACGCCCTGGTGGCCCGCCCGCAGCGAACCGGCTGAGACCCGGCCCGGCGCACGTGGGCACCCCGGTTCCCGCTGCCCGCTGCTGTCCACTGTGGACCCCTCGGCTCCGGCGCGCGCCCGAGTCGTGCCCACCACGCGCGTCCACGGTCTGCCACGGCCCGGCGACGAAGGTCCGACGCCGGTGAACCGCCCGGCCGGCCCGGTGCGTTGTCGGAGGTGAACGCAGCCGGGACGAAGGGGGACCAGTGTCCGGGAGACTCGCCGAACTGCTGCGCCAGCACCGGGCCAGGACCGGGTTGACGCAGTCCGAGCTGGCGGCGGTGTCGGGGGTCAGCCTGCGGGCGATCAGCGACATCGAGCGCGCCCACGCGATCCGCCCCCAGCAGCGCACGGTCGACGCGCTGGCCGCCGCGCTGGCGCTGCACGGCGAGGCCCTCGACCGGTTCCGGCGCAGCGCCCGCCCGCGCCGGACCGGCCGGTCCGCCGTGCGGGCCCGGCGGACCGCACCGGACGACGCGCCGATCGGCCGCGAACGCGATTCGGCCCGGCTGGGCGCACTGCTGACCGGCGGCGCGGTGGTCGTGCTGCACGGTCCGCGCGGTGTCGGGAAGTCGACCCTGGCCCGGCACGCGGCGCGGCTGTGGCGGGACCGCTTCCCGGACGGGCGGGTGGTCGTCGACCTGCGCGGGTCCGAGGCGGACCCCACGCCCCCGGCGGTGGTGTTCGGGGCGGTGCTGGACGCGCTCGGCGCGCCGCCGCGCAGCGGACCGCGCGGCACCGCCGAACTGGCCCGGCTCTGCCGGCTGCGGCTGCGCGACCGCAAGGTGCTGCTGGTGTTCGAGGACGCCGCCGACGAGGAGCAGGTCCGGCCGCTGCTGGTGCACGGCGCGGGCTCGGCGGTGCTGGTCACCGGCGGGCAGGAGCAGGCGTGGCCCGGCCTCGCGGTCGGGCCGTTGGAGGAGGCCGCGGCGGGCGCGCTGTTCGCCGCGGTCGTCGGTGCCCGCCGGGTCGAGGCCGAACCGCTCGCGGCCCAGCGGATCGTGCGGGCGTGCGGCGGTCTGCCCGTCGCGTTGCGGGTGATCGGGCTGGGCCTGGCCCGCAGCCCCCGCTGGACGCTCGGCGACGCCGCCCGGAAGCTGGACCGGGAACGCGGCCGGCAGGCCCCGTTCGCCGTGGCCTACCGCCGGCTCGGCGGCGAGGCGGCGCTCGCGCTGCGCCGGCTCGCGCTGTCCCCCGTCGCCGAGGTGACCGCCGAGACCGCCGCCGAGGCGACCGGCCTGTCCCCGGCCGCCGCCGAGGGCGCGCTCGACGACCTGGTGGAGACGGGTTTCCTGGACGCCGACCGCCGCCTGCACGACCTGGTCCGGGCGTTCGCCCGGTCCCGGCTGCACGCCGAGGAGGACCCGGGTGCCACGCGGCCGGCCGAGGTCCGCGTGGTGCGGGCGCTGCTGGCCGGGTCGGGCGGGCAGCGGACCCGCGTGCTGCGGGCGGGCATCGACCTCGGGCTGTGCGACGACGTGTCGGCCGCAGTGCGCCGCTGGGACGACGCGCACGCGTGGACCACGGTGTTCGCGCTCGGGGTGCACGCCGCGCGGATGGCCGGTGACCGGCACGCGGAGGCCGCCCACCTCAACCGCATGGGTCGGGCGTGCGCGCTGGAGGACCGGCTCGACACGGCGATCGAGCTGCACGTGCGGGCGCGCGAGGTCGCGGCGGAGGTCGGCGCGCCGGACGAGGAGGCGTCGGCGCTGATCCACCGGGGCGTCGCCGAGCTGCGGGCGGGCCGGCCGGGCCGCGCGCTGTCCTGCGTCGACACCGCGCTCCCGCTGGTGGCGGCCGACGAGGACGACAGCCGCCTCCACCTCGCCCGGTCGCTGCGCGGACGGCTGCTCGACGCCGTGGGCCGGCACGCCGAGGCGGTGACCGCGCACCACGGCGCGGTGGCGAGGCTGCGCGGCGACCTGGGCTGCGACACGCCCTCCTTGGCCATCGCGGCGGCGCGCTGGGGCAACAGCCTGGCCGCACTCGGCCGGTGGCGGGAGGCCTGCGCGGCGTTCCGCGAGTCCGAGCGCCTCTTCCAGGCGTCCGGGATGTCGTTCGACGCGGCGCGCGCCGGCCTGCGGATCGCGTCGGCGCTGCTGCGGCTGGGCCGGCGGGGCGACGCCCAGCGCCGCCTGGAGGAGGTGGACGTCGTGCTGCGCGACGGCCTGTGGCCGCGCCCGGCGAGCCTGCTGCGCGCGCTGGACGAACTCGCCGACGCGGGCGGGAAGCTGTGGGCGCACCGCTTCCGCGAACACGCCGCGACCGCCTACGACCACGGCGGCGACACCACATCCGCGCTCGCCCTCCGCGACACGCCCGCCCGGGAGGCCCCCGCCGAGCGGGCCCCCGCCGACCGCGCGGCGGGCGGATGACGCGGGACCGGGTCACCACTCGGCCGCGGTGACCCCGCACCCCGCCAACGCCTCGGCCACCGCGATGGTCGCGTGGTGCACGCGGGACTTCACCGTGCCGACCGGCACGCCGATCGCGGTCGCCGCCCGCTGCCGGGTCCGGTCCAGGTGGTAGACCTGCCGCAGGGCCTGGTGGTGGGTCGGGGTGAGCCCGGACAGCGCCTGGTCGACCACGCACCGCCGCACCACCTGGTCGGCGAAGTCGGCCGGGCCGGGCAGCAGGTCGAAGTCGTCGTCGCCGAAGGTCAGCGGCCGGACCCGGTCGCGCCGGCTCCAGTCGACGACCAGGTTGCGGGCCACCCGGAACAGCCAGGGGCGGACGGAGTTGCGCTGCGCGGCGAGCGCGGTCTCGTTGCGCCAGGCCCGCAGCACGCACTCCTGCACCACGTCCTCGGCCCGGTGCGGGTCGTTCGGCAGCAGGCCGCGCACGTAGCGCAGCAGCGCCGTCGCGTGCTGGTCGTACACCGCCGCCGCGAAGTCGCCGTCGGCCCGCGTGCGGTCGTCCGTGCTCTGGGACATCGCTGTGGCCTCCCGGCGTCGCGGCTCCGCCCAGTGCACCCACCGCGCGGCGCGGTGGCCACGCGGAACGACCGGCAGAACCGGTTCTGCCGGTCGTCCGGGTCGGCGGGCCCCGGACGTGGGAAGGGGTGGTCGGCGGGCCCGTCTCCGAGACCCGCCGACCACTCCCCCGGGGCGCGCGGTGCCCTGCCACCGCTGCCCGGGAACCGGACCGGCACTCGCACCGGGGGCGGGGAGCGCAGCGGTCCGATCCGTCACCGAGTCCACCAGGGAACGGGCGTCCGGACCAGGCAGGACAACCGGCAGAACCAGCGCCGCCGGGTCGTGCGGGTCGGTGGACCCGGTCGAGGCGGTGGCGACCGGTCCGGTGCGGTCGTGCGGGCCGGCCGACGCGCACGGCCTCAGCCCACGACCACCGGGCCGAGCCGCAGCACCCCGTCGTCCAGGGGGACGCACCGGACTCCCCCGTGGCCGCGCAGCGCCCGGAACGCGCCGGGCGCGATCACGACGTCCATCCACGCGCACGGGTTCGCCGGCCGGTGGGCCTCGAAGCGCACCGGGCCGTCGCCGGTGTCCAGGCTGAACACGTCGTGCCGCGCGAGCCGGTCCACGTCGAACCCGCGCAGCACGATGTTGCGCCGCACGAGCAGCGGATCGGGGGCGGGGGCCAGGCCGAGCCCGGCGGCGACGCCCTCCAGCGCTTCGACGGCGAAGACCGTCACCGCCGCCGACCGGTGGGCGGCGTGGTTGAAGTACCGGTCGCCCACGAGGCCGAGGCGTGCGCGGACCACCACGTGGTCGCGCGCGGCCGGCTCGGGATCGGGTCGGGGCCCGTCGGCCGGCCGGCCCTCGAAGGCGTGCACGGCGGCCACGTGCAGCGCCACGACCTGGGCGGTCAACGCTCGCCGAGCTGCCACTCCGGCCGCACGTAGTGGCAGGTGTACCCGTTCGGGTAGCGCTCCAGGTAGTCCTGGTGCTCGGGCTCGGCCTCCCAGAAGTCGCCCGCCTGGGTCACCTCGGTGACGACCGCGCCCGGCCACTTACCGGAGGCGTCGACGGCCGCGATGGTCTCCTCTGCGGTCTTCTTCTGCTCGTCGGTCTCGTAGAACACCGCGGAGCGGTAGCTCGCGCCGAGGTCGTTGCCCTGGCGGTCGCGGGTCGTCGGGTCGTGGATCTGGAAGAAGAACTCCAGGACCTGCCGGTAGCTCAGCCGAGCCGGGTCGAAGACGATCTCGATGGCCTCGGCGTGGCCGTCGTGGTCGCGGTAGGTGGCGTTGGGCACGTCACCGCCCGTGTAGCCCACCCGGGTGGAGATGACGCCGGGGTGGCGGCGGAACAGGTCTTGCACCCCCCAGAAGCAGCCACCCGCCAGAACGGCCTTCTCGGTCACCGTGGCCATGTTGTCGCTCCACTCCTCAGCCGGTCGGTACGCACTTCCTCGAACGCTCTCACGCCCCGCCATCATCCCGCCGCCGGTGTGATCCACGACCGCCCGGTGCCCGGGGTCGGCGGCGATCGCCGCGACGACGGGTCGCGGGGGCCGGTGGACAATCGCCGGTAGGCCCCGCCGCGTCGCGCCGCGAGATCGTCACCCGATGGTGTCGAAGGCGGTAACGCGCAGGTAGCGGGCGTGCGCGGGCGGGTCGGCGTGGAGTTGCGGCGGCCCGGGTGCCGGGTACGTTCACGGCAGGCGCACCTGCTGCGGAGGGGGACGCGCCGGGCGTTCCGGGACCGCCCGGGGCCCTGTTCCGCGGACCGCCGCCGGGTGTCGCGCGCGGTCCCCGGCTCCCCGGCGCACCGCCCGCGCGGAAAGGTGGACGACCACGTGAGCGACATCAGGAACGTCACCGTGCTGGGGACCGGCGTGCTGGGGTCCCAGATCGCCTTCCAGACCGCCTACAGCGGCTTCGACGTCACCGCCTACGACATCGCCGAGGACGTGCTGGAACAGGCCCGCGAGCGGTTCGCGACCCTCGTCGAGACCTACCGGGAGGAGGTCCCCGGCGCTGCCGACGGCAGGGCCGAGGACGCCCTGACCCGGATCTCCACCACCACCGACCTGGCCGAGGCCGCGCGGGACGCGGACCTGGTGATCGAGGCCGTCCCCGAGCAGCCCGCGATCAAGGAGGACGTCTACCGGCGGCTCGCGGCCCTCGCGCCGGAGCGGGCGGTGTTCGCCACCAACTCCTCCACGCTGCTGCCCAGCGCCCTCAAGGACTTCACCGGGCGGCCGGACCGGTTCCTGGCGCTGCACTTCGCGAACCGGATCTGGCAGTTCAACACCGCCGAGGTGATGGGCACGGCGGACACCGACCCGGCCGTGTTCGAGCAGGTGCTCGCGTTCGCCGCCGACATCGGCATGGTGCCGGTGCCGGTGCGCAGGGAGAAGGCCGGCTACGTGCTGAACTCGCTGCTCGTGCCGTTCCTCAACGCCGCCGCCGAGCTCGCGGCCGGCGGGTACGCGGACCCGCACGACGTGGACAACGTGTGGCGGATCGCGACCGGTGCGCCGATGGGGCCGTTCCAGATCTACGACATCGTCGGCCTCAACACCCCGTACAACATCCTCTCGCACGGCGACGAGAAGGACCGCGCGCTGGCCGCGTGGATGAAGGAGAACTACATCGACCAGGGCAAGCTCGGCGTCGCGGTCGGCGAGGGCTTCTACAAGTACGGAAGCTGACCGGCACAGGGGAAGGGCACCGGATGTACTACAGCAACGGGAACTACGAAGCGTTCGCCCGACCGCGCAAGCCCGAGGGCGTGGACGACAAGTCCGCGTGGTTCGTCGGTGCCGGTCTCGCGTCGCTGGCGGGCGCGGCGTTCCTGATCCGCGACGGGCAGATGGCCGGCGAGCGGATCACCGTCCTGGAACGGCTGGACCTCCCCGGTGGCGCGCTCGACGGGATCAAGGAGCCCAAGAGGGGTTTCGTGATCCGCGGCGGCCGGGAGATGGAGAACCACTTCGAGTGCCTGTGGGACCTCTTCCGCTCCATCCCCTCGCTGGAGGTCGAGGGCGCGAGCGTGCTCGACGAGTTCTACTGGCTCAACAAGGACGACCCGAACAGCTCGTTGCAGCGCGCCACCGTCGAGCAGGGCCGCGACGCGCACACCGACGGCCTGTTCACGTTGAGCGACAAGGCGCAGAAGGAGATCATCAAGATCTTCCTGGCCACCCGCGAGGAGGTGGAGGGCAAGCGGATCGACGAGGTGTTCGGCGAGGACTTCCTCAAGAGCAACTTCTGGCTGTACTGGCGGACCATGTTCGCGTTCGAGGAGTGGCACAGCGCGCTGGAGATGAAGCTGTACCTGCACCGCTTCATCCACCACATCGGCGGGCTGCCGGACTTCTCCGCGCTGAAGTTCACCAAGTACAACCAGTACGAGTCGCTGGTGCTGCCGCTGTACAAGTGGCTGCTGGCGCAGGGCGTGGTGTTCCACTTCGCCACCGAGGTGACCGACGTCGACTTCGACATCACCGCCGGGCGCAAGCAGGCGACCCACCTGCACTGGGTCCGCGACGGCGTGCCGGGCGGGGTCGACCTCGGGGTGGACGACCTGCTGTTCATGACGATCGGGTCGCTCACCGAGAACTCCGAGAACGGCGACCACCACACGCCCGCGCGGCTGAACGAGGGCCCCGCGCCGGCGTGGGACCTGTGGCGGCGGATCGCGGCCAACGACCCGTCGTTCGGGCGGCCGGACGTGTTCGGCTCGCACATCCCGCAGACGAAGTGGGAGTCGGCGACCGTCACCACCGTCGACCGGCGCATCCCGGACTACATCCAGAAGATCTGCAAGCGCGACCCGTTCAGCGGGCGGGTGGTGACCGGCGGCATCGTCACGGCCAAGGACTCCGCCTGGCTGATGAGCTGGACGGTGAACCGGCAGCCGCACTTCAAGCTCCAGAAGCCGGACGAGATCGTGGTCTGGGTGTACTCGCTGTTCGTGGACCGCCCCGGCGACCACGTGCCGAAGACGATGCAGGAGTGCACCGGCGAGGAGATCACCCGGGAGTGGCTCTACCACCTGGGCGTGCCGGTCGCGGACATCCCGGAGCTGGCCGCGACCGGGGCCAAGACGGTGCCGGTGATGATGCCCTACGTCACGTCGTTCTTCATGCCCCGCCGGGCGGGCGACCGGCCGGCCGTCGTGCCGGAGGGGTCGGTGAACTTCGCGTTCATCGGCCAGTTCGCGGAGACCAGCCGGGACTGCATCTTCACCACCGAGTACTCGGTGCGCACGCCGATGGAGGCGGTGTACACGTTGCTGGGCGTGGACCGCGGCGTGCCCGAGGTGTTCGGGTCGACCTACGACGTGCGGTCGCTGCTCGCGGCGACGAGCAGGTTGCGCGACGGCAAGGAGCTGCGCGTGCCCGGTCCCGCCGTCCTGCGGCGGTGGCTGCGCGGGAAGGTGGACGCCACCGAGGTGGGTGAGCTGCTGGCCGAGTTCGGCCTGGTGCCGGAGAAGCCCTGAGCACGGGTACCGCGCGGACCGGTCGCGTCCGCCACGTGGATGAGGAAGAGGGGCAGCGTGTCCGTCAAGTCGAGTTTGGCCGTCGCCGCCGCGCTCGCGGGTGCGGCGGCGGCCGGTGCCGCGCTGCTGTTGCCGCGCGAGGATTCCGAGCCCCTGCCCTACCCGGACAGCGAGCCCGACGCCACCTTCGACGACGCGCAGCGGCTGTCGTCGGTGACGCTGCCCCGGTGCGCCCGGGGCAGCGCGCGGTACCACGTCGGGTCGGCGGAGCCGGGTCCGCTGGTGGCGATGGACTTCACCGCGCCGGACGAGTGCGTGGACGACTTCCTGGCCGCGCTGGGCGTGGCCACCGCGGGGCGGCGGGTGCGCTGGAACCCGGTGACCGCCGGCGGCGCGCCACCGATCGAACCCCCGGCCGGGTCCGGGGCCCCGTGGGAGTTCCTCCCCGGCCAGCGGGTGGAGCTGTGGTCGGTCGAGGTCGGGTCCGGGGCGCGCCGGCGGCACGTCGTCGTCTGCGTGAACCGGTCGACGTTCCCCCAGCAGGTCTGCCTGCGGTCCTACCCCGTCGGGGAGGACGGCCGGCCGGCCGGTCAGGCGAGGGCGGCGACCAGGCCGGTCGCGGCGGCGAGGACCAGGCACAGCGGCGAGTAGACCCGCCGGTCGAGCCGGGCGAACTCGGTGCCCCCGCGCGCCGACGAGACCAGCCCGCCCGCGCCGCGCAGCAGCAGCACCGCGGCGACGCCGGCCGTGCCGACGACGGTCAGCCACGCCGGGCCGGGCGCGCCGACCACCCCGCCGCGCGCGGCCACCAGGTACCCGGCCAGCGCGAGCAGGGCGGCGACCGCGAGGGTCAGCCCCGGCGACGGCAGCCGGTCGGCCGGGACCCCCACGACCCGGCTCGCGAACTCCTCGCGCGACCGCAGCGGCCACGGCGAGAACGCCCACACCACGTGCAACCCGCCGACCGCCACCAGGACCACAGCCGTGAGCAGGGCCACCAGCGTCATCACGAACCTCCCGTGCGCCTGTCCGTACGGCACCGTACGGAACGGTCGCACGCTAACGCACGGTTCCTGAGGACGGCCTCAGCCGGCCTCGATCCGCTCCAGCACCCGGCTGAACGCCCGGCCCAGCACGTCCAGCTCCTCGGCCGAGAGCACGTCGAACAGGTAGCGGCGCACGGTCCGGACGTGCGCGGGCGCGGCGGCCTCGATCGCCGTCCGGCCGGCCGGGGTCAGCCGGACCATCGAGCCGCGCGCGTCCTCGGGGCACCGCTCGCGCGCCACCAGCCCGCGCTTCTCCATCCGCCCGATCTGGTGGGACAGCCTGCTGCGCTCCCAGCCGACCAGCGCGCCCAGCTCCCGTGCGCGCACCAGCCCGTCCGGCGCTTCGGACAGCGGGGCCAGCAGCGAGTAGTCCGCGTTCGACAGCCCCGAGTCGCGGACGAGCTGACGTTCCAGGGCTCCGTGCAGCTCGCGGTTCAGGTCGAGGTAGGCGTGCCACACCCGTGCTTCGCGCTCGTCCAGCCAGCGGGGTTCGTCCACCGGGCCCACGGTAGCAAGTTGTTGATGTGTCATCAATATTTGTTGACACGTCATCATCCGCTCGCTAACTTGATGACGTGTCCACGAACGGAATGCAACTCGGCCTCCTCAGCTTCGCCGACCGCCACCCGGACCCGAGGACCGGCGAGCGGGCGAGCGTCGCCGACGCGCTGGCCCGGCAGTTGGAGCGGATCAAGCTCGCCGACGAGCTCGGCCTGGGCTTCTACGGCCTCGGCGAGCACCACCTGGACAACTTCGCGATCTCGAACCCCGCGACCGTCCTCGCCGCCGCCGCGAGCATCACCCGGGACATCACGCTCAGCAGCGCGGTGACCGTGCTCAGCACCGAGGACCCGGTGCGCGTCTACCAGCAGTTCACCACGCTCGACCAGCTCAGCCGGGGCCGCGCGGAGCTGCTCGCCGGGCGCGGCTCGTTCACCGAGTCCTTCCCGCTGTTCGGCGCGCGGCTGGAGGACTACGACGAGCTGTTCGAGGAGAAGCTCGCGCTGCTGCTCCGGCTCGACCGGGAGGACCCGATCACCTGGTCGGGCAAGTTCCGCGCCCCGCTGGAGAACGCGCACGTCTACCCGCGCCCCTACGGCGAGCGGCTGCGGATCTCGGTCGGCACGGGCGGCAACCCGGAGTCGTCGGTGCGCGCCGGCCTGCTCGGCCTGCCGATCGTGTACGCGGTCATCGGCGGTCAGCCGGAGCGGTTCGGCCCGCTGGTCGACCTCTACCGCCGGGCGGGCGAGGCGGGCGGCCACGCGCCGGAGGACCTGCACGTGACGATGAGCGCCATCGGCCTGATCGCCCGCGACTCCCAGGACGCCAAGGACACCTACTACCCGTACTGGCTGGAGACCATGAAGTACGGCGCACGCGCACGCGGCTGGTCGGTCCCCTCGCGGGCCGACTACGACGAGTGGACGCGCGGCGCGCAGTCGATCTTCGCGGGCAGCCCGGCCGAGGTGGCCGAACGCCTGATCACGGTCGGCCGGCTGACCGGCGCGAACCGGTACGCGATGCACATGGACTGGTCCGGCGTCCCGCACGGGGCGGTGATGACGGCGATCGAGCTGCTGGGCACCGAAGTGCTCCCGGCCGTGCGCGCGGAACTCGGCTGAGCCGCCCGCACCACCCCCCGACCGCCCGCGACCCCTCCGGAAGATCGCCCACGGGCCTCGGCGGACCAGTCGGCCGGCGTCGAGGTCACCGGCCCCTCCCCTGGTCGCGGAACAGGAAACCGGCCACCGCGCGGCCGACCACCTCGGGGTCGTCGCCCGGGTCGCGCGTCAGCGCGCCGGTGTTCCACAGGGTCGCGAAACCGTGCACGACCGACCACGCCGCGACCGCCGCGAGCCCCGGTTCCCCCTCGCCCGCCACCCCGCCCTGGAGCAGCGCGCCCGCCCGCTCCCGCGCGGCGGCCACCGCCGGGTCGTCCGGGTGGTGGAGGTCGGGCCGGAACATCACCTCGAAGTGCGCGCGGTGCTCCACCGCGAACCGCACGTAGGCCGCGCCCAGGTCGACGAAGTCCCCGCCCCCGTCGCGCGTCGCCGACAGCGCGTCGGCCAGCAGCTCGAACCCCTCGGCCGCCAACGCGGTCAGCAGACCGGCCTTGTCGCGGAAGTGGTGCACGGGGCCGGCGTGCGACACCCCCACCCGCCTCGCCAGGTCGCGCAGACCGACGGCGGACGCACCGCGCTCGGTGATCACGTCGACGGCGGCGGCGAGCACGGCGCGGCGCAGATCGCCGTGGTGGTAAGGGCGTCCGGAGGTCACGGCCCCACCCTAGCCGGTATCTAGACATTGACAAGTTCCCGACCGGGGGCGCATCTTGTCACTGTCTAGTTCGCATCGCCCCGGAGGTCGACCGTGGAACCGCTGATCATCCTCGTGACCGTCACGCTCGCCCTCGCCGCCGCGCGCGCCCTCGGCCTGACACGGCTGCCGCCGTGGCCGTTCGCCGTGCGGACGGGCCTGGCCGCGATGTTCACCGCGACCGGGATCGCGCACTTCGCGGGACTGCGCGAGGAGCTCATCGCGATGGTCCCGCCCGCGCTGCCCGCGCCCGCCCTGCTGGTCACCGCGACCGGTGTGCTCGAACTGGCGGGCGCGGTCGGCCTGCTGTGGCACCGCACGGCCCGCCGGGCGGCGATCGGGCTGACCGCGCTGCTGGTCGTGATGTTCCCGGCGAACGTTTACGCGGCGACCACCGGCCTGTCGCGCGCGTTCGGCGACCAGCTCCTCCCCCGCACGATCATGCAACTGGTCTTCCTCGCGGCGACGGTCGCGGTGGTCCTCACCCGCGACACCGCGACCTGCCCTCCCCCACCGCCGGACAGGTCGAGGCCGGCGGGGTGTCCTTCGCCGAGCGGCAGATGCGCCGGGGGAAGTACCACGACCAGCCGGCGTTCCCGTTCGTGCCCGGCGACGACCTCGTCGGCCGGCGGTTCGCCGCGCTGACCACGACCGGCGACCGGGCCGACCACGTGGTGCCGGCGGCGGACCTCGTGCGAGTCGATCTTCCTCGCACATCGGGGCAGCTGCCGGGTGATCAGGTGCCGAAGGCCCGGACCACGGCCGCCATGTCCTCCGCGCCGCCGTGCTCGGCGGCCACCCGGTACTGCTCGTGCAACGCGCGCATGACCCGGTCGTCGGTGCCCGCCTCGCGCATCGCGTCGAGGATCAGCCCGGCGTCCTTGACCGCGCCGTCGATGCCGAACGACGGCGCGAACTCGCCCGCGATCATCGCCCGCCCCTTGGCCTGGGCGTAGGCGCTGTCCGCGGCACCGCCGGCGATGGCGTCCAGGAACGCCGCCGGGTCCAGCCCCAGCCCGCGGCTCAGGGCGACCGCCTGCGCGGTGGCCGCGGTGATCGACAACACCCACGAGTTCGCCGCCAGCTTGAGCCGCTGGCCGTCGCCGGGCTTCTCCCCCGCCCACACCGTGCGCGCGCCGATCGCGTCGAACACCGGGGCCACCCGGTCGCGCAGCGCGGTCGGACCGGCCGCCAGCACGGTCAGCTCGCCCTCCTCGGCGGGTTTGCGGGTGCCGAGCACGGGCGCGTCGACGTACCCGGCCCCGCCCGCGAGCCCGGCGAGGCGCTGCGCGCCGGTCAGCCCGACCGTGCCGCTCTGCACCCACACCACGTCCTCGCCGAGGTCCAGCCCGCCCACCACCTCGGCGGTGGAGTCCGCGTCGAACAGGACCGTCAGCACCACGTCCGCACCCTCGACCGCCGTCGCCGGGTCGGCGGCCACCACCGCGCCGTCCGCCGCCAGCGGCCGGGCCTTGTCCGCGCTGCGGTTCCACACCGCCACGGACAACCCCGCCCGCAGCAGGCTGCGCGCCATCCCCGCACCCATCATCCCGGTGCCCAGCACCGCGACCGACTTCGCCACCCGGTACCCCTTCCCTCTGCCGACCGCAAATCTGCCACCGCGACGGGCGACCCGCATCTTTCGTCTTCACCGGGTCGGACCAATTCCGCCCGCACCCGGGCGGACAGCGCCCGCTACTCCACCCGCCGGCCCTACGGTGGGCCCGAACGCACGCGTGCGGGGGGCGGTATGGACGACACGACAGGTCCACGGGGTCGGGCACCGGTGGTCGCCGGGTGGGCGGTCTTCTTGCTGGGGCTCGCGGTGCCGCTCGTCCTGGGCCGGCTGGTCGGGTTCCGCCGCACCGGCGTGGGCCGGCCGCGCGTCGCGGCGCTCCCGGTGCCGCTGGGCGGCGCGGCGGCGGCGCACCTCGGCGGCCGGGTCCGCGAAGGCGACCACCGCCGGTGGGCGCGCCCGTCGACCGCTCCCCCGCCGGGTCGGCCGTTCGTGCTCTCCCCGGACCCGACCGCCCGCGCGGAGACCCCGGCCGACGATCCCGTCCTGGCCCGGCGACGACGGCTCGGCGAGATCATCCAGGCGCTCGGCGCGGTGCTGGCCGTCGTCGCGCTGTGGCGGCTGGGGTTCGCGGTGTGGCGGCTGGCCCGCCACGACTGGGCGGCCGACTGCCCCCACCTGTACGTGGTCGGGCCGGCGGTGTTCGCCGGGCTGTGCGGCGTGGTCGCGGCCCGGCTGGGCCGCCGGATCAGGCTGCGGGCCGCTCCGCGCGGGTCCGGGTGAGCAGGTGGCCCGCCAGCGCCGCGATCGGGAACATGAGCACGCCGTAGACCGCGGCCGGGACGGCGAGCCGCTCGCTGCCCACCACGGTGACCGCGATCGCGATGGCCGGCGTGCTGTTGTGGATGCCCACCTCGAACGCGGACGCCACCGCCTGCCGGCGCTCGACCCGGAACAGCCGGGGCAGCAGGTACCCGGCGGTGAGGCTGCACGCGCAGAACAGCGCGGCCACCGGACCGGTGTCCACCAGGTAGGTGCCCAGGTTCTCCCGCTCGGCGAGCAGCGCGCCCGCGATCACGGCCACCAGCACCACCGCCGAGACGATCCGCACCGGCCGGTCCGCGCGGTCGGCGAACGCCGCCGACCACCGCCGCACCGCCATCCCCAGCACCACCGGCACCAGCACGATCGCGAAGACCTGGGCGACCTTGCCGAACTCCAGGCCCACCGCGCCGTCGCCGATGGCCGGCCGGAAGTGGTCCAGCGCCAGGTTCACCACCACCGGCAGGGTGACCACGGCCAGCACCGAGTTGACCGCGGTGAGCGTGATGTTGAGCGCCACGTCACCGCGGAACAGGTGGCTGAACAGGTTCGCCGTGGTGCCGCCGGGCGAGGCCGCGAGCAGCACCATGCCCACCGCGAGCACCGGGTCCAGCCCGAACGCCGTCACCAGCCCGACGCAGACCAGCGGGAGCAGCAGGAGCTGGGTGGCCAGGGCGACCGCGACGGCCCGGGGTTCCCGGACCACCCGCGCGAAGTCCGCGACGGTCAGCGACAGGCCCAGCCCGGACATCACGATCGCCGGCGCGACCGGCAGACCGACACTCGTCAACGCGGTGCCCACGGGCCACCCACCTCTCCCGTCGCACCGCGACGGTGAGGGGCGACGGGCGCATCCTCCCCGATGTCCGGTTCGACGGGGAGTAGTCGTTACCGAAGAGCGGTCAGCGGGTGACGGTCAGCGGGTGGCGGTCAGCGTGCGACGGTGAAGCGGCGGCCCTCGTGCGCCGGCTGCTCGATCTCGTCGACCAGCGCGACGGCGTAGTCCTCGGTGCTGATCCAGCTCACGCCCTCGGCGTCGCTGACCAGGTCGTCGACACCGGTCCGGTACCGGCCGGTGCGCTCGCCGGGCTCGATCGTGGCGGCCGGGCTCAACGCGGTCCAGTTCACGTCCGACACGCCGCGCAGGTAGTCCAGGGCGTCGCCGTGCGCGTGCATGATCTGGAGCAGCCAGTCCGGCAGGCCCGGCTCGTCCCAGACCCGGCTGCCGTCGGCGGCGCGCAGGCTGCCCGCGCCGTTGACGACGATCAGCCGGGGCGCGCCGTCGACCGCGCGCAGCGCTTCGACCAGCGCCTTCGCCGCGGGCTCGATGGTGGCCTGGTGGCCGGGGCCGTCGCCGCCGCCGACCGCGCTGACCACCACGTCGTGGCCGGCCAGCAGCTCCGGCAGGCTCGCGGCGTCGAGCACGTCGCCGGCGCGCGCGGTGAGGCCGGCGTCGGTGCGGTCGAGCTTCGCCGGGTCGCGGACGATCGCGGTGGCGGTGTGGCCTCGGCGCAGCGCCTCGTCGAGGATTCGCGAGCCGATGGTGCCGGTGGCTCCGATGAGCGCGATGTGTGCCATGACTGAGCGGTCTCTCCTCAATGGACGGTGGACGCCGTTCGACGCCCGTGGGGCATAGTCAAGCCACCGGCCGGCGGACCGGCGAGGTGGGAGAAGGACACGTCATGGTGAAAAAGCGACACATCCCGGAGGTGCCGTACCGCAACCCGGCGGGCACCGAGCTCGGGATCGAGGTGCTCACGCTGGGCGCGCTGCGCTCCCGCGCGAGCGGCGGGCACGACCTGACCCGCCCCCAGCGGCCGGAGTTCCACCTCCTGATGCTGGTGACCGCCGGCACCGGGACGCACACCGTGGACTTCACGCCCTACCGGCTGCGCCCCGGCAGCGTGGTGTGGGTCCGCCCCGGCCAGGTGCAGCAGTTCCGGTCCTGGGCCCGGCTGGAAGGTCCGCTGCTGCTGTTCCGGCCGGACTTCCCGCCACCGGACGCGGCGAGCCCGTTCGGGCCGTCGCACTGGCAGCTCACCACCGAGAACCGGGTGCTCGCCGGCACCGCCGCCGACCACCTGGCCGTCGAGTACGCCGCGCTCGCGCACGCGCCGCCCGCCGCCGCCGGACGGCTGCTGGCGCACCTGCTGGGCGCGCTGCTGCACCGGCTGTCGTCGGCGTCGGACCCGAGGGGGCCGCGGTACAACGACGCGTTCCTCCGGTTCCGCGAGGCGGTCGAGCGGGATTTCGCCACCCGGCACCGGGTCGCCGACTACGCGCACGCCCTGGGCTACTCGCCGCGCACGCTGACCCGGGCGACGCAGGACGCCGTGGGGATGGGCGCGAAGGAGTTCCTGGACCGCCGGATCGTGCTGGAGGCCCGCCGGCTGCTCGCCCACACCGACCTGGCGGCCGCCGCGATCGGCGCGCGCCTGGGCTTCCCGGACCCGGCGAACTTCGTCAAGTACTTCCGCCACCGCACCGGCACCGCGCCCGGCGGGTTCCGCTCGGACTTCACCGCGTGAGGGAGGGACCCGACCCGCGCGGTGTCGGGGTGGAGACCGGTCCGGCCGCCGGGGCGCGACGGCCGGACCGGGGTCAGATGTCGCCGACCAGCACTTCGGCGGCCTTGATCGCCGCATCCTGGTGCGGCTGGAGCTCCTGCTGGCCCAGGGTGTCGAAGGAGAACGGCTCCCGGAACGGCTCGGTGACGCCCGCCAGCACCTCGATCACGGCGTTCGCGCAGAACGGGACGTAGGCGGCGGCGTACCCGCCCTCGTGCACGCACACGACCCGCCCGTCGCACAGCCCGGCCGCCGCGTCGAGCACCATCCGGGCGATCTCCCGGTACCCGCGCGGGGTGACCATCATCCGGCCCAGGGGGTCCAGCGCGTTGGCGTCGAAGCCCGCCGCGATCACGATCAGGTCGGGCCGGAACCGGTGCAGCGCGGGCAGCACGACCCGGCGGACCGCCTCCAGGTAGCCGCCGTTGCCGGTGCCCGGCGGCAGCGGCAGGTTGAGCGTGTAGCCGAAGCCCGCGCCGGCACCGCGCTCGGTGACGAACCCGGAGTTCGACGGGAACATCCGGTCTTGGTGCAGCGAGAGCGCGAGCACGTCCGGGTCTTCCCAGAACACGGTCTGGGTGCCGTTGCCGTGGTGGACGTCGACGTCCACCACCGCCACCCGCGCCACGTCGTGGGTGCGCCGCGCGGCGCGCACGGCGATGGCGATGTTGGCCAGCATGCAGAAACCCATGCCGGAGTCGGGTACCGCGTGGTGGCCCGGGGGGCGGACCAGGGCGTAGGCGTTGTCCACCTCACCGCCCAGCACGGCTTCCACGGCGCGGATCGCGCCGCCGGTCGCCAGCCGCGCGATGTCCAGCCCGCCGCGCCCGAACGGGGTGCCGCCGTCGCCGCCGTCGCCGCCGGTGTCGTTGGCCTCGGTGAGCCGGGCCAGGTGGCCGGGCGTGTGGACGAGCAGGATCTCCTCGTCGGTGGCGGGGCGTGGTGCGAGGCGGGTCAGCCGGTCGATCAGGCCGGTCGCCACGACCAGTTCGTGCACCCGCCGCTTGGCTTCGGGGTTTTCCAGGTGTCGGTACGGCTGGATTCCACGACGCGGGTCGGCGGGCGCGAGACTCGCGTGGGTACCCGTGTCGTGCCAGCCGTAGAGCTCGTGGTACACGTAACCCGTCGACATGTCCGCGATGGTCCTCGTGCGGCGGTCCCCCGTCTTGTCCGCCAGTGACCGGCCGTTGACTGCCGGCGAACGTGCGCCGGGGACCAAGTCCGGTACGCCGCACGCCAAGATTTATCCGCGCCCGAGCCGAATACTCGGGGGTATGACCCACAGTCCCCATCCGCTCGACCCGTTCACCGCCGACGAGATCTCCCAGGTCAGGGATGTGCTCGTGCGCGCGGGGAAGGTCGGTGAGACCACCCGGTTCCCCAGCGTCCTGCCGGTGGAGCCGGCCAAGGAGGCGGTGCGGGCCCACCGGACGGGTGATGCGGTCACCCGCCGGGCGCGGGCCGTGCTGCTCGACACCGCCACCGGTGTCGCGGCCGAAGCGGTGGTGAACGCGACCGGGGGCGTGCTGGAGTCCTACCGCGAGCTCGAACCGGCCGTGGACGGCCAGCCCGCGATCCTGTTCGAGGAGTACGACCGCAGCGCCGAGCTGGTCAAGGCCGACCCTCGCTGGCAGGCGGCGATGCGCCGGCGCGGCGTCGAGGACTGGTCGCTGACGTTCATCGGCCCGCTCTCGCCCGGTTTCTTCGACGAGCCGCTGTTGCGCGAGCGCCGGGTGCTGCGGGCGCTGACGTTCCTGCGCGACCACGTGGACGACAGCCCGTGGGCGCACCCCGTCGAGGGGCTGCTGTGCGAGGTGGACCTGATCGCCAACGAGGTGCTGGCGGTGACCGACGAGGGCGACATGCCGACGCCGGTCGAGCACGGCAACTACACCGGCGAGCCGGCCCGCACGACGCTCAAGCCGATCTCCATCACCCAGCCCGAGGGCGTGAGCTTCACCGTCGAGGGCAGCGAGGTGAGCTGGGAGGGCTGGCGGCTCCGGATCGGCTTCAACGCCCGCGAGGGCCTCACGCTGCACCGCATCTCGTTCGGCGGGGACCCGGTGCTGCACCGGGCGTCGATGGCCGAGATGGTCGTCCCCTACGGCGATCCCGCGCCGTGGCGCAACTGGATCAGCTACTTCGACGCGGGCGAGTACCTGCTGGGCAAGAACGCGAACTCGCTGCGGCTGGGCTGCGACTGCCTGGGCGTCATCCACTACTTCGACGCCGTCCTCGCGGACGACCACGGGCACCCGGTCGCCATCCCCCAGGCGATCTGCATGCACGAAGAGGACTACGGCGTGCAGTGGAAGCACACCAACATCCTCACCGGCGCGTCGGACGTGCGGCGCTCGCGCCGTCTGGTGGTCTCGTCGTTCAGCACGATCGGCAACTACGACTACGGCTTCTTCTGGTACTTCTACCTCGACGGCACGATCGAGCTGGAGGCCAAGGCGACCGGCGTGGTGTTCTGCGGCGCGGGCGGCGAGAGCCCCTACGGCGCGGAGATCGCACCCGGCCTGATGGCCCCGGTGCACCAGCACCTGTTCTGCGCTCGGTTGGACACCGAGGTCGCGGGCCCGGCGAACACCGTGGAGGAGGTCGACTTCGTCGGCGTCCCGTCCGGGCCGGACAACCCGCGCGGCAACGCGTTCACCACCACGACGACCGTGCTGGACCGCGAGTCGACGGCGGCGCGCCTGGCGGACCCGCTGCGCGGTCGCACGTGGGTGGTCAGCAGTTCCGACGAGGTGAACCGGCTGGGCAAGCCGCGCGCCTACCAGCTCGTGCCCAGGCCCGGCCCGACGCTGCTGGCCCAGCCGGACTCGACGGTGGCGGCGCGCGCCGGGTTCGCCTCGAAGCACCTGTGGGTGACCCGCTTCCACGAGGACGAGCGCTACCCCGCCGGCGAGTACCCGGACCAGCACCCCGGCGGCGCGGGGCTGCCGAAGTGGACCGCGCAGGACCGGCCCCTGGTGGACGAGGACGTGGTGCTCTGGCACGTTTTCGGCCCCACCCACCTGCCCCGCCCGGAGGACTGGCCGGTCATGCCGGTCGATTACAGCGGATTCATGTTCAAGCCGCTCGGATTCCTCGACCGCAATCCCACGCTCGACCTGCCGGATTTCGCGGCGTGCTCGCACTGCCCGCCCGGTGAATGCCGCTGCGCGCACTGAAATCCCCCGGACCGGTCGGCGAACCGGCCCTGAAGCCCCCGATGCGCCGCGCAGGCATCGGGGGCTTCGGGCTTTCCCGGGCCGGTTCCCCGGTCCGTTCGCGGGAACGGACCCGGGCGCGTTCGCGGGAACGGGCGGTGCGGACCGCCCGCCCGAACCGCTCCCGCAGGTCCAGACCATTTCCGTGGAGCGGTCCCACCGCCGGCTGAATCCGGCCACCACGGCCGCCCGGACGGCACCACTCGTGAACGACGTGCAACGGTGCATATGCATGGGCATGTCCGGAGAGTGACTCCGGCGTTACCAAATCGTGCACAGCGGGCGCGCCCCGCCATTGTCCGATCCCTTTCGCGCGGATATCCGGTGAGCCGGCCCCTGACCGGCGGAAAAGCCCGTCGCGACGACCGCGCGACACCGGCCACCGGACTCGTCCTGGAACCTTCCTCGCTTTCCTGGTCGGGCGCTTCAGTATTTCTACGGACCGGTGATCCACTCCGGCCGGACCACGCTGACCCGACCACCCCGACGCGGCGACAGGAAACGGTGGATCCGGTGAGTGTGCTGTCCATCGAGGACGTGACGGTCGACAGGTACGGCCTGACCATCGTGCGGGGCGTGTCGCTCCGGGTGGACGAGGGTTCGGTGACCGTGCTCCTCGGCGCGAACGGCGCGGGCAAGACCACCCTGCTGGAGGGCGTCTCCGGGGCCGTCCCGATCGCCTCCGGCCGCATCCGGCTCGACGGGGAGCCGGTCGAGAAGCTGCGGGCGTGGCGGCGCGCGCGGGCCGGGCTCGCCCACGTCGAGCAGAACCGCACGGTGTTCCGCGAGCTCTCCGTGCTGGACAACCTCCGCGCCGCCTGCCGCCACGACGACACCCCGGACCGGGTCTTCGAGCTGTTCCCCGAGCTGCGCAAGCAGGTGCACGCCCCCGCCGGGCTGCTCTCCGGCGGCGAGCAGCAGATGCTGGTGGTCGGCCGGGCCCTGCTGGGCCGGCCCAGGGTGCTGCTCGTCGACGAGATGTCGCTGGGCCTCGCGCCGATCGTGGTGGACCGGCTGGCCTCCGCCGTGCGCCGGCTCGCCGACGGCGGCGTGGGCGTGCTGCTGGTCGAGCAGTTCGCGGCTCTGGCCCTCGGCATCGCCGACCGGGCCTACGTCATGGCCCGCGGCGCGATCGTGCACTCCGGCGACGGCAGTCGGCTGCGCGCCGACCAGGGCTACCTGCGGGCGCTCTACCTGGGCGACGCGCACACCCAGAGCGGAGTCTGAGAGTGGACCTCTTCCGTCGCCGACCGCACCCCGCGGTGCTCGGCCTGCTGTTCGCCGCCGTCGTGGCCGCCGCCGGAGCCGGGTTCGCGAACAACCACTTCACGTTCCTGCTGACCGGCGCGGCCGTGTCGACCGTGTTCATGCAGAGCTACGGCCTGATCACCGGGCGGGCCGGGGTCATCTCGTTGTGCCAGTTGAGCTTCGCCGCCATCGGGGCCTGGGTGGTCGGCTGGGCGAACGTCGCCGGGGTGCCCGGCGGCTTCGTCGTGTGGCTGCTGCTGGGCGGCGTGGCCGCGACGGCGGCGGGCGTGCTGATCGGCCTGCCCGCGCTGCGCCTGCGCGGGGTGAACCTGGCGGTCGCCACGTTCGCCTTCGCCATGGCGCTCGACGTCGTGTTCACCGGCATCCCCTACCCCGGCCAGGGCGACTACGACTTCGTCCGGCGGCCGGCGGGCTTCACCACCGACAGCGCGTACTTCGTGTTCACCGTCATCGTGGTGGCGCTGCTCTTCCTCGGCCTGCGGTACCTCGACCGCACCCGGGCCGGCGGCGCGCTGGTCGAGATCCGGCACTCGGAGCGGGCCGCCGCCGCGCACGGCATCAGCGTCGCCAGGGGCAAGCTGACCGCGTTCGCGCTCAGCGCGTTCGTCGCCGGTGTCGGCGGCGGGCTCATGGCGGGCCAACTGGGCATCGTGACGGCGGGCAACTTCGCCGCCTTCGCCTCCGTGTCGTTCTTCGCCATCGCCCTGTTCGTCGGCAGCGACAACGTCGAGGGCGCGATCGCGGGTGGCCTGATGGGCGCGCTGTTCCCCGTGCTCCTCGACGCGCTCGGCGTCCCCCAGGACCTCGCCGTCCTGTTCTTCGCCGTCGGCGCGGTGCAGGTGCTGCGCCTGGGCGGCAGCCAGACCGACCTGCTGCGGGCGCGGCGGCGGCGCAGGAAGGTCGCCCGGATGGGATCACTGCCCATCCCCCACGCCAACCCCAAGCCGATCGTGCCGCTGCGGCTGCGCGCCCCGCGCGACACAGCCGACGCCACGCCCGCGCTGGAGGTCCGCGACCTGCGGGTCCGGTTCGGCTCGCTGACCGCCGTCGACGGCGTGAGCCTGGTGGTGCCCCGGGGCCACGTGGTCGGCCTGGTCGGTCCGAACGGCGCGGGCAAGTCCACCCTGATCAACACCGTCACCGGCTTCACCGCCGACTACAGCGGCCAGGTGCTGCTCAACGGCCGCGCGGTGGACGGCCTGGCGGCGCACCGCCGGGCCCGGCTGGGGCTGCGCCGCAGCTTCCAGCAGTCGCGCGTGCCCGAGCAGCTCACCGTCGGCATGTTCGTCCAGGTCGCGGCCGGCCGGTCGCTGTCCGGCGAGGAGGTCGACGAGCAGTTGGCGCTGTTCGAGTGCCCCGCCGCCGACGTGCCGATCGCCGTCGTCGACGTCGCCACCCGCCGGCTGCTGGAGGTCGCCGGGCTGGCCGCCGGCCGGCCGCCGGTGCTACTGCTCGACGAACCCGCCGCCGGGCACTCCGGCGCGGAGACCGAACTGCTGCAACGCCGGCTCGCCGAGATCCCGGAGCGGTTCGACACCGCCGTGCTGCTGGTCGAGCACGACATCGAACTGGTCCGCTCCACCTGCGACTCGGTCGTCGTCGTGGACTTCGGCGAGGTCATCGCCTGCGGTCCGCCCGACGAGGTCCTGGCCGACCCGGCGGTCATCGCCGCCTACCTGGGTTCCGCGACCCGCTGAAACACCCATCACCCCGAAAGGACGAACCCTTGACGAGCAAGCACCTCAAGGCGGGAGCCGTGTTCGCCGCTGCCGCCCTGACGGCGTCTGCGCTGGCCGGCTGTGGCGTCGGCAGCGGTGGCGACACCATCAAGATCGGTGCCGTCGCCGGCCTCACCGGCCAGTTCATCACCGCCGAGGTGCCCAAGACCGCCCAGCGCGTCTTCGACGACGCCAACGAGGCGGGCGGCATCAACGGCAAGAAGATCGAGTACATCGTCAAGGACGACGCGGGCAACGCCCAGCGCACCGCCCAGGTCGCCCGCGAGCTCGCCGACGCCGGTGTGGTGGCGATGGCGGGTTCGGCCAGCTTCACCGACTGCGACGTCAACGACGGGTTCTACCGGCAGTCGAAGATCAGCTCCGTGATGGCCGTCGCGGCCACCCCCAAGTGCTTCCAGAGCCCGAACATCGCGCCGGTCAACGTCGGCCCGTTCACGCTGATGACGGCCGTGCTGCTGCACGCCACGCAGAAGTTGAACGACAAGCGGGTCTGCAACTTCACCGTGGTGCTGCCGGGTTCGGAGGACGCGGTCAAGGAGGCGCTGGCCCGCTGGGAGCAGCTCAGCGGCCAGAAGCTCGTGGTGGACGACCAGACCGTGCAGCAGAGCGGCGACCTCACGCCGTACCTGCTCAAGGCCAAGCAGGAGCGCTGCGACGCGATCCTGTTCAACCCGGCCGAGCAGCTCGTGGTGCCGTGGTTGCAGGCCGCCAAGACCCAGGGCATGGACGACGTCGACTTCCTGCTGCTGGCCCCCGCCTACACCGACAGCGTGGCCAAGGCCGTCGGCGGGCTCGGCCTCAACGTGTACGCGGGCAGCGAGTTCGAGCCGTTCACCTCGGACAGCCTGGCGAACAAGGGCTGGCGCAGCGCCGTGTCGCGCGGCGACGCCCAGCCGACCGCGTTCTCCCAGGGCGGCTACCTGTCCGCGAAGTTCCTGGTCGAGGTGCTCAAGACGATCAAGGGCGAGATCACCCGCGAGTCGGTCGGTGCCGCGCTGCGCGACATGACCCCCATCGAGGACCCGATGCTGGGCACCCCATGGGAGTTCGGTCCCGGCGAGACCCACGCGCCCAACCAGGCATCCAAGATCGTCCGCCTGACCGGTCTGCGGTGGGTCGTGGTCGACGACACGTTCATCACCGTGCCCAACGACTGACCCGGGAGCTGCTGTGCTGCAACTGTCCGCGGCCGTCGCGGGGCTGGTCACCGGCGGGGCGTACGCCCTGATGGGCCTGTCCACCCTGCTCACCTACCGCCTCGTCGCCGTGGTCAACTTCGCGCAGGCCGCCGTGGGTGCCTTCGGGGCGTTCGCCATGGTGGGCCTGCACGAAGCGGGCCTGCCCCTGTTCCCGGCCGTCGCGTGCGGGCTCGTCACGTCCGCCGCGCTGCACGTGGGGCTCGGCGTGGTGATGGTGCGCTGGTTCGCCGAGGCGAGCGAGGGCGTGAAGGCCGCGGTGACCATCGCGACCTTCACCGGGCTCGTCGCGGTGGGCCTGCGGCTGTTCGGCGCGCAGCACCCGCGCAGGTTCCCCAGCCCGTTCGACAGCCCGGCGTTCACGGCGGGCGGCGTGGTGGTGACCTGGACGGCGGTCGTCACGATGGTCCTCGCGGTGCTGTTCGCCGTGCTGCCCACCGTGCTGCTCAAGCGCACGCGGATCGGTCTCCTGCTGCGCGCGCAGTCCGAGCGGCCCACGACCGCCGAGCTGATCGGCATCCGGGTGCCCCGGCTGTCGATGGTGGTCTGGGGCACGGCGGGCGCGGCCAGCGCCCTGGCGATCATGATCGTGGCTCCCCGGCTCGCCGGGGACTTCGGCTCGCAGGCCCTGCTGATCACGCCGGCGCTGGCCGCCGCGCTGGTCGGCGGTTTCCGGAGCTTCGCCTGGACGTTCGTCGGCGGCGTGGCCCTGGGCGTGCTCCAGGGCCTCGCCAGCACCGTCGTCGTCCTCCAGCAGTACCGCGGAGTCCTGCCGTTCCTGGTGATCCTCGTCGTCCTGCTGTGGACGCGCCGCCGGGACCGCTGGGACTCCGCGGCCTGACCGGACCGAAGGGGGTTCCCATGACCCACGTCGACGACCCGCGCCCGCCGACGCCCTCCGGGGCGGCCGGCGGGCCGGCCGGTGCGCGCGAGGGGTGGTTCGACGCCGAACTCCTCTTCGTGCCGCCGGGGTCCCCCACCGGGGCCCGGCTCCGCTCGGTCACCGGGACGGGCGGCGACGGGCCCGGCACGCCCCCAGCCGGGTCACCGACAGCCGGGTCACCGGCCGCCGACGCACCGACCGCCGGGCCCGGCGACGGGTGGTTCGACCCCGGGCTCCCCACCGCTCCCGACCGGTTCCCCGCCGAGGGCCCGCACCCGTTCCTCGCCCGCGCGCTCGCCGAGCGGGCGGTCCGGGCCCTCGCCTCCACCGACCAGAACAGCCGGGAGGGGTAGATGCATCCCACCGCGACCCGCGCGGCGGTGCTGCGCGAGTTCAACGCACCGCTCGACCTGACCGAGGTGCCGCTGCCGGGGGAGCTCCCGCCGGGCTCGGCGATCGTGCGGATCACCAGCACCACGCTGTGCGGCACCGACGCCCACCTGTGGGCCGGTGCGCTGCCCTTCGCCTCCCTGCCGATGATCCTCGGCCACGAGATGACCGGCGAGGTCGTGGCGCTCGGCGCGAACTCCGGCCGGGACGCCTGCGGCAAGCCGGTCGGGATCGGCAGCCGGGTGGTCTGGTCGGAGTCGGTGTGCGGGCACTGCCAGGGCTGCACGGTGCTGCGCGAGCCCGTGCTGTGCGACGACCGGGGCTACGGGTTCGGCCAGCGCTCCGACCGCTGGCCGTACGCGATCGGCGGGCTCTCCGAGTACGTCTACCTCGCGCCGGGCGCGCACCGGATCGTGGTGCCGGCCGACCTGCCGGACACCTGGGCCGCCGCCGCCGGGTGCGCGGTGAAGACGGTGGTGCGCGCGTTCGCCAACGCGGGCGGCGTGCGGCCGGGCTCCACGGTGGCCGTGCAGGGCGCGGGCCCGCTGGGCCTGGTCGCCACCGCGTTCGCCCGCGCGGCGGGCGCGGGCCAGGTGATCACCCTGGGCGGGCCGCCGAACCGGCTGGCGCTGGCCGCGAAGTTCGGCGCGGACGCCACCATCGACGTCACCGACGTGACGGACCCGGACGAGCGCGTCGCCCAGGTCGAGGAGCTGACCGGCGCGCTGGGCGCGGACCTGGTGCTCGACTTCGCCGGCGCGCCCACGGCCAACCGCGAGGGCGTGCTGATGTGCGGCAAGCGCGGCACGCACGTGGTCGTCGGCATCGCGGGCCCGCGCGCCGCGCCGGTGCCGATGGACGTGGTGCTGGGCCGGGAGATCACCGTCGTGGGCTCGCTCAACGGCGACGTGGGCGACCTCGCCCGCGCGCTGCGCTTCCTGTCGGCGTTCGCCGACCGCTTCGAGTGGAACGCCATGTTCTCCCCCGCCGTCGGGCTGTCGGGTGCGGAGCAGGCGATCCGTGACATGGAGTCGATGGCCGCGGTCAAAGCCGTCGTCGACCCCGGACTGGACTAGGAGACAACGCGATGACCGATCCCACCGCGCTGGTGACCGTCGCGACCGGGTACATGGCCGCCAAGCAGTTGTTCGCCGCGAGCGAGCTCGGCGTGTTCAGCGCCCTGGCGTTAGGCCCCGCGACCAGCCTGCAACTCGCCGAACGCGCCGAACTCCCGGAGCGCACCGCGCGCATCCTCGGCGACGCCATGGTCGGCCTCGGCCTGCTGGAGCACCGGGAGGGCAGGTACGCCAACACCCCGGTGACCGAGGCGTACCTGGCCGGGCAGGGCGGGCTGGACCTGCGCCCGCACCTGGCCTTCTGGGACGCGCTGAGCTACCCGCACTGGCTGCACTACACCTCGTCCATGCGCTCCGCCCGGCCCGGCCCGTTCGAGCTGGACGAGGCCAGGATGGGGGTGTTCATGAACGGCGTGCAGACCTACAACGCGCTGCACGCGGTCATGCTGGCGGAGAACTACGACTTCTCCCGGCACCGGCACGTGCTGGACCTGGGCGGGCTGTCCACCGCGTTCCTCGGCGAGGCCGCCAAGCGCAACCCCGACCTCACCGGCGCGTTCGTCAACACCGGGGAGTTCGTCGACCGGGTCCGCGGCTCGCTCGACGCCGGGCTGGAGGGGCGGATCTCCTTCCACGAGGCCGATCCGCTGACCGACGAGGTGCCCGGCCGGTACGACGCGGTGCTGCTGGAGCACGTGGTCCACCGCTTCGACGCCGAGCAGAACAAGACCATCCTGCGGGCCGCGCGCGGTGTCGTGGAGCCCGGCGCGACGCTGCTGGTGCTGGACTTCCTGCTGGACCCGACCGACGGCCGGCGGCTGGACCCGGTCATGGCCGGCGAGTACCTGGTCGTCGACGGCACCGTCGTGCACCCGCAGGACGAGGTGGGCGGCTGGCTGGCCGAGACCGGCTGGCGGTGGGTGGAGACCCGGCCGCTGCCGGGCAGCCCGCGCGTCGTGATCGCGGAGGCCGTGTGATGGTCGCGCTGATCACGGGAGGAGCGGGCGGTATCGGCGGTGCGATCGCCAAGGCGCTGGCCGGGCGCGGGCACCGGGTCGCGGTCGCGGACGTGGACCCGGTGGGGCTGGCCCGCACCGCGGAGGAGTTCGGCGGCCTGGCCGTGGCGATGGACGTCCGCGACCAGTACTCGGTGCGCGACGGGGTCGCCAAGACCGTCGCCGAGCTGGGCCCGATCGACGTGCTGGTGCACGCGGCGGGCGTGGTCGGCGGTGCGGCACCGCTGATGGCGCTGCCGGTCGAGGCGATGGACGCGGTGCTCGCGGTGAACGTGCGCGGCACGTTCCTGATCACCCAGGCGGTCGGCCAGGCGATGATCGCGGCCCGGCGCGGCGGTTCGATCGTGCACATCAGCTCGGCGGGCTCGATGCAGCCGACCGTGGGCCTGGGGCACTACGAGGCCACCAAGGCGGCGCTGAACGCGCTGACCCGCTCGGCGGCGCTGGAGCTCGCGCCGCACGGCATCCGGGTCAACGCGGTCGCGCCGGGCCCGGTGGAGACGCCGCTGACGGCGGCGTCCATGGCGGACCCGGCGGCGCGCGCGCCGTGGCTGGAGCGGATTCCCCTGGGGCGCATCGCCAACACCGACGACCTGGTGCCGACCGTGCTGCTGCTGGCCTCGCTGGAGGCCCGGCACATCACCGGCACCGTGCTGCCGATCGACGGCGGCCAGTTGCTGAGGAGCTGAGATGGCTCCGGTGGACCACACCCGCGCCCCGGTCGTCGGCTACACCGACCGGTTGAACCACCGACCGGGCGACCGCGTCCGCGTGCACGCCAGCGCGAGCACGCCGGACGCGCGGGTGCGGGTGCTGCGGGTCGACCACGACGGCACCGCGCCCGTGCGGACGCCCGTCGACGTCGACCTGCCGGCCTGGGTGTCCGTGCCGCACCAGGACTTCGACCACGGGTCGTACGGGCTGGTGCCGCGCCCGCCGACGCTCGGCGCGGCGGTGTCGTTCGCGGTGTGGGTGTGGCCGACGGCGTTCCCGCCGGACCGGGCGGGGCTGATGAGCCAGGGCGAGGCCGAGGGCGGGCCGCACGCGGAACTGGCGCTGCGCGGGGACGGCACGCCGGAGTTCGCCGTGCGCACGGCGGGCGGGATCGTGCGGGTGGGCGGTCCGGCGCTGCGCCCGCGCCGCTGGTACCTGGTCGTCGGCGGCTACGGCGAGGCGGGCGCGCGGATCGAGGTCCGGCCCCGCGACCGGCTCGCCGACGAGGCCGTCGTGGTGGTCACCGCGCCCCCGACCGGTCCGCTGGTGCGGGGCTCGGCCCCGCTGCTGTTCGCCGCGCGCCGGGTCGGCGGGCGGGTCGGCGGCCACTTCGACGGCAAGCTGGACGGGCCGACGGTGTTCACCGAGCTGCGCACCGAGCTGGACTGGCTGGCCGCCGACACGCGCGCGGCGTGGCACCTGGGCGCGCGGGCGCACTGGGAGCTGTCCCACGACATCGGCGGCGACACGCTGCTGGAGCTGGTCGACGGGCGGCACGGCACGCTGCACAACCAGCCGCTGCGCGGGGTGACCGGGCACGACTGGACCGGCGAGGTGCTCGACTGGCGCTTCGCCGACCGGGGCTACTCGGCGGTGCACTTCCACTCCGACGACCTGGCCGACTGCGGGTGGGACCCGGTGCTGGAGTTCGCGCTGCCCGAGGACCTGCCCGGCGGCTGCTACGCGGTGGAGCTGGAGACGGCGCACGGCGTGGACCGGCTGCCGTTCTTCGTGCGGCCCGCGCGGCCCACCGCGCGGCTGGTGTTCCTGGTGCCGACGTTGAGCTACCTGGCGTACGCGCTGGAGCACGTGCACCTGCCGTTCCCGCCGGAGGACCCGGCGGAGGTCGCGGCCCCGTTCGCGCGGGACAACGACCTGCACAGCCTCTGCGACCGGCACCGCGACGGCAGCGGCACGGCCACCGCGTCGCTGCGCCGGCCGCTGCTGGGCGTGCGGGACGACCACGTGTTCCGGCACGCCGGCGGACCGCACCAGTACAGCGAGGACCTGCACCTCGTGGGCTGGTTGCGGCGGCAGGGCTTCGCGTTCGACGTGCTGACCGACCACGACCTGCACGCCGACGGGCCGGCCGCGCTGGCGGACTACCGGGCCGTGCTCACCGGCAGCCACCCCGAGTACTGGACGGGCGCGATGCTGGACGCCGCCGAGCGGTACCTCGGCAATGGCGGGAACCTCGGCTACCTGGGCGGCAACGGCGCGTACCGGGTCATCTCGATCCACCCGGCCAAACCGCACCTGGCGGAGCTGCGGCGCGGTTGCGCGGGCGTGCGGATGTGGGAGTCCGAGCCGGGCGAGCTGCACCTGTCGACCACCGGCGAGCCGGGCGGGCTGTGGCAGGAGCGCGGCCGGGCACCGCACCGGCTGTTCGGCGTCGGCACCACCGCCGCCGGCCTGCGCGGCGGCGGCGCGTACGAACTGGCGGGTCCGCACCCGCTGCTGGACGGGCTGTCCTCGCCGCTGGGCGGGTTCGGCGCGGTCCAGGGCAGCGCGGCGTCGTTCGAGACCGACGGGATCGACCCGCTGCTGGGCAGCCCGCCGAACGTCGTGCTGCTCGGCCGGGCGGCGCTCGGCGAGGCGTACCTGTCGGCGGACACCGGGCCGACCACCCCGCACCCGCTCGGCGACCCGCTGGACCGCCGCCGCGCCGACCTGACGCTGCTCGCCGCCCCCGGTGGCGGCGAGGTGTTCGCGACCGGCTCGATCGGCTGGTGCGGCGCGCTGTCCCACGACGAGGACGACAACGACGTCTCCCGGCTGACCGCCGCCGTGCTGCGGCGCTTCGGCGCGGGACCGGACCGGGAGGACGACCCCGATGCCGCTGCACCCTGAAGCCCGAGCGGTGATCGACGCGACCGACGCCCAGGGCGGCCTGCTGCCGCTCGACGGGACGTCGCCCGCCGAGATGCGCGCCGCGTTCGCCAAGTCGTGGCAGGTCCCGCCGCACCAGGAGCCGGTGGACGCGGTCGTGGACCGGACCATCCCCGGCCCGGCCGGCGACATCCCGGTGCGGATCTACACCCCGCACGGCGACGGCCCGTTCCCGGCGCTGGTGTGGTTCCACGGCGGCGGCTGGGTGATCGGGTCGCTGGAGGAGAACGACTCGACCTGCCGGGTGCTGTGCAACGCGGTGGGGATGGTGGTGGTCTCCGTGGACTACCGGCTCGCCCCCGAGCACCGCTACCCGGCCGCCGCCGAGGACGCCTACGCGGCGCTGCTCTGGGTCGCCGACCACGGCGCGGAGATCGGCGCGGACGGGCGCATCGCGGTCGGCGGGGAGAGCGCGGGCGGCAACCTGGCCGCCGTGGTGTCGCTGATGGCCCGCGACCACGACGGCCCGGCCATCTCGCTGCAACTGCTCGCCGCACCGGTCACCGCACCGCCCAGCGACCGGCGGTCCTACGTGGACTACGGCGAGGGCCACTTCCTCGACCGGGTGAGCATGGAGTGGTTCTTCACCCAGTACCCGCGCGACCCGTCCGACCTGGACGACCCGTACCTGGCCCCGCTGGCCGCCTCGCACCTGGGCGGGCTGCCCTCGGCGCTGGTGATGACCGCCGAGTTCGACCCGCTGCGCGACGAGGGCGAGGAGTACGCCCACCGGCTGCTCGACGCGGGCGTCCCGGTCACCCTGGTCCGCTACGAGGGCCAGATCCACGGGTTCTTCGCGCTGCTCGTGGACCAGCTCAGCATCTCCGCGACCGCGCACGCGCGCGCCGCCGCCGCGCTGCGCGCCGCCTTCTCCCAGGAGGCTCTCCGGTGACGGGCGGCGGACCGGGCCGAGGCGCTCGCGGGTGAGGTCGCCCCCCGGATGACCCTCCGCGCGGCGGTCGAACCGGCCGGGTCGCGCGAGGCTCCGGCGCGACGGCCGTGCGTCCGGTTGCCGCACGGGCGACCCCGGTCGACTCCCGGCGCGGCCCGGCGCGTGGTGCGGGTGACCTGGTATTGCCCGGGTCAGGTGACACACCGTAGGTTGTGCGCCTACCGAGGGAGACACGATGGACACCACGAAAGTGGCCTCGGCGGTGCGCATCGGCTCCGCCCTGGGCAGCGGTGCCGCCGTGGAGTGGGCCGAGGTGTTCGCCGCCCTCCGCGTGGCGGTGCCCGACATCTGCGCGGTCCAGGTGACCGGCTGGGACCCGGTGTCCAGGGGTTTCGTGGTGATGGCCGAGGACGGCTACCACCGGGCGATCAGCCAGGAGCTCGCGCACGAACTGCCCCGGACGCGGTGGGGCGGGCAGTTGTTCGCCTCCCCGGTGCCGCTGCTGATGGACGACATGCCGCACAACTTCCGCGACTCGCCGCACTACCTGGAGCGGCTGCGCCCGGCCGGCTTCGAGGACGGTCTCTCCGCGACCCTCCGGATGGGCGGCACGCACCAGGTGGTCGGCGTGCTGCACGCGAACGCGTCGGTGCGCGGTGCCTTCGACGAGGAGGCGCGGCGCTTCGTGGCCCAGGTCGGCTCCGCGCTGGCCCGGCGGGTGGACCCGTTGTACTGCCCCACGTTCGACGCGTGGTTCGATCCGGAGTGGACGGCGAGCTGGGTGTACCCCGGGCACGGCGCGGTGACCGGCCGCGCGCCCGCGCCGGTGGCCGACGACCCGGCGCTGCGCGCGCTGGCCGAGTCGTTCTCCGGGCTGGGCGTGCGCACGGTGCCGTTCCTGTGGCCCGCCCGGGACGGCTGGTACCGGGTGCGGCTGCTGCGGGTGGTCGACGGCCCGCGCAACGGCGTGGTGGTGGCGTGCGCGCCGTTCGAGAACCCGTCGGGGCTGACCGCGCGCGAGCTCGACATCGCGACGGGCCTGGTCGCCGGCCTGTCGAACCAGGCGATCGCGGAGAGCCTGGTGGTCAGCCGGCGCACCGTGGAGACCTACGTCGAACGCCTGCTGGCCAAGCTCGACTGCGCGTCACGGGGCGAGGCGGCCGGCATCGCGGCCCGCGCCGGGTTCGTGCGGCCGTCGCCGGACGCCACCGGGGTCGGTTCCCTGGCCAGGCTGACCAGGGGAGCCGACCCGTACTGGGTCTGAGGCCGGTCAGCCGGACGACCCGGTCCCCCTGCGCCATGACGCCGGGTCATGGTCACCTCCCGACCTTCCTTCGGCCAGGTCCACGTCGCGGTGACACCGGCCGTCGCCGGACCCGCCGAGGCCGACGCGGCGCACACCGCGATGACGATCTCGCGCACGGAAACCCTCCCGGGAACGGGCGCGGGGCGACGGCGGCGGTCGGGCGGACAGCCGGTCGGGTGCCCTCAAGGCCGGATGCGGGAGGGCATCGTACGGCCCGGTCGGAAATCCCCTTGCCCGACGGCACGACCGGTGGACACCATCGCCCCGTGACCGACCTGACCCGGCACTACACGGCGGTGTTCGCGGAGGACGACCGCCTGCACCGGACTCCGCACGGGAGGCTGGAGTTCCTGCGCACGCGCGAGCTGGTCCGCCGACACCTCACCGGCCCCGCGCGGGTGCTGGACGTGGGCGGCGGGACCGGCGTGCACGCCCGCTGGCTGGCGGCGGACGGGCACCGCGTGCACCTGGTCGACGTCGTGCCGGCGCACGTCGACACCGCGTCGGCGCTGCCCGGCGTCACCGCCGAGGTCGGCGACGCCCGTGACCTGCCCGTCCAGGACGGCGACGTGGACGTGGTCCTGCTCCTGGGGCCGCTGTACCACCTGGTGTCGGCGGCCGACCGGGCGCGCGCGCTGGCCGAGGCCCGCCGGGTGCTGCGACCGGGAGGGGTGCTCGTCGCGGCGGCCATCAGTCGGTACCTGTCGGCGCTGGAGGCCGGCACCACGGGCGCGCTCACCCCGGACCTGGTCGCCCCGATCGCCGAGGTGATCGCCTGCGGCCGGTACGACGGGCACGTCGGGTTCACCGAGACGCACTGGCACACGGCCGGGGAGCTGCGCGACGAAGTGGCCGCCGCCGGTTTCCGGGACGTGGCGGTCCACGGCGTGGAGGGACCGGCGTGGCCCGCGCTGGACGTGGCCGGTACCGACGGGTTCGACGACCTGGTGGACGCGGCGCTGCGGTGCGCCCGCCTGGTGGAGGACGACCCGCTGCTGATCAACGCGAGCGCGCACTTCCTGGCGTTCGCGCGACGCTGACCCGACAGGGGTGACCCCGACGGCGCTGCCCCTACTGCGCTGACCTTACTGCGCTGCCCCTACTGGGGTGCCACGTCGTGCCGCTCGAACGGCAGCGGCCCGACGTGCGATCGCACGTCGGGCCGCCCGGATCGGTGACTGCGGTCAGCCGTGGTGCATCCAGATGCCCTTGATCTCCGTGTACGCGTCGATCGCGTAAGGCCCCATCTCGCGGCCCCACCCGCTGGAGCGGAAGCCGCCCCACGGGGCCGCCGCGTCCGGGACGCACGGCATGTTCACGAACACCGCGCCCGCGCGGATGCCGTCCGCCAGGCGGTGGGCGGTGCGCAGGTCGTTGCTCCACACCGACGCGGCCAGACCGTACGGCGAGTCGTTGACGCGGTGCAGCAGCTCGTCTTCGTCGTCGTAGTCCAGCACGGCCAGCACCGGGCCGAAGACCTCTTCGCGGGCGATGGTCATGCGGTCCTGCACGCCGCCGAACACGGTGGGCCGGAAGAAGTGGCCCGGACCGTCGCCGCGCTCGCCGCCGGTGACCAGTTCGGCACCCTCGGTGACCGCGCCGCGCACGAACGACTCGACCCGGTCCCGGTGCTCGGAGCTGACCAGCGGGCCGAGGTCGGTGTCCGGGTGCAGGCCCGCGCCCAGGCGCAGGCCGGACGCCGCGGTGGCGAGCTTGGAGGTGAACTCGTCCTGGCGGGCGTGGTCGACGTAGAGGCGGGCGTAGGCGGCGCAGACCTGGCCGCTGTTGAGCAGCCCGCCCGCGACGGTGCCGGCCACCGCGGCGTCGATGTCGGCGTCGCGGGCGATGACGGTGGGCGTCTTGCCGCCCAGCTCCAGCGTGATCCGCTTGAGGTCGGTCGCGGACGCGGCGACGATGTCGCGGCCCACGGAGGTGGAGCCGGTGAACGACACCTTGTCCACGCCGGGGTGGCGGACCAGCGCCTTGCCGGTCTCCGGACCGCCGGTCACCAGGTTCACCACGCCGGGCGGAAAGCCCGCCTCGACGCACAGCTCGACCAGCCGCACGGTGGTCAGCGGGGTCTGCTCGGCGGGCTTGATGACGGTGGTGTTACCGCAGGCCAGAGCCGGTGCGAGCTTCCACGCCATGATCATCAGCGGGAAGTTCCAGGGCGCGATCAGGGCGCACACGCCGACCGGCACGCGGCGGTCGAACTGGAGGGTGTCGGGGAAGCCGACCGACCGCACCGACCCGTCCAGCTTGGTGGTCCAGCCGGCGAAGTACCGGAAGTGCTCGGCCGCGCCGGTCACGCTGACCGCCCGCGCCACGCCCAGCGGCTGGCCCTGGTCGCGGGTCTCCAGCTCGGCGAGCTTCTCGGCGTCGGCCTCGATCAGGTCCGCGAGCCGCCACAGCAGGGTGGCGCGCTCGGTCGCCGGGACGGCGGTCCAGCCGGGCAGGGCTTCACGCGCGGCGGCGACGGCGGCGTCGACGTCCGCCGCGCTCGCGTCGGCGACGACCGCCAACTGCTCACCGGTAGCGGGGTCGGTGGTGGCGAACTCCCCCGCCCCGGCGGTCCACCGGCCGCCGATGTAAAGACCTGTCGCGCGCATGTCGACTCCCCTCACTGGCTGATCACGGCCCAGTGTGGGCTGCCGCGCTCCCGGCGCGCTTGCACGCGGGCGCACGGCGTTTGACCGTCAGCGCGCCCGGTGCTCCACGCTGCGACGCCGGTATTCCGAGGGCGAGAGGCCGTACTCGGTCTTGAACGCGCGGCTGAGGTAGGAGGCGTCCACCAGCCCCCAGCGGGCCCCGATGACGCCGATGGCGAGCTGGTACTTGCCCGGGTCGGCCAGGTCCTGCCCGCAGCGCTCCAGCCGGCGGTGCCGGATCCACCCGGACACCGTCGTGCCGGCCTCGCTGAACAGCTTGTGCAGGTAGCGGGTGGAGATGTGGTGCGCCGTCGCGATGTCGCCGGGCGAGAGCTCCGGGTCCTCCAGGTGCGCCTCCACGTAGGACTTGATCTTGACCAGCATCGCCGCCCGGGACGTCTCGGCGGGCACGTCGGCGTAGTCGACCTGGTCGGCCAGCGCGGTGCCGAGCAGGTCGACCACGTTGCGCGCGAGCCGGACGCTGCCGTGCACCTGGGGGTCGTCGATGTTGCGGGCGAGCTGCACGAGGGTGGTGCTCACTATCCCGCTCACGCCCTGCCCGCCCGCGAACCGGATCGCGGTCAGCCGCTCGACCTGGCCGGAGGGCAGGCACAGCATGGACCTGGGGAACATCAGGACCAGGGTGGACGACACGTCGTCGAACGCCAGCGCGTAGGGCCGGGTGGTGTCGTAGATCGCGAAGTCACCGGGCCGCAGCGCGGCCAGCCGGCCGTCCTGGGTGAGCTTGGCGGTGCCGTGCAGTTGCAGCGAGAGCTTGTAGTAGTCCGGGGCCGCGCGGGAGATGGTGCGCGCGGTCCGTCGCACGGTGTGGGCGTCCGCTGACGCTTCGTACACGGCGACACTGCCCAGGTTCTGACCCCGCAACCGGCCCCGGAACGCCGCGTGCTCGCCGGCCGTGGCCTCCAGGGGCACGAACGTCTGCGACACCGCCGACTGCCAGAGATCGAACTGCTGCGTCGCCGGCACGCCGGCGGTGGTCAGCACGTAGGACATCATTGCCCTCCCGGACCTGCTGTTGCACAGTGGTCTGCGTAACACTGCGTGACAGGCACAGTCGTCTCCATTCGCCCATTCGTCAAGGGCTCGTTGCCGAAGCGTAAATCGGCCAACCGGCCGGTGCACGCTGAGTCAAATGCCGTGCGTCCGTGGTCAACCCTACCGGCGCAGCGGACTGTTACACCTGGAGAGCCGGCACGACAGTCCGTGCAGGCAACGGATCGTATTCGATCCGCTACACGATTCCCGATGCGGAGGTGACCATGGGTGAAGTCGTGTTGGCCGCGAAGATCACGCATGTGCCGTCGATCTGGCTCTCCATCAACCCCGGAAAGCACCACGGCATCCGCAGGCCCGCCGAGGTCGGCCTGGCCGAGGTCGGCCGTCGAGCGCGCGAGCGCGGCGCGGACACCTTCGTGGTGGCCGACTCGCACTGGATGAACAGCATGAGCTTCCACATCAACGGGAAGGCTCGGCACCAGGGCAGCTACGCGTCCCACGAGCTGCCGCACTTCATCCAGGACCTGGAGTACGACTACCCCGGGAACCAGGAGCTCGCCCGGCTGATCGGCGAGGAGATCAACGCCGGCGGCCAGAAGTCCCTGGTCCACGACGTGAAGGACCTCGGCCTGGAGTACGCGACGCTGGTGCCGATGCACTTCATGAACCGCGACGACGACCCGCTCGAAGTGGTCCCGGTGGGGTGCAACATCTACTCGTCGATCGACGAGAACCGGCGGGTCGGCGAGGCGATCGCGCGCGCCGTGCTGCGCAGCGACCGCAAGGTGGCGTTCCTGGCCAGCGGCTCGCTGTCGCACCAGTTCCCGCCGAACGAGATCTCGTCGCAGTACCTGGACAAGATCAGCAACCCGATCAACGAGCAGGCCGACCGGCTGGTGCTCGACCAGTGGACCACGGGCAAGATCCCGGAGTTCCTGGCCGCGCTGCCCGCCTATAACGAGCGGTTCACCGGCGAGGCCGCGATGGCCGACACCGGGATGCTGTTCGGCATCCTCGGCTGGGACAGGTACAACGGTCACGGCGAGCAGTTGTGCGACTACTTCCCCAGCAGCGGCACGGGTCAGGTGATCGTGGACTTCCCGATCCCGGACGGGCTGAAGTCGTGACGCACCCCCTGGGCCTCGCGCCGACCAAGATCATCGCGGTGCACCTGAACTTCCGCAGCCGCGCCGCGGAGCGCGGGCGGTTCCCGGAGGAGCCCTCGTACTTCCTCAAGCCGCCCTCGTCGCTGTCCTGGTCGGGCCGCGACCTGGTCCGGCCGGAGGGCACCGAGCTGTCCGCCTTCGAGGGCGAGATCGCGATCGTGGTCGGCAAGCGCGCGTCGCGGGTCGGCCGGGACGAGGCGGCCGACCACATCGGCGGCATCGCCGCGGCCAACGACTTCGGCGTGCACGACCTGCGGTACGCGGACCGGGGCTCCAACCTGCGGTCCAAGGGCGCGGACGGCTACACGCCGATCGGCCCGGTGCTGCTCGACCCGCGCGAGGTCGACCTGGCCGACCTGCGGCTGCGCACGTGGGTCAACGGCGAGCTGGTGCAGGACGACAACACCGGCGACCTGCTGTTCGACTTCGCGTACCTGATCGCCGACCTGAGCCGCAACATCACGTTGGAGCCGGGCGACATCATCCTCACCGGCACGCCGACCGGCGCGACCGTCGTCTCCCCCGGCGACGTCGTGGAGGTCGCGGTCAACGACACCGAGCGGCTGCGCAACGCGGTCCGCGAGGCCGAGCCGCTGGCCAAGCCCGGCGCGCGGCCGAAGGTCACCCGCGAGGACAGGGCGGCGGCCGTCGGCGGCAGCGTCCCGGCGATCAAGCCGGAGACCGAGGCGGCGTTGCGGTCGGTGTCCACCGCGACGCTGTCCAGCCAACTGCGCAAGCGCGGCCTGCACCACACGTTCCTCACCGGGCTCAAGCCCTCCCGGCCCGACCTGCGGATGGTCGGCACGGCCCACACGCTGCGGTTCCTGCCGCTGCGCGAGGACCAGTTCGCCGAGCGCGGCAACGGCATGAACGCCCAGAAGCGGGCCGTGGAGTCCCTCGGGGACGGCCAGATCCTGGTGATCGACGCCCGCGAGGACCACGGCGCGGGCACGCTCGGCGACATCCTGGCGCTGCGCGCGCTCAAGCGCGGCGCGGCGGGCGTCGTCACGGACGGCTGCCTGCGCGACAGCCCGTCGTTCACCGGCATCGACCTGCCCTCCTACAGCGCGGGCCCGCACGCGGCCGTGCTGGGCCGCAGGCACGTGCCGTGGGAGGTCGGCGTGGACGTGGCGTGCGCGGGCGTCTTGGTGCGGCCGGGCGACGTGCTGGTGGGCGACGCCGAGGGCGTCATCCTGATCCCGCCGGCGCTGGTGGACGAGGTCGCCGCGGACGCCGTGACGATGGAGCGCGAGGAGCGGTTCATCCTGGAGCGGGTCGCCGCCGGTGACGGCGTCGACGGCCTCTACCCGATGGGCCCCGCCAAGCGCGCCGAGTACGAGGAGTGGTCGGGATGACCACCGCCCCAGTCCGGTCCAAGACCCAGTACGCGTACGAGACGTTGCGCGACCGGATCGCGGAGGGCCGGTACGGGCCCGGCGTGCGGCTGGTGTTCGACCGGATCGCGCGGGAGCTGGGCATCAGCCCGGTCCCCGTGCGGGAGGCCGTGCGCCGGTTGCAGGCCGAGGGCTGGGTGGTGTTCGAGCAGAACGTCGGCGCGCAGGTCGCCGAGTTCGACCCGGACGGCTACCGCCACACCATGGAGGCGCTCGCGCTGCTGGAGGGCCGCGCGGTCGCCACCGCGCGGATCACCCGGGCGCTGCTGGACCGCGCCGCCCACCTCAACGACCTGATGGCCGCGTCCCTGGTGGAGTTCGACCCGCTCGGCTTCACCCGGCTCAACCGCGAGTTCCACCTCCTGCTCTGCGGGGCCACGCCCAACCCCCGGTTGCGCGAACTGGTCGACAAGGAGTGGTCGCGGCTGGACATGACCCGGCGCACGACCTTCAGCCTGGTACCCGGCCGGGCCCACGAGTCGGTCGCCGAGCACGCCGAACTGCTGCGCCTCCTGCGCGCCGAGGCACCCGCCGAGGTCGTGGAGCGCTTCGCCCGCGAGCACAAGCTCAACACCCTCCGGGCCGTGGACACCAGGTCCCCGGCCCCGCTCTCAGGGGAGTTCCCGACATGAGGTTCCGTTCCGACCCGGCGCAGATCCGCGGTTCCATCGCCCCCGTCGTCACGCCGTTCACCGCCGAGGGTGCCCTCGACACGGACAGCCTGCGCGCGCTGGTGCGCTGGCAACTGGAGTCCGGTTCGCACGGCGTGTCCATCGGCGGCTCGACCGGCGAGCCCAGCGCGCAGACGATCGAGGAGCGGGTCACCGCCATGCGCGTGGTGGCCGAGGAGCTCGGCGACCGCGTCCCGTTCCTGCCCGGCACCGGCGCGGTGACGCTCCAGCACACGCTGGAGCTGACCGACGAGGCGCAGAAGCTCGGCGCGGACCTCGCGCTGGTCATCACGCCGTACTACAGCCGGCCCACCCAGGAGGGCCTCATCGCGTGGTACGGCGCGGTGGCGAACGAGTTCCCGGACATGCCGATCGTGATCTACAACGTGCCGTCGCGCACCGCCGTGGACATCGCGCCGGACACCGTGGCGAAGCTGCGCCGGGCCCACGACAACATCGTGGGCATCAAGGAGACCACCAAGGACTTCGAGCACTTCTCGCACGTGCTGCACAAGTGCGGCCGTGACTTCCTGATGTGGTCGGGCATCGAGCTGCTGTGCCTGCCGCTGCTGTCGATCGGCGGCATCGGGTTCGTCAGCGCGCTGGCCAACATCGCACCCGCCGCCGTGGCCAGGATGTACGAGCTGTACGTCTCCGGCGACCACGAGGGTGCCATCGACCTCCACTACCGGCTCGCCCCGCTGGTGGAGCTGCTCTTCGTGGAGACCAACCCGGCCCCCGCCAAGCACGTCCTGGCCGACCTGGGCCGGATCTCCAGCGGCTACGTCCGCCCGCCCCTGATCGAGCCGACCCCGGCCGGTCTGGAGAAGATCGCCAAGTTGCGCGCCGAGGCCGCCGACCTGCTCATCCCGTCTGGAGTGACCGCATGACCACCGTGAACAAGCCGGCGGACCTGCCGACCGAACTGCTGCACCACATCGACGGCAAGGACGTCCCGTCGGTCGACGGCTCGACGTTCCCCGTCTCGGACCCGGTCACCGACACCGAGTACGGCACCGTCGCCGCCGGCGGCCCGGCCGACGTCGACAACGCCGTCGCCGCCGCGCAGCGGGCGTTCCACGAGGGCCCGTGGCCCCGGCTGTCCGACCGCGAGCGCGCCAAGGTGCTCAACCGGATCGCCGACGCCATCGAGTCGCGCGCCGACCGGCTGGCCGAGCTGGAGACCTTCGACACCGGCCTGCCGGTGACCCAGGCCAAGGGCCAGGCGCACCGCGCGGCGGAGAACTTCCGCTACTTCGCCGACGTGATCGTGGCGCAGCACGAGGACGCCTACCTGGTCGGCGACAAGCAGGTCAACTACGCGATCCGCCAGCCGGCGGGCGTCGCGGGCCTGATCACGCCGTGGAACACGCCGTTCATGCTGGAGACCTGGAAGCTCGCGCCGTCGCTGGCGTCGGGCTGCACGGTGGTGCTCAAGCCCGCCGAGTGGTCGCCGCTGTCGGCGAGCCTGCTGCCCGGGATCATGGCCGAGGCGGGCGTGCCCGACGGCGTGTTCAACCTGGTGCACGGCATCGGCGAGTCGGCGGGCGCGGCCCTGGTGGCGCACCCGGACGTGCCGCGCCTGTCGTTCACCGGCGAGAGCGGCACCGGCCAGATCATCATGCGCACGGCGGCCGAGAACCTGAAGGAGGTGTCGATGGAGCTGGGCGGCAAGTCGCCCTGCGTGGTCTTCGCCGACGCCGACTTCGACAAGGCCGTCGACGCCGCCGTGTTCGGCGTCTTCTCGCTCAACGGCGAGCGCTGCACCGCCTCCTCGCGGGTGCTGGTGCAGCGGGAGATCTACGACGCCTTCGTGGAGGCCCTCGCGGCCCGCGCGAAGGCCGTGCGGGTGGGCCTGCCGTCCGACCCGGCCACCGAGGTCGGCGCGCTGATCCACCCCGAGCACTACGCGCGGGTGCTGGAGTACGTGGAGATCGGCAAGCAGGAGGCCCGGCTGGTCGCGGGCGGCAGCCGCCCCGACCACCTGGACTCGGGCAACTTCCTGTCCCCCACGGTGTTCGCCGACGTCGCGCCGGACGCCCGGGTCTTCCAGGAGGAGATCTTCGGGCCGGTGGTCTGCGTGACGCCGTTCGACACCGAGGAGGAGGCCGTCGCGCTGGCCAACGCCACCAAGTACGGCCTGGCGGGCTACGTGTGGACCGGGGACCTCAAGCGCGGCCACCGGGTGGCCCGCGCCGTGCAGTCCGGCATGGTCTGGATCAACTCGCACAACGTCCGCGACCTGCGCACGCCGTTCGGCGGCATCAAGGCCAGCGGGGTCGGCCGGGAGGGCGGTGCGCACAGCATCGACTTCTACAGCGACCTGCGCGCGGTGCACGTGGCCGTCGGCGACCTGACCCCGCCGAGGTTCGGAGTTGCCCGACCGTGAACACCCGTTGACCTCGGGCGCACCCACCGGCTCCGGCTATGGGACCGGCGGGTGCCCCGCGGCTAACGTCCGATCATGGGCATGGAGGGCAAGGTCGCGCTGGTGACCGGAGCGGGCTCCGGGATCGGTGCGGCGGCGGCGCGCCGGTTGGACGCCGCCGGGGCGCGGGTGGCCGCGCTGGACGCCGATTCCACGGCGGTGGAGCTGGTGGGCGGCGCGCTGCGGTGCGGCATGGCGGTGCGCGCCGAGGCGTCCGACCCGGCCCAGGCCGAGTCGGCGGTGACCGCGGTGGTCGACCACTTCGGCCGGCTGGACCTGCTCGTCGTGACCACGCCCGCGCTGCCCTGCCCCGGCCCCCGCGTCACCGGGGGCCTCACCACGCTCTCCGTGGACGACGAGGCGTGGCACGGGGTGCTGGCCACCCAGCTCGACGCCGCGTTCTACACCACCCGGGCCGCGTTGCGGGCCATGCGGGCCGGGGTGATCGTGGTGGTCGCGGTCTCCTGCCCGCACCTGCCCCACCAGTCGGCCGCGGCGGCGGGCGTGCGCGGCCTGGTCCGCGCCGTCGCGGCGGACGCCGCGCCCGCCGGTGTGCTGGTCCGCTCCGTCACCGCCCGCTGCACCCCCGATCCCGCCGAGGTCGCCGACACCGTCGCCGCCCTCGCCGTCACCACTGGAGGACCGACATGGGCTCTCGATTCACCGGCCGGGTCGCCCTGATCACCGGCGCGGGCACCGGCATCGGCGCGGCCACCGCGCGGCTGATCGTGGCCGAGGGCGGGAAGGTCGTGCTGACCGGCCGCCGGCCCGCACCGCTGGCCGAGGTCGCCGGCCCCCTGGGCGACGCGGCGGCGGCGCTGCCCGCCGACGCGGCGGACGGCGCGGCGATGGCCGCCGTCGTCGCGGAGGCCACCGAGCGCTTCGGCCGGATCGACGTGGTCGTCGCCAACGCGGGCGGCCACGGGCTCGGCACCGCAGGCGAGACCACCGACGAGGGCTGGCAGCTCGCCCTGGACGCCAACCTGACCAGCGCGTTCGTCACCATCCGGGCCGCGCTGCCCGGCCTGGTCGACGGCGGTGGCGCGGTCGTCCTGGTGTCCTCGCTCGCGGGCCTGTTCGCCGGGCCGGCCGTGGCGGGCTACACCGCCACCAAGCACGCCCTGGTCGGCCTGAGCCGCTCCGTCGCCCGCGACTACGGCAGGCACGGCGTCCGCTCCAACGTGGTGTGCCCCGGCTGGGTGCGCACGGCGATGGCCGACGAGCAGATGGACCGCTTCGGCGAGTCGCGCGGCATCAGCCGGGACGACGCCTACGCGCTGCTGACCGAGAACACCCCGCTCGGCCGTCCCGCCGAAGCGGAGGAGGTGGCGTCCGTGATCGCGTTCCTGGCCTCCTCGGACGCCTCGATCGTGAGCGGCGCGACCGTCACCGCGGACGCGGGCGCGAGCGCCGTCGACCTGCCCACCATCGAACTGGCCTGAGAGGACATCAGATGTCGGAGTGGAAGACCGTCGACGACTTCGCCAAGGGCATCGACGGCAACCGGCTGCCGCGCACCACGGCCCTGGTCGGCCTCACCTGGACCATCCGGCAGGACGAGGGCGGTGAGGTCACGCTGACCTTCACCGACGAGTCGCACGCCGCGTGGACCGCCGGCGCGGCGTCGGGCACCGACCGGTACGAGGCGGTGGAGGGCGCGCCGGGGATCTTCTTCCTGACGCTCATCGACACCAAGACGCCACGCGAGTGCGCCGTGCTGATCGCCGACGTGGAGAGCCGGCGGACGCTGAGCGTCGAGTCGACCATCGCCGAGGAGAAGGTCGACGGCGTCCCGCAGGTCTCGCAGGTCTTCAAGCCCGGCGTGCTGGACACCGGCGACGGCGTCGGCCCGAAGGGCGAGCCGGCCGCCGAGACGCGCGAGCTGATCGGCTTCCGCGCGCTCTACCGGTACAGCCCCAACCACCTCTACGAGCACGTGTACCTGAGCTCGGAGCGCTACGCCTGGCAGTGCCTGGTCGGCGAGCAGCGCGGGCACGGCGACGTGGACCTGGCGACCGCGTACAAGATCGCGGACAACCGGTACGTGTTCACCTTCCGCGAGTTCCGCATCCCGGTCGCGACCACGTGGCTCTACGACATGGACGCGATGCGCACCACCGGCACCTTCTTCGGCCTCAACGGCGAAGGCGAGATCCGCAGCGCGCCCGGCGGCGCGCACATCATCCCCCTCGGCCGGGTCGACTACCCCGGCGAAGACCAGCCCGTCTAAGGATGCCCATGACCGCACTGGAAGTCGTCCGCGCCCACTACGCCGCCTCCGACCGGGGCGACCTGGAGGGGATGCTGGCCCCGCTCGCGCCCGACGCCACCTGGACCGAGGCCGCCGGCTCCACCTACGGCGGCACGTACACCGGCCGGGACGCCATCGTCGCCAACGTGTTCCAGCGGATCGGCGCGGACTGGGCGTCGTTCGACGTCACCGTCGCCGAACTGCTCGACGCGGGCGACACGGTCGTCGCGCTGGGCAGCTACACCGGCGTGCACCGCGCCACCGGCAAGTCCATGACCGCCCGCTTCACCCACGTCTGGCGGGTGGCGGACGGTCGGGTCACCGGATTCGAGCAGGTCGCCGACACCGCGCTGATCGTGGGCGCGGAGTCCTGAGACGGGAGCGGGCCGCCCTCGGCGGGGGTGGCCCGCTCCTCCCGGGGAGTTCCCCCCTCGGACGGGAGCGGGCCGTTCCGGGCCGGTCGGCCCGCTCTCTTTCACCCCTCACAGCACCGACAGGTCGACCTCCCGGGCCATCGCGCGGTAGCCCGCGTCGTTCGGGTGCAGCCGGTCGCCGCTGTCGTAGGCGGGCAGCAGCGCGTCCGGGTCGGCCGGGTCGGCGGTGGCCCGGTCGAAGTCCACCACCGCGTCGAACTCGCCGGACGTGCGAATCCAGGCGTTCACCTCGTCCCGCACCGCCTCGCCCGCCTCGGTGTGGTAGATCGCTCCCTTGTACGGCAGCAGGGTCGCGCCCACGACCCGGACGCCCTTCGCGTGCGCCTGCCGGATCAGGTCGCGGTAGCCCGCGACGAGCTCGGCCGCGGTCACCACCGGGTCGGGCTTGGCGCAGTCGAACGGGAAGTCGCTGAACCCGATGTCGTTGATGCCCTCCAGCAGGATCACCGTGCGCACGTCGGGCTGCCCGAGGGCGTCGCGCGCGAACCGGGCGGTGGCCTTCTCCCCGAAGCACGACGAGTCGTTGAGCACCCGGTTGCCGCCGATCCCGGCGTTGACCACGTTCTTCTTGCCGCGCAACCGTTCCGCGAGCTCGTCCGGGTACCGGTTGTCGGCGTCCGCGGTGCCGCCGGCACCGTCGGTGATGGAGTCCCCGAACGCCACCACCACGTCCCGGCGCGGCGTCCGGTCGACGGTCTCCACCCCGCTGAGGTAGAACCAGGACCCGGACTCCTCGCCGAACGCGGCGGCCGAGCTGTCGGCCCGGTGGTCGCCGGTGGCCCGGTAGCTGGTCGCGGCGGCGAACAGGTGGCCCGTCGCCGGGCCGGTCCGGCCCGCGAAGTAGAGCGTGACGGTGAGCCGCTGCAACGGTTCCACCGGCAGGAAGGCCACGTCGCTGACCAGGTCGCCGCCGGTGCGCACGGTGGTCGAGCGGTGGCCGCCGAACGTCAGGTGCCGCACCGAGCCCGGCCGCACGGCCGCGCCCCCGGCGGACCGGGCGACGGTCGCCCCGGTGACCTTGAGCGGTGTGCTGCCGTAGGCGTTGGACAGGCGGATGCGCACCGCCGGGCCGCCGCCGCTGATCCGCACGACCTGGCGCACGGTGTGGTTGTCGAAGCCCTCCGTCCCCCAGGAAGGACCGAACGCGTCGCTCGGCTCGTGCGGTGACGCGGCCCAGGTCGCCGCCCAGCCGGGGTGCGCGGACGCGGCGGGCGCGAACGTCACCCCCAGCACGGCGGTGAGCAGGACTACCGCGATCTTCTTCATCGAGTGACCCCCGTGATCGATTTCCGACCCCGGTCAACCCGCGTCGCGGCCCGCTTGTTCCCCGGTTCCACCGGGATGGGCGGCCGGTCCGGGCCGCGATGTCGCGGTCGGCCGACGCGGCGGGCAGCGTGATCAGCGGTTGTCGGCCCGGGTGCCCGCCGAGGCACGGGTGCGCGCCGCGTCCGAGGACCGGGCGCGGGTTCGGGGCGCGGGTTCGGGGTCCGGGTTCGGGGTCCGGGTGGAGCCCGCCGCACCCAGGTCGGGGGACGTCGCCGAGGGGCTCGACATCGTGGGCCGGTTGGAAACCCGCGTGGGCCGCTGCGAGCGGGCCCGCGCGCACTGCGAGCAGGCGCTCGCGCGGTACTGCCGGGAGACGCTGGTGCTGTGCCGCCGCCTGGGCCGGACGCCCGCCGGGCCGAGGACGCGGACCGGGTGGAGGCGACCTTGTCCAGCCGCCGCCGAGCCCGGCCCGCCGGTGGCTACCGCTGCCGGGGCACCGACACCACGCCGTCGGGCGCGCGGCGCTCGGGGATCACCCTCGGCCGCCGCCGCCCGGCCGCGAGGCCGTTCCCGATGTGGTGCACCGCCTCCCGCCGCGTCCACCCGTCCACGCCGAGGTGTCCCGCCGCCGCGTCGAGCAGCACCTCCCGCGCCGCGTGCTCGTCCAGGAAGCCCGCGCCGACCAGTTCGCCGAGCCGGCACGCGGCGGTGAACAGCACGTGCGCCCGCGTGCCGGGGCGCGCCGACCGGACCCGCCCGGTCTCCCCGTCCACCACGGCCGCGCGGTAGGCGCGCACCCGGCGCGGGTCGGGCGGGTCGAGCGGCGCGGGCGGGTCGGCGGGTTCGGCGCGCGGTGCGGGCACCGGCGGGGCGAGCGCGGCCACCAGCCAGTCCGGCGCGGGTGCGACCGGCAGGTCGCGCACCACCTGGTACAGCCGCGACCCGCTCGTGGTGTGCCGCAGCGAACCCCGGGCCGCCACGTACCCGCCGGCCGAGCGGGTGTCGACGTGCCGGCCGAGCTTGCCCGCCGTGTTCCGCAAGGGGGTCTCGGGCGCGCGGAAGTACCGGTGCTCTCCCCCGCCCGGCGTGGCGACGGTGTAGGTGTCGCGGGGGTCGTCGGCCCCGTGGGCGCGCGCGAGGTCGGCGAACACGTCCCGCCCGTGCGGCACGCCCTGGTCGAGGTCGACCACGAGGAGCCCGGCGGCCCGGCAGGAGATCCCGATGTTGTAGGGCCGGTGCGACCACCACGCCAGCACCTGGTCCAGGTCGAGCGTCGCCCGGCGGTCCCAGTCCTTGAGCGCGGGCACCTTCCCGAAGGGCCGCAACGGGAACACCGGCCAATTCCGGTCGACCGCCGCGATCGCCGCCGCCAGCCGCGCCTTCGCCACACCCATGGTCGACCCCCTCCGCCGCACGGTCGCGGGGGAAGCGCGCCGCCTCCATTGTCCGTGCGGACGGCCGGGTCGTACAGGTGCGTCCGGGTGTTCAGCCCGTACCGAAGCCCGCGCCGCCGGGGGGTGTGCGGGGTCCGCGTGCGCGTGCGGACCCCGCACAGCCGATCAGCGGACGACTTCCCGGGCCCAGGAAGCGACCGCCGAGTAGTACCGGCCCGCGTTCGGGGCCAGGTTGATCGAGTGCCCGTAGTCCTCCACGACGTGCGTGCGCAGGTGGCGGTAGTAGCGCGATTCCTCGGCGTGCAGCGTGGCGGCGGTGGTGCAGTTGCTGGCCAGCAGACCGCACACCGTGCTGTCGTACCGGCCCGCCACCACCATCACCGGCACGTCGATCAACTTGCTGTAGGGCAGCAGCACCGCGACACCGAGCCCGTCCACCGCCTCGGTCGGCGCGAAGACGTCCTTGCCCCGCTCCTCCGCCGCCCTCAGCCCCGGCGGCAGGACACCCGGCGCGTGGAAGTCCCGGTACCGCGTGCCGGGCGAGGTGGTCAGGTAGCCGAGCGGGTAGGTCAGCCCGAACTTCGGGTCGAGGTTGGCCGGGATCATGCTGCCCAGCACGGTCACCACGCCCGCCGGGTTGGCCCGGTGGGTCAGGCCGGTCACCAGGACGCCGTCGACGTCCCGGTGGGTGCCGGCCGCCAGGATCGCGATCGACGAGCCCAGGGAGTGCCCACCGATGATCACCTTGCGGTAGGCCGGTCCGTAGGCCCCGGACCGCAGGCCCCGCACGACCTGGTGCACGGCCTCGGCCTGGACGAAGCTGGTCAGGGTCAGCCCTGGCGGCTTGGAGCTCGCGCCGGTGCCCAGCCGGTCCACGGCCAGCGTCGCGAACCCGGCCGCGTTCTGCGCGTCGCGGAACGAGTGCGCGCCGTCGTCGTAGTGCCAGTAGGAGCTGTTGTAGGTCGAGCCGGGGATCAGGAGTTGGACGGCGGACGCGCCGCCGGCGGGTGAGCACAGCTCCCCGTGCACGGTCTCCCGGTGCCCGAGGACCGTGACCGGGGCGTACACGTCGCGGCAGGAGGACGCGGCGTCGGCCGGCGGTGCGGTGAGCAGGGTCGAGGCGACGAGCAGCGCCGCCGCGCCGGCGGCGAGTGAGTGGCGCAAGGTGGGGACGACCTCCATCGTTGTTCAGCGGGACACGACGGTCGTCGGTCGCGGTCGGGGTGCCCGCGACCGACCGGCTGACGGGGCGCGGGTCACCGGCACAACGGCCCGGTGGAACGGCGCTCCGGTACGCGGATCGCGAACTCGTCCACCCGACCGCGAATGCGGCACGTCATCCCGGAAGTCGCGGAAGTCGGGTCACTCCCCCGGCCTAAAGCGGCGTCGTCCTCCGACGATCCGCGAGCGATCCGGGACAACGCCCGGTGAGCCGATTCAGTGCGGCCGGCGACCACTTCCCGGGACTTCGGCACGACTTCCGGGCACGCGAAAGCGACCCCGTCACGAGACCGCATTTTCGCGGCGCGACCGAATCGTCCGCGCAGCTCGGCGGCGGTGCGGCAGTTCCGCACCCACCGCGCGAGAACTGCGCGGACCTCACGTTTTCCGATTTCGGCGGTCATCGCGATAGCCTCCAGCCGGATTGACCGCGAGCACTCTATGCTCCGTTCAGACGCCGTGGGGATCGCGCATTGGAGTTAAGTTGCCACACCGGCTGGTGCCGACTCGCGCGGAGCTGTTGGATGTCCGGGTTGCCGAGGGACTGGAGTGCGCCGTGACCGACTTCGACTGGGTGCCCGAGGGCGTCGACACCACCGTCCCCAGCGTGGCCAGGGCGTACGACTTCATGCTCGGTGGCGCGCACAACCTCGCGGTCGACCGCGCGATGGCCACGCGGGCCGCCGAGCTGCTGCCCGCCGCGCCGCGGATCGTCCGGATCAACCGGGCTTTCCTGCGGCGGGTCGTCACCCACCTGGTCGAATCCGGGATCGACCAGTTCCTGGACATCGGCTCCGGCATCCCGACCGCGGGCAACGTCCACGAGGTCGCCCCGGACGCCAAGGTCGTCTACGTGGACAAGGACCCGGTCGCGGTCGCGCACAGCGAGCTGCTGCTGTTCGGCAACGAGAACGCGATCGCGGTGCAGGGCGACCTGCGCGACCCGGCGGGCCTGCTGTCCCGCCCGGAGGTGCTGGGCCTGCTGGACTTCGACCGGCCGGTCGCCGTGCTGATGCTGATGGTCCTGCACTTCGTCCCGGACGAGGACGAGCCGTGGCGACTGGTCGCCCACTACCGCGACCACGTCGCGCCGGGCAGCTACCTGGCCGTCTCGCACGTCACCGACGACCACCAGGCCGAGGCCATGCACGGCGTCGCGCGCACCGCCGCGCAGAGCCGGGACAGCCTGAGCAACCGCTCGTACGACGAGGTGGCCCGGTTCTTCGAGGGGTTCGAGCTCCAGGAACCGGGGCTGACCGGCTGCGGGTTGTGGCGTCCCCAGGGGCGCGGCGACATCTCCCACAACGCCGACGAGAACACCCTCATCTACGCGGGCCTCGGCCTCAAGCCGGCCAGCGGGAGCCGCTGACATGACCGCTGCGCTCCCCCAGGACGCGGCGGGACAGCGCGCCCGCGCGAAGCTCGCGAAGAAGTGGACCTACCTGCTCAGCTCGCGGACGTTCATCCCGCTGAGCACGGCGGAACTGGAACGCCACCTGCTCGGCCTGGTCGAGCGGCTGTGCGCGGCGGTCGGCAGCGAGCCGCTGACCCAGAAGATCGGCCGCGAGGTCGGCGCGGCGCTGGTCGACCTGAACTGCACCGCGCCGGAGGGCCTCCAGTGCTCCGTCGAGGTGGTCGGCAAGGGTTTGCTCGGCATGACCGGGCTCGGCGCGCCGGACCGGTTGCGCGACCGCGTGGTGGACGTGGTCGGCGCGCTCGCCGCCGGGTTCGTGGAGCGCATCCGGGTGGCCACCCTGGAGCAGCAGGAGCAGCTCGGCCGGTCGCTGTACAAGGCGATGCGCCAGGCCCAACTCGACCTGGAGGTCGCCAACGCCCGCCGCGACGTGGTGGAGGGGTACACCTCGACCGGCATCGCGACCACCGACTCGCGGGCGAACCTGGTGCGCGCCAACGGGGCGCTGGCCCGGATCGTGGACCACCCGCAGGCCGAGCTGGTCGACCGGTCGCTGTTCGACCTGGTGCACCCGGACGAGCGGGACGGCCTGCGCGAGGACTTCGCGCAGCTCACCGCCGGCGGCACCACGTCGATCACCCAGCCGCGCAAGCTGGTGCGCGCGGACGGCGAGACCGCCTGGGTGACGCTCACCCTGTCGCCGCTGCGCCGCCACGACGGCGGCGACCAGGTGGTCGTGCTCGCCGAGGACGCGACCGACGTGAACCTGCTGCAAGGCCAGCTCAACCACCAGTCGCTGCACGACGTGCTGACCCGGCTGCCCAACCGGCAGTTCTTCACCAGCAGGCTGGAACAGGCGCTGCGCACCGCCGACCCGGCCACCGGCCTCACCGTGTTCCACCTCGACCTGGACGGCTTCTCGCTGATCACCGGAGGTCTGGGGCGCGAGGTGGGCGACCACCTGCTCAAGGTCGTCGGCGCGCGGCTGGAGGAGGTGGTGGCCGGGGAGAACGCGATGGTGGCGCGGTTCGGCCACGACGAGTTCGCGATCCTGGTCGAGAACACCGGGTGCACGCCGGACGTGGTGACCACGGTGCGGATGATCAACGACAAGCTGTCCGAGCCGTTCGAGTCCCACGGCCACCGGATCGCCTGCACCGCCACGATCGGCGTGGTGCACCGGCCGCCCCGGGACGCGTCGCCGCACGACCTGCTCGACTCCGCCGACCTGACGCTGCGCCGGGCCAAGGGCAACGGCCGGCGGCAGTGGGAGCTGGCCGACCCGACCCGCGACGGGCTGGACCGCCGGATGTTCAGCATGGCCGCGACGATGCACGGCGCGTGGGAGAACGGCGAACTGCGCGTGGAGTACCAGCCGGTGGTGCGGCTGGCCGACGAGCGGATCGTGGCGGCGGAGGTGCTGTTGCGCTGGGACCACCCCCGGCTCGGGGCGGTGCCGCACGAGCAGTGCCTGGCGCTGGCCGAGGACACCGGACTGGTGGTGCCGCTGGGCTCCTGGATGCTGCGGGTGGCGTGCGAGCAGTCCGGCGCGTGGCGGCGGGAGCTGGGCCGGGAGGTGCCGGTGCGGGTGTCGCTGACCCGTGGCCAGGCGGCGGACCCGGAACTCGTCGGCGCGGTGCGGGAATCGCTGGCGGCGGCCGGGCTGCGCCCGGAGTCGCTGTGGCTGGGCGTGCCCGCCGACCTGGTGCTGGGTGACGAGGAGGCGGCCGACAACCTGCGAATCCTGGCCGAGAGCGGGGTGGGCGTCGAGGTGGACGGTTTCACCGCCGCGCCGGCGGACCTGGTGCGGGTGGCGGACTTCCCGGCCCGCGCGGTGCGCCTGTGCCGCCCGCTGACCGATCAGCCCGCGCCGGGGGTGGCGCAGGTGCTGGCGACCCTGCTGGACGTGGTGCGGGAAGCCGGCGTCGGGGTGTCGGTGGCCGGGGTGTCCACACCGGACCAGGCCCGCTGGTGGCGGCGGGCGGGCGCGGAGACCGCGTCCGGTCCGCTGTTCGCGCCCGCCGGACCACCGGACGCGATCACCGGCTGACGCGGTACCGGACCACGTCGTGCGACGGGCGACGGGCGTCGGGCGACGGGCCGCGGGCGGGTGGCGGCGTTCGAACATCTGACCGAATTCCTCGTCCGGAATCCCGCGTTTCGCCCGGATCGGCTACCCGGATGGACTAGATTCGTCCCGTCATGCGACTCATCGGACGGGATCACCCGAGCGGGGTGCTGCGCACCGAGATCGACCGCGCGGCGCGCAGTCACGGCGGCCTGGTCCTGGTCACGGGCGAACCGGGCATCGGCAAGACCACTTTGGTGACCGGCGCGGCCGACCAGGCCCGCCGGCAGGGCGCGCTGGTGCTCGGCGGCTCGTGCTGGGACTCCGACTCCGCGCCCGGCTACTGGCCGTGGGTGCAGGTCGTGCGCGCGCTGCGCCGGGCCGCCGACCCGGACGAGTGGGCGGCGGTCGACCGCGAGCGGCTCGAAGCGCTGCTCGGCGAAGCGCCCGCCGGCCAGGCCCCGGAGAGCTTCCCGCTCTACGACGCGGTGACCTCCGCGCTGGTCGCGGTGTCGCAGCGGCGGCCGGTCGTGGTGGTGCTGGAAGACCTGCACTGGGCCGACGTCGCGTCGGTGAAGCTGCTGGAGTTCGCCGCGCGGCACACCTGGTTCGAACGGGTGCTGCTGGTCGGCACGTACCGCGACGCCGAGGTCGAGGCCGACGGCCACCCGTTGCGGCCGCTGATGACGCCGCTGGTGAGCCGGGCGACGTCGGTGACGTTGACCGGGCTGTCCGCGATCGAGGTCGGCGAGCTGATGTCGGACACCGCCGGCCGCGCGCCGGAGGCCGACCTGGTCGCCGAGGTGCACCGGCGGACCGGCGGCAACCCGTTCTTCGTGGAGCAGACCGCGCGGCTGTGGCAGAGCGGCAGCCCGGTCACGGCGGTCGCGCCCGGCGTGCGGGACGCGTTGCGGCACAGGCTCTCCCTGCTGCCCGGTGCGGTCGGCGGGCTGCTCGGGTCCGCCGCCGTGCTGGGCCGCGAGTTCCACCGCCAGGTCCTCGCCACGACCGCCGCGCTGCCCGTGCCGCACGTGGACCGGCTGCTCGACCAGGCCGTGCAGGCGCGGCTGGTGCGGACGCTCGGCGCGGGCCGGTTCGCCTTCGCGCACGACCTGGTGCGGGAGACCCTGTACGACGCGCTGGAGGACGTGGCCGACCGGCACGCCGCCGTGGTGACGGCGCTGACCGGCGCGCCGGCCGGCCAGGCGCTCCCGGCGGAACTCGCGCGGCACGCCCACCTGGCGGGTGACCGGCTGCCCGAGGAACAGGTGGTGGACCTGCTGGTCGAGGCCGCGCGGGACGCGAACTCCCGGATGGCCGTCGAGGAGTCCTGCGGGCACTACCGGCGCGCGCTGGAGCGGTCGACGTCGCCGCACCGCCGGATCAGCCTGGAGATCGCGCTGGCGAACGAGCTGTTCCACTGCGGTCCGTCGAGCGCGGCGGCCGTGCACTTCGACCGGGCCGTCGACCTGGCCCGCGAACTGGACGCGCCCGAGGCGCTCGCCCGCGTGGCGCTGACCCGGTTCCGCTTCGTCGACGCCACCGAATCCAACCTGGCCCTGGTCCGCGAGGCGCACGCCCGGCTGATCGGGCCGCCGCCCGACGAAGCGGCGGAGGTGCTCGCCCGCGCCCTGAGCACGCGGGTCGCCGAACTCGCCCGCGACGGCCACGACGACGTCGCCCTGGCCGACGGCCTGTGGGCGGTGCACGACACGATGTGGGGCCTGGGCACCGCCGCGCGCCGGCTGGCGCTGACCGGCGAGCTGACCGAACTGGCCCGGCGCAACGCCGACCACGCCTCGGAGAGCTTCGCGACGTCGCTGCGCTGGGTGGCGCTGGTGGAACTGGGCGATCCCCGCTACCTGGACCAGTTGCGGGAGTTCGTGGCGAAGGCGGAACGCCTGAAGGGGCCCCGGCACGAGTTCTCGTCCGCCGTCGACCAGAGCATCGTCGCCGCGTTCCGGGGTCGGTTCGCCGAGGCGGAAACCCTGCTGGGGCAGGTGGAGGGGTTCGGCGCGGAGGACACCAGCGGCTTCCGGATGATGAACGTGCACCTGCGGTGGGCGCTGTACCTGCTGCAAGGCAGGTACGACGAGCTGGACCGGCTCGACCTGGACGGCTACCCGTACCCGGACCTGCTGCGCGGCATCGTCGCGGTCGGCCGGGGCGACCTGGGCGTGGCCCGCGCCGCGGTGGCCTCGCACGACCCGCACGATGACCGGTTCCAGCGCATGTTCGAGCCGCTGTGGCAGCGGTTGCGCGCGCACGTGGCTTACGCGACCGGTGACCGCGCGCTGGCCGCGTCGGTGCGCGCGGAGCTCGCCGACCACCGGGGCCAGTGGCTGGTGTCGATGTACGGCTGCGACCTCAGCGGTCCGGTCGACCTGTGGTTGGGCCTCGCGGACCTGGCGCTGGGCCGGGTGGAGGAGGCGGTGGCCGAACTGACCGCCGCGCACCGCTCGGCGGAGGCGATGGGTGCCCGCCCGTGGGCGGTGGAGGTCCGGCGGTACCTCGCGGAGGCGCTGCGCGCCCGGGGTCTGCCCGCCGACGGCCTGGAGGGGGACGTGGTGCGCGACGCGGCCGTGCTCGGGATGCGCCACCTGGCCGATCGCGGCCCCACCGACGAGTTCCGGCGCGACGGCGAGGTGTGGTCGTTGACCTACCGGGGCAAGGCCGTGCGGGTGCCGGACTCCAAGGGGCTGCGGGACCTGCGCGTGCTGCTGGGCAGTCCGGGCGTCCCGGTGGCGGCGGTGAGCCTGCTCGACCCGGAGGCCGTGCCCTCGGCGCGGTTGGGCGGCGACCCGGTGCTGGACGACGAGGCGAAGGCCGCCTACCGGCGGCGGCTGGCCCGGTTGGACGAGGCGATCGACGGCGCACCCGACGACGTCCGGGCGGCGGCGCTGGACCGGGAGCGCGCGGCGCTGCTGGAGGAGCTGCGCGCGGCGGCTGGGCTCGGCGGCCGGACGCGGCGGCTGGGCGACGAGGCCGAACGCGCCCGCAAGACGGTGACCGCGCGCATCCGGGACGCGCTGCGCAAGCTCGCCGACCGCCACCCCGACCTCGCCGCGCACCTGCGGGACCACGTGTCGACCGGTTCGACGTGCGTGTACTCCGGCTCCGCGCACTTCAAGCTCTGACCGGTGGCGCACCCCCTGCGACGGGCCCACCTGCCGGCGCAGGGGTGACGCCCGGCGCGCTCGACGAGGTCTCCCCGGGCGGAGTCCGGGACGTGGTGGTGGCGGTGTGCCTGGCGGTGGGGATGTCCCGCGCGGAGGCCGAGGTGCGGGTGGGCTCGGGTTGTGGGTCCTCGACGACGCAGCCATTGTGGCCCGGTCGACCCCTCCGGCCTGGCGCACCAGGGGTTCACGACGCGGCTGCCTCGCCGCGCTCGCGCGGGGCGACAACCTCACCCGCCGACAACCCCACCGCGCCCGCGCCACGACGGCCCCCGCCACCAGGTCGCGGCGTCTCGTCGCGTTCGGCCGCCGTCAGGACACTCCACTCAGGACAGCGCCGGAAAGTCGCTGCGCGCCTTGGCCAACACAGGGACGCAACCCAGGTCAGAGGCGAACCCGTGCCCCGGCTTCCGCTGTCCCGCAACGAGAAAGCGCCGGAGGCCGCGCCCGACGAGCGGGCACGGCCGCCGGCTGCGGTCACTTCCGGTTGTACAGCCGGATGGTCAGCGAACCGAACACGATGACGAACCCCGCGCTGTAGCCCAGCGTCCACAGCATCGCCGAGCCGTCGAACCCGCCCGACATCAGCGCGCGCACCGCGTTCACCAGTTGCGTGATCGGGTTGACCTCGACGAACGCCTGCAACCAGCCCGGCATGGTGGCCGGGTTGACGTACACGTTGGACAGGAACGTCAACGGCATCAGCACGAACATGCTCACGCCCATCACCGACTTCTCGCTGCGCATCAGCAGCCCGAACATCGTCCAGACCCAGGAGAACGCGAACGAGAACATCACCAGCACGGCCACGCCGAGCACCACGCCGACGAACCCGCCGTCGGGCCGGAACCCGAGGATGAGCCCGACGATCATGATCGTGATCGACGCGAGCACGTACCGCAGCAGGTCGCCCAGGATGTAGCCGACCAGCGGCGCGGGCCGCCAGACCGCGAGCGTCCGGAACCGGTCGAACACGCCCTTCTCGACGTCGGTGTTCACCGCGACCCCGGTGTACATGGTGATCATCACGACGCTGGTCACCGTGACGCCCGGCAACAGGTACTGGAGGTACTCCCCCGGCGAACCGGCCAGCGCACCGCCGAACAGGTAGGTGAACATCAGGATCATCATGATCGGGAACGCGGTCACGTCGAACAACTGCTCGGGCACGTGCTTGATCTTCAGCACGGCCCGCCAGCCGAAGGTCAGCGACGCGGCCAGCGGTCCCGGCGGTCTCGGCGGGGTCTTGTCCAGCAGCACCTCCGCCAGGTTCTCCACCTTGGGCGCGGCGAGCACGTCGACTTCCTTGGTGACGGTCATGCCGCCGCCTCCTTCTTGTCGGTCAGGGCCAGGAAGACCTCGTCCAGGCTGGGCTGGCCGAGGGAGAAGTTGTCCACGGTGATGCCCTCGCGGGCGAGCTGCCCCAGCGCCTCGGCGGCCTGCTCGGTGGCCCGGCCGGAGAGCCGGGCGGTCAGCGCGAGCGGGTCGGAGTCCAGCAGCACCTCGGCGTCGAACACGCGGGCCAGCAGCGCCCGCGCGTCCTCCCGCCGGTCGGCGTCGCGCAGCCGGACGTGCACCGCGCCGACCCCGACGGACGCCTTGAGCTCACCCTTGGTGCCCTCGGCGATCACCCGACCCCGGTCGATCACCGCGATCCGGGACGCGAGCTGGTCGGCCTCGTCCAGGTACTGCGTGGTCAGCAGCACGGTAGTGCCGTGCGCGACGACCGCGCGGACGATGTCCCACACCTGGTTGCGGCTGCGCGGGTCGAGGCCCGTGGTGGGTTCGTCCAGGAACAGCAGGCGCGGGGTGTTCAGGATGCTGGCGGCGATGTCCAGCCGCCGCCGCATCCCGCCCGAGTAGTGCTTGACCTGCTTGCGGGCGGCTTCGGAGAGCCCGAACGCCTCCAGCATCTGCGCGGCGCGCTCCTTGGTGTGCTTGCGGCTGTGCCCGATGAGCCTGCCGAGCAGGATCAGGTTCTCGGTGCCGGTCAGGTCCTCGTCCACGGACGCGTACTGGCCGGTGAGGCTGACCAGCTTGCGCACCGCGTTCGGGTCGGCGCGCACGTCGTGGCCGAACACCCGCGCCTCCCCGTCGTCGGGGCGGAGCAGGGTGGCCAGCATCCGCACGGTGGTGGTCTTGCCCGCGCCGTTGGGGCCCAGCAGGCCGTAGACGGTGCCGGCGGGCACGGTCAGGTCGACCCCGTCCACCGCGCGGGTGTCGCCGAAGACCTTGACCAGCCCCGAGGTTTCGATCGCGTTCACGGTTCTTCCTCTCTCATGAGACGTAGGGGTGGGCGTGGCGCGCGTCGCGCAGCGCCGCCGCCCACCAGGTGAGCTGGTCGAGCATCGTGGTGGCCGCCCGGCGGCGGGGCTCGGAGTCCAGCGGCTCGTCGTCCAGCAGGTTGATGCCGACGCCGTTGCGCATCGTCATCACGTGCAGTTCGGTGAAGACGGTGCGGAGCTGCTCGACCGCGTACACGCCCTCGGAGCGGTAGCCGTAGGAGACGAACCCCGCGGGCTTGGCGTGCCACTCGTCGTAGGCGTAGTCGATGGCCTGCTTGAGCGAGGCCGGGAAGCTGCGGTTGTACTCGGGCGTGACGACGACGAACCCGTCCGCCCGCGCCACCCGCGCCACGAACCGGCGCATCTCGGCGGTCGGCTGGTCCGGGTAGGACCCGGGGAACTCGAAGTCGACGAGGTCGACCACGTCGACGTCCACGTCGTCCCGGCGTCCGGCCAGCTCGGCGGCCCAGCGCCCGATCCCGTCACCGGCCCGGCCGTGGCGCGTGCTGCCGATGATCACGGCGATGTGCAGCGGCTGCATCCGGCACCTCCTCACACCCCTCAGGCGCGAGACGGCCCGCCAGATCGGATCTGGCGGGCCGTCTGGCAGCCGGGAAGCGGGAAGGGCGGCCCGCGCGGGACCGCCCTTCCGTGGAGTGCCGGCAGCTCAGATGCGGCAGGTGTCCAGCGAGCTCACCAGGATGGCGCGGGCACCGACCCGCCACAACTCGTCCATGATGAACGGCGCGTCGTCGCGCGGGACGAGCGACCGCACGGCCACCCAGCCCTCGCGGGCCAGCGGCGAGACGGTGGGCGACTCGATGCCGGGCACCAGCTTGAAGGCCTCTTCCTGGGTGCTCACCGGGCAGTCGAAGTCGAGGATCACGTAGCGGCGGGCGATCAGCACGCCCTGGAGCCTGCGGTGCAGGATCTCCACCGACCGGACCGCCTCCGGCACGTCGTCGACGGTGACGCCCTGGATGAGCACCGCCTCGGACTTCAGTATCGGCTTGCCGAACGTCTCCAGGCCGGAGGTCTTGAGCGTGATGCCGGTTTCCACCACGTCCGCGATCGCGTCCGCGACGCCGAGCTCGACGGCGGTCTCCACCGCGCCGTCCAGCCGGACGAGCTTGGCCTTGATGCCGTGCTCGGCGAGGTGGTTGTCCACCAGGTTGGGGTAGCTGGTGGCGATCCGCTTGCCCTCCAGCCCGGCCGAGTCGGAAATGCCGCCGGGGCGGGACGCGAAGTAGAACGACGCCTTGCCGAAGCCCAGCGGGAGGATTTCCTTGGCGTTCACCGTGGAATCGAGCAGCAGATCCCGACCGGTGATGCCGACGTCCAGCGAGCCCTCGCCGACGTACACCGCGATGTCCCTCGGGCGCAGGAAAAAGAACTGCACGTCATTCGCCGGGTCGGCCACGATCAGCTCACGCCCGGACCGGTGGACCCGGTACCCCGCCTCGGCCAGCATTTGCGCCGCGGGCGCGCTCAAGGAGCCCTTGTTGGGCAGGGCGAAGCGAAGAGGAGCCATGTCGCGAAGTCTCCCACACCGCGCCGGGAGCCCTGACCTGGGGCCGACGTCCTGTCCCACGGAATGAAACCCGGCCGGTGCGGACCGCGCGACCGATCCCGGCGAACCGGTCGGACCGGTCCGGACGCGCGCCCCGGGCCGGTCGCCCCGGGCGTGCGAAGGCATCGCCTTTCGACTCCCGGGGGCCTTTCCCGGAATAGCCGGGGAGCGACCGGGCGAAAGAATTGCCGCATTCCGCCAATTCACCCGGAGGAAGTACGGCCGCGCCCGGTCGGGCCTTCCGCGAAGAGCGGGGTTCACCCTTGACCGGACGTCCGCACCCGCTGCCGGACATTCTCCGACACGGCCCGACCGGGCTCACTCCCCGCCGCCGCGACGGGTGACGAGCCGGTCCGGTGGCCGGGCACCCGGCGCAGAACCTCGCGCTGGTCGCCGACGCCACCGGGTCGGCGCTGGGCCTGTTCGGCGGGTTCTACGACGACCTGGCGCACGACGACCTGGCCCACGACGTGCGGTGCCTGGACGGCGTGGACGGCACGCCGACCTGCCTCATGCCGCCGGCCTCGTCCACCGGCCGGCCGTTCTCGCGGTCCGGCGGCGGGAACCCCTCGGCGAGGACGCCGATCGACCCCGGGTCGGGTCGATCGGCATCGGGTGGGGTCAGCGGCGGTTCAGGAGCTGCTCGAACGGCACCACGTCGGCGAACTCGTCGACGGGCCCGGCGGGCGCGCGGCCCGCCAGCACGCCCGCCAGCTCGGCCGCCGCGCGGTCGATCCGCTCGGACAGGCCCTGCGGCGAACCCCAGTCGGCGGACGCCGCGTAGATCGCGGTCGGCACGACGGCCGCCCGCAGGTAGGCGAACAGCGGTCGCAGCGCGAAGTCCAGCACCAGCGAGTGCCGTTCGGTGCCGCCGGTCGCGCCGATCAGCACCGGCTTGCCGACCAGCGACTCCGGCTCCAGCACGTCGAAGAACGACTTGAACAGGCCGCTGTAGGAGGCGTTGAACGTCGGCGTGACCACGATCAGCGCGTCCGCGCCGACCACGTCGTCCACGACCGCCTTCAACGACGCGCTGGGGAAGCCGGTGACCAGGTTGTCGGCGATGTCCCGGGCGACGTCGCGCAGGTGCACCGAACGCACGGTGACCGGCGTGCGCGCGCCGACCCCGGCGGCGAGCCGGTCGGCCAGCAGGTGGCTGGAGGACGGCTCGCCGAGACCGGCGGACACCACGGCGAGCGTGGTCATCGCACGGCCGCCGTGAGCAGCGACCCGTGGGTGGGCGCGTCCGGCACGTGGGAGGGGCGGCCCCGGGCGAACTCGGCGCGCAGCACGGGCACGATCTCGCCGAGCTGATCGAGCTGCTCCAGCACGGTCTTCAGCGGCAGTCCGGCGTGGTCCACCAGGAAGAGCTGGCGCTGGTAGTCGCCGAAGTGCTCGCGGAAGGTCAGCGTCTTGTCGACGACCTCCTGCGGGCTGCCCACGGTCAGCGGCGTCTGCTCGGTGAAGTCCTCCAGCGACGGTCCGTGGCCGTAGACGGGGGCGTTGTCGAAGTACGGGCGGAACTCGCGCACCGCGTCCTGCGAGCGGGGGCGGATGAACACCTGGCCGCCCAGTCCGACGATCGCCTGGTCGGCCGCGCCGTGCCCGTAGTGCTCGTAGCGCTCGCGGTAGAGGTTGACCAGGCGGGCGAAGTGCTCCTTGGGCCAGAAGATGTGGTTCGCGAAGAAGCCGTCGCCGTAGTACGCGGCCTGCTCGGCGATCTCCGGGCTGCGGATGGAGCCGTGCCACACGAACGGCGGCACGCCGTCGAGCGGGCGCGGGGTCGCGGTGAAGGACTGCAACGGCGTGCGGTGCTTGCCCTCCCAGTTCACCACGTCCTCCCGCCACAACCGGTGCAGCAGGTGGTAGTTCTCGATCGCCAGGTCGATGCCGTCGCGGATGTCGCGACCGAACCAGGGATATACGGGTCCGGTGTTCCCGCGCCCCATCATCAGGTCGACCCGGCCGTCGGCCAGGTGCTGGAGCATCGCGAAGTCCTCGGCGATCTTCACCGGGTCGTTCGTGGTGATCAGCGTGGTGGCGGTGGACAGGATCAGCCGCTCGGTGCGGGCCGCGACGTAGCCGAGCATCGTGGTGGGCGACGACGGCACGAACGGCGGGTTGTGGTGCTCGCCGGTGGCGAACACGTCCAGGCCCACCTCCTCGGCCTTGAGCGCGATCGCGACCATGGCCTTGATGCGCTCGGCCTCGGTCGGCGTCCGCCCCGTGGTGGGGTCGGGCGTGACGTCCCCGACGGTGAAGACCCCGAACTGCATAGCCGCTCCTCGATCCAAGTAGTTGCGAGTTCAACTACTCGGTGGAACAGTACCCCGGCCGCGACTATTCCGCCGGTGCCAGGTGGCGCGGACCAAGTCGCACCGGGGCGGGCACCACCACCGGGGCGACGAGGTGCGGCGCAGCCGGGGCGAGGGGGTGCGGCGCAGCCGGCAGGTCGTGGCCCGCGCGGGTGGAGCACCTCCCACCCGCCTTGTTAGATGAACATGGCATTCATTAACATGTCGGCGTGACCGTCACCTTCGACGCGCCCGCACGCGACTTCAGCCGCTACCTGACCGCCCGCCTGCTGTCCGTGGCCGGCAGCCTGGTCGCGGTCGTGGCGTTGCCGGTGCTCGTCTACCAGCTCACCGGTTCCGCCGGGTGGACCTCGGCCGTCGCGATGGCGGAAGCGCTGCCCTACCTGGTGTTCGGCCTCCTCGCGGGTGCGGTGGCGGACCGGGTGGACCGGCGGCGGCTGATGGTGGCGATGGACGTCGTGGTGGCGGTCGGCCTCGTGACCGTCCCGCTCGCGTGGTGGCTCGACGCGCTGACCGCGCCGCACGTCGTGCTCGTCGCGTTCCTCGCGCAGACCGCGTTCGTGTTCTTCGACGCCGCGAACTTCGGCGCGCTGCCCTCGTTGGTGGGCAAGGAGAAGCTCACCGCCGCCTACGCCAAGCTGTTCGGCCGGTCCACTGTGGTCGAACTCGTCGTGCCCGGTCTCGCGGGCCTGCTGGTCGCGACCGTCGCGCCGGCCGCGCTGCTCGCGGTCAACGCGGTCACCGCCGTCGGGTCCGCGATGCTGATCCGGGCGATCCGGGGCGCGCTGTCCACCCCGCGCACCGACGCCACGACCCTGGCCGGCGACATCGGTTCCGGGCTGCGCTTCCTGTGGGACCACGACATCATCCGCACCCTGACGCTGATCGGCGCGACGCACTCGGCCGCCGCCGGCGCGTGGGTGGCGGTGCTGGTCCCGTGGGCGGACCGGGTGCTGGGCATCGCCCCGTCCGGCGATCCCCGGCTCGCGGCGCTGTTCAGCTCGTGGGGCGTGGGCGCGCTGCTGGCCTCCCGGCTGCTGCCCGCGCTCACCGCGCGGTGGGGCGGGGCGCGGCTGGCGCTGGGCGCGCTGCCGGTGTCGCTGCTGTGCGCCGGTTCCGCGCTGCTGAGCACGCACTGGGTACCGGCGTGCCTGGCCGCGATCTCCTGGGGCGCGGCGCACTCCACCGTGGTGCTCAACTCGATCACCTACCGCCAGCGGATCTGCCCGCCGGAGCTCCAGTCCCGGGTGAACACCACGGCCCGGATGCTGTCCTGGGGCCTGGGGCAGCCCGCCGGCGCGGCGCTCGCGGGCGGGGCGGCGGTCGTCGCCGGGCCCCGGGCCGGGCTGGCGGCGGGCGCGGGCGTGCTGCTGGTCGGGGTCGCACTGGCCTGGGCGACCCCGACCCTGCGCCGCGCGGCTAACTCCGGTGGTGCGAATTAGGCCATTTCCAGCGGAATCCGTAACCGCCCGGACCGAAATCGAGCGCGACGCCCAGCAGCGAGCCGCCGGCGTCCATTTCCACCGGCCGCACGTCTTCCGCCGAATCGCCCGAATTCCGGTATGATTCGCAGTGCACCGGCCGGGCCAGGGGGTCGAAGGCGACTTCGAGCACGTATTCGCGCACCGGCAGCCGGAATGTCCGCCCGCAGTCGGTGGTGACCGGGTACGGCGGCCGGTTCACCAGCTCGTGCTCGATGACGATGCTGTCGCCCCGGCGCAGCGCCCGGTCGAACAGCAGCTCGGCCACCACCAGCCCGGCGGCGGGCTGGGCGACCAGCCGGCCCACCGTGCAGTGCCGCAACGGGCGCAGCAGCGGCAGCGGGCGATCCCGTTCCTCGACGCGCACGACGACCACCCAGCGGTCCGCGCCGTCGGCCTCGGCGCGCAGGACGTGCCGGGACCGGGTGCCGCGCGCGCCGCGATCCGGGCCGATGGTGACGGAGTCGTGCTGGCTCAGCCTGGTCAGCCGGGCGTCCCAGCTCGTGTCGACCTGCCGGACGGCCCAGTCCACCTCGTCCGGGTCGGACCACAGCGCGGTGCTCGGGGCCGGGTGGTCGGGCACCCGCTTGAGCCACCGGCCGCGCGGCCGGGGCGGGCCGAGCAGACCGGCCAGGTAGCCGGTCGGCAGGGCCAGGATCTCCTCCAGGTGGCCGATGGCGGCCAGTGACGAGCGGCGTTCGGGTCTGCTGCGGCCCGACTGCCAGTAGCTCAACGTCGCCAGGCTGACCTTCACCCCGTGCTGCGCGAGGTGCTCCCGGATGCGCTCCAGCCCCAGCCCGCGCTCCGCGATGGCGGCCCGTAAGGCCCCGGCGAATGTGTCCGTTCTCGCTGTGTCCATAGCAACTCCCCCTTGCTGCTCGCACAACGGTATTGCGCGAACCGCGCCGGGGGAATGGCCTTTTGTCCCCTTTTCATGCCCGGATGCCCGGTGCGGTCGGCCCGCCGACCACGAACAGGGCCAGCGGCACGTCCCCTTCTCCACCCCTGACAAGGGCTTTCACCGCGTCGTCGGCGAATCCGGCGACCGCGCAGCAGCTCAGCCCCAGCGCGGTGGACACCAGGTAGAGGTTCTGCACCGCCACCCCCGCGTCCAGGTGCACCGTGCGGTAATGGCGAGGACCGTATTTCGCCAGCCCGGGTCCCACCCGTCCGGTTAGGACGATCACGGCGCGGGCCCGGCGGGCGAACTCGTCCTGGGCGAACACGCCGGTCAGGTCGGCGGTTCCGGTCGGGCACAAGGCGTGCTGCTCGCGCAGGTACTCGTGCACGTCGCCGTCCAGCACGACGTGCACGCGCAGCGAGGGCAGACCGCCCGCCGTCGGGTTCGTGCCGAGGACGTGCGGGGGCACGCGGCGCTGCACCCCGACCGCGTAGCGCAACAGCGAACCCAGGTGGCGGCGGCTCAACGGCCCATAGGAGTAGCGCGACCGGCGGGACAGCAGCGCCGCCGCGAGCGTCATCGCCGGTTCCTCCGGCTCCGGCAGGGTGATCACAGGAACGGCGGCGGGGCCGGGAGCACCGACCCGGTGTCGCCCCAGCGCGGCAGACCCAGGTAGCGGAACGCGGCGGGCGCGTTCGGCACCAGGCCGGTCGCGCACACCCGCACCACCCGCAGGCCCGCTTCGGCGACGTCCTCGGTGGTCAGGTCCACGGTGGCGATCCGGTTGCCCGCCAGGCCCTCCCGCAGCGCGGCGAGGTCTCCGCGCGGTTGCGGTCTCGTCATCCGCTCCGGGCGGGTGAAGCGGGGCAACAACTCCTCCTGCACCCGGGGGTCCAGCCAGACCTGCACCTGCGCGCCCAGGTCGCGCACCTCGGCGTACCGCTCGCCGACGTCGTCGCGGTAGCGCCGGTCCGCGCGGTGGGGCAGGTACAGGCCGGCCGCGAGGATGCCGGCGTCGATCGAGCGGAACACCCACCCGTCGGCTTCCAGCAGGCCCTGCGTGAAGATCCAGGTGTGCACGGCCTCCAGGACGGCCTTCCCGCACGCCTCCACGGGGTCGAAGCGCGCCGCGCCGCCGCCCGCGACGATGCCGGTGGCCCGGTCCACCACGACCGCGCCGACGCACGAGACCGGGTGCTCGGTGGGCAGCTCCACCAGGTGCACGTCCAGCGGGCAGTCGGCGAGCTCGGCGGCCAGCCCGGGGACCTCGTCCACGGCGATGCCGACCGTCGGCGCGCCCCCGTGCCACCACCGCTCCAGGGCGTCGCGCTCGACGAGTTCGAGCAGCGCGCGGGTGAAAGCGTCCTCCGCGTCGACGCCGGTCGCGATACCGGCGTAGTTCAGGTGGTGCAACCGGGGTTCCGCTCTGCGTTCGCCGGAGTGGTAGTTGAGATACACCCACGATGCGGGAAGGAGGCATATTTCACCCGATTCCTCGCCCTCCACCCAGGCGATCGGCACGTCGTCGGTGAACGGCCGATACGGGAAACCCGGCGCAGCGTGCTGATCCGGTGTGAAGAACGGCAGGTCGGTCGGGCCGAAATGCGGGATTCCGGCCGCTGCCAGCTCGCCGGCGGTCGCCGTGCGCAGACCGGGCGGGACCCGGTTGCCGCAGTAGCGCTCCACCGCCTCGCCGACGGCCGCCGCCCGCGCCGCGTCCACGTCGCCGAAGGTCGTGCCCAGGCTGACCCGGTCGGCGGGCCACGCGCCCAGCCGCCGGGCGTCGGCCACCTCGGCGGTGACGGCGCGGTAGCGGCGCGGCGCGCCGGGCACCGCCCCGACGTCGACCAGCCTGCGCACGATCCCGGTCAGCGGGTCCACCAGCAGCGGCGCGATCACGATGCGATCTCCTCGGGTAGGTCGACGGCCCGGACCTCGCCGGAGCCGGTGGGGTGCCAGGGAATCCGGGCCCGCGCGCGGTGCACGGCCCGGTCGCTGGAGTGCAGCCGGACGGCGCGCACGGGGTCCTCCCCGGTGTGCGGGTTGCGGGCGTGCCTGGGCCAGTGGTGCCCGGCGACCTCCAGGCGCAGCCGTGCGCCCTCGGGCACGGACCAACCGATCGGCGGGAGGTCCAGCGCGACCCGCCGGGGCGCGCCGGGCCGGTGCCGGACCCTGGTGACCGCGTGCGCGAGGTGGATTCCCCGGTGGGACAGGCGGACCACCCAGTCGGCGTCCGGCGCGTCGGCCACCGCGTCGAGCACCACCGCGACCCCGCCGCGCAGTTCGCCGGCGGGCAGCGCGGGGGTGAGCAGGACGCCGCTCGGGTCGTCGGTGATCGGCGCGCCCGGCGGGACGGACCGGAACGGGCGGGCGGGGTCGGCGCGGAACTCGCCCCGGACGACCTCCAGGTCGACCGGGACGGCGGCCCCGGTGTGCCGACGCCAGCCGTCCACGGCGTAGAAGGCCTTGTCCCCCTTGAGGGTGTCCAACGCCCTGGCCCACGCCAGGTAGAGCGCGCCGATCCGCCGACCGGCCAGCGCCACGCCGGGTTCGGCGGCGTCGAGCTCGTGCGCCCACGGGCCGAGGACGAGTCGGGTGGGTCCGCCCCAGCGGCGGGCCAGCCGTTCGGTGTCGGCGGCGAACGGGTCGCGCAGGCCGCCGACCGCGAGCAGCGGCATCGTCAGGCGGGGCACCGCGTTCCACAGCCGCGCGGTGCGCTCGGGGGCGGCCCACAGATCGTCCCAGCCGGTCACCAGGTCGACCACCGGCGTCGCGCCGAGGTCGGTGGACGCCGTGGTCGCCGCGTGCTCGCCCCACCAGCCGGCCCGGCAGGCGAGCCGGGCCGCGCCACCGGGTTCGCGGGCGGTCTCCCCCAGGCCCAGCGCGGGAACGGCGGCCAGCACGCCGACCACGACGTCCGGCCGGGCGATGGCGGCGGTCACCGCGCAGTACGCCGCGTAGGACGAACCGGCGGCGATGATCCGGCGGAAACCCAGGCGCAGCAAGGCGTCCACCACGGCCGCGCCGTCCACGGCCTCGGTGCGGTAGGGCCGGAAGCCACCGGCCGAGCCGTACCGGCCGCGCACGTCGCCCACCGCGCAGGAGAACCCGCGCCGGCTCCACGCCTCGGCTTCGGCCAGGTGGTGGTGCCGCCCGTAGGGGGTGCGGATCAGCACCACCGGCGCGTCCCGGTCGGCGGTGACGAGGGTGTGCGCCAGCCCCGCCACGGTGAAGTCACGGCGCACTGGCGGGCACCGGCAGCACCGGGTGGTCGGCCAGCGCCCCGGTGTCCAGGTCCAGGACGCGCAGCCGGCGGTGCGCCGGGATCGCGCCGGGGGTCAGCGAGTTGCCCGCCACGGGCACGTCGGCGGCCCAGCGGGCGAGGTCCTTCACGGCGAGCGCGGCGACCAGCAGGAACTCGGCCGGGTCCGGGGTCTCGTCGCCGCGCACGGCGTTCTCCCCGGCCCAGTACGCGCGCAGGTGGCGGTGCCCGGAGCCGGCGGCGGCGAGCCGGCGGGCGCGGACGTCCCGGTGGGGCACGCCGATCGGCTCCAGCAGCACGTGCCTGCCCTCGCGGCTGATCCGCTGCCAGCCGATGCCGTGGTCGGCCAGCGCGTCGAGCTCGCGCCACCGGTCCGGTGCCGGGCCGTCGTGCCACGCGCACACCGCCGCCGGGCCCAGCTCCAGCACCTCGGCGAGACCGGCTCCGGCGCGCGGGACGACGGGGTTCGCGCCGGCCCGGCGCAGCGCGTCGACCAGGTCGGCGCTGCGCTCGGCGAGCACGGCGACGGTGCGGCGGCCGACCGGCCAGCCCGCCCGCCCGCCGAGGTGTCCGGCGTGGTCGAAGGCGCTCAGCTCCGCCGGCGCGGGGGCGTCGGCCCCGGTGAGGGCCGCGCGGACGCCGCCGATCGCCTCGTCGGACAGGGCGACGGCGAACAGCTCGCCGGCCGCGTCCCGCAGGGCCGCGCCGGACGGGCCGGTGAACAGCGCCGTGCCGGGCTTCAGGGTTTCCACGCGGACCTCCAGGTGGCCGAAGAAGGGGTCCGGGGCCGCCGGAGCGGCGGCCCCGGAGTGGGTCACTCGTCGTCGCCGCCGTCGAAGGGGTTCTCCACCAGGGCGTTGCTGTGGCTGGCGGAGTTGTGCGGCAGCTCGCGCTCGGTCTCGACGCTCACGAAGATCTGGTCCACGGGACGTGTCCTCTCTCTGGGGTTGCGGTCGGATCGACCTCCACCAACCTAATCCGGAACGACAACCATTTTCAATACCCCGTTGGTGGTGATCCACAACACTTCGCCCGCGACGCCGTAGACCTCCCGGAGGAACGCCGCGTCGACCACATCGGACGGTGCGCCGTCCGCGTGCACGACGCCTTCCCTCAGCGCCACCACGCGATCCGAGTACCGCGCGGCCTGCCCCAGGTCGTGCAGCACCGCCACCACGGTCAGCCCGCGCTCCCGCTGCAACGCCCGGACCAGGTTCAGCACGTCGAACTGGTGCCGGATGTCCAGGTAGGTCGTGGGTTCGTCCAGCAGCAGCACAGGCGCGTCCTGGGCCAGCGCGAGAGCGAGCCGGACGCGCTGCCGCTGGCCGCCGGACAGGCGCTCCAGCGGTGCGTCCGCCCACTGCGCGACCCCGGTGTCGCGCAACGCCGCGCGCACCTGGTCGTCGTCGGACTCGCCGAGCATCCCCAGCGGACCCCTTGCCGCATAACGACCCTGGCGCACGAACTGGCGCACGGTGAGCCCCTGCACGTACGGGGTGGCCTGGGGCAGCAACGCGATCCGGCGCGCGATGTGCCGTCGCGGCAGGGCTTTCAGCGGTCCGCCGTCGAGCAGCACGTCACCGGAGGACGGTTCGAGCAGGCCCGCCAGCACCCGCAGCAGGGTCGTCTTGCCGCTGCCGTTCTCGCCCAGCAGGCTCAGCCACTCCCCCGCGCCCACCGCCAGGTCGACGCCCTTGAGCACCTCGTTCTCGCCGAACCGCACGCGCACGCCGTCGGCGCGCAGCGGTACCCCGTCCCGTGGTGCCGCACCCGGCGGGCCCGCACCCGGCGGTGTCACCCGATACCTCCTGTTCTCCGCGCCACGACGATCAGCACTCCCGCGCCGAGCAACGCCGTGATCGCTCCCGCCGGCACCCGCACCCACTGCCCCACCGCGTCCGCCGCCGCCACCGCCGCCGCACCGGTCAGCGCGGCGGCCGGTACCGCGTCGCGGTGGACCGCGCCGACCAGCCGGCGCGCCACGTGCGGCGCGAGCAGGCCGACGAACGCCGTCGCCCCCATCGCCGCCACCGCCGCCGAGGTCGCCAGCGCGGCCAGGAGCAGCACCGCGCTGCGCCACGGCACGACCGCCAGGCCGACCGCGCGCGCGTGGTCGTCGTCCACCGCCAGCACGTCCAGCACACCGCCGAGCAGCGTCGCGGCCACCACGACCACCAGCAGCACCGGCCACAGCGGCGCGAGGTGCTCCCAGGTGCGGCCGACCAGCGAGCCGAGCAGCCACCGCGACACCGCGCCCGCCAACTGCGGACGCGCGGTCAGCAGCACGAGCGTGGTCCCGACCAGCAGCGCCGACACCACCACGCCGCGCACCGCGACGTCGCCGGAACGGCCGGCCACCACCCACAGCACACCGCCGCCGACCACGCCGCCGAGCAGGGCGGCACCGGCCATCGGCACCGGCTGCGACGCGCCGACCACCGTCGCCAGCACGGCCCCGAGCACCGCGCCCGAACCCACGCCGGTGATCTCCGGCGACGCCAACCGGTTGCGGACCGCCGACTGGAGGATCGTCCCGGCCACGCCCAGGCACGCGCCCGCGCACAACCCGACGAGCACGCGCGGCGCGCGCAGTTCCAGCACGACCATCCGGGCGTGCCAGTCGTCGCCGACCAGCGCCGCGAGCGTCGCCCCCGTCGACCCGACGCTGATCTGGACCACCGCGCACAGCACCACCACGACGACGAGCCCGCCGAGTCGCACCCCGGCCCGGTTCACGCGCGCCTCCGCACCAGCAGCCCGACCGCGACCGCCGCGAGCGCGGTCAACCCGCCCACCGGCAGCTCGACCGGGTAGAGCGCGGTCCGCGCGACGAGGTCCGCGACCACCACGACGAGCGCGCCGACCGCCGCCGTCACCGCGGGCGACGGCCGGCCGAGCCGGGCGGCCAGGCGGGGTGCGAAGAACCCCACCCAGGCCACCGGTCCCGCCGGCCCGACCACCACGGCGACCAGCAGGGAGGCCACGCCGAGCACGGCCATCCGGACCCGGCCGGGGCGCAGGCCCGCCGACATCGCCTCGTCGTCGCCCAGCCGCAGCACGCGCACCCGGGGCAGCACCCAGAGCACCGCCGGCACGGCCAGCAGCAGCCCGACCGCGACCGGCCCGAGGGTGCGCCACGTCGTGCCGGTCAGCGACCCGAGCAGGTAGCGCACCAGCACGCCCTGCTCCCGCGAGTCGGTCACGGCGGTGGCGGCCAGCATCACCGCCTGGCACGCCGACCCGACCGCCGCGCCGATCAGCAGCACCGCCGCCGGACCCCGCGCACCGCGCACCGCCAGCAACGTCAGCCCGCCGCCGACCGCCGCGCCGAGCAGCGCCGGGGTCAGCGGCGCGAACGGCAGCGCGATCCCCCACGCGACGCTCGTGCCCACGGCCGCCGCCGCGCCGCTGGACACGCCCAGCAGCTCGGGCACGGCCAGCGGGTTGCGCAGCGACTCCTGGAGCAGCAGGCCGGCGGTCCCCAGGCACGCCCCGGCGACCGCGCCGAGCACCAGCCGGGGCGCGCGGAGCTGCCAGACCACGACGTGCTCCAGCTCGGTGCCGGTGAACAGCACGACCGGGTGCCCCAGCACCAGCGAGCCGAGGACGGCCACCACGGCGACGGCCGCGAGCAGCCTCAAGCGGGCACCTTCGCGAGCGCTTCGTCCACGACGGTCGCGAGGCTGCGCAGCCCCCGTCCGGAGCCCCACAGCTTGGCGTGCACCTCGTGGACCCGCTCCTGTCGCACGGCCGGGATCTGCTGCCACACCGGGTTGTCCGCGAGCTGGCTGCTCAACGTCCTGTCCTCGGTGGAGAACAGCAGCGAGTACACGAACACCACGTCGGGCTGCCGGGCGAGCAGCTCCTCGACGCTGTAGTTGCTCGCGGTGTCGAGGTCGGTGCCCTTGGCGGGGAACGGGTAGGTGAAGAGCTGCCCGAGCAGGTGGCCCTTGAGCGAGGCCGTGGTGTCGACGCCGACCGCGTCCGCGCTGCCGTACATCAGCAGCACCTTCGTCGACGCCTGCGCGGTGCCGTGGGTGCGGGCGACCGCGTCGGCCAGCCGGCCCCGGAATTCCTCCTCCGCGCGCACGGCCCGGTCGGCGCGCCCGGTGAGCGCGCCCAGCGCCCGCAGGTAGCCGACGGACTCCTCCCACGTGGCGGGATCGGCTGTCCACAGCGGGGCGAACTTCTCGATGGCGGGCCGCAGCGCGTCGTGCACGCCGGGCAGGCCGATCACCAGGTCTGGCTTGAACCCGGCGATGGCCTCGACGTCCTCGCCGCCGAACGTGCCGGGCACCTCGGGCACGGCCCGGCCGGCGTCGCCGAGCAGCGCGGGGTGGCTGATCAGCACCGGGTTGCTGGTGCCGACCGGGGTCAGACCGAGGTCGGCGGCGAGGTCGTCGCACAGGCCGTTGAGGCAGACGATCCGCTCGGCGGGTCCGGTCAGCTCGATCCGCTGCCCGTGCGGGTCGGTGACGCTCAGCGCGTTCGCCAGCGGCGCGGCGGTGCGCACCACCTCGGCGACCCGGGGGGACTCCTGCGCGGGTGCGGACGCGCACGCGCCGAGCAGCGCGGCGGCGACCAGGACGACGGGGGTGGCGAGCTTGGTCATCGGACGTCCTCCAGCCAGGACAGCAGGGTGGCGGCGTCGCGGCGGAACGCCTCGGGCGAGTCGTCGGGCACGAACTCCAGCAGCACGTCGCGGTCGCGCCCGTCCTGGGCGAGCACCGCGAGCAACGGCCGCCAGAGGTCGTCGCGGGCCGCCAGCGGGAGCCGCTCGGTGAACCCGTCCGGGCCCCACGAGAAGGCGTGCACCGCGACCAGCCGGGGCAGCAGCGCGGCGAGCTCGCCCAGGCACTCCGCGACCTCCGGCGACTCGCGCGGCTGCCAGTGCGCGACCAGGTCGACCTCCTCCAGCAGCCGCACGGCCGAGCCGAGCTCGTCGGTCAGCGAGGAGACGTGGTGCTCGGCGGTGACCGCGAGACCGCGCGCGGCGGCCAGGTCGACGCAGCGGCGCAGGTCCTCGGTGATGGCGGCGCGCTCGGCGGGTGCCACGTCGGCGGAGGACTTCACCCCGGCCCACACCCTGATCCGGGGCGCGCCCAGCGCCTCGGCCGCCGCCAGCACGGGCGCGAAGTCGGCCGGGTCGCTGTGGCCGGGCTTGTAGTACGAGCCGTAGGTGCCGACGGCCAGCCCGTGCTCCCGGCACAGCCGGGCGGCGCGGGCCGCGCCGGTCAGGTCGCCGGGCGGCACGTGCACGTCACCGCCCCACTCGACCACCCCCAGCCCGGCGTCGGCGGCGAGGCCGACGACGACGTCGACCGGCCTGTCCCGGAAGGTGACCGAAGCCAATCCTGCGGTGATCATGTGCGCCCTTCACTCGTGCGGGTGAGGGTGCCATACTTACTGAATATGAGAGTCGTTATCAAGCCCAGAACGGGCGACACCGCACCGCCATCCGGCGGACATGGCGAACGTCCCCGTGACCGTTCGGGTTCTGGTGGTCGTCGCCACACCAGCGCGGAGGGGTCCGTGGGCGCACACCAGCCGCCGTGCCCACGAGGGCCGGCTCAAGGCGGGCGCTCCGACCCATCGGGAGCCGCCCACCGCCCGCCCCGGACGCCACCCGGACCAGCGCGTGTCTGCACAGCCGGGTCAGCCGAGGGGCCGTGTTCACGCAGGTCGTGGCAGGAGTCGAGTTCCGGCGACCGGGTCCCGGACGCCCGGCGACGAGACATCCCGGCCACCATCCCCGAACGCCGCGACCGGCAGGGCAGCCGGCCGCGCCGGCGGGCGGCAACAGGGGGCGGCCCGCTGTCGACCGCACCGCCGGCCGACTGCGGGAGACGGCGTCCCGCCGGCTGCGGCGGGAGCCGACCGTCGCAGCCAGCCAGCCGGCGGTGCGGTTCGGGACGGCTCGCGGGGTCAGCCCCGTTCGACCAGGTGCCCCACCACGTCCGGACCCGGGTGGGCGTGGCCGGAACCGTCCCGGCGGGTGTCGACCTCGGGCAGCTCCACCGGCGCGCCGTTCACCGCCGCGCCCGCCGGGCGCGGGCCCACCCACGCCAGCACCAGCCCGTCCTCGCCCTTGAGGAACCGGTGCGCGCGCACCCCGCCGGTCGCCCGGCCCTTCGCCGGGTACTCCGCGAACGGCGTCACCTTCACGCTCTGCCCGGTCGAGGTCACCACCATCGGCTCGCCGTGCTCGTCGTCGTCGGTCCGCACCGCGCCGAAGAACACCGCGCGCGCCTCGCCCGGCAGGGTGATCCCCGCCATGCCGCCGCCCCGCAACCCCTGCGGCCGGACCAGCGACGCGCTGTAGCGCAGCAACGACGCCTCCGACGACACGAACACCAGCGCCTCCTCGGCACTGCCCAGCCAGGTCGCGCCGACCACCTCGTCACCCTCCTTGAGGGTGATCACCTCGAACTCGTCCGACCGCACCGGCCACTCCGGCGCGCACACCTTCACCACGCCCTGCCGGGTGCCCAGCGCCAGCCCCGGCGAGTCCGCGACGGACAGCGGCGCGATGCCGACCACCCGTTCGCCCCGGGTCAGGTCCACCAGCTCGCCGGCCGCCATGCCGCCGCTGAGCGACACCGTGCCGCTCTGCTCCGGCAGCACCGGCAGCGGCAGCACGTCGGTCTTGAACGCCCGCCCCCGGTTGGTCACCAGCAGCACCTGGCCGCGCGCCGTCGTGTGCACCGTCGCCGCCACCGCGTCGTGCTTCACCCGGCCGTTGCGCCGGCGGGCCTCCGAAGCCTCCTCCGACTCGGCGGCCGTGCGCGCCACCAGCCCGGTCGCCGACAGCACCACCTGGCACGGGTCGTCCGCCACCTCCAGCGGCCCGGCCGGCTTCGACGCGGCCAGCACTTCCTTGAGGTCGCCGTCGAGCAGCACCGTGCGGCGCTCCTGCTGGAGGTCCTTGGCCACCTTCGCCAGCTCGCCGGAGACGACCTTCTTCAGCTCGCGGTCGTCGTCGAGGATCTTCGTCAGCTCGGCGATCTCCCCGCGCAACCGGTCCTGCTCGGCCTCCAGCTCGACCGAGTCGTACCGGGTCAGCCGGCGCAGCGGCGTGTCGAGGATGTAGGCCGCCTGCACCTCGGAGAGCGTGAACGTCTTGACCAGGCCGTCCTTGGCGGCCTGGGCGTTCTCGCTGGCCCGGATCAGCTTGATCACCTTGTCGATGTCGAGCAGCGCCTTGAGCAGGCCCTCGACCAGGTGCAACCGGTCCTCGCGCTTGCGCCTGCGGTAGCGCGTGCGGCGGGTGACCACCTCGTACCGGTGCGCCAGGAAGACCTCCAGCAGCGGCTTGAGCCCCAGCGTGCGCGGCTGCCCGTCCACCAGGACCAGGTTGTTGATGCCGAAGGACTGCTCCATGGGCGTCAACCGGTACAGGTCGGCCAGCAGCGCCTGCGGGTTCACGCCCACCTTGCACTCGATGACGACCCGGATGCCGTTCTCCCGGTCGGTGAGGTCTTTGACGTCCGCGATCCCGGTCAGCCGCTTGGACTTGGTCACCTCGTCGGTGATCTTCTCGATGATCTTCTCGGGCCCGACGCCGTAGGGCAGCTCGGTGATCGTGATCGCCTGCCGCCCCCGGCTGCCCTCCAGCAACCCGGTCTCCACCTTCGCGCGCATCCGCACCACGCCTCGGCCCGTCTCGTAGGCCTTGCGCACCTCGTCCAGGCCGAGCAGCACGCCGCCGGTCGGCAGGTCCGGACCGGGGATGAACTCCATCAGCTTGTCCAGCCCCGCGTCGGGGTGCGTCACCAGCCACCGCGCCGCCGCGACCACCTCGCCGAGGTTGTGCGGGATCATGTTCGTCGCCATCCCGACCGCGATCCCGGACGTGCCGTTGACCAGCAGGTTCGGGAACGACGCGGGCAGCACGGACGGTTCCCGCAGCGACCCGTCGTAGTTCGGCCGGAAGTCGACCGTGTCCTCGTCCAGCTCGCCGACCAGCAGCATCGCGGCCGGCGACATGCGGGCCTCGGTGTAGCGGCTCGCGGCCGGGCCGTCGTCCGGCGACCCGAAGTTGCCGTGCCCGTCGACCAGCGGGGCGTTGAGCGAGAAGTCCTGGGCCAGCCGGACCATCGCGTCGTAGATCGCCGTGTCGCCGTGCGGGTGGTACTTGCCCATGCAGTTGTGCACGACCTGGCCGGCCACGACGAACGCGTGCTCGTCGGTGTCGACCTGGATGTCGAAGGTCTCCCGGGCCGCGACCGGCTCGACCGACACCACCGCGCAGCGGGTCATCGGCTCGGCCGGGTCGTCCTCGCGGGCGTGGCGGATGACGTCCACCAGCTCCTCGTGGCGGGTCTTGGTCCAGCGCAGCAGCGCGGCGGCCAGGGCCGCCGCCGGGCGGCCCGCGACCCGGAACCCGGCCGGCCCGCGCCCGGTGCGCAGGCCCGCGTCCGCGAGCACCGCGCGCACCTCGTCGCCGAGGTCGGCGAACCCGATCCCGCGCCCGTCGTGGACGTGCCCGGCGGCGTCGAACAGGCCCGCCAGGAACGGCGTCCAGCGGGCACGGGCGGCGAGCACCGACCGGGGCGTGCGCGCGGTCGCGGCGGCCAGCGCGGCGTCCGGGGCGAAGGTCAGCACGTGGTGGTCCACGCCGTCCTCGCCCTGGTACTTGTCGCGCGACACCGCGAGGTCGCGGGCGATCGCCCAGCCGTGCGCGCTGTCCAGCGGGTCGGCGTCGGTCAGCGCCAGGCGCACCCGGCCGTCCTCGACCACCCCCGCCGCCGCGACCAGGCCCAGCACGTAGTCCGCCACGTCGCCGCCGTCCGCGACCAGGGCCGCGTGCCGGTCCGCGCCGTAGGCCAGGGTGTGCCGGCCCGCCAGGTCGCGGGCGTCGGTCCACTCGTCCGGGCCGGTGCGGAAGCGCTGGCCGGGCGTCACCCGCATGGTGTCGCCGTTCGCCCAGGTCACCCGGACGAGGTCGGACACCGGGTTGCGGTAGGACCGCACGACCTCGACCGGGCGGCCCGAGCCGTCCAGCACCCGGTCACCGACCTCGATCTCCTCGATCGGGCGCAGGCCCTCCGGCGTCGACACCAGCGCGCCGCGCACGAAGCAGTCGCCGACCACGCGGGACGACTTCACGTACGGGCCGGCCGGCCGGTGGCCCTGCTCGTTCATCGAGAACAGGATTCGGCGGTGCACCGGCTTGAGGCCGTCCCGCGCGTCCGGCAGGGCCCGCGAGTGGATCACCGAGTAGGCGTACTCCAGGTAGGAGTCCTCGATCTCGGTGGTCAGCGAGTTGTCGAAGACCCGCGCGCCCGCGCGGTCGAAGGCGGACGGGTCGACCCTGGTCGTGGGGGTCTTGCGGCGTGCCACTGGAATCTCTCCTGCGCTCAGACGTCGATCGCGGACTGGTCGACCCGGGCGGCCGATTCGACGAGCCACGCCCGGCGCGGCTCCACCTTCTCACCCATCAGCAGCTCCAACGCGGCCTCCGCGGCCTCCGCGTCGTGCATGGTGATGCGCCGGACGGACCTGGTCGCCGGGTTCATCGTGGTGTCCCACAACTCCTCGGCGTCCATCTCGCCCAGCCCCTTGAACCGGGGCACCGGCTTGACGATCGTCTTGCCCGCCTTCTCCAGCCGGGCGACGGTCTGCTCCATCTGCCGCTGGGTGAAGGTGAAGCGGGTCTCCGGGTTGCGCCCCCTGGTGACCACCTTGTGCAGCGGCGGCATCGCGGCGTACAGCCGGCCGTCCTCGATCACCGGCCGCATGTACTTGGCGAACAGGGTGATCAGCAGGGTGCGGATGTGCGAGCCGTCGACGTCCGCGTCGGCCATCAGGATCACCCGGCCGTAGCGCATGGTGGTCAGGTCGAAGGTCCGCCCGGTGCCCGCGCCGAGCACCTGCACGATGGAGGCGATCTCGGCGTTGCGCAGCGTGTCGGCGAGGCTGGCCTTCTGCACGTTGAGGATCTTGCCGCGCAGCGGCAGCAGCGCCTGGTACTCCGAGACGCGGGCCATCCGGGCCGAACCCAGCGCGCTGTCGCCCTCCACCAGGAACAGCTCGCTGCGCGCCACGCCCGTGGTGCGGCAGTCGACCAGCTTCGGGGGCATGGCCGCGCCCTCCAGGGCGGTCTTGCGGCGGGCCGCGTCCTTCTGCTGCTTCTGGGTCAACCGGACGCGGGAGGCGTCCACGACCTTCTGGAGGACGACCTTCGCCTCGGACTTGGTGCGGCGGTCCTCGGTCCACGCCTTGAGGTGCTTCTCGACCACGCCGAGCGCGACCTTGGTGATGCCGGTGGTGGACAGCTCGTCCTTGGTCTGGGAGGTGAACTGCGGTTCGGGTATCCGGACGTGCACCACCGCGGTCATGCCCTCCAGCACGTCCTCCAGGGTGGGCGGGTCCTCCTTGGGCTTGAGCAGGCCGCGCGTCTTCGCGATCGCCTCCTGCACGGCCTTGAGCGCGGCGCGCTCGAAGCCGCGCCGGTGGGTGCCGCCGTGCACGTTGCGGATCGTGTTGGTGAAGCACTCCACGGTGCGTTCGTAGCCGGTCCCCCAGCGCAACGCGATCTCGACCTCGGCCTGGCGCTCGACCTTGGAGCGCATCACGCCGTTCTCGTCGGCCGCGTTCTCGTGGTAGACGCCGGTCCCGGTGATCAGCAGGGTGCCGGTCACCGGCCGGTCGTTGGCCGGTGCCAGGAAGTCGACCATGTCGCCCAGGCCGCCGGGGTAGTGGAAGGTCTCCTCGGCGAGCCCGCCCTCGGTGGCGTCGCGCAGCACGTAGGTCACGCCGGGCACCAGGAACGCGGTGTTGCGCAGCTTGGTGCGGACCGCCTCGACGTCCAGCTTCGCGCCGTTCTCGAAGTAGCGGGCGTCGTACCAGTAGCGGATGGAGGTGCCGGTGCGCTTGGTCCGGCCGGTGACCCGGAGGCCCGACTCGCGGGTGAACGCCGCGTTCGGGCCGGGGCCGTCGAAGGTGCCGGGCACGCCGTGGGCGAAGGACATCTCGTGCTTCCTGCCCTCGCGCAGGACCGTCACGTCGAAGCGGTGCGACAGCGCGTTGACCGCCGACGCGCCGACGCCGTGCAGGCCGCCGGAGGTCTTGTAGCCGGAGCCGCCGAACTTGCCGCCGGCGTGCAGCCGGGTCAGCACCAGCTCGACGCCGGACAGGCCGGACTTGGCGTGCGTGCCGGTCGGGATGCCGCGACCGTCGTCGTCGACCTGGACGCTGCTGTCGGCGTGCAGGGTGACCACGACCCTGGTCGCGTGCCCGGCGACGCCCTCGTCCGTCGAGTTGTCCACCACCTCGGTGAACAGGTGGTTGATCCCCCGGCTGTCGGTGGACCCGATGTACATGCCGGGGCGCTTGCGAACCGCTTCCAGACCTTCCAGGTGGGTCAGGTCGTCGGCCCCGTAAAGGATCTCAGCGGTCACCGGGTCGTTCTCCCCAGGTCTTGGCGTGCGTGGAGCGGTTCACGGTAGAGCAGGGTAACTTCCAGGTCCGACAATCGACCGACCAGACGCCGGAGAATCGCGTCGGGGGACTGGTTCGGACCCGGTTCCGCGCAGCCGTCGACGGCGGCGTGCCCTCGACCGTACACGCGCTGTCGACCGGCCGTGACGCGGTGGCGGCGAGTCCGGCCGCCGGACCCCCGGAACGCCTCGGGGCGCTTCGGGGTGTTCCGGCCCACGTCGGTGCGCCGGCGGCGGGCGGGTGGCGGTTCCCGGCCGGATCGTCCACTGTGGACCACGCGGGGCGGGGGCCGGGGGACCGTCTCGATAGGAGGAACGCCGGGTGGGCACGAGCCGGGCGCGGCGTCCGGCGGGACGCGGGCGGGCGGAGTGCGCAGCGGCGGGACGCGGGGTCGGCGGGGGCCGGGCGCGGCGCGCGGGGTGGCGGGGGCCACACGGAGTGGGCGTAACCCGAGGTCGGGTTCTTCACGCCACGCCGCGCCCACCCCGTTTCCCCGTAGAGTGCGGGCGTTCCGAGCAGTCTGCATGGAGGTGATCGGGCACCGTGATGTTCCGACGTGCCACGGCCGTGCCGAAGGAGCCTGTGGTGGCAGCTCCACCACCCGAACCGCCCCCGGTCGAGCGCGAGCCCGCGCCCGCCCCGGCGCAGTTCTCGGCCTCCTTCGCCGGGGCCACGCTGGTCGTGGGACCGCAGTCCGGACCGGGCGCGGCGGCGACCAACCTGGCCCGGGGCCTGCCGGTGGACCGCGGGCGGACGGTGGTCGTGGTGGACCCGCCGCACGGTGACGAGGCCGCGTTCTGGCCGGCCGTGGCGGCGGCGCTCCAGGGGCGCGGCCCGGTCCGGCTGATGTCCTCGCACGCGGGCACCCTGCGCCCGACCGCGCCCGCGCAGTGGCTGGCCGAGCAACTCGGCGTGGAGGTGGTCGCGGCCGACGGCGCGGTGACCGCGGTGCCCGGCGCGGCGTTCGTGGCGGGCACCGGCGGGTACGGGTGCTGGCTGCGGTTCGTGCCCGGTGGCTCGCCGATGCCGATGGGCCGGCGGTTCCCGGTGCCGCACTGGGAGGCGGTGGACCCGAACTCGCCGTGGCCGACCGGCGAGGTGGGCGTGTCCGAGCCGATCCCGGCGGGGCTGTGGCTGCGCGCGCAGCGCGTGCCGTTCGACCCGGCCACCCCGGACGCCCGGCCGATCGTGGGCCTGCCGTGCCGCGACAACGTGCTGACCGTCGTGGTCGGCGGCCCCGGCCAGCCGCCGATCCCGACCGACGAGGTGTGCCGGCTGCTGAGCGGGCTGCCCTCGGCGGCCCGGTCGCGGGTGCGGCTGGTCTGGTACGGCGGCGAGCACCAGGGGCAGGCGGTGGCCGACCAGGTGGGCGAGCCGATCGCGCTGTACACGGGCCTGCCGGTCGGGTCGCTGCGCACCGGCGCGGCGGTCGTGGCGGTCAACCCGCGCGGGCAGCAGACGTGGCGGCCCTACGTGACCGAGGTGGGCTACACGGCGGCCGGCGAGCCGGTGGTGTCCGGCTACCGGGTGCCGGTGCCGGGCCTGGTGGAGCGCGGGCCCGGGGTGTTCGACCTGGGCGGCGGCGTGGTGCTGGAGGTCGTGCCGTCCGGTCTGTGGGTGCGCGACGCGGAGGACGACGGCCCGGAGGTCCGGACGCTGCCGGTGGACCCGGAGTGGGCCCGGCTGACCGTGGGCACGCCCGGCAAGACCACCGCCGGCGCGGTCGCGGTGGCGGGCGCGTCGCTGGTGGAACGCCTGGAGCCGGAGGTCCGCCGGCTGCTCAAGGTGGTGTTCTGCGACCCGACGCCGCTGCCCCGCCCGCCGGTGCCCGAGGAGCAGCCCGCGCCGCCGGCCGCCGACGGGCCCCCCGTGCCGCTGAGCCTCGACGGCCCGCTGTCGCCCGCGCCCGCGCCGGTGTGGGGCGAGCCGGCCGGCGAGGAGGTCGTGCCGCAGGAGCACCGCAGCACCGAGGCGGAGCGCGACGCGCTGCGCCGGATGCTCGGCGAGCGGTACGGCGAGCACGCGGCGGTGGCGTGCCGGCACATCGAGGAGCGCCCGGAGGACCCGGAGGCGTTCGAGGCGGTGGTGACCGACCTGGCGGCGGTGTCGGCGTGCCTCCAGCAGGACGAGGAGGTCGTGGTCGAGGCGCTGCGCTCCGGCCGGCTGGGACGGCTGTGGCCGTACGCGGCGGGGGTCGTGTCGGGGCTGCGGCGGCTGCCGGTGCACCAGGGCGTGACGGTGTGCTGGGGCGAGGCGCGCTCGTTCCGCACCGGCGACGTGCTGGTCGAGCACGGGCTGTTGAGCACGGTGGCCGGGCCGGCGGTGCCGGTGGACGGCCGGGTGGAGTTCGTGATCTGGTCGGTGACCGGGCGGCGGGTGAACGTGGTCGACTCGTTCGGCAGCCTGGTGCAGGAGCGGGTGGTGTTCCCGCCGGGCACGGCGTTCAAGGTGCTGGCGGTGGCCGAGGCCGAGGAGTCCGCGCCGATGCAGGTGATGGTCCAGGAGGTCGTGGGCCGCCACCACGAGTTGCCGCCGGGCGTGCTGGGCAGTCTCGAACGGGCCGCCGTGGCCTTGCGCAACGCGGCCCGCGCCATCGTCTGACCCGACCCCGCCCACCGGCCCGCGCGGGGCCCGGACGACACCGCAAGCGCCGCGACCACCAGCACGGCTCACGCGAGGGTCCGGCCACCGCCGGCACGGCTCACGCGAGGGCCTCGACCACCGCCGGCGCGGTCGGGTCGATCCGGTGCGACAGCCGGTAGGACGCCGCCGCCTCCTCCCGGCGGCCGAGGCGGGCCAGCGCCCAGCCCCGGTAGAACGCGGCGCGGGCCGCCGGCAGGCCGCCCAGCGCGACCCCCTCGGCGAAGGCGTGCACGGCCTCGTCCGGCCGGTCGGCCGCGAGCAGCGCGTCGCCGCGGATCGCCCACGTGCGGGAGTCCTCGGGGCTGAGCGCCACCAGCTCCCCCGTCGCCGCCACCGCCCGGTCCGCGTGCCCGGTCCGCAGGTGGGTCCGCGCGATCGTCTCGTGCAGCGGGTAGGCGAAGTCGTCCCAGGCGAGCCGGTCGAGCGCGGTGCCGGGGCGGACCGACCGCTGCTCGGCCAGCGCCCGGTCGAGCAGGTCCCAGGCAGCGGGCACGTCCCCGCGCAGGAACGGCACGAACGCCAGCGCCCGGTAGTGCGCCTGGCGGAGCAGCGGCTCGTCCGGCGCGGTCGCCTCGACGATCGCGGCGGCCTCGTGCAGCGCGGGCGTCACCGCACCCCGCCGGCCGTTGCGGACCAGCACGAACAGCGCCAGGGCGTGCCGCTCGGCGGTCGGCAGCGCCGAGCGCGCCCCGGCCAGCGCCCACGCCTCCACCCCGGCCGCCGACGGCCGCGACCAGAACAGCACGGCGAGCTGCTTGACCGCGCGCCCCGGCGTCCACGCGGTCGACTCCCCCATGCCCAGCACCTCCGCCGCGTGCCGCTGGTAGCCCAGCCGCAGCAGCAGGTCCGCCGCCACCACCGGGTCGTGCCCGGCCCGCGCCCGGTCCAGCACCCGCCACCACAGCGGCGCGGCGAGATCCGCCGGGAACGCGGCCATGTCCGGGCCCAGCGCGTCCACCCGGCCGTGGCTGGCCGCCGCGAACACCCTGGTCGCCGGGTAGGGGTTGGTGTTGAAGCGGGGCAGCGCGGCGGCGGTGCCCTCCGCGAAGTGCCGGGCCACGGCGTGGGTGACCTCGGCGAGCCGGGACGAGCCGGGGCCGGGCTCGCGCAGCCCCAGCCACACCGGGCAGCGCACCGGCACGCCCGCCGACGCCAGCGCCGCCAGCCGGCGGGCCAGCGCCCTCGGCCCGGGGTCCGGTTCGTAGCGCGGTACGGCGGGCACGCGCCCTCCTCCCGTCGACCCCGACCGCCACCAGGTGCGGTCCCGACGCCCGCGCCGCGCCCAGGCGGTGCCCCGCCGGCGTCCGCGCCGACGGGGCACCGACGGGCTCACACGTTGCGCCGGTACTGCCCGCCCACCTCGAAGAACGCCTCGGTGACCTGGCCCAGCGTGCACACCCGCGCCGCGTCCATCAGCACCGCGAACACGTTCTCGCCGGTCTGCGCGGCCTCCTTGAGCCGGCGCAGCGCGGGCTCGGCCTCCACGGCGTGCGCGGCGGCGAAGGCGCGCGTCCGGTCGACCTGCGAGCGCTTCTCGTCCTCGGTCGCCCGCGCCAGCTCGATCGTCACGTGCTCCCGCTCGCCGTTGTCCGGCAGGAACGTGTTGACGCCGATCAGCGGCAGCGACCCGTCGTGCTTGCGCTGCTCGTAGAGCATCGACTCGTCCTGGATCCGGCCGCGCTGGTAGCCGGTCTCCATCGCGCCCAGCACGCCGCCCCGCTCGGAGAGCCGGTCGAACTCCAGCAGCACCGCTTCCTCGACCAGGTCGGTCAGCTCCTCGACGACGAACGAGCCCTGCAACGGGTTCTCGTTCGACGACAGGCCCCACTCCTTGTTGATGATGAGCTGGATGGCCATCGCCCGGCGCACCGACGACTCGGTCGGCGTGGTGATCGCCTCGTCGTAGGCGTTGGTGTGCAGGGAGTTGCAGTTGTCGTACAGCGCGCACAACGCCTGGAGCGTGGTGCGGATGTCGTTGAAGTCCATCTCCTGCGCGTGCAGCGACCGGCCCGAGGTCTGCACGTGGTACTTGAACTTCTGCGAGCGGTCGTTCGCGCCGTAGCGCTCCCGCATCGCCACCGCCCAGATCCGCCGCGCCACCCGGCCGATCACGCTGTACTCGGCGTCCATCCCGTTGGAGAAGAAGAACGACAGGTTGGGCGCGAAGTCGTCCACGGACATGCCGCGCGCCAGGTACGACTCGACGTAGGTGAACCCGTTGGCCAGGGTGAACGCGAGCTGGCTGATGGGGTTCGCGCCGGCCTCGGCGATGTGGTAGCCGGAGATGGACACCGAGTAGAAGTTGCGGACCTTCTGCCGGATGAACCACTCCTGGATGTCGGCCATCATCCGCAACGAGAACTCGGTGGAGAAGATGCAGGTGTTCTGGCCCTGGTCCTCCTTGAGGATGTCGGCCTGCACCGTGCCGCGCACGTTCGCCAGCGCCCACGCCCTGAGCCCCGCCGCCTCCTCCTCGGTCGGCTCCCGGCCCTCGGCCGCCCGGAAGGCGTCGACCCGCTGGTCGATCACGGTGTTGAGGAAGAACGCCAGGATGGTCGGCGCGGGACCGTTGATGGTCATCGACACCGACGTGGTGGGCGAGGTCAGCTCGAAGCCGTCGTAGAGCGCCTTCATGTCGTCCAGGGTCGCGATGGACACCCCGGACGTGCCGACCTTGCCGTAGACGTCCGGCGGGGTGTCGGGGTCGCGGCCGTAGAGCGTCACCGAGTCGAACGCGGTGGACAGCCGGGTCGCCTCCGACCCCTGGGACAGGTACTTGAAGCGGCGGTTGGTGCGGAACGCGTCGCCCTCGCCGGCGAACATCCGGGCCGGGTCCTCGCCGTCCCGCTTGAACGGGAAGACGCCCGCGGTGTAGGGGAAGTAGCCGGGCAGGTTCTCCTTGCGCAGGAAGCGCAGGAGCGTGCCCCCGTCGTCGTACCGGGGCAGCGCCACCCGGCGGACCTTGTTGCCCGACAGGGTCTCCCGGGTCAACCGGGTGTGGATCTCCCGGTCCCGCACCCGAACCACGAGTTCGTCGCCGCTGTAGTCCTCGACCACGCCCGGCCACGCCTCCAGCAGCTCCGCGGACACCCCGTCCACGTGCTTGTCCGCCTTGGCCAGCAGGTCGGAGATCGCCGCCGTGTCGTGCCCGGCGGCGGCCAGCTCGTCCCGCGCGGCGCGCAGGTGCGCGGCCCGGCGCACCGCGTCCACGTGCGTCTCGGTGGCCCGGTGGTAGCCGCGCACGGTCTCCGCGATCTCCGCCAGGTACCGGGCCTTGGACGCGGGCACGACGGTCGACGCGGCCGTGGAGACCTTGCCGGCCACCGGGAGCAACGCACCCGGCGACACCTCCAGCCCGCGCCGCACGAGTTCGTCGCGCAGGTGCTGGTAGAGCGCCGTCACGCCGTCGTCGTTGAACGTCGCCGCGCTCGTGCCGTAGACCGGCATCTCCTCCCACGAGACGCCGAACGCCTCGCGGTTGCGCACGAGCTGGCGGGCCACGTCCCGGCGCGCGTCCTCCGCGCCCCGGCGCTCGAACTTGTTGATCGCCACCGCGTCCGCGAAGTCCAGCATGTCGATCTTCTCAAGCTGCGACGCCGCGCCGAACTCCGGCGTCATCACGTACAGCGAGTGGTCGACGAACGGCACGATGGCCGCGTCGCCCTGGCCGATGCCGGGCGTCTCCACCACCACGAGGTCGAACCCGGCGGCCTTGCACGCCAGGATCGCGTCGGCCAGGCCGTCGGGCACCTCGCTGCCCGCGCGCCGGGTCGCCAGCGACCGGAAGAACACCCGGTCGCCCTCCAGGCAGTTCATCCGGATGCGGTCGCCGAGCAGCGCGCCGCCACCGCGCCGCCGGGTCGGGTCGATGGCCAGCACGGCGATGCGGAGCTTGTCCTCCTGGTCCAGCCGGAACCGGCGGACCAGCTCGTCGGTCAGCGACGACTTGCCGGAGCCGCCGGTGCCGGTGATGCCCAGCACGGGCACCGGCCGGGCGGCCCGCTCCATCCGGTCCCTCAGGTCCGCGGGCAGCGCCCCGGCCTCGATCAGCGTGATCGCCCGCGCCAGCACGTCCTCCGAGCCGGCGAAGAGGCCGTCCCAGGACGGCGGGGCGGCGGCGGACAGGTCGTGGTCGCACGACTCGATCATCGAGTTGATCATCCGGGCCAGGCCGAGCTGCTGGCCGTCCGCCGGGGAGAAGATCCGCGCCACGCCGCGCGAGTGCAGCAGCTCGATCTCCTCGGGCACGATGACGCCGCCACCGCCGCCGAACACCTTGATGTGCTCCGCGCCGCGCTCGGCGAGCAGTTCGACCAGGTAGCTGAAGTACTCGACGTGCCCGCCCTGGTAGGCGCTGATCGCGATGCCCTGGACGTCCTCCTGCACGGCGGCGGCGACGACCTCGCGCACCGAGCGGTTGTGACCCAGGTGGACGACCTCCGCGCCCTGGGACTGGAGGATGCGGCGCATGATGTTGATCGCCGCGTCGTGGCCGTCGAACAGGCTGGCCGCCGTGACGAAGCGGACCGGGTGCTGGGGGGTGTGCAACGGGGCAACGGCAGACACGACGGCTCCTTCGGCATCGCGGAACTGGCCCCAGATTACTAGGACATCCATCTATCGGAAGTACAAGTGTTGTGTGTGTCGTCTCACGCGGCACGCGGACGACCTCCACGGTGCGGCCGGGGCCCACCGTGCCACGGGCGCGCTCCGGCCGCGCGACCGCCCCCGCGGCCGACCCGATCACCTGGGCGGACGCCCGCGCGGACCGGTCGCCGCGCGACACGCCGGCCCGCGAAAGGGGGACTCTCCCGCACCCGATCCGTCCGTTGTGGAACGATTACCCTCCGCGCTGGTCGATCCGGGGCCGGCGAATTCCGGCAGGCGTTGATCCGTTTGCCAACCCTGGCCGTTCCCCTGTTCGCAGGCGCGTGTAGCTTTCGCTTGAAAGGGGTACGTGACCGCCCATGAGCAGTACACCGATCTACGACGAGCTGGCTGCCATCCTGCTCGCCGACCAACCGGTGAAGCCCGAGGCCAAGCCCGCCGTCGCGGAGCCGGTCGAGGACCCGGCCAAGCCGGTCCGCACCGGCGGTCGGAGGCGCAAGCCCGAACCGGACGCGTGATCGTCGGCCGCGCCGCCGGCCGAGCTGATCTTAAGTCGGCACTGAAGGAATAATGATCGCTGCGGTCGAACGTCTGTTCGACCTCGGCTAGGCTCCGCGTCATGCAGGTGTCGCTGTTCGACAGCGGCGCGGAGCCCCTCGGCCTGCGCCCGCTGACCGGTGTCCGCCGCACCGGCCTGGACGACCGGGCGTGGATCGACGTGCTGCCCGGGTGGCTGACCGGAGCGGACGAGCTGTACCGGCACCTGGCCTCGACGGTGCCGTGGCGCGGTGAGCGCCGGCAGATGTACGAACGCGTGGTGGACGTGCCACGCCTGCTGTGCTTCTACCGCGAGGACGCTCCCCTGCCCCACCCCGTGCTCGACGCCGCCCGCGAGGCGCTCAGCGCGTGGTACGCCGACGAGCTCGGCGAGCCGTTCCGCACGGCCGGCCTCTGCCACTACCGCGACGGGCGCGACAGCGTCGCCTGGCACGGCGACACGATCGGCCGGGGCGGCACCGAGGACACCATGGTCGCGATCGTCTCCGTGGGCGCGCCCCGCGCCCTCGTGCTGCGCCCGCGCGGCGGCGGCGGCGGCGCGACCGTCCGGTACGCCCTGGGCCACGGCGACCTGGTGGTGATGGGCGGCTCCTGCCAGCGGACGTGGGAGCACGCCGTGCCCAAGACCACCCGCCCGGCGGGCCCCCGGATCAGCGTCCAGTTCCGGCCGCGCGGGGTCCGCTGACCGCGTTCGGTAACACCGCGTCGGCCCGCGTTCCCCCTTTTCGGCGGATGTCCTTCACCATTCGGCCGGTAGGCAGTGCGCTGATCACCCGCCTACTGTTCCTCCTCACGCCGTCCCCACCGGCGCGCCCGGACCACTAGTCCCAGGGGAGACCCGTGCGCATTCCCACCGAGCCCATCGGCAGCATTCCCCGACCCGGGGAATTGATTCAGGGCCACCACGACTTCGCCGCCGGGAACATCGACGCGGAGACCCTGCGCGACCTCACCGACCAGGCCGTCGGGGACACCGTCCGGCGGTTCGAGGCCACCGGCTCGCCGGTCGTCTCGGACGGCGAGCAGGCCAAGCCCAGCTTCCTCACCTACCCGGTCTCCGGCATCGCCGACCTGGCCCCGGACGGCCTCGTGGTGCCGTTCTCCGACGGCCACACCCGGCAGCTCCCCCGGCTGACCAGCGGTCCGTTCCGGTACACCGGGCACGCCGTCGACCACCTGCGCGCGGCCCTCGCGCGGACGTCGGTGCCGGTGAAGCAGGCGGTGATCGCACCGTCCGCGCTGAGCCTGCTCTACCCTCCGGACGGCATCGACGGCTACTCCCGCGAGCGGTTCCTGGCCGACCTGCTCGACGAGGCCGAGGCCGACATCCGGGCCTGCCTGGACGGCGGCGCGCACAGCGTGCAGCTCGACTTCACCGAGGCCCGGCTGTCGCTCAAGCTCGACCCCTCCAAGGGCGTGCTGCACGACCTCATCGCGGTGAACAACCAGGTGCTGGACCGGTTCTCCGCACGGGAGCGCACCCGGATCGGCGTGCACACCTGCCCCGGCGGCGACTGGGACTCCACGCACAGCGCCGACGTGGACTACGCCGAGCTGCTGCCCGACCTGTTCACGCTGCGCGCCGGCGCGTTCTACGTGGGACTGGCGGGCGAACCCGACCGGCGGCGGGTGCTCGGCGTGATCCGGGACGCGCTGCCCGAGGACCGCCGGCTGTTCGTCGGCGTGATCGACCCGATCGACCCGGTCGTGGAGACGCCGGAGCAGGTGCGGGACCGGGTGCTGGAGGCCGCCGAGTTCATCCCGGCCGAGGCGCTGGGCACGTGCGACGACTGCGGGTTCGCGCCGTTCGCCGACGACACGTCGACCTCCCGCGAGACCGCGTTCGCCAAGATCGCCGCCCGGGTCGAGGGCACGAGGCTGGCCGGGGAGGTGCTGGGCCGCTGAGCGCGGCCGGGGACCGGCGCGGGACGCCGCCCACTTCGAACGTGCGGGCTATCGGGCAGGTCCGGCCCCGGCACGTGCGTCCGGGCGGCGGGGCGTGGTAGCCAACAGGGGCGTGAAGGAACCCACTCGTCACGGCGCGTCCGCCGGCGCACGCAACCCCGGGAGCTCCCATGGGCATCGTCCGCACCGCGCTCCGCCGATCGCTGAAGCGGATCAAGCACGTCTCCCCCGTCCGGCCGGGCGACGCGCGGGAACCGGTCTCCACCGTCTACGCCGAGGTGGAGGCCGGCTTCGGGCTGCTGGCCGCGCCCGTCGCGCTCCACTCGCCCTCGCCGACCGCGCTCACGGCGTCCTGGGTGCTCGTGCGCGAGACCCTGATCGCGTCCGGGTCCGCCTCGCGGGCCGCCAAGGAGGCCGTGGCCGCCGCCGTGTCGCGGCAGAACGCCTGCCCGTACTGCGTCACCATCCACACCGCGACCCTGGACCGGCTGACCGACGAGCCGCCCGCCGCCGACGAGCCGCCCGCCGCCGACCAGCCGCCCGCCGCCGGCGGGTCGCTCACCGCCGTCGGGGCGTGGGCCGACCGGTCCGGCGCGGAGCGGCCCTTCCCCGCCGCGCACGGGCCCGAACTGCTCGGCGTCGCGGTCGCGTTCCACTACCTCAACCGGGTGGTGAACGTGTTCCTGGACGACTCGCCGCTGCCGAGCGGCGCACCTGTGGTCGCCGAGCGGCTGCTCGGGCGGTTCATGGCCGGCCGGGCTCGGGCAGACCACCCGTCCGGCACGTCGCTGCGGCTGCTGCCCACCGCTCCGCTGCCGCCGGACCTGTCCTGGGCGGCCGGCCACGCGGTGGTCGGGGACGCGCTCGGCCGGGCGGCGGCGGCGTTCGAGGCGGGCGGCGGGCGGGTGCTGTCGGACGCGGCGCGCGAGCTCGTGACCTCGCGGCTCGCCTCCTGGGACGGCACCGCACCGGGACTGGGCCGGGACTGGGTGCGGGACGCCGTGTCCGGGCTGCCCGCCGACGACCGACCGGGGGCGACCCTGGCGCTGCTCGTCGCGTTCGCCTCGTACCAGGTGGACGACGCGGTGGTGGCGGCGTTCGGTGGCGACGACGCGGCGCTGGTGGAGTTGGTGGCGTGGGCGGCGTTCGCCGCCGCGCGGCGGATGGCCGCCTTGACCTCGCGGACCTCCCGGGTGTGAGCGGCGGTTCCCGCCGGCCGCTCCCCCGGCCCGAACCGGCGTGACGCGGAGATTCGCGGCGTGCGGCACGGGCGTGCGACACGGGCGATTTCTTGTGTCGTGCGCAGAACCGGCGTACTGGCCCGACCAGGGTCACAATCAACCGTAACGCCGTTATGCTCGACTCCTCACCCCATCCGCCGGACGCACGGGAGGATCTGTGGCACACACCGGAGTCCGATCGACCGCCGTGGGCGGCACGACCGGTTTGCTGGCAGCGCTGAACACCCGGTGGCACAAGGCGGCGCTCTACGGCTTCATGTTCGTCGTCATCGCCCACTGGGTCGAGCACATCGTCCAGGCGGTGCAGATCTACGCGCTGGGCTGGCCGGTGCCCCGGTCCCAGGGCGTGCTCGGCCTGTGGTTCCCGTGGCTGATCAGCTCCGAGGTCCTGCACTACGGCTTCGCGCTGGTGATGCTGGTCGGCCTGTTCACCCTCCGCAAGGGCTTCACCGGCCGGTCCCGCACCTGGTGGGGCCTCGCGCTCGGATTGCAGTTCTGGCACCACGTCGAACACCTGCTGCTGATCGTGCAGTCGTCCACCGGCGCGTTCCTGCTCGGCCGTCCGGTGCCGACCAGCGTCATCCAGCTCATCGTGCCGCGCGTGGAGCTGCACCTGTTCTACAACTTCGTGGTGTTCGTGCCGATGGTGATCGGGATGGTGCTGCACATGCGCCCCACGCCGGCCGAACGCGAGCAGATGCGGTGCACGTGCGCGGTCCCACGCGCGGTGTGACGTCGTGCACGAGCACGGGGCGGTAGGTCTGCCGCTGGGCTTCACGCTCCTGCGGCTGCTGCTGCTGATCTCGGTGACGGTCGTGGCGGGCTGGGCCCTGGCCCGCCCGTTCACCGCCGGCGGCCCGCTGACCCGGCGGGTCGTCACCGCCGTCGCGGCAGCGGGCGGCCTGGTCGCGCTGCTCGTGGCCGACGCGTCGTGGCTGCCCGGCCCGGCGGCCGTCGCGGTGATCGCGGTCCTGCTGACGCCCCCGGTGCTGCGCGGGGAGGTGCCGGTGCCGGCGCGGGTCGTGCTGGCGGTCGTCGTGCTCGCCGCGACCGCCGCCGCGCTGTGGTTCACCGGCCCGCCGCTGTCCGGCGCGCACATCGTGCTGCTGGCCGGGTTCGCGGGCGTGGGGTGGGCCGCGCTGTGCCCGCCCACGGTCGTGGTGCGGGTGGTCGGCGCGGGCCTGGCCGTCGCCCTGCTGGCCGGCCTGGCCCAGGTGACCCTCGCGGGGCACCTCGCCACCCCGCCCGCCGGTCCGGTGCTGACCCGGGTCGTGGTGGCCGGCGAGCCGGTGGACGTCCTGGTCGCCCCGCACCGGCCGGGCTGGAACGTCGTGCGCGTGCCGGACGCCCCGCTGCGGGTGGGCAACGCCCGCGACGCGCTGGTGGAGGCCGGCCCGCGGCCCGGCACGACCGGCCGGTGGGCGCTGGTGTGGCTCGACCCGGGCCGGGGCTCGCTGTGGCTGGGCCGGGGCGAGGCCCGCGCGACCGTGCCGGTGAACCCCGGCCGCGACCCGTGGACCGGTCCGGACGTGCGCGGGCCGGACGGGACCGAGTACGCCGACGCCGCCCTGGCCGCCCTGCTGGCCGGCAGGCCCGAACCGCCGTGGCCGGCGTTGACCGATGCCGACGTCCGCGCGTTGCGGGCCCAGGTCTCCGCGCTGCCCGGGAAGTTCGCGCTGGTGTCCGACTCGTCGACGCGGTCGGCGCGGGCGGCGGCCGAGGTCCGGGCCGAGGCCGCGCGGCGCGGTCGGGTGATCGTGCCGGACGCGCCCGACGTGCTGGTCGTCGGCGGCGAGGCGACCGGCGGGCGGGTGCACCTCGCGCCCTGGCTGCGCCCACCGGACCTGGACACCCCCGACGGCCGCCGCTACGCCCGGGTGCTCGCCGACGCGTTCCCCGGCACCCGCCCCACCCGGCCCGGTCTGGCCGCCTGGCGCGGCGACGGCGATTAGACGAGTGGTGCGCGCCCCGGTCGCCGGTCAGGCGACGCGGCGCGCGGGCGGCGGTGGCGACCCGACTGGCCGGGCGGCGGCGCTCCGGTCGCGCGGTGCGCGGGCGTCGGGTCCGGGTCCGGCGCGGTCAGAACTCGCCGATCTCGGCGCGCGCCTGGGCGCACTCGGTCCGCAACCCGTTCTCCATCGCGCGGCTGATGTCCTGCAACGACGCCAACTGCGCCGGCGTCAGCACGTCGAAGAGGTGTTCCCGCACGGCCGTGACGTGCCCCGGGGCGGCGGCGGCCAGCACGGCGAAGCCGGGATCGGTGAGCCGGGCGACCGAGCCGCGCCGGTCGGACGCGCACGCCTGGCGCTCGACCCAGCCCTCCTTCTCCAGCTTGGCCACCGCGTGGGAGAGCCGGCTCCGGGACGAGTGGCAGTTCAGGGCCAGCTCGCTCATCCGGAGCGACCGCTCCGGAGCCTCGGACAGCGCGACCAGGATCTCGTAGTACGCCATGGGCATGCCGGCGTCCCGCTGCAACTGCCGGTCCAGGTTCTCGGTGAACTTGGTCACGGCGGTCCTGAAGTCACGCCAAACCCGCTGCTCCTCGGCGCTCAGCCACCGCACGTCGCTCATGGTCCCATCATACGGCCGTTGTTGAGAGTTCAATCAGGATGCGCTATGTTCGGTTGAGAGTTCAACCAGACCGACCGAGAAGGACAACATGACCTCGCAGACTGCGCAGATCCCCGGCTACCTCGTGGGCACCTGGGCCATCGACCCGGTGCACTCGGACGTCTCCTTCGTCGTCCGCCACCTGGGCGTCTCCAAGGTCCGCGGCCACTTCGACACCTTCGAGGGCACCATCGTGACCGCGGCGAACCCGCTGGACTCGACGGTCAACGCCACGATCTCCACCGCGTCCGTCAACACCAAGAACGAGCAGCGCGACGCCCACGTCAAGGGCGAGGACTTCCTCGACGCCGAGAAGTTCCCCGAGCTGACCTTCGCCTCCTCGGCGGTGCGCGCCAACGGCGAGGGCTTCCTGGTCGAGGGTGAGCTGTCCCTGCGCGGCGTCACCCGAGCGGTGACCCTGGAGCTGGAGCTCAACGGCTTCGGCGAGGGCTTCGAGGGCGCGAAGGTCGCGGGCTTCTCCGCCAGCACCGACATCAGCCGCAAGGCGTTCGGCGTGACCGGCGGCCCGGCCGGTGCCGCGGTCGGCGACAAGATCACGATCCTGCTGGAGATCGAGGCCGTGCTCCAGTCCTGAGGCCGCTCCCCGAGGGGGCACCGACGTCGAAGGGCCCGCCGAGCAGTCGGCGGGCCCTTCGTCGTGCGTGGCCGGGGATCACCGAGCGTGCTCGGCGCGAGGGGTCAAGTCCCGGAACGGGTGGACCCCGATATTCCCTTCGGTCGAGCATTTCGGTACTTTTCCGGACACCGCCGTGACTACCGGTGAACGATGAGCCCGCAAGCCCCGGACGAGGATGTGAGCCGGGGGGCGCTTCCGGTCCCCGACCGAAGCAACCCCGACTCGATCCGGACACGGTCCGCTCACGGGTTCTGGACCAGGTGGGTGACCGGAGGCGCACTCATGGCACCATCTGGCGCGGCACGCGCCGGACGCAGGCGAGGAGGGATCGGTGTGAACGCCCAGACCGAACAGGTCGACGACCTTCGACTCGTCGCGTTGCCCACAGCGATCACCGTCGCGGACATGTTCGTGCGCTTCTCCCTGGGCGAGTGGCGGTTGCGCGGCATGCAGGACGAGGCCGCGCAGACCGTGCGGCGGCTCGTCGGCGCGGCCGTCGACGTGGCCGACCCGCGCGCCCCGGGCCTCCTGCTGGTGCGGCTGCGGCTGAGCGGCAGCCACCTGGTGGTCGAGGTCGAGGGCTTCCGGGTGGCCCTGCCGCCGGAGCTGGCCGGCGGGCGGGCCGGACTGGTGGACCTCACGGCCGGCGGCCGGCTCGCGTGGTGCGAGCTGACGCTCCCGTCCGGGATGAACGCCTCCGCCGTCCCCCTCCCCCGCCGCGAACCCCGCCGCTCGCCGGCCGCCGAGAAGCTCGGCGACGAACCGGACGTGGACCCGGAACTCATCCAGCGCATCCTCCACGGGCTCGGCGGCGCGGCGGGGCGGCGTCCCGACTAGGAGGTCGGCGCGCCGCGACCACCCGGCGCGGTCCGCCGGGCGAGCGCGACCAGGGCGAGGCCCAGCAGGGCCATGCCCGCCCACGAGATCGGCGGCAGCCGTTCGTGCAGCACGACCACTCCGAGGACCGCCGCCACGGCCGGCTCGGCGAGGGTGAGCGTGGTCGCCGCGGCGGCGGTGGTGTGCCGCAGGCCGTGACCGAACAGCAGGTAGGCGACGAACGTGGTGAACACCGACAGGTGCACGACGACCGCGATGCCCTCCACGCTGCCCAGCCAGGACACGCCGAGCACGAGGAGGACCGGCAGGGTGATCGCGGAGGCCCCGCCGAACACGGTGCCCACGACGGCCCGCGACGCGTGCCCCCGGGCGATCAGGTGGGCGCAGACGACCGAGTACGCGGCGTAGCACAGGCCCGCGACCAGGGCCAACGCCACTCCGACGAGGTCTACGTGGGCATCGCGCCCGCCGAGGACGAGGACCGCGCACCCGGTGACGGCGGTGAGCGTGACCAGCGGGCGGGCCCGGGTGCCGAGCACGATCGGCGCGGTCGCCAGGGCGACGGCGGTCGCGACCGCCACGCCGGTGCGCGCCACGGCCGGGTAGAACGCGAGCGCGTACCCGGCGACGGTGACCGCGCCGAGCAGGAGCAGCCGGCGGTCGGCGGTGCGCAGCACGGCCCGGGTGCCCCGAGCGGTGCCGAAGAGCAGGCCGCCCCCGAGCACCAGACCCGCCGCGCCGACCGCCGAGGCGGGTGCGGACGCGGGGGCGAGCGAGCTGACGGTGCCGGTGGTGCCCCACAGGAAGCAGGCCGCGAGGATCGGCAGCGGACCTCGGGCGAGACGTGCGCGTACGACAGGGGACGACAAGGGTTCTCCGTTCGCGGAAGTGACGTACGTCGCGAACGGGCGCACCGCGCGGGGGGTTGCGTGCCGGTGCCCGGCACCGGGCCACCGGGGGCTGGGCCGCCGGGGAGGGCCGGGCGGGCCGGGGTGCGCCCGTCAGGCGACCGGCGGCGGGAGAACGACGTGCCAGTGGATGTCCACGACCCGCATCGTAGCCGGGCCGCGGGCCGGTATCCTGGGGATCATGGACATCGGCGTGGCGGATGACCTGCTGCGGCGGTCCCTGTTGGTCTACAAGTTCGCGGTCGACGAGCTCATGACGAAGCTCCGCATCCTCAGCGAGGAGTTCGACCTCGTCCACCAGCACGATCCGATCGAGCACGTCACGCACCGGGTCAAGCGGCTCGACGCGATCCTGGACAAGTTGCGGCGCAAGGGTTTGCCGGCGGATCTGGCGCTGGCGGCGGAGCACCTGGACGACGTCGCCGGGGTGCGCGTGGTCTGCCCGTTCGTGACGGACGTGTACCGGGTGCGGGACATGCTGGCCCGGCAGAGCGACGTGGAGATCCTGAAGACCAAGGACTACATCGCCGCGCCCAAGCCGAACGGGTACCGGAGCCTGCACCTGATCGTGCGCATCCCGGTGTTCCTGTCGGACCGGGTCGAGAAGGTGAAGGTGGAGGTCCAGTTGCGGACCATCGCCATGGACTTCTGGGCCACCCTGGAGCACAAGCTGTTCTACAAGTACGACGACCAGGTGCCGGCCGGGTTCGTGGACGAGCTCACCAGCACGGCGGCCATCGCCGCCGAGCTGGACGCGCGGATGGAACTGCTGCACCTGGCGATCCAGCGCGACTGACCACCACCCGTGCTCTGAGCTGCGGTTTCCCGGCCGGGGGCAGCGGGCGGCCGGCGCGCCGGCGCTAGGCCGGGGGCAGGTCGTCGGTCGAGTCCGGATCGATCCGGCGCTCGGCCTCGGTGATGCCGAGGTCGTTGATGCTCGCCTCCCGGCGGCGCATGAGGCCGTTCGCCGCGAACTCCCAGTTCTCGTTGCCGTAGCTCCTCCACCACCGACCCCCGTCGTCGTGCCACTCGTACTGGAAGCGGACGGCGATCTTGTCGGCCGACCAGGCCCACAGCGACTTGCGCAGGGCGTACCGGTGTTCGCGCTCCCACTTGCGGGTCAGGAAGGCGACGATCTCCGCACGACCGGTGATGAACTCGGACCTGTTGCGCCACAACGAGTCCACTGTGTACGCCGCCGCGACGCGGTGCGGGTCGCGGGTGTTCCAGGCGTCCTGTGCCGCGCGGACCTTGCGGCGGGCGGACTCCTCGTCGAACGGCGGGATCATCGGCGAACCTTTCTCACGGTTGGGTGCGGGTCTTGACGTTAGAAGATCGCCCTAACGGTTGCAAGTGCGTGTTAGCGTTAGATGTGTTGCCCGACGAGCCCCGCCCCGTGCGCCTGATGAACACGATCCGGGCGGACCGGTCCGGCCTGCACGACGACTTGTCGTCCGTCGACGGACTCGTGGCGTGGCTGGGCGGCGACGGTGACGTCGGTGGTGATGGTGACGTCGATGACCGCACCCTTCAGGCATTCCACTCGTTGCGGCTCGCACTCCGGGACCTGGCCGGCGTGGTGACGGAAGACACTCGGGCAATTTCGGCCGCTCGTGATCTCCCCCGGGCCGTTGCCGAGGTGAACTCGGCGGTCCGCCGGGCGGCCCGCTGGCCGCAGTTGGACGTGGTCGGTGACGACCTCGTCCGACGCACCGCCAGCGCGGCCCCGGACGCCGTCCGGGTGCTCGCGGCGACGGCGGCCGAGGCCGTGGAGTTGTTCGGCGGGGAGCGGCGCGCGCTGCTCAGGGCCTGCTACGCGCCGGGCTGCGTGCTCTACTTCGTGAAGGACCACCCCCGGCGGGAATGGTGTTCGCCCGCCTGCGGGAACCGGGTCCGGGCCGCCCGGCACTACCGGCGGGTCACTTCGCGGGACGCCGGCTAACTCTCGGCAAACGACGCCGCCCACCCCTGGTTACGGGGCTGTTGATATTTCTTGGAAAGCCTCCCGGGGAGGCGTGGAAAGCCTTCTTGCGGCTACCCTGTAGACGGATTACCCGTTGACAGAAGTCCATGCCAGGCGAGTGCGAATAATCCTCGCAATAGCCCCCTAGTTACGGAACGTCCTGGTCCAAACCAGGCCGTTCGAGTGAACCGCGGAGATCAATCCAAGAACGTGCGGTTACGCCTCGACAAACCGGGGAATCTATACCCAGCAGATGCTCCGTTTGGCGGTCGCGATGATCCTGGAACGGCCGTCAACGTTGGATCGAAGCCAAATGGCTCATTCCTGCAAAGGACCTTCGATGGACACCGATCAACTCGCGCGTCGATTAGCCGACCTCGTCCGCGACCACCACGTCCCCGGCGCGCAGCTCGCCGTCCACCACCCCGGTGACGGCCTCTGGACCACGTCGGTCGGTCTGGCCGAGGACGCGGCCGTGCCGATCGGCTCGATCACCAAGACCTTCACCGCGACCGTCGCGATGACCCTCGTCTCGGACGGGGACCTCGACCTCGACACCCCGCTCCCCGACGTCGACCACCCCCTGACGCTGCGCCACCTGCTCAGCCACACCGGTGGCCTCCCCTCCGACCCGGACGACATCCGCACCACCTCGCTGCGCCGCCACGCCCTGGAGGCGGGGCGCACGCTCGTCCCCCTGCACAGCCCGGGAGCGGGCTTCTCCTACTCCAACATCGGCTACGTCCTGGTCGGCCACCTGATCGAGGTGGCCACCGGAATGTCCTGGTGGGAAGCCGTGGACGCGGTCCTGCTGCGTCCGTTGGGGTTGCGACCGCACTTCACCGTGGGACCCGAGGAGGACCGCAACGTCGTCGCCGGGCACGCGGTCAACGCGGCGCAGCGCCGGGCGGTGCCGGTGAGCCAGTCGCTCGCCCTCGTGGACGCGCCGGCCGGCGCGCTGGCCGCCAGCGCGACCGACCTGGTGACGTTCGGGCGCATGCTGGCGGGCGCGCCGCCGCACCTCGTGGACGGTGCGGACCTGGCGCTGATGCGCACCCCCGTGCGGCACGCCGAACCCTTCGGGATGGCCGACGGCTGGGGCCTGGGGCTCGCCCTCTACGAGCGCGACGGGGTGGCCTGGGTGGGCCACGACGGCACCGCCGACGGCACCTCGTGCCACCTCCGGATCAATCCGGCGGACGGGACCGTGGTGGCGCTCACCACGAACGGGAGCAGCGGGTTCGCCTTGTGGCGGGATCTCGTGCCGGTATTGGCCGAGGCGGGGCTCCCGGTCGGCGATTACGACGGCCTGGGCGACCTGCGGGACCCGATCGCGCCGCCGGAGGGCTGCACCGGCAGCTTCGTCAACGGCGACGTCGAGTATTCCGTGCAGCCCACGGAGCGAGAAGTGCTCAAGCTCACGGTGGACGGCGAGCCGTTCGCGGATCTGTCCCTGTTCGACGGCCTCGTGTTCGAGATGCGGGATTCCGACACGGGTGATACGAGCCAGACCGGGCGTTTCCTGCGGGACCCGCGTGGGGGCGGGATCCAGTGGATCCAGATCGGTGGCCGGCTGGCTCGCAGGCAGGTCCCGGAAATGGTCTGAAAATCACGTTTCAACGTCCTTCGTCGCGGGTATGCCGCGGCCCGCGCACGAACCCCGGAAAGGCTCTGCTCGCGATGACGTCTGCCCAAAACCTGCCGAGATTGGTGAGCGCACGGGTCGCGTGCGCACCTGACGCGCCGGCGATCGTCTCCGCCGAGGAGACGGTCACCTACCGGCAGTTGGAGGCGCGGGCCAACCAGCTCGCGCACCTGCTGATCGCGAAGGGTGCCCGCGCGGAACGGGTGGTCGCCGTCGCGCTGCCGCGCTCGGTGGACAACGTCATCGCCCGGCTCGCGGTGCTCAAGACCGGGGCCGCCTACCTGCCGGTGGACCCCGCCTACCCGGCGGACCGCATCTCGTTCATGATCGACGACGCCCAGCCGCTGCTGGTGCTGGACGGCCCGCTGGACGTCGCCGGGTGGCCCGACACCGAGCCGGGCGTGGAGATCGCCGCCGACCAGCCCGCCTACGTGATCTACACCTCGGGCTCGACCGGGCGGCCCAAGGGCGTCGTGGTCACGCACCGGGGGCTGCCGGCGTTCTCGGCGGCCGAGGTGGAGCACTTCGACGTGCGGCCGGGCGACCGGGTGCTCCAGTTCTCCTCCCCCAGCTTCGACGCCTCGGTGCTGGAGTTCTGCATGGCGCTGCCCGCCGGGGCCGCGCTGGTCGTGCCGCCGGAGGGGCCGCTGCTGGGCGACCAGCTCGCGGACGTGATCGAGGAGTTCGGCGTGACGCACGCGCTGATCCCGCCGGTCGCGCTGGCGACGGTGCCCCGGCGCTCGCTGCCCCGCTTCCGGACCCTCGTCGTGGGTGGCGACGCGTGTCCGGCGGACCTGGTGGAGCAGTGGGCACCGGGTCGTCGCATGATCAACGCCTACGGGCCCACCGAGTCGACCGTGGTGACGTCGTGGAGCGGGCCGCTGGTGCCCGGCGGGACGCCGCCGATCGGCCGGGCGATCCCCGGCACGGCGGTGCGGGTGCTGGACCCGGAGCTCGCGCTGTGCGACGAGGGCGAGCTGTACGTGACGGGGGTCGGGCTGGCCCGGGGCTACCTGGGGCGGCCGGGGCTGACGGCCGCGCGGTTCGTGGCGGACCCGTTCGGTCCGCCCGGGTCGCGGATGTACCGGACCGGGGACCTGGTGCGCCGGTCCGCGGACGGGTCGATGGAGTTCGTCGGGCGGGCGGACCACCAGGTCAAGATCCGCGGGTTCCGGGTGGAGCCCGGCGAGGTCGAGGCGGTCCTGGCCGGGTTCCCCGGCGTGCGGCAGGTCGTGGTGGTGCCGCGCGACGAGCCCAAGCGGCTGGTCGCGTACGTGGTGGGTGCGGTGGACGGGCTGCGGGAGGGGCTGGCGGCCACGCTGCCCGACTACATGGTGCCCGCCGCGTTCGTGGAGCTCGACGCGTTCCCGCTGACGCCCAACGGGAAGCTGGACCGGGCGGCGCTGCCCGCGCCGGTGGTCGGCGAGCTGCCGGAGGACTTCGTCGCGCCGCGCACGGAGGAGGAGCGGCGGGTCGCGCGGGTGTGGGCGGAGGTGCTGGGCGTCGCGCACGTCGGCGCGCGGGACGACTTCTTCGCGCTGGGCGGTGATTCGATCCTCGCGGTGCGGGCGCTGGGGCGGCTCGGCGGCCTGCCGGTGCGGGCGATGTTCGAGCACCGGACGGTCGAGGCGCTGGCGCTGGAGCTGCCAGTGCACGAGCCGATCCCCCGGATTCCGCGCGGGGACGGAGTGCCGCACGGAGTGCCGCACGGGGTGCCGTTGTCGCCGGCTCAGCGCCGGCTGTTCTCGTTGGACGGCACCGCCGAGCAGAACACCGCGTTCGGGTTGCGGCTGACCGGGCCGCTGGACGAGCAGCGGCTGGCCGACGCGCTGAACGCGCTGGCGCGGCGGCACGACGCCCTGCGCACCACGTTCGACGTCGTCGACGGGGTGCCGGTGCAGATCGTCGCGGCCGAGGGCACGATCCCGCTGGCGGTGGGCGACGAGCGGGACCTCGCGGTGCCGTTCGACCTGCGGCGGGGGCCGTTGACCCGGGCGGTGCTGCTGCCGCGCAAGCTCGACGACCACGTGCTGGTCCTGGTGCAGCACCACATCGTGACCGACGGGTGGTCCGCCGGGCTCCTCGTCGAGGAGCTCGCGGCGCTCTACGCCGGGGACGAACCGGAGCCGGTGACCGCGCAGTACCCGGACTTCGCGGTGTGGGACGCGGCGCGGCCGGTCGGCGACGTGGCGTACTGGCGGGACAAGCTGGCCGGGCTCGAAACCCTGGACCTGCGGACCGACCGGCCGCGCCCGGCGCTGCGGACGTCGTCGGGCGCGGTGCTGCGGCGGCCGTTGCGGGCCGACCTGGTGGAGCGGTTGACCGGGGTGGGGCGGGCGCACGACGCGACGCTGTTCATGACGCTCACCGCCGCGGTGCAGGTTTTGTTGTCGGCGCGCAGCCGGCAGCGCGACATCGCGCTGGGCACGGTGACCTCGGGGCGCGACCACGCCGACCTGGCGCGGGCGGTCGGGTTCTTCGTGCGCACGCTGGTGCTGCGGTCCTGGGTCGACCCCGAGTTGCCGTTCACCGGTTTCCTGGACCACGTCCGGGACACCGTGCTGGACGCGTTCGCGCACGACGACGTGCCGTTCGACCGGGTGGTGGCCGAGCTGGGCCCCGACCCGGACCCCAGTCGCACGCCGCTGGTGCAGGCCGTCGTGGCGTTGCAGCCGCCGCTGGTGCGCGAGGCCGGCTTCGGCGATCTCACGGTGGCCGAGCACGACCTGCCGCGCCCGAACGCGCGGTTCGACCTGGTCGTGGAGTTCTGGCCGCGTGCCGACTCGCTGGCGTTGACCATCGAGTACAACACCGACCTGTTCGACCGCACCACCGTGGAGGTGTTGGCGGACGACCTGGAAACGCTGCTGCACAACGTGGTCGAGGAGCCGGACCGGGAGTTGCGGCGGCTGGTGGCGCTGGACTTCCCGCCCGACGACACGGTGCGCGTGCGCGGTGTGCGGGTCGACCCGGGCGCGGTCGAGGACGCGTTGCGGCGGCACCACGAGGTGGCGGACGCGGCCGTGGTGGCGACGGACCGGCGGCTGGTGGCCTACGTGACGCCGGCGGTGAACTCCGCCGCGCTGCAAGGGTTCCTGGCGCAGGTGCTGCCCGCGCACAGCGTGCCGACGACGTTCGTGGGGCTGGACCGGCTGGATCGGGACAACCTGCCCGCACCGCCCGAGGAGCCCCGGGTCTACGTCGCGCCGCGCACTCCCGTGGAGAGCGTGCTGGCCGGGATCTTCGCCGAGGTGCTGGGCGCGGCGAGAGTCGGCGTGCGGGACAACTTCTTCGCGCTGGGCGGCGATTCCATCCTGGGCATCCAGGTGGTCACCCGCGCCCGGCAGGCCGGGCTGGTGCTGACCTCCCGGGACATCTTCGCGCACCAGACGATCGCGGCGCTGGCCCCCCACGTGACGCGGGACCTGCCGCCGGTCGCCGACCAGGGCGCGGTCACCGGCGACGCGCCGCTCACGCCGATCCAGCGGTGGTTCCTGGGCACCGGTTCGACGTTGTTCGACCAGACGTTGGTGGTGGACTTCGACCACGACGTCGAGCCGGACGCCTTGCGCGCGGCGGTCGACGCGCTGGTCGGGCACCACGACGCGCTGCGGATGCGCTTCGAGGGCGACCGGCAGGTCAACGAGCCGGTCGGCTGGGCGAGTCCGCTGCTGCGGGCGGAGGTGCTCGACGCGCGGTCGGTCCGGCTGGTGGCGCACCACCTCGTCGTGGACGGGGTGTCGTGGCGCATCCTCGCCGAGGACCTGATGACCGCGTACCGGCAGGCGGTCGACGGGAAGACCGTCCACGTCGGGGACAAGACCACCTCGTTCCGGGACTGGGCCCGGAGGCTGCACGAGCACACCACGTCCGGCGGGTTCGCGGCCGAACTCCCGCACTGGACCGCCGTGTCCGGGGAGGGCGTGCCGACCGACCGGGACGGGGCGAACACCTTCGCCACCACGCGCGAGGTGACCGTGCGGCTCACCGAGGCGGAAACCTCGGCGCTGCTGCGCGACGTGCCGGAGGTGTACCGGACCCAGGTCAACGACGTGCTGGTGACCGCGCTGGGGCGGGTGCTCGCGGACTGGACCGGCCGGGACCGGGTGCTGGTCGACCTGGAGGGGCACGGCCGCGAGGAGCTGTTCGACGACGTCGACCTGTCCCGCACGGTCGGCTGGTTCACCACGGTCTTCCCGGTGGCGCTGGACGTGCCCCGGGACTGGGGCACGGCGCTGAAGTCGCTCAAGGAGCAACTGCGCGCGGTGCCGGGGCGCGGCATCGGGTACGGCGCGCTGCGCTACCTGGCGGGCGGGCCGGCGTGCGACCCGGCGGTGAGCTTCAACTACCTGGGCCGCTTCACCGGCCAGCGGGACCTCGACCTGGTGGCCGACCCGGACATGCCGCGCCCGCACCTGCTCGACGTCGTGGGCAAGGTGCAGGACGACCGGCTGGAGTTCTCCTGGTACTACAGCTCGGCCGTGCACGACGACTCGACGGTGGCGCGGCTGGCCGACGCGTACGCGGTGGCGCTGCGGGCGGTCCTGGCGCACTGCGCGGAACCCGGCGCGGGCGGGCGGACCCCGTCGGACTTCCCGCTCACGCGGCTCACCCAGGAGCAGGTGGACCGGATCACCGGCGAGGACGCCTACCCGCTGACACCCATGCAGGCCGGGATGGTGTTCCACGGCCTTGGCGAGCGCGGCGTGTACTTCCAGCAGACCACGTTCGTGGTGGACGGGGTGCCGGACTCGCAGGAGTTCGCGCGGGCGTGGCAACGGGTCGTGGACCGGACGCCCGTGCTGCGCAGCTCGGTGCTGTGGGAGGACGTCCGCGAGCCGTTGCAGGTCGTGCACGCGCGCGCCGAGGTCCCGTTCACGTTCCTGGACTGGAGCGGGCTGGACGAGGCCGAGCGCGCCGGGCGGCTGGCCGCGTTGCTGGCGGCGGACAAGGAAGCCGGGATCGACCTCGGGGTCGCGCCGCTGATGCGGATCGCGATCGTCCGGCTGTCCGCCGGGTCGGTGCGCGTGCTGTGGACGTTCCACCACGTGCTGCTCGACGGGTGGAGCGTGTTCCAGGTGCTGTCCGACGTGCTGGGCGAGCCCGCCGAGCGGCAGCCGTTCCGGGACTACGTGGCGTGGCTCGCGGCGCAGGACGACGAGGCCGCGGAGCGGCACTGGCGGCAGGTGCTCGGCTCGTTCGAGTCCCCCACGCCCCTGCCCGTCGACCGGCCCGCGACCGGGTCCGCGACCTCGTCCGAGCGGCACGCGGTCGAGCTGACCGAGGCCGACTCGGCCCGGCTGTACGAGTTCGCCCGTGCCCACCGCGTCACGCCCAGCGCGATCGTGCAGGGCGCGTGGGCGTTGTTGCTGGCCAGGTCGTCCGGGCAGCGTGACGTGTGCTTCGGCGCGACGGTCTCCGGGCGGCCGGCGGACCTGCCGGGCGTGGACGCGATCACCGGCATCTTCATCAACACCCTGCCGGTGCGGGTCGAGGTCGACGGTGCCCGCCCGGTGGCGGACTGGCTGCGGGAGCTCCAGGCCGCGCAGGCCGAGTCGCGCCGGTTCGAGCACGTGCCGCTGACCCGCTTGCAGGCGTGGAGCGGGGTCGAGGCCGGCACCGGGCTGTTCGACAGCGCGGTGATCTTCGAGAACTACCCGGCCGACCTGGCCGACGGGATGGGGCTGCGGGAGCTGGAGGCGGTCGAGACGACCAGCTTCCCGCTGAGCGCCACCGTCTACCCGGCGGACCGGCTGGGCGTGCTGCTCGGCTACGAGCCCGCGATGTTCGACGCGGACACCGTGGTCCGGTTGGGCGAGCGGCTCACGACCCTGCTGGTCGGCCTGGTCGCCGACCCCGACCAGCCCGTGGCGCGGGTGCCGTGGCTGTCCGACGCCGAGCGCCACCAGGTGCTGGTGGAGTGGAACGGCCAGGGCACCGGTGCGCCGTCCTCGACCATCCCCGGCCTGTTCGCGGCCCAGGCCGCCCGGACGCCGGACGCGGTCGCGGTCACGTTCGAGGGCTCTTCCCTGACCTACCGCCAACTGGACGAGCGCGCGAACCGCCTGGCGCACCACCTCGTCGGGCTCGGCGCGGGTCCGGAGCGGTTGGTCGCCCTCGTGCTGCCCCGCAGTGCCGACCTGGTCGTCGCGGTGCTCGGCGTGCTGAAGTCCGGCGCGGCGTACCTGCCGATCGACCCGTCCTACCCGGCGGACCGGATCGCGGGCACGATCGCGGACGCCCGGCCGGTGGCCGTGCTCGACTCGCTGCCGGAGGTGTCCGGGTACCCCGCCGTGGCACCGGCGGTGCGGCTGACCCCGGACAACGCGGCCTATGTGATCTACACCTCAGGCTCGACCGGGAAGCCGAAGGGCGTGGTGATCCCGCACGGCAACGTCGAGCGCCTGTTCTCGGCCACCGACCACTGGTTCGACTTCGACGAGAACGACGTCTGGACCCTGTTCCACAGCTACGCCTTCGACTTCTCGGTCTGGGAGCTGTGGGGTCCGCTGCTGCACGGCGGACGTCTCGTCGTCGTCCCCTACGACGTCTCCCGCTCACCGAAGGACTTCGCGCGCTTGCTGCGCGACGAGGGCGTCACCGTGCTCAACCAGACGCCCTCCGCCTTCTACCAACTGCTGCCCGAACAGCCCGACCCGCGATACGTGATCTTCGGCGGCGAAGCCCTGGACCTGCACAAAGTCCAGGACTGGCAGGGCAGCGGCGCGTTGATCAACATGTACGGCATCACCGAGACCACCGTGCACGTCACCTACACCGAGGCCGACGGCAGCATCGGCGTCCCCATCCCCGACCTGCGGGTCTACGTGCTCGACGAGGACCTCCAACCGGTGCCGCCCGGGGTCCCCGGCGAGATGTACGTGGCCGGGCCCGGCCTGGCCCGGGGCTACCTCGACCGGCCGGGGCTCACCGCGTCGCGCTTCCTGGCGAACCCCTACGGCACGGCGGGTTCTCGCATGTACCGGACCGGCGACCTCGGCACCTGGCTCAACGGCGGGCTGCACTACCTGGGCCGGGCGGACCAGCAGGTGAAGATCCGCGGCTTCCGGATCGAACTCGGGGAAATCGAAACCGTCCTGGGTGCGCATCCTGCCGTCGCCCAGGTCGTTGTGCTGGAGCAGGAACAGCGTTTGGTGGCGTACTACGTGCCGAACGGGGACGTGCGGGTTTCGGAACTGCGCGGCCACGCTTCGAGTGCGCTGCCCGAACACATGGTTCCCACGGCGTTCGTGGCACTGGATCGACTGCCGCTCAACGCCAACGGCAAGTTGGACCGCGTCGCGCTCCCCGCGCCCGAGCGCGACGCGGTCACCTCCGACCAGTACGTCGCACCCCGCACCGAGACCGAAGAGGCCATCGCCGCCATCTGGGCCGATGAACTGGACGTCGACCGGGTGGGCGTGGAGGACAGCTTCTTCGCGCTGGGCGGCGATTCGATCCGCAGCCTGCGCATCACCTCCCGGACCAAGGCGGCGTTCGCCGTCGAGCTCTCCCCGCGGGACGTGCTGACCGCGCGCACCGTGTCCTCCCTCGCCGACCTGGTTGAAGACCTGGTGCTGGCCGACCTCGAAGCCCTCCTCGACCGGGAAGCGTGAGCCATGACCACCTCCAAGGAAAGCCGCATCTCCGCGCTTCCCGCCCACCTGCGCGAACGCCTGCGCTCCCGGCTCGCCGGGAACGCCGCGCCCGCCGCGACGATCCCCGCCGTGCCGCGCACCGGACCGCTCCCGCTGTCCGCCGGCCAGCAGCGGCTGTGGTTCCTCGACCAGTTCCAGCCCGGTGACACCGAGTACAACAGCGCGCTGGCCCTGCGGTTGGGGGGCGTCCCCGACCTGCCGCGCCTGACCGGCGCGCTGCGCGGCCTGGTGGACCGGCACGAGTCGCTGCGCACGACCTTCGCCGAGGTCGACGGCCAGCCGGTCCAGGTCGTGCACGACGACCTGCGGCTGGAGGTCCCGGTCGTGGACGTCGACGACCTGGCCGGCGCGTTGCGCGCCGAGGTCGAGCGGCCGTTCGAGCTCGCGCGCGGGCCGCTGTTCCGGGCGGTCGTGCTGCGGGTCGCGGCGGACGACCACGTGCTGGTGCTGACCTCCCACCACATCGTCGTCGACGGCTGGTCGCTGGGCGTGCTCGGGGCCGAGCTCGGCGCGCTCTACCGGGGCGAGACCCTGCCGCCGCCCGCGTTGCAGTACGCGGACTACGCGGTGTGGCAGCGGGAGCAGCCGGTCGACGTGGGGTACTGGCGGGATCGGCTGACCGGTGTGCCGCCGCTGGAGCTGCCGACCGACCGGCCGCGCCCCGCCGAGCGGACCACCGCCGGCGCGACGCACGAGTTCACCGTGCCCGCCGGGCTCTCCGACGGGCTCGCCCGGCTGGCCCGCGACCACGAGACCACGCTGTTCACCGCGCTGCTCACCGCGACCCAGGCCCTGCTGGCCCGCTACACCGGGCAGGACGACATCGCGCTGGGCACGGTGACCAGCGGGCGCGGGCGGCCGGAGCTCCAGCAGCTCGTCGGGTTCTTCGTCGGCACGGTCGTCGTCCGGTCCGCTGTGGACACCTCCCGGTCGTTCGAGGAGCTCCTGGAGGCGACCAAGGCCGACGCCCTGGACGCCTTCGCGCACGACGACGTGCCGTTCGACCGGGTGGTCGAAGCCGTCGGCGCACCGCGCGACCCGAGCCGGTCGCCGCTGTTCGACGTCATGGTGGCGATGCAGAACGTCGGCGGCGAGCTGCCCGAGCTCCCCGGCCTGGCGGTGTCCGAGCAGCCGCTGACCCGGCGGCGGGCCAACTTCGACCTCAGCGTCGACTTCACCGGGACCGCCGACGGCGTCCACGCCCTGGTCGAGTACGCGACGGACCTGTTCGACCCGGCCACCGTCGAGCGGTTCGGCCGCCACCTGCTGATCCTGCTGGCCCGCGTGGTCGCGGAGCCGCGCCGGCCGCTGGCCGAGGTGTCGTTGCTGCTCGGCGACGAACCCGACGCGCGCGGCGTCGAGCTCGACGTGCCCGACACCACCTTCCCCGCCCTGTTCCGGGAGCAGGCCGCCCGCACCCCCGGGGCGACCGCCGTGGTCTGCGACGGCGTCCGGCTGACCTTCGCCGAGGTCGAGGCGCGGGCGAACCGGCTGGCCCGGCGGCTGGTCGCGGACGGCGTCCGGCCCGAGCAGGTGGTGGCGATCTCGCTGCCGCGCGGCGTGGACGCGGTGGTCGCGATCCTCGGCGTGATGACGGCGGGCGCGGTCTACCTGCCGGTCGACCCGTCGCTGCCGCAGTCGCGCAGGGCGCACCTGATCGAGGATTCCGGTGCCGTGCGGGTGATCGACGGTCCGGTGGACGTCGACGGGCTGCCCCCGACCCCGCCGCCGGTCGCGCTGCGCTCCGACCACGCGGCCTACGTCATCTACACCTCCGGGTCCACCGGCAAGCCCAAGGGCGTGGTGGTCGAGCACCGCCATTTGGTGAACCTGCTGCACAGCCACCGCGACGACTTCGCCTCCGGGCACCTGCGGGCCGCGCTCACCGCCGTGTTCTCGTTCGACACGTCGTGGGAGGGCCTGGTGCTCATGGCCGACGGCCACGAGCTGCACGTGCTGACCGACGAGGTCCGGCTGGAGCCCGACGCGCTGGTGCGCTACGTGCAGGACCACCGGATCGACTTCCTCGACCTGACGCCGTCCTACGTCCAGCAGCTCCTGCCCGCCGGGCTGCTCGACGGCGCGCACAAGCCGAAGTTCCTGATGCTGGGCGGCGAAGCGCTCGGCGCGTCGCTGTGGCGGGAGCTCGCGAACTCGCCGACCCGCGCGTACAACTTCTACGGCCCGACCGAGACCACGGTCGACGCCGCCTCGGCCCCGGTCACCGGCGACCGGCCGGTGATCGGCCGACCGCTGCGCAACCTGGCGCTGCACGTGCTCGACGTCAACCTCCAGCCGCAGCCCGTGGGCGTGCCCGGCGAGCTGTTCATCACCGGCGCGCAGGTCGCGCGCGGCTACCTCCACCGGCCGGGCCTGACCGCGAGCAGGTTCCTCGCGGACCCGTTCGGTCCGCCGGGGTCGCGCATGTACCGCACCGGCGACCGCGTCCGGTGGGTCGGCGACCAGCTCGAATACCTGGGCCGCACCGACGACCAGGTCAAGATCCGCGGGTTCCGGATCGAGCCGGGCGAGGTCGAGGCGGCGCTGTTGAGCCACCCCGACGTCGCGGAGGCCGCGGTCGTCGCGCGCACCGACAACGGGCACGCCCGGCTGGTCGGGTACGTCGTCACGGCGGGCCCGGTCGAGCTGCGCGAGCACCTGCGCCGGCTGCTGCCCGACTACCAGATCCCGGCCGCGTTCGTGGAGCTGGACCGGATCCCGTTGACGCCCAACGGGAAGCTCGACCGGGCCGCGCTGCCCGCGCCGGCCGCCAGGGGCGACGAGGACTTCGTCGCGCCGGCCACTCCCGCGCAGGCGGAGCTGGCGCGGATCTGGGCCGAGGTGCTGGGTGCCGAGCGGGTTGGCGTGCACGACAACTTCTTCACCCTGGGCGGCGACTCGATCCTGTCCATCCAGGTGGTGTCCCGCGCCCGGCAGGCCGGGTTCCGGCTCACCTCGCGGGACGTGTTCCGGCACCAGACCGTCGCCGAGCTCGCGCTCGTGTCGGCGAGCACGCCGGAAGCCGCGCCGGTGCGCGTGTTCTCCGGTCCCGCGCCGCTCACGCCCATCCAGCGGTGGTTCTTCGCCGAGCACGGGCCGCTGGCGCACTTCACGATGACCCTGCTGGTCGAGCTGGAGCCCGAGGTCGAGGAATCGGTGCTCCGCGAGGCTCTGCGGACCGTCGTCGCGCACCACGACGCCCTGCGGTTGCGGTTCCGCGAGGTCGACGGGCAGTGGACCCAGGACGTCACGGCGGTCGAGGGTGACGTGCTGACCACCGGGTCCGACCTCGACGCCGACGCCGTCGCCGCGCGGCAGCACCTCGACATCGGCGACGGCCCGCTGCTGCGCGCGGTGCTGTTCCCCGGCGAGCGGCCGAAGCTGCTGCTCACCGTGCACCACCTGGCGGTGGACGGCGTCTCGTGGCGGATCTTGTTGGAGGACGTGGAGAAGGCGTACCGGGGTGTCGCGCTGGAGCCCGTCGGCACGTCGTTCACGCAGTGGGCGCACCGGTTGGCCGAGCACGTCGCCTCCGGCGCGCTGGACGACGCGCTGCCGCACTGGCGCGCCGTGCCCGAGCCGGTGTCGCTGCCGGTGGACCGCGACGGTCCCAACACCGCGGCGTCGGCGCGGACCGTGTCGGTGCGGCTGGACCGCGAGACCACCGACGCCGTGCTGCACCAGGTGCCGCCGGTGTACCGGACGCAGGTCAACGACGTGCTGCTGAGCGCGTTGGGCCGGGTGCTCGCCGAGTGGACCGGGCGGGACGCGGTCGCGGTCGCGCTGGAGGGCCACGGGCGCGAGGAGCTGTTCGACGCCGACCTGTCCCGCACGGTCGGCTGGTTCACCACCCAGTTCCCGGTCGTGCTGCCGACCACCGACGAGTGGGGCAGCACGCTCAAGGCCGTCAAGGAAGCCCTGCGGGCCGTGCCGCACAAGGGGTTGAGCTACGAAGCGCTCGACGTCGGCACCGGCCTGCCGCCGATCTCCTTCAACTACCACGGCCGGTTCGAGGTCGCGGACGGCGGTTTCTTCCGCGCGCGGCAGGACGCGGCCGGTGCCGACCTCGCCCCCGACCGGCCCCGCAGCCACCTGCTGGACGTGACGGGCCTGGTCGAGCACGGCGAGCTCCGACTGACCTGGGAGTACTCGGAGAACGTGCACGACGGCGACACCGTGCGGCGGCTGGCCGAACGGGTGCTGGAGGCGTTGCGGGAGATCGTGGCGCACTGCGCGTCGCCGGGTGCGGGCGGGCACACCCCGTCGGACTTCCCGCTGGCCCGGCTCACCCAGGAGCAGGTGGACCGGATCGCCGGGCCGGACGTCGAGGACGTCTACCGGCTCACCCCGTTGCAGGCCGGCATGGTCTTCCACAGCCTGGTCGAGCCCGGCGCGTACGTCGACCGGATGCGCCTGGTGCTGGACGGCGTCACCGACGCGGGCGCGCTGTTCGAGGCGTGGCAACGGGTCGTGGACCGCACGCCGGTCCTGCGCAGCAGCGTCGTGTGGGACGGGGTGGACGAGCCGGTGCAGGTGGTGCACCGCCACGTCGTGCTCCCCCGGGACGGGGAGATCGACCTCGGTGTCGCGCCGCTGCTGCGCGTGCGGGTCACGCCGCTGGGCGAGGACCGCGTGGAACTGGCGTGGTCGTCGCACCACGTGATCCTGGACGGCTGGAGCACCGGGCAGGTGTTCAGCGAGGTGCTGGAGCACTACCGGGCCATCACGTCGGGGCAGCCCGCCCGGCTGCCCGCGCGCCGCCCGTTCCGCGACTACCTGCGCTGGCTCGCCGACCAGGAGGGCACCGAGGCCCACTGGCGCGCCGTGCTGTCCGATGTGGACGGACCGACCGCGCTGCCGTTCGACCGGCCGCCCGCCGAGGCGCACCGGGCCGAGGCGTCCGAGTCGGTGCGGATCACCGCCGACCTGGGCGACGCGCCGCAGCGCGCGGGCCTGACCGTCAACACGGTGGTGCAGGGCGCGTGGGCGGTGCTGCTGGCCCGGGTGTCCGGCGAGCGCGACGTCGTGTTCGGCAGCACCGTGTCCGGCCGGCCGGCGGAACTGCCCGGGGTCGAGACCATGGTGGGGATGCTCATCAACACCGTCCCGACCAGGGTGTCGGTCGACACGGCCGCGCGGGTCGGGGCCTGGCTGCGGGACCTCCAGGCCGTGCAGGGGGAAGCCCGCCGCTACGACCACACCTCGCTGGCCGAGATCCAGTCGTGGGCCGGCACGCGGCTGTTCGACAGCGTCATCGTGTTCGAGAACTACCCGTTCGACCAGGCCGGCGACGGGCCGCGCGTGGTCGAGATCGACGCGGTGGACAACACCACGCTGCCGCTGACGCTCACCGCGTCGGTGACCGACCGGCTCAACCTGGAGCTGGCCTACGACCCGGACCTGTTCGACCGCGCCACGGCCGAGCGGCTCGCCGGCTGGCTGGGTGACCTGGTCGCGGCGATCGCACGGGACACCGACGCCCGGATCGCCGACCTGCCGTGGTTGTCCCCCGAGGACGAGAACCGGGTCCTGGTGGCCTGGAACAGGACCGGGCTGGACACGCCGGACGCGCTCTACCCGCAGGTGTTCGCCGAGCAGGCGCGCCGGACGCCGGACGCGACCGCGCTGGTGTTCCAGGGCGAGGCGTACACGTTCGCCCGGCTCGACGCCCGCGCGAACCGCCTGGCCCACCACCTGGTCGAGCGCGGCGCGGGCCCGGAGCGCACGGTGGCCGTGCGGCTGCCCCGGTCCGCCGACCTCGTGGTGGCGGTCCTGGCGGTGCTCAAGGCCGGTGCGGTGTACCTGCCGATCGACCCCGAGCTGCCCGCCGAGCGGATCGACTTCCTGCTGGCCGACGCGAAACCGGCGCTGGTGCTCGACGCGCTGCCGGACCTGACCGGCTCGCCGGACACCGCTCCCCCGGTCGTGCTCCGGCCGGAGCACGCGGCGTACGTGATCTACACCTCCGGTTCCACCGGCAAGCCCAAGGGCGTCGTGGTGGAGCACGGCCAACTGGCGAACCTGTTCTACGCCAACCGGCACGACCTGATGGCCGCGCCGACCCGGTTCGCCGTCACCGCCACGTTCTCGTTCGACACGTCGTGGGAAGGGCTGCTGTTCCTGGCCGCCGGCAACGAACTGCACGTCATCGACGACGAACTGCGCCTGGACCCGGCCGCGCTGGTCGACTACGTCACGACCCACGGCATCGGCACGGTCGACCTCACGCCGACCTACGCGCACCGGCTGATCGCCGCCGGGCTGCTGGCGTCCGGCGTCCGCCAGGTGCTGGTCGGCGGCGAGGCGGTGGACGCCGCGCTGTGGCGGCACATCGCCGACTCCCCCGTGACGGGCTTCAACTACTACGGCCCCACCGAGACCGCGGTCGACGCGGTGGCCACCGAGATCCTCGGCGACCGGCCGATGATCGGCCGCCCGCTGCACAACGTCCGGGCCTACGTCCTGGACGGCGACCTCCGGCCGGTGCCCCCGGGCGTGGTCGGTGAGCTGTTCGTCGCGGGCGCGCAGGTGGCGCGCGGCTACCTGGGGCGCGCGGGGCTCACCGCCCAGCGATTCCTGCCCGACCCGTTCGGCGCGGCCGGCCGGCGGATGTACCGGACCGGCGACCGGGTGCGGTGGGTCGACGGGCGGCTGGAGTACCTGGGCCGCGCCGACGACCAGGTGAAGATCCGCGGGTTCCGGATCGAGCCGGGCGAGGTGGAAGCCGCCCTGCGGACCGTGCCGGGCGTGCGGGACTCCGTCGTCGTGGTGCGCGACAACCGGCTCATCGGCTACGTCACCGGCACCCCCGGGAGCGACCCGCGCGCCGTGCTGGGCGCGGTGCTGCCCGACTACCTGGTGCCGGCGGCGGTGGTCGAGCTCGACACCTTCCCGCTGTCCCCCAGCGGGAAGGTCGACCGCCGGGCGCTGCCCGCGCCCGAGTTCTCGGGCGAGTTCACCCCGCCGCGCACCGACGCGGAACGGACCGTCGCCGCCGTGTGGGCCGAGGTGCTCGGCCTGTCGAGGGTCGGCGCGGACGACAACTTCTTCGCGCTCGGCGGCGATTCGATCCTCAGCATCAACGTGACGTCCCGGCTGCGCGCGGCGTTCGGTGCCCAGTTGTCGCCCCGGGCGCTGTTCCAGCACCCGACGGTGTCCGGGCTGGCCACCGCGATCTCCGGCGAGTCGCCGGTGGAGGCGATCCCCGCCGTGCCGAGGGACTCTTCGGCGTGGCCGCAGTCCCCCGCCCAGCGGCGGCTGTGGTTCCTCGACCAGTTCGAGCCCGGCGGCACGGAGTACGTGACGCCGACCGCGCTGCGGCTGCGGGGCCGGCTGGACGTCGAGGCGCTGCGGCGCGCGGTGAGCGGCCTGGTCGCCCGGCACGAATCGCTGCGCACCACGTTCGACCAGGACGTGCAGGTGGTCAACGCGCCCTTCGCGATCGCCCTGGCGGTCGAGCACGGGCCGTGGGAGGCGGTGCTCCGGGAGGAAGCGGGTACGCCGTTCGACCTGCGGCGCGGTCCGCTCGTCCGGGCGCGGCTGGTGCGCGTCGGCGACGACGACCACGTGTTCGTGCTGACCCTGCACCACATCATCACCGACGGCTGGTCGACCGGCGTGCTGATGCGCGACCTCGCCGCCCTGTACGCGGGCGACGAGCCGCCGCCGGCGGCGGTGCAGTACGTCGACTTCACCGAGTGGCGGCAGGACCCGCCGATCGACTACTGGACGTCGCGGCTGGCCGGCGTCCCGCCGCTGGAGCTGCCGACCGACCGGCCGAGGCCGGCGGTGCGCACCGGCGCGGGCGCGATGCACTCGTTCACGGTGCCGGCCGAGGTCGCCGACGCCCTGCGGACCCTGGCCCGGCGGCACGGCGACACCCTGTTCACGACGCTGGTGGCGGCGTGCCAGGTGCTGCTGGCCCGGTACACCGGTCAGGACGACATCGCGGTCGGCACGGCCGTGTCCGGCCGGGGCCGGGCCGAGCTGGACGACGTGGTCGGCCTGTTCGTCAACACCGTCGTCCTGCGGTCCACCGTGGACACCCGGCGGACGTTCACCGAGTTCCTGGACGAGGTCCGGGCCACCGTGCGGGACGGTTTCGCCCACCAGGACGTCCCCTTCGAACGGGTCGTCGAGGCGGTCCGGCCGGATCGCGACCCGAGCCGCAACGCCCTGTTCGACGTGATGGTCCTGGTCCAGAACACCGGGACCGACGTGCCGGAGCTGCCCGGTCTGCGGGCGGCCGAGCTGCCGTTGCCGCTGTCCACCGCGACCTGCGACCTGACCTTCGAGTTCGGCGAGGCCGACGGGGAGCTGCACGGCGCGGTCGAGTACAGCACGGACCTGTTCGACGCCGGCACGGTCGACCGGCTGGCCCGGCACCTGGTGGTGCTGCTGGCCGAGGTCACCGCCGACCCGGACCGCCCGACCGCCGGCATCCCGCTGGTGCTCGGCGACGAGCCCGACGGTCGCGGCGTGCGGCGGCCGGTGCCCGACACCACGTTCCCGGCGCTGTTCGAGGCGCAGGCCGCGCGCACGCCGGACACGACCGCGCTGGTCCACGGCGACACCCGGCTGACCTACGCCGAGGTGGACGAGCGCGCGAACCGCCTCGCCCACCACCTGATCGCGCACGGCGCGGGCCCGGAGCGCACGGTCGCGGTGATGCTGCCCCGGTCGGCCGCCGTGGTCGTGGCGATCCTGGCCGTGCACAAGGCGGGCGCGGTCTACCTGCCGGTCGACCGGGACCTCCCGCGCGACCGCGTCGACTTCCTGCTGGGCGACGCCGAGCCGGCGCTGGTCCTGGACTCGTGGCCGGACCTGGCCGGGTACCCGGACGGCCGTCCCGACGTCGTGGTCCGACCGGACCACGCGGCGTACGTGATCTACACCTCCGGTTCCACCGGCCGGCCCAAGGGCGTCGTGGTGGAGCACCGGCAACTGGTGAACCTGCTGCACAACCACCGCCACGACTTCGCGGGCGAACCGCTGCGCGTGGCCCTGTCGGCGGTGTTCTCGTTCGACACCTCCTGGGAAGGCCCGCTGCTCATGGCGGACGGGCACGAGCTGCACGTGCTGCCCGACGAGGTCCGGCTGGAGCCCACCGCCCTGGTGGACTACGTGCGCGAGCACCGGATCGACTTCCTGGACCTGACGCCGTCCTACGTGCGGCAGCTCCTGCCCGCCGGGCTCCTCGACGGCGAGCACGCGCCGAAGGTGCTGATGCTCGGCGGCGAAGCGCTGCCCGACTCCCTGTGGCAGGAGCTGGCCGACGCGCCCACCCGGTCCTACAACTTCTACGGCCCCACCGAAACCACGGTCGACGCCGTCTCCACGCCCGTGGTGGGCGACCGGCCCCTGATCGGGCGTCCGCTGGCCAACCTGGTCGCCTACGTGCTGGACGACCAGCTCCAGCCGACGCCGACCGGCGTGCCGGGCGGGCTGTACCTGGCCGGCGCGCAGGTGGCGCGCGGCTACCTGAACCGGCCCGGCCTCACCGCCTCCCGGTTCCTGGCCGACCCGTTCGGCGAGCCCGGTGCCCGGATGTACCGCACCGGCGACCGCGTCCGGTGGGTCGGCGACCAGCTCGACTACCTCGGCCGCGACGACGACCAGGTGAAGGTGCGCGGGTTCCGGATCGAGCTCGGCGAGGTCGAGACCGCGTTGCAGCACCACCCCGACGTCGCGCAGGCCGTCGTGGTGGCCCGGGAGCACAACGGGCACAACAGGCTCGTCGCGTACACCGTCGGCACGGCGGCGGACCTCGCCGCGTGGCTCAAGGACCGGCTGCCGGACTACCTGGTGCCGTCGGCCTTCGTGCCGCTGGAAGCCATCCCGATGACGCCGAGCGGCAAGGTGGACCGCCGGGCGCTGCCCGCGCCGACGTTCACCGACGCCGGGTACGTCGCACCGGCGGACGGCACCGCGACCGAGCTGGCCGCGATCTGGGCCGAGGTGCTCGGGGTGGCGCGGGTCGGCGCGCGGGACAACTTCTTCGCGCTGGGCGGCGACTCGATCCTGAGCATGCAGGTCGTCTCGCGAGCACGGCAGGCCGGCCTGAAGCTGACCTCCAAGGACATCTTCCTGCGGCAGACCGTCGCCGACCTGGCGCTCGCGGTCACCGAGGACACCGGCGGCACGCACCACACGCCCACCGGGCCGGCCCCGCTGACCCCCGTCCAGCGGTGGTTCTTCGCCGAGCACGGACCGCTGGCGCACTTCACCATGTCCGTGCTCACCGAGCTGGACCACGTGGACGTCCCGGCGCTGCGCACCGCCCTGCGGAAGGTCGTGGCCCACCACGACGCGCTGCGCACCCGGTTCACCCAGGTCGACGGGCAGTGGTGGCAGGAGGTCTCCGACACCGCGCACGACGTCCTGCACGTCGAGTCCACCCTGGACCACGAGGCGGCGGCCGACGCCGCGCGGGCCGGGCTGGACCTGCGGCGGGGGCCGTTGTTCCGGGCCGTGCTGTTCCCGGACGGCAAGCTGTTCCTGACCGCGCACCACCTGGTCGTCGACGCGGTGTCGTGGCGGATCGTCCTGGACGACCTGGCCACCGCCTACCGGGGCGGCGACCTCGGGCCCAAGCCCACCGCGTTCACCACCTGGGCGCACCGGCTGGACGCGCACGTCCGCGAAGGCGCGTTCGACCGGTCGCTGCCGCACTGGGTGGCGACGCGGACCGACGAGCCGGTCCCCACCACGGCGGGCAGTGCGCGCAGCGTCACCGTGCGGCTGGGCAAGGCGGACACCGACGCCCTGCTGCACCGGGTGCCCGACGCGTACCGCACGCAGGTCAACGACGTGCTGCTGACCGCGCTGACGTCGGCGTTCGCCGGTCGTGCCCTGGTCACTCTGGAGGGCCACGGCCGCGAGGAGCTGTTCGACCTCGACCTGTCCCGCACGGTCGGCTGGTTCACCGCCCAGTTCCCCGTGGAGCTGGAGATCCCGGCCGGTGACTGGGGTGACGCGCTCAAGGCGGTCAAGGAGCGCCTCCGGGCGGTCCCGGACCGCGGGCTGAGCTACGAGGCCCTGCGGTACGCCGATCGCGGGCTGGCCGGCCGACTGCCCGGCGTGTGCTTCAACTACCTCGGGCAGTTCGAGTCCGGCTCGATCAGCGAGGGCGAGCACGGTCGCGACGTGCCGGACACCCTGGTCCGACCGCACCTGCTGGACATCACCGCCGCCGTGGCGGACGGAGAACTCGCGCTCGACTGGGAGTACTCCACCGAGACCCACGACGAGTCGGCGGTGCGGGCGCTGGCGGACCGGATGGTGGACGCGCTGCGCGGGATCGTGGCGCACTGCGCGTCGGCCGGTGCGTGGGGTCGCACGCCGTCGGACTTCCCGCTGGCCCGGCTCGACCAGGCGCAGGTGGACCGGGTCGCGCGTCCCGACGTGGAGGACGTCTACCCGCTCACGCCGTTGCAGGCGGGCATGCTGTTCCACAGCCTCGTGGACGACAGCACCGCGTACTTCAACCAGCTCCGCGTCCGACTGTCCAACGTCGACTCCCCGGAGCGGTTGGCGCGGGCGTGGCAGCGGGTGGTCGACCGCACGCCGATCCTGCGCACGGCCGTGGTGTGGGAGGGCGTGGACGAGCCGGTGCAGGTCGTCCACCGCGATGTCGTCCTGCCGGTCGAGTACGCGCCGGTCACCGACGAACTCGTCGCCCGCGACGCGGGAACGGGCCTGGACCTGACCCGTGCGCCGCTGATGCGGTTGACGGTCGGGCGGGTGTCCGAGCACGAGGTCGACCTGCTGTGGACGTCGCACCACCTGCTGCTCGACGGCTGGAGCACCGCGCAGGTCTTCGGCGAGGTGCTGGCCGAGTACGCGGGTGGCACCCCGGTCGCGCGGCGGCCGTTCCGGGACTACCTGGAGTGGCTGGCCGCCCAGGACCCGGTGGCGGCCGAGGACCACTGGCGCGGCGTGCTCGGCGGGGTCGCCGACCGCACCCCCCTGCCCTACGACCGCCCGCCGGCCGAGGCGCACCGGGCCGAGTCCACGGCGCGCGTCGGCTTGGACCTGCCCGCCGCGCGGCTCGCGGAAGTGGCCCGCACCAACGGGTTGACCGTGAACACGCTCGTGCAGGGCGCGTGGGCGTTGTTGCTGGCCCGGATGTCCGGTGAGCGCGATGTCGTGTTCGGCACCACGGTGTCCGGGCGGCCGGCCGAGCTGCCGGGCGTGGAGGACATGGTCGGCATGTTCATCAACACCGTGCCCACCAGGGTGTCGGTGGACCCCCGGGACGACGTGCTGTCGTGGCTGCGCCGGTTGCAGGAGTCGCAGACGGAGTCGCGGCGGTTCGACTTCGTGTCCTTGGCGCAGGTGCAGTCCTGGTTCGGCGGACCGTTGTTCGACAGCCTGCTGGCGTTCGAGAACTACCCCGTGGAGGCGGCCTCCGACGACGCCCCCCAGGTCGGCGAGGTCGACGGGCTGGACACGACGACGTTCCCGTTGACCGTCCGGGCGCACGTCGACGACGAACTGCACGTCGAACTCACCTACGACCCCCGCCTGTTCGACGGCTCCACCGTCGAGCGGCTCGGCGAGCGGTTGGGCCGGCTGCTGACCGGGCTCGGCGACGACCCACACCGGACGGTCGGCGAACTGCCGTGGCTGTCCGCCGAGGAACGGCACCAGGTGCTGGTCGAGTGGAACGGGAAGGGCACCGGCGAGACCACCTCGACCATCCCCGCCCTGTTCGCCGCCCAGGCCGCCCGCACCCCGGACGGTGTCGCGGTCACCTTCCAGGACACCGCGCTGACCTACCGCGAGCTCGACGAGCGCGCGAACCGGTTGGCCCACCACCTGATCGCCCTGGGCGCGGGGCCGGAGCGGTTCGTGGCCCTCGTGCTGCCCCGCAGCGCCGACCTGGTCGTCGCGGTGCTGGCCGTGCTGAAGTCCGGCGCGGCGTACCTGCCGATCGACCCGTCCTACCCGCAGGACCGGATCGTCGGCATGATCGACGACGCCCGGCCGGTCGTCGTGCTCGACTCGCTGCCCGACGTCTCCGCACACCCCTCGGTGGCACCGGAAACGGCGCTGCTCCCGGAACACCCGGCGTACGTGATCTTCACGTCGGGCTCGACCGGGAAGCCGAAGGGCGTGGTGATCCCGCACGGCAACGTCGAGCGCCTGTTCTCGGCCACCGACCACTGGTTCGGCTTCGACGAGAACGACGTCTGGACCCTCTTCCACAGCTACGCCTTCGACTTCTCCGTCTGGGAGCTGTGGGGTCCGCTGCTGCACGGCGGACGTCTCGTGGTGGTGCCCTACGACATCTCGCGGTCGCCGGCCGATTTCGCCCGGCTCCTGCGTGACGAGGGCGTCACCGTGCTCAACCAGACGCCTTCCGCCTTCTACCAACTGCTGCCCGAACAGCCCGACGCCCGGTTCGTCATCTTCGGCGGCGAGGCGTTGGACCTGGCCAAGGTCGCGGACTGGCAGGGCAGCGGCGCGCTGATCAACATGTACGGCATCACCGAGACCACCGTGCACGTCACCTACACCGAAGCCGACGGCAGCATCGGCGTCCCCATCCCCGACCTGCGGGTCTACGTGCTCGACGAGGACCTCCAACCGGTGCCGCCCGGGGTCCCCGGCGAGATGCACGTGGCCGGGCCCGGCCTGGCCCGGGGCTACCTCAACCGGCCGGGGCTCACCGCGTCGCGGTTCGTCGCGGACCCGTTCGGCGAGCCCGGATCGCGGATGTACCGCACCGGTGACCTGGCGCGCTGGGCGGACGGCCGCCTGCACTACCTGGGCCGCGCCGACCACCAGGTGAAGGTCCGGGGGTTCCGGATCGAGCTCGGCGAGATCGAGGCGGTGCTGGCGGGGTTCCCGTCGGTGCGCCAGGTCGCCGTGGTGGTCCGGGACGAGCGGCTGGTGGCCTACGTGGTCGCCGACCAGGTTTCGGTGGCGGAGCTGCGGGACCACGCGGCCCGGTCGCTGCCGGAGCACATGGTGCCGAGCGCGTACGTCGCGCTGGACCGGTTGCCGCTCAACGCCAACGGCAAGCTCGACCGCGCGGCGCTGCCCGCCCCGGAGCGCGCGGCGTCGGTCGGTGACGGGTACGTGGCCCCGCGCACGGAGGCCGAACGGCTGGTCGCCGGCGTGTGGGAGGACGTGCTGGGGCTGGCGCGGGTCGGCGCGGAGGACAACTTCTTCGCGCTGGGCGGCGATTCGATCCTCAGCATCCGGGTGGCCTCGCGGCTGCGCGAGTCGTTCGACCTCTCGCCCCGCACGCTGTTCGACCACCCCACCGTCGCCGGGCTGGCCGCCGCGTTGACCGGGGGCGCGCTCGCGCCGATCCCGCGCGCCACCGGTGACCTCCGGTTGTCGTTCGCGCAGCAGCGCTTGTGGTTCCTCGACCAGTTCTCGCCGGGCGGCACGGAGTACGTGACGCCGTTCGCGGTGCGGTTGGGCGGCGACCTCGACGTGGCGCGGCTGGAGCGGGCGCTGACCGCGCTGGTCGCGCGGCACGAGTCGCTGCGCACGACGTTCCCCGCCGTGGACGGGCTGCCCGTGCAGGTGGTGCACCCGCCGCACGAGGTGCGCCTCCCGGTCCTGGACGCGATGCCGGAGATCGAGCCGTTCGACCTCGGCGCGGGCCCGCTGTTCCGGCCGGCGCTGGTGCGGACCGGGCCGGCCGAGCACGTGCTCGCGCTGACGATGCACCACATCGTCACCGACGGCTGGTCGGGCGGTGTCGTGATGACCGACCTGGCCGGGCTGTACTCGGGCGGGACGCTGCCCGAACTGCCGGTGCGGTACGCGGACTTCGCGGCGTGGCAGCGGGACCTGCCGCTGGACGAGCACCTCTCGTACTGGCGCGACCAGTTGGCCGGGGTGCCCGCGCTGGAGCTGCCGACCGACCGCCCGCGTCCGCCGGTGCACACGAACGCGGGCGCGCAGGTGGAGTTCTCCGTGCCCGGTCGGGTCGCGGACGCCCTGCGCGACCTCGCCCGGCGCAACGACAGCACGCTGTTCATGGCGCTGATCGCGGCCTGCCAGGTGTTGTTCCACCGCTGGTCGGGTCAGGACGACTTCGCCATCGGCACGGTCGCGGCGGGCCGGGAGCGGCCCGAGTTCGACCGGATGGTCGGGTTCTTCGTCAACACGCTGACGCTGCGGGCCCGGATCGACCCGCGGACGTCCTTCGCCGAGTTCCTCGGGGCGGTGCGGGGCACCGTGCTGGACGCGTTCGCGCACCAGGACGTGCCGTTCGAACGCGTGGTGGACGCGGTGCAGCCGGACCGCGACACCAGCCGCACGCCGTTGTTCCAGGCCGTGGTGGCGTTGCAGAACGCGCCGCAGGCGGCCGGGTTCGCCGATCTGGCGGCCTCCGACGTCGACCAGCCGGTGGTGTCCACCGGGTTCGACGTGACGGTCGAGTTCACCGAGCTCGACGACGGCGGGCTCGCCGGGTCGATCGAGTACAACACCGACCTGTTCGACGCGGTGACCGCCGCCCGGCTGGCCCTGCACCTGGGCGTGCTGCTGGACGGCATCGCCACCGACGCGCGGCGTCCGCTGTGGGCCCTGCCGGTGCTGCCGCCCGTCGAGCGAGCGGCCGTGGAGCGGTTCGGGTCCGGCGGTGACCCGGTGCCGTTCGAGTCCTTCGCGGACCTGGTCGAAGCGCAGGTCGGGCGCACGCCCGACGCCGTCGCGCTGGCCGGCGCGGAGGAGCTGTCCTACGCGGAGCTCAACGCGGCGGCGAACCGGTTGGCCCACCACCTGATCGCGCGGGGGGCGGGACCGGAGCGGATCGTCGCGGTCCGGCTCCCCCGGTCGACCGCCCTGGTGGTGGCCGAGCTGGCGGTGCTCAAGGCCGGTGCGGCGTTCCTGCCGGTCGACCCGGCCTACCCGGCGGAGCGGACCGCGTTCATGCTCGACGACGCGAAGCCGCTGCTGGTGCTGGACGGGCCGGTCGACGTCGAGGGCCTGCCCGACACCGACCCGGGGGTGGCGGTCCACCCCGACCACCCGGCGTACGTGATCTACACGTCGGGTTCGACCGGGCGGCCCAAGGGCGTCGTGGTGTCCCACCGGGGCATCGCCACGTTCTCGGCCGCCGAGGTGGAGCACCTCGACGTGCGGCCGGGCGACCGGGTGCTCCAGTTCTCCTCCCCCAGCTTCGACGCCTCGGTGCTGGAGCTGTGCATGGCGCTGCCCGCCGGGGCCGCACTGGTCGTGCCGCCGGAAGGGCCGCTGCTGGGCGACCAGCTCGCGGACGTGATCGCCGGGCAGCGCGTGACGCACGCGCTCATCCCGCCGGTCGCGCTGGCGACGCTGCCGGACGTGGCGCTGCCGGAGTTCCGGACGCTGGTCGTGGGCGGTGACGCGTGTTCGGCGGACCTGGTGGCCCGGTGGGCTCCCGGGCGGCGGATGGTCAACGCCTACGGGCCCACCGAGTCGACCGTGGTGACGTCGTGGAGCTCGGCGCTGACCCCCGGCGGCGCACCGCCGATCGGGCGGCCGATCCCCGGCACCCGCACCCACGTGCTCGACGCGGCGTTGCAGCCGGTGCCCATCGGCGTGCCCGGTGAGCTGTACGTGGCGGGCGTCGGCCTGGCGCGCGGCTACCTCGACCGGCCCGGCCTGACCGCGACGCGGTTCGTGGCGAACCCGTTCGACGGCGGCCGGATGTACCGGACCGGCGACGTCGTGCGGTGGAACCGCGACGGCGAGCTGGAGTTCGTCGGGCGGGCGGACGAGCAGGTCAAGATCCGCGGGTTCCGCATCGAGCTCGGGGAGATCGAGACGGCCCTCCTGCGGCACCCGGACGTGCGGGAGGCCGTGGTGGTCGCGCGGGCCGACGGGGCCGGCCACAAGCGGTTGGTGGCCTACGTGGTCGGCCGGGTGGAGAAGCTGCGGGACTTCCTCGGCGAGTCGCTGCCCGACTACCTGGTGCCGTCGGTGTTCGCGCCGGTGGACGCGATCCCGGTCAGCCCCAACGGGAAGGTGGACCGGGCCCGGCTGCCGGAACCGGACTTCTCGGCGCTGTCGACGGCCGGGTACGTGCCGCCGGCGGGCCCGGTGGAGGAGTCGCTGGCCGCCGTGTGGGCGGACGTGCTGGGCGTGCCGAAGGTCGGTTCGGCCGACAACTTCTTCGGCCTGGGCGGCGATTCGATCCTGAGCATGCAGGTGGTCGCCCGCGCCCGCCAGGCCGGGCTCCGGTTCACCACCAAGGAGCTGTTCCAGCACCAGACGGTCGCGCAGCTCGCGCCCGTGGTGCGGGTGGAGGAGTCCGCCGGCGACCAGGCGGCGGTGGTCGGCGCGGTGCCGTTGACGCCGATCCAGCACTGGTTCCTGCACTCCGGGCGGCGCAACCCGAACCACTTCAACCAGTCGCACTTCGTCGAGCTCGACCCCGCGGTCGACGTCGACCGGTTGCGGCGGGCGCTGACCGCCCTGCTCACCCAGCACGACGCGCTGCGGATGCGGTTCACCACCGTCGACGGCGAGTGGCGGCAGGAGAACGCGGACGTCTCGGCGGTGGACGCCCTGACCGTGGTGTCCGATGTGGACGACCAGGAGGCGTACGCGGACCAGGTGCACGCCGGGCTGGACATCGTGGAGGGCCCGCTGTTCAGGGCGGTGCTGTTCGCCGACGCGGACCACCCCCGGCTGCTGCTGGTCGCCCACCACCTCGTGGTGGACGGCGTGTCCTGGCGAATCCTGCTCGACGACCTGGAGACCGCCTACCACGGCCGGGACCTGGGTGCCAAGACGACGTCGTTCCAGTCCTGGGCGCGCCGGCTCACGGCGCACGTCGAAGAAGGCGGGTTCGACGCCGAGGTCGCGTACTGGGACAAGCCGTTGCCGGAGCAGGAGAAGTCGTCCGCCGCGACGGAGGTGGAGACCGTCGAGCTGTCCGAGAGCGACACCGAAGCGCTGCTGCGCGGCGCTCCCGCCGCCTACCGGACGCGCATCAACGACGTGCTGCTCGCGGCGTTGGCGTGGTCGCTGTCGCGGTGGACCGGGTCGTCCAAGGTGTCCGTCGACCTCGAAGGCCACGGCCGCGAGGACCTGTTCGACGACGTGGACCTCTCGCGCACGGTCGGTTGGTTCACCACGGTCTTCCCGGTGGAGCTCGAAGTGCCCGACGGCGACTGGCGGTCACGGGTCAAGGCCGTGCGGCGGCAGTTGCGGTCCGTGCCGGCCAACGGGATCGGCTACGGCGCGCTGCGCCAGCACGGCCGGGTCACCGGCGGCGGCGTGCCCGCGGTGGCGTTCAACTACCTGGGCCAGTTCGACTCCGGCTCGGAGGAATCGGGACTGTACCGCGCGGTGCTGCCCTCCATCGGGCACGAGCACGACCCGGCGGACCAGGGCGAGCACCTGATCGACGTGGTCGGCGAGGCCGGCGGCGGTCGGCTCGGGTTCTCCTGGTACTACCACCCGGACGTGCACGCGCCCGACGTGGTGCGGCGGGTCGTGGCCGATTTCGGGCTCGCGCTGCGGGCGATCGCCGAGGACTGCCGGGGTGCGGTGTGACCGTCTCGCTGGCCCGCAACCGGAACTACACCCTGCTGTGGGGCGGCCAGGCCCTCGCCGAGGTCGGGTTCTCCGCCTCGATGATCGCCTTGCCGCTGCTGGCGCTGGCGATCACCGGCTCGCCGATCCTGTCCGGCCTGGTGCTGGCCGTGGACGCCACCGCGCAGTTGATCACCGGCGTGCCGGCGGGCGCGCTGGTGGACCGGCTGGACCGGCGGAAGATCATGCTGGCGTGCGAGGCGGCGCAGGCGCTCGCCCTGGCCTCGCTGGTGGTCGCGCTGATCGTGGCCGCGCCCTCGTTCTGGCACATGGCGGCGGTGGCGGCGGTGCTCGGCGTGTGCCGGGCGCTGTTCGAACCCGCCGAGGACGCGTGCCTGCCGCGCTTGGTGCCCGACGAGCAGTTGGCCACCGCCGTGGCGATGAACGCGGCGCGGTCGTCGTTGGGCCAGATGGCGGGCACCGCGCTCGGCGGCGTGCTGTTCGCCGTGCTGCGGTGGCTGCCGTTCCTGCTCGACCTCATCACGCACTGCCTGGCGTTCGTGGCGCTGGTGTTTCTGCGGGTGCCGCCCAGGGAACCCGTCGTCAACCGGCGGCACTTCGTCCGGGAGATGGGCGACGGGCTGAGGTGGGTGTGGCAGCGGCGGGAGATCCGGGTCACGGCGCTCTGCGCGGTCGTGCTGAACCTCTTCTTCACCGCGTTCTACCTCGTGGTCATCGTGCTGGCGCAGGCGCGCGGGGTGTCTTCCGGCGCGATCGGCGTGATGGCCGCGATGCTCGGCGTCGGCGGTGTGGTGGGTGCGCTGATGGCACCGTGGCTGCACCGCGCGCTGGGGTCCTACGTCTCGATCGCGTCGGTGTTCTGGGTGTTGACGTTGCTGACACCGGTCGCGTACTTCGTGTCCGACGGATTCGTGATGGGCGGGCTGTTCGCGCTCATGACGTTGTTGGCTCCCACCGCCAACACCACGATCTCGACGCACCAGTTGCTGCTCACCCCCGACGAGTTGCGCGGGCGGATGAGCGGGGTGCTGTCGGTCGTGGTGGGGGCGGCGGGCGCGCTGGGACCCGCCCTGGGCGGGTTGCTCACCGAATTCCTCTCCGCGGACCGGGCCGTCCTGGTCTGCGCGGTGGGGATCGCCGTGGTTACCGCGTTCGTGACGGTCAGTCCGACCTTGCGGCGCTACTCAGTTGATCAGGAAGGTGTTCCCGATGAGGTCTGACATCGCCTACCAGGTGCTGGTGAACGACGAGGGCCAGTACTCGCTGTGGCCGGCGCACCAGCCGGTCCCGGCGGGCTGGGTCGCGGACGGCAAGACCGGCACCCTGGACGAGTGCTCCGCCCACGTCGACGAGGTGTGGACCGACATGCGGCCGAAGTCCCTGCGGGACGCGATGTCGGGCTGACGCGTGACGACCCGTGCCGGGCGGTTCGCCCGGCACGGGTCGGGTGTTCGGGGGGTGCGGTCCGCCCCCGCACCCCGAAGTCCGCTCAGCCCGCGCTCGCGGACTTGATCAGCGGCACGTCCCGCGAGAGCTCCCGGAACCCGACGCCGTAGTACAGCCCGCGCGCCATCGGGTGCCCCGGTGCGCCCAGGCAGGCGACCGTCGCGTGGGTGGCCCCGGCGGCCCGCGCCAGGTGCATCCCGTGCAGGAGCATCGCCGTCGCCACCCCCCGACGCCGGTAGCCGGGGTGCGTCCCGACCGGCTCGAACTCGACGGTCCGGTTCACCTCGTCCAGCCACATGATCGTCGAGGACGCCATGGTCCCGTCCGGTGCCTCGACCAGGACGTGCAGGTCGCCCCGGTACCCGGCGGTCGCCCGGACGCCCTGGTAGGACTCGGCGGTGTACGCCGAGTGGACCCACGCGTCCCGGTGGGCCCGCACCACGGCCTCGGGCCCGACCTCGTCGGCGGTGCGGAACCGGAACCCGGCCGGCAGCACCGGCCGGTCCACGTCGAGGAGGTCGCGCTCGGTGAGCTGGGTCCACGACCCGGTGTCGCCGAGCGCCCCGGGGTCGGTCCGGTAGCCGTGCGCCGCCCACCGCCGCAGGGCGGGTTCGTCGGCGGCACCCGGCAGCACCGTGCGCTCGACGCCCGCCGCCGTGCGGTCGTACCAGTCGACCACCTCGTCGACCAGTCCGGCGTGGTCGGGGTGGACCTGGTACGCCAGGTACGCCTCGGTGATCTCCTTCACCGACCCGTCGCGCCGCCGCACCCGGCGCGGGAGCCGGGCCCAGCCCCACGCCACCAGCTCCCCGCCGGCGAACCACAGCCGACGCCGCCAGCTCGCACCCTCCTCGGCGTGCCCCCGGCCCCAGTTCCAGGCCAGCTCGCCGAACGACGCGTCGCTGTTCACCAGCTCCGGGCGGGTGGCGGTGACCCGCTGCGCCAGCCCCTGCATGAGCTGCACGTCAGCGGCGGTCACCAGGTCGACTTCGGTCATGGTGCGTCACTGTGTCAGGGCTCCGCGTAGCCGTCGACCCGATTTCCGGCGGGCTCGACCGGGACACCGCCCACTCCCGGCCAGGCCCCGGATGTGCGGCCATCGCGGCAGCGCCTCGCGACGCTCGGTTCCGGACTGGTGGACCTGTGCGCAGGCCCATTCGTCGAGCGGGGTGCGGTCGAAGCGTTCGACCTCGCCGTTGGTCTGGGATCGGTGGGCGCGGGTGCGTTTGTGGGTGATGCCGTCGGCGGTGAGGGTGTCGACGTGGACCAGGTCGCCGGGCGCGGCGTGTTCGTAGCGGTGCACCGGCGCGGCGGTGGCCCGGTCCAGGTGCGCCAGGCGGGCCGGGCCCCAGCGGCGGGCCGGCCGGACTTCACGGTCCGGCGTTCGCGGCGGGTGGGCAGGCGACGTGGGCTGTGGTGGGGGCGGCTGGAGCGGTCGACCAGACCCGCCTCCCCCATTCCGACGTCATCCGACTCCGTGCCGGACCGCCCACGACCTCCCGGGGCAGTACACCTAGACCGGCAGCGGCTCGGTGATCTCCCAGCCCGCGTCGACGGCGGCGACGAGCAGTTCGACCTGGGTCGGCGAATGCACCGCGGCCCACCCGCGCAGCGCTCCGAGGAATTCCGTCAAATCGCGTTGCGCTTTTCTCAGCATTCCCGGCAACGCCTTCCGCGCGAAGTCCACCGACGGCCCGGCGCGCCCCTCCCCCGGCCAGACCCGCACCACGTCGCCACCCGCGTACTCGACCCACGGTCCCGGCCCGAGGTCGACCTCCCCGCGGTACAGCGCCGCCAGCCACGTGCGCCACGCGAACAGGTCCGAGCGCGGTCCCGGTTCGACGCACGTGTCCTCGTCGCGCAGCAGCAGGCCACCGGGCGCGTAGAGGACGTCGAAGCCGATCAGCTCGTGCACGGCCTCGTCGGGGGTGCCGGCACCGCGCCCGCCGGCGGCGAGGTACAGGGCGCGCAACGCGCTGCCCACGTCCTGCCGGTCCGCGTTCCCGTCGAGGTGCAACCAGCTCCCGCCGGGCGCGGCGACCGGCCCGGCGGCGAAACCCCCGCCGGGCGGGTCGACGCGGATGACCGGGGAGAAGGACGGCACCGCACCGAGGCTAGCGCCGGAACCGCCTTCGCGGAGTGCTCCGCCGGGGCGATCACGGATGGCGAGTGGCCGAGTCCTCACCGTTTTCGGCGGGTTTACCGGCTTGCCACACCTGGTATTCGCGTAAACCGTAGAGCAGTGGCAGGTGACCCGATTCCCGGGCCACGTGGAATGTTTCACCGAACACGACGGTGTGGTCGCCGACCGGCTCGGTGCGGCTCACCCGGCAGTCCGCCACCGCGTGCGCGTCCTCCACCAGGTGCGGTCCGGCCGCGCCGGCCTCCTGCCGCCACGGGATCAGGTCGAAGCGGTCCGGTGCGCCGGAGGCGAACAGCTCGGCCACCGGGCGGGCGTTGCCGTGCAGGAAGTTCACCGCGAACGCGCCGGTGGCCAGCACGGCCCCCAGCGTGGGGCTGCCGTTGCGCAGGCACACCAGCAGGGTCGGCGGCGAGAGCGTCACGCTGCACACCGACGACACCGTCATGCCGCGCGGCGATCCGTCCGGCGCGGTCGTGGTGATGATCGCGACGCCGGTCGGGAAGTGGGACATCAGGGCGCGGAAGTCGGCGACCGGGGTGGCCGGCACCGACCGGGTCACGGCGCACCGCCGGGCAGGTCCGGGACGAGCACCCTGGGCGCGGCGGCGGTGACGCGCGCGCGGCGCTCGATCAGCGACAGCAGGGGGCCGGTCATCGCCGTGGTCACCAGGGCCATCACCACCAGGGCCAGGAAGAGCTGCACGGACAGCAGTCCGGCGCTGTACCCGGCCTGGAGCACCACGATCTCGGTGAGGCCCCGGGTGTTCAGCAGCACGGCGACGGTGAGCGACGTGCGGCGGTCCTGGCCGCCGAGCCGCGCGCCCAGGTAGCCCCCGCCGACCTTGCCGACGACGGCGAGCGCCACGGCGAGCAGGATGGCCACCCACGGCACGGCCGCGCGCGGCGCGTTCGCCACGCCGATGCCGGCGACCACGAAGAAGACCGGCACCAGCAGCCGCCCGAGCTGCGTCACCGGCCGCACGACGGTCGTCCACGGACCGGCGGGCAGGGCCAGGCCGACCACGAAGGAGCCGAACACGGCGGTCAGGCCCCAGTGCTCGAACTCGAAGGCGAACAGCAGGGCCAGGGCGGCGACCACGAGGCCGGTGGAGCGGGGGAAGCGCTCGGCGGCGGCCATCGGGGCCCGGCCGCGCAGCAGGACGCGGCCGAGCACGGTCACCGCGATCCCGATCACGAGCAGCAGGAGGGACATCAGCACGCCACCGGAGATGCCGAGCGCGATCACCAGGAGCACCCAGGCAGCGGAGTCGGTCACGACGGCGGCGGCCATCGAGAGCTTGCCCGCCGGGCTGTCCACCATCCGCCGGTCTTCCAGGATGCGCGCCAGCACCGGCACGGCGGTCACGCTCAGCGCCACCGCGATCATCAGCACCAGGGCGGGGGCGGGTGCGGTGCCGCGCACGTCGGGGTCGGCGGCCAGCAGCACCCAGGCGGCCATCCCCAGGCCCGCGAGCAGCGCCGGCACGAACGAGCCGACGGTCACCCAGCCCACGGCCTTCGCGCCGAGCCCGGCCTTGCCGTGCCGCAACTCGTGCGCCACGCCGACCAGGAACAGCACCAGACCGATCTGGCCGAGCGTCTTGAGCAGGCCGACGACGTCGGCGGGCAGCACCTGCGCGAGACCGGCCGGTCCGCCCACCGCGATCACGGCGGGGACGACCAGGATGCCGGCCAGGATCTCGCCGACCACTTCGGGCTGTCGCGTGGCACGGGCCGCGACCCGGCCCAGGAACGCGGCGAGCAGGACCACCGCAAGGACCGCCGCGACGTGTCCGACCAGCAGGAAGAGGTCGCTCATGCCCGCGCCCCCGGTCGTCCGGTGCGGGGCTGATGCCTGCTCATGGACAGCGCTCGGCTGCCCTCGAAGTTCTGCGTGCGGTAGGGCACGGCGGTTCCTTCCTGCTCGGGTGGTCTCTACTGCTCCGTCGGGTGTCCGACGAGGTTGAAGAACACGTCGTCCAGGGTCGGTCGGCGCAGCGAGAAGTCGGCCACCTCGACTCCGGCATCCCGAAGTGCCACCGCGGCTGTGGCGATACCGTCCATACCGTCTTTCAATTGCAGCTTGACCAGTCCCCTGGCCGTGTCCGTGGTCGGCGCGTCGATCGCGAGGGGGCCGAGCACCGCCAGCGCGTCCGCCACCCGGTCGGGCAGCGCGACGGCGACCTCCAGCCGCTCCTGGCCGACCTTGCGCTTGAGCTCGTCGGGGGTGCCGTCCGCGATGACCTGCCCGGCCGCGATGACGACGATCTGATCGGCCAGGTAGTCGGCCTCCTCCAGGTACTGGGTGGTCAGCAGCACGGTCACGCCCTCGGCGACCAGCCCGCGCACGGTGTTCCACAGCGATTGGCGGCTGGCCGGGTCCAGGCCGGTGGTCGGCTCGTCCAGGAACAGCACCTGCGGGTTGCCGACCAGGCAGCTCGCCAGGTCCAGCCGGCGGCGCATCCCGCCGGAGTAGGTGCCCACCGGGCGGTCGGCCGCCGCGACCAGGTCGAAGCGCTCCAGCAGCTCCCCCGCCCGCCGGCGGGCACCGGCACCGCCCAGGTGCAGCAGCCGGCCCAGCAGCACCAGGTTCTCCCGGCCGGTCAGCAGCTCGTCCACCGCGGCGTTCTGACCGGCCAGGCCGATCCGGCGGCGCACCTCGCGGGGGTGCTCCACGACGTCGAACCCGGCCACCCGCGCGGTGCCGCCGTCCGGCACCAGCAGCGTCGCCAGCACCCGCACGGCGGTGGTCTTGCCCGCGCCGTTGGGCCCCAGCACGCCGAGCACCGACCCGGACCGCACGGACAGGTCGATGCCGCGCAGCGCCTCGGTCTTGTCGTAGGTCTTGCGCAGGCCGGAGACCTCGATCGCGAGGTCCATCAGCGCGCCTTGCTCTCGTGGGCCTCGCGGAGGCTGCGCGGGCGCATGTCGGTCCAGTTGTCCTCCACGTAGGACAGCGCCGCGTCCCGGGTCGTCTCCTCCAGGGCCGCGGTCCACCCGGCGGGCACGCGGGCGAACGCCGGCCACAGGCAGTGCTGGCCTTCGTCGTTCACCAGCACGAGAAACCGGCCGTCCTGGTCGTCAAAGGGGTTCGTCACTCTCGGTTCTCCGTACCCTCGCGGTGGATGGGGGCCCAGTCGGCCCATGCTTTCCGCGCGCGCTGACCGCGCGCTGACGGATCGGTGATGGTCAGCGGCGCTCCGGCACGAGCTCGACCGGCAGGCTGCTGTAGCCGTGGACGAAGTTGGAGAACAGCCGGGTCCCCGGACCGGGCACCCGGATCTCGGCGACGAGGTCGCGCAGGCCCTCCAGCACCGAGCCGACGTGGGCGCGGCCCAGGAACGCGCCGAGGCAGAAGTGCGGGCCGAAGCCGAACGCGATGTGCCGGTTCGGGGTGCGGCCGAGGTCGAACCGGGTGGGGTCGGGGAAGACGTCCTCGTCGAAGTTCGCCGAGCTGTTCCACATCGTCACCACGTCGCCCTCGCGGATGGTCCGGCCGCCGAGCTCGACCTCCGCCACCGCGCGCCGGCCGAAGTGCATGGCGGGCGTGGTCCAGCGGAGCACCTCCTCGGTGGCCGACTCGACGTCCACCTCACCGGACTTGAGCCTGCGCCACTGCTCGGGGTGCTCGGCCAGGGCGAGGATCGCGCCGATGGACGACATCCGGCTGGACTCGTCCGCGCCGAGGATGAGGCTGTAGGAGTTGAACACCACCTCGTCCTCGGCCAGCGGTGCGCCGTCGATCAGGCCGTTGGCCAGCGCGGAGAGCACGTCGTCGCCGGGGTTGCGCCGGCGCTGGTCGGCCAGGCCGGTGAAGTAGAGCAGGATCTCGTTGCGCGCCAACCACTCGTCCATCTCCGACTCCGCCGAGCTCAGCCGGCTCAGCGTGCGGTTGTTCCAGTCCACCAGGCGCGGCCGGTCGGCGGTGGGCACGTCCATCAGGTCGCCGATGGTGTTGATCGGGATGTGGTCGGCGACGTCGGTGGCGAAGTCGCACGCGCCGCGCGTGAGCACGTCCTCCAGCAGGCTGTAGGTGCGCCGGCGGACCTGCTGCGCGACCACCTCCAGCAGGCGGGGCGAGAACGACTTGAGCATCAGGTTGCGCACCGCGCGGTGCCGTGCGCCGTCGGTGACGGCCAGCATCTTGCCGGACGCGGAGTCGTTGCCCTGCAACAACGTGGTCAGCACGTTGCCGCGTTCGGAGGTGAGCCGCTTGTTGTCCTTGTAGGCGGCGACGCAGTCGGCGTGGCGGGACACGGCCCAGAAGCCCGGCTGGTCGCCGCGCGGCTCGTTCCAGTGCACGGGGCTCTCGGCGCGCAGGCGTTGCCACAGCGCGGTCAGGTCGACGTCCAGGAACGTCTGCGGGTCGGCGAGGTCGACGGTGGCCAGGTCGGCGGTCATGTCGGCGCGTCCTTCGGGGTCAGGCGTTGCGGTAGCGGCGGACGCTGAGGTAGGAGGTGAGCAGGAACACCGCGCCCAGCGACACCACGATCACCAGGTGGTTGTGCCCGCCGGCCGGGCTGCCGGCACCGGTCGCCTGGTTGCCCCACAGCTCCCGGCAGGCGGAGATGACCGAGCTGACCGGGTTCCACTGGGCGATCGGCTGGATCCAGCCGGGCAGCTTGTCCACCGAGAGGAAGCCGTTGGACAGGAACGAGAACACGACCGCGACCAGGCCGCCGACGGATTCGATGGTCTCCAGGTTGTCCGAGGCCATGCCGAGCAGCACGCCCACCCACAGCACGGTGAAGATGAACACCGCCACGAGCGCGAACCCGGCCAGCGTGGGCAGCACCCCGGTGTGCGAGCGCCACCCGAACAGCACGCCGAACGCGACCACGATCGCCAGGCCGATCAGGCTGATGGCCAGGTCGGCGAGGGTGTGCCCGACCAGCACCGCCGGGCGCGAGATCGGCAGCGACCGGAACCGGTCCACCAGGCCGCCCTGCACGTCCAGCGCGACCGCGATCGCGGTCGGGCCGACGCTGGCCAGGCCGACCTGCATCACCACGCCCGCGAAGATGAACTCGATGTAGTTGTCGCTGCCCGGGATCTGGATCGCGTTGGAGAACAGGTAGCCCAGCGCGATCATGGTGATCAGCGGGTTGAGCGTGATGCCGACCAGCCGGCCGGGGTTGCGGCGCAGCCGCCGCATCCGCCGGCCCGCGATCGCGAGCACCTCGGTGACCGGCGCGAACGGTGTCTGCGCGGTCGGGACGTCGAGCGTGGTCACGGTCGTGCCTCCCCGATGTGGTTGCCCTGCACCCGGCGGAGCTCTTCCGCGACCGCCGCGCCGATCAGCGCCTGCGGTTCGGGGTGCATCATGTACTCGTGCCCGCACGGCACGCGGTGCGTGCGGACCTCGCCGGTGACGTGCGCGGTCCACGAGGAGGCCAGTTCCGCGACCTCCTCGGCCGCCCGGTCCGCCACCGCCGTGAACAGCACCAGGTCACCGTCGAACGCGCTCGGCGTGAAGGTCTCCATGATCCGGCCGTGGTTGCGCACCACGGCCAGCATCGCCAGGAGCCGCTGCTCGCCCAGCTCGGCCAGCGGGTGCCGGTCGCGGCGCAGCACCTCGACCACGTCACCGGGCGCGAGGTCGCGGCCGGTGAACTCGGCGCGGTCGTGGCCGATGACCTCCATGACGCGCAGCAGCAGCTCGTTGTCGCTGACGTCGTCGTCCTCGGTGCCGGGCCGGTGCGGGTAGCCGTCGAGGTTCGCGACCAGCGCGACCCGTTCCCCGGCGCGTTGCAGCCGCACGGCCAGCTCGTGCGCCAGCACGCCGCCGAACGACCAGCCCAGCAGGTGGTAGGGCCCCTCGGGCTGGACCTGCCGCAGGTAGCCCAGGTACTCCTCGGCGACCTCGCCGATGCTCGCCGGGAGCGGCGCGAGCCGACCGACGCTGGGCGACTGGATGCCGTAGATCGGCACGTCCGGGTCGATCGCGCGGGCCAGCCCGACGTAGGGCAGGCTCGACCCGAGACCGCTGTGCAGCACGAACAGCGGCGGGCGCGCGCCGTCCGGCCGGATCGGCAGCACCACGGCGAACGGGTCGAGCGGGTCCTCGCCGTGCTCCAGCGCCCGCACCTCGTCGAACACCCGGGCCACCGCCGACGCCCCGGCCGCCGGCGCGGACAGCTCCTCGGCCACGCCCGCCAGCCCTTCGGCGGTCTTGTGCACGAAGACGTCGGCGATGGCGAACCGCAGCCCGGCCTTGCGGGCCCGGCTGACCACGCCCGTGGCGAGCAGCGAATGCCCGCCCAGCTCGAAGAAGTCGTCGTCCACCCGCACCTCGGGCAGCCCGAGCACGTCCGCGAACACGTCGCACAGCAGCCTCTCGGCGGCGGTGCGGGGCGCTCGGGACGGGGCGCGGTCGGCGGACTCCGGCGCGGGCAGCGCCGCCCGGTCCACCTGCCCGTCCGCGTCCAGCGGGAAGGCGTCCAGCGCGACGAACGCCGACGGCACGAGGTGGTCGGGCAGCGTCCCGCCGAGCCTGCGCCGCACCACCGCCGGTGCCGGCACGTCCGCGCCGACCAGGTACCCGACCAGGCGACCGGCGGCGGCCACCACCACGGCGTCGGAGACGCCCGGCACGGCCCTCAGCGCGGCCTCGACCTCGGCCGGCTCGACCCGGTGGCCCCGGACCTTGACCTGGTGGTCGCGCCGGCCCGGGAACTCGACCTCGCCGTCGCCGACCCAGCGCGCGACGTCACCGGTGCGGTACACCCACTCCCCCGCCGCGCCGAACGGGTCGGCCACGATCCGGTCGGCCTGCGCCGGGGTGTGTCCGAGGTGGCCCCGGACCGCGCTGTCACCGCCGAGGTACAGCTCGCCCGGCACGCCCGGCGGCACCGGCCGCAGCGCGTGGTCGAGCACGTAGACCTTGGTCCTGCCGATCGGGCCACCGTCCGCTCCGGACGCACCCGACCAGGTCACGGGTCCGTGCGGGTCGCGCACGTCCGCCGTGAGCCCGCGCAGGGTCGCGGCCGACGCCGCGTCGAGCGGCTCACCGCCCGCGATGACGACCCGCAGCCGCCGCAACGCGTCCGGCGCGGCCTGCACCACCGAGCGCACCAGGCTCGGCCCGGCCCGCAGGACGGTCGCCCGGTGGTCCACCAGCAGCGCGCCCAGCGCCGCCGGATCGCGGACCACGTCCCGGTCCGCCACGACGAGCGCCGCCCCGGACACCAGGGGCACGAAGACCTGCGGGTCGGCGACGTCGGGGGCGGGGACCGCCAGCAGCCGGTCGTGCGGGCTCATCGCCAGCCGCAGCCGCAGGTCCTCGACCAGGGCGCGCAGCTCGCGGTGGGTGACCACCACACCGGCCGAGGGGATCACGTACGCCGGGTGCCCGGCCCGCAGCGGCGCGAGCCGGTCCTTGTCGGTCAGCTCCGCCGCACCGCCCCGGGCGCGCAGGAGCTCGACCACCTCCGGCGAGTCGAGCAGCAGGAGTTCGCCGGGCAGCCCGCCGGCCACGTCCGACGTGGTGACGGTGAGCACGGGCCCGGTGTCGGCCACGGTCGCCGCGACCAGGTCGGCCGGGTGCCCCGGGTCGACGGGCCGCAGCGCCGCGCCGGACTTGAGCACCGCGAGGGTCGCCACCACCAGGTCCGCCGACCCCGGCACGGCGAGCGCGACGACCCGGTCCGGGCCCGCGCCGCGCCGGATCAGCTCCCGGGCGAGCCGGTTCACCCGCGCGCCGAGCCGGCGGTAGGTGACCTCGCCGTCCGGGCCGACCAGCGCGGTCGCGCCGGGCACCTGCCGGGTCCGGTCGGCGATCAGGTCGGGCACCAGCGCCCGTCCGGCCGCGCGGCCGGGGTCGTTCCACTCCACCAGGACCCGGTGGCGCTCCCGCTCGCCCAGCACGTCGATGTCGCTCAGCGGCGCGTCCGGGTCGGCCACCACGGCGGCCAGCACCCGCACCAGCCGCGCCGCCATGCTGTCCGCGGTGGACTTGCGGAACAGGTCGGTGCGGTAGGCCAGCACGCCGTCCACGCCCGCCGGGACGCCGTCGAGGTGCCGCTCCACCAGGTCGAAGGTCAGGTCGAACTTCGACCGGCTCGCCTTCATCGGCTCGACCGCGGTGTGCAGGCCGGACAGCCCGCCGGCCGCCTGGTCGTCGTGCTGGAACGCCAGCATCACCTGGAACAGCGGGTGCCGGGACAGCGACCGGGTGGGGTTGAGCGCCTCGACCAGGTACTCGAACGGGAGGTCTTGGTGCGCGTACGCGGCCAGGTCGGCCTCCCGCACCCGCCGGACGAGCTCCCGGAAGGTCGGGTCGCCGCCGGTGTCGGTGCGCAGCACCAGGGTGTTGACGAAGAAACCGACCATCTCGTGCAGCGCCTCGTCGGTGCGCCCGGCGATCGGGCTGCCCAGCGGGATGTCCGTGCCCGCGCCGAGCTTGGTCAGCAGCGTGGAGACCGCCGCCTGCACGAGCATGAACACGCTCGCGCCGGTGTCCCGCGCCAGGGCGACGAGTCCGGCGTGCAGCTCCGGCGGCACGGCGAACTGGTGCACGTCGCCGTCGTGGTCGCTGACCGCCGCGCGGGGGAAGTCGGTCGGCAGGTCGAGTTCTTCCGGCAGGTCCGCCAACGCCCGCGTCCAGTGCGCCAACTGGGCGGTCAGGACGCTGTCCGGGTCGTCCTCGCCGCCGAGCCACTCCCGCTGCCACACCGCGTAGTCGGCGTACTGCACCGGCAGCGGCTCCCAGGCCGGGGCCTTGCCGGTGCGGCGGGCGTCGTAGGCGGCGGCCAGGTCACGGCCCAGCGGCGCGCTGGACCAGCCGTCGAACGCGATGTGGTGGAACACCAGCAGCAGCACGTGCTCCTGCTCGCCCACCGCGTAGAGGCGGGCCCGCACAGCGGGTTCCGCGGCCAGGTCGAAACCGCGGTCGACCTCCTCGGCCAGCGTCCGCGCGAGGTCGTCGGTGCGGTCGACCCGGAGCACCCGGCCGCGCGCGGGCAGGACCCGCTGGTACGGCACGCCGTCCACGTCCGGGAACACCGTGCGCAGGATCTCGTTGCGCGCCACCACGTCGTCCACGGCCGCGCCGAGGGCGGACAGGTCGAGCTCGCCCTTGAGCCGCACCGCCAGCGGGATGTTGTAGGTGCCGGTCGAGCCCTCCTCCAGCTTGTTGAGGAACCACAGCCGCCGCTGGGCGAACGACAGGGGGAGGCCCTCGTCGCCGGCGCGTTCCACGGGGCGCAGCGCGGGCCGGGCCGCCGCCGCGCCCGCCACGAGCCTGGCCAGGCCGGCGACCGTGCGGGCCTCGAACAGCGCCCGCACCGGCAGCTCCACGTCCAGCACCGTGCGCACCCGGCTGACCACGCGGGTGGCCAGCAGCGAGTGCCCGCCCAGGGCGAAGAAGTCGTCCTCGACGCCGACCTCCGGCGCGTCGAGCACGTCGGCGAACACGCCGCACAGGATCTCCTCGACCGGGGTGCGCGGCCCGCGCCCCCGGGTGGTGGCGAGGTCCGGTTCCGGCAGCGCCTTGCGGTCGACCTTCCCGTTGGGGGTCAGCGGGAGCGCGTCGAGCACGACCACCGCCGCCGGGACCATGTAGTCGGGCAGCGACTCGCCGAGCGCCTCCCGCACGGCGTGCGGGTCCAGCACCGCGCCGGGTGCGGCCACGACGTAGCCGACCAGGCGCTGGTGGCCGCCGTGGTCGCCGCCGACCGAGACCGCCGCGTCACCGACCTCGGGCACGGTCCGCAGCGCGGCTTCCACCTCGCCGAGTTCGATCCGGTGGCCCCGGATCTTCACCTGGTGGTCGCGGCGCTCCAGGAACTCCAGCCGGCCGTCCGGGCGCAGCACCACGCGGTCGCCGGTGCGGTACATCCGCGCGCCCGGCTCGCCGTAGGGGTCGGCCGTGAAGGTGGCCGAGGTCTTCGCCCGGTCGTTGAGGTAGCCCCGGCCGACGCCCGTGCCGCCCACGTACATCTCGCCGGGCACCCCGACGGGCATCGGGCGCAGGTCGTCGCCCAGCACGTACAGGCGGGTGTTGCGCACCGGGCGGCCGATCGGGACGCGCGCGTCGCCCAGCTCGTCACCGGGCCGGAGGACCGCGTGCGTCACGTCGTCCGAGCACTCGGTGGGGCCGTAGGCGTTGACCAGCGGGATTCCCGGGTAGCGCGCGAACCACCGGTGGCACAGGTCCGGCGGCAGCGCCTCGCCGGTGACCACGAGCCACCGCAGGCCGGGCAGCGCCGGCGTCTCCCCGGTGACGTCCCACGCGTCGAGCGCGGCGCGCAGCAGCGACGGCACGACCTCCAGGACCGTCACGCCCTCGTCGGGGACCGTGGCGAACAGGGCGTTCGGGTCGACGGCGGTGTCCCGCCCGGTGACCCGGACCCGGCCGCCCACCACCAGCGCGGTCAGCATCTGCCACACCGAGATGTCGAAGGTGACCGGCGCGTTGTGCACGACGGTGTCCACTTCGGACACGCCGAGGTCGTCCACCTTGCACCACAGGTGGTTCACCATGCCCCGGCGGTGCACCATCGCACCCTTGGGCTTGCCGGTCGAGCCCGACGTGAAGATCACGTAGGCCAGGTCGTCCGGCTCACCGAGCGCGGGGGCGAGCTCGGTGTCGGCGGCGTCGTCCAGCAGGACGACGTCGAGGCCGTCGGCCACCTCGCGGGCGAGGTCGAGGTGCGCCCGGTCGACCGCGACCGCGCGGGCCCCGCTGTCGGCGAGCAGCGCGGCGATCCGCGCCACCGGTGCCCGCACGTCCAGCGGCACGTACCCGCCGCCCGCGCCGAGCACGCCCAGCACGGCGGTGACGAAGCCGGTGCCGGGTGCGGCGAGCACGGCGGTGAGCCCGTCGCCGGGGACGCGGCGGGAGAACGCCGAGGCCCGCGCGACGAGTCCGGCGTAGGTGAGCGACGAGTCGTCGTCCACGACCGCGACCGCGTCCGGCCGGAGCGCGGCCAGCGACCGGATGCGCTCCACGACGCCCTCGTACGCCTGCGGGCGCACCGGACCGGTGCCGATCCGCAGGACCTCGGCGCGCTCGTCCGCGTCCAGCACGTCCACCCGGCTCAGCCGGGCCGCCGGGTCGGCCACCACGGTCCGCAGGAAGTCCACCAGCCGCCGCGCGAGCCGCCGCGCGGACGCCTCGGTGAACAGCTCGGTGCTGTACTCCAGCACGCCGCGCATCCCGGCCGGCACGCCGTCGGCGTAGCGCTCCTCCAGCAGCACGGTGAAGTCGAACTTCGCCCGCTGCGACCGCACCGGCTCCAGCCGCCCGGTCAGGCCGGGCAGGGCCAGCGGGACGTCGTCGCTGGTCTGGAGCGCGAGCATGACCTGGAACAGCGGCTGCTTGTTCAGCGACCGCTCCGGGTTCAGCTTGTCCACCAGGTGCTCGAAGGGCACGTCCTGGTGCTGGTAGGCGGCCAGGTTGGTGTCCCGCACCCGGTGCAGCAGCTCCTGGAAGCTCGGGTCGCCGCCGGTGTCGGTGCGCAGCACCAGCGTGTTGACGAAGAACCCGATCAGGTCGGCCAGCTCGTCGTCGGTGCGGCCGGCGGTGGGCGTGCCCAGCGGGATGTCCGTGCCCGCGCCCAGCTTCGTCAGCAGCGCCGACAACGCGGCCTGGAACACCATGAACACGCTCGCCCCGCAGTCCCGGGCCAGCGCCACGACCGCGCGGTACAGCTCGGCGTCGATCTCGAACGGCAGCTCGTCGCCGTCGTAGTTCGCGACCGCCGGGCGGGGGAAGTCGGTCGGCAGGTCCAGTTCCTCGGGCACCCCGGCCAGCGCCGTCGTCCAGTACCCGAGCTGGCGGGAGAGCAGGCTCTCCGCGTCGTGCTCGTCGCCGAGCAGCTCCCGCTGCCACAGCGCGTAGTCCGCGTACTGCACGGCCGGCGGGGTCCAGTCGGGTCGGCGTCCGGAGACGCGCGCCCGGTAGGCCGCGGTGAGGTCGCGCACCATCGGCGCGATGGACCAGCCGTCGAACGCGATGTGGTGGAACACCAGCAGCAGCACGTGTTCGGCGGGCGCGACGCCGTAGAGGTGCGCGCGCACCACGGGTTCGACGGCGAGGTCGAATCCGCGGTCCGCCTCCACGGTCAGCACGGCGGGCAGGTCGGCTTCGGGCAGCCTGGTCAGCGGCAGCGCCGGGTAGTCCGCCGGCACCTCCACGACCTGCTGGTACGGCTCGCCCCCGGCGTCGGGGAACACCGAGCGCAGCACCTCGTGGCGGCCCACCAGGTCCCGCAGCGCACCGCGCAGCGCGGGCACGTCGAGGTCACCGCTGAGCCGCAGCGCCATCGGCACGTTGTAGGTGCCGGTGACGCCGTCCTCGAACTCGTCCAGAAACCACAACCGGGTCTGCGCGAACGACAGCGGCACGCGCTCGCCGCGCGCGGCGGGCACCAGCGGCGGGCGGGCGTCGGACGCGCCGGCCACCTGCTCGGCGACGCCGGCGACCGTGCGGGCCTCGAACAGCGCCCGGATCGGCAGCTCCACGCCCAGCGCGGCCCGCGACCGGCTGATCACCTTCGTGGCCAGCAGGGAGTGCCCGCCCAGCGCGAAGAAGTCGTCGTCGATGCCGACCTGCGGCAGTTGCAGCACGTCCGCGAAGACCCCGCACAGGATCTCCTCGACGGGGTTGCGCGGGCTCCGGCCGCGGGTCTGCCCGGCGTAGTCCGGCGCGGGCAGCGCCTTGCGGTCCAGCTTGCGCTGCGGGGTCAGCGGGAACTCGTCGAGCACCACCAGCGCGGAGGGCACCATGTAGTCCGGCAGCGCCTCGGCCAGCACCTCCCGCAGACCGGCCGGGACGGCCGTGCCGTCCTGCCCGGTGACCAGGTAGGCGACCAGCTTGCGGTCCTCGCCGTCGTCCTCGCGGACGACCGCCGCCGCCAGCAGCACGTCGGGGTGCGACAGCAACGCGGACTCGACCTCGCCGAGCTCGATCCGGAAGCCCCGCAGCTGCACCTGGTCGTCGGCCCGGCCCAGGTAGTCGAGCTGCCCGTCGGGCAGCCACCGCACCAGGTCGCCGGTGCGGTACATCCGCTCGCCGGGCTCGCCGTGCGGGTCCGCGACGAACCGCTCCGAGGTCAGGCCGGGCCGGTTGAGGTAGCCGCGCGCCAGGCCGCCGCCCACGTACAGCTCGCCGGTCACGCCCTCGGGCACCGGGTGCAGCAGCGAATCCAGCACGTACACCCGGTGCGCGGCGGTCGGCACGCCGATCGGCGGCTTCGGGCCGGGGGTCAGCGGGCCGCCCACGGTCGCGGCCAGCACGGACTCGGTGGGCCCGTAGCCGTTGAACATCCGGTGGGTGGCCGACCAGCGGGCCACCACCTCGGGCGGGCACGCCTCGCCCGCCACCACCAGGGTCAGGTCGTCGGGCAGCTTGGTGCCCTCGGGCAGCCCGCCCGCCACCACCGGCGGCACCCCGGCCAGGTTCACGCCGTTGTCGTTGATCAGGTCGATCAGCGCCTGGCCGGGGCCGCGCGCGTCCTCGCCCGCGACGACGACCGTGCCGCCGCCGCACAGCGCGAGCCCCATCTCCCACACCGTCGCGTCGAAGCTGTAGGACGCGAACTGCAAGACCCTGGTGTCCGGGGTGACCTCGAACTTGTCGATCAGGCTGAGCACCATCGCGACGAACCCGGCGTGGTCCACCACGACGCCCTTGGGCTTGCCGGTCGACCCGGAGGTGTAGATCACGTACGACGGGTGGTGCGGGCGCAGCGGCGCGAGCCGGTGCGCGTCGGTCAGGTCGCTGTCGGGGTAGCCGGAGAAGTCGATCCCGTCGACGGCCAGCACCTCGACGTCGACGTCGAGCGTGGCCGCGACCTCGGTGGTGGACAGCAGCACGGCGGGCCCGGCGTCGGCCACCATGTAGGCCACCCGGTCGGCCGGGTACTTGGCGTCGATCGGGAGGTAGCACGCGCCCGCCTTGAGCACGCCGAGCACCGCCACGAGCATCTCCAGCGAGCGCGGCATCGCCAGCGCCACGATGGTCTCCGGCCCCACGCCCCGCGCGACGAGCAGCCGGGCGAGCCGGTTGGCGCGGGCGTTGAGCTCGCCGTAGGACATCGGCACGTCCTGGAACACGGCGGCGGTCGCGTCGGGTGCGGCGGCCACCCGCGCCTCGAACAGGTCGGTGACCGCGACGTCCGGGACGTCGGCGATCCGGCCGGCCCAGTCGTCCAGGATTCGCGAGCGCTCGGCCGGGGCCAGCAGGTCGACCTGGGCGACGCGGACGTCCGGCTGCTCGGTCATGGTGTGCAGCAGGCGGACGAACCGGTCCACGACGGACCGGATCTCGGGCTCGCCGAAGAGGTCCGCCCGGTACTGGGCGAGCAGCCGGAGCCTCGGGCCGGGGTAGACCGACAGCCCGAAGGGGTACTCGGCGACCAGCCGGCCCTCCGCGCCGACCAGCCGGACGCCGGGGATCAGCCCGGACAGGCCGTCGGTGTCCACCGGGTAGTTGTGGAAGCTGACCACGGTGTCGAACAGCTCGCCGACGCCCGCCACCTGCTGCACCTCGGCCAGGCCCAGGTGGTGGTGCGCGGCCAGGTCGAGCTGCTCGTCCTGGAGGCGGGCCAGCAGCCGCGCGACGGGGACCGCCGGGTCGAGCCGGACCCGCACCGGCAGCGTGTTGAGGAACAGGCCGACCATCGACTCCATGCCGGGCAGGTCGACCGGCCGGCCGGAGTGCACCGCGCCGAACACCACGTCGTCCCGGCCGGTCAGCCGGCCCAGCAGGATCGCCCACGCGCCCTGCACGACGGTGTTCAGGGTGAGCCCCCGGGCCCGCGCCCAGCGGGACAGGACGTCGGTGAACGCGGCGGGCAGGTCGACGGTGATCGACGCGGGCGGCTCGGTGACCCGGGGCCGTTCGGCCGGGCCGATGCGGGTGGGCTCGTCGAGACCGGCCAGCGCGGTCCGCCACGCCTCGCGGGACGCCTCGTCGTCCTGGCGCGCCAACCACTCCAGGTAGCCGCGCGAGGGCGGGACCGGCGGCAGCGCGGCGAGGTCCGCGCCGTTCGCGGTGAGCGTGAACAGCTCCCGCGCGACGATCGGCATGGACCAGCCGTCCACCAGGATGTGGTGCACCGCCCAGATCAGCCGGAACCGGTCGGTGCCGGTGCGCACGACGGTGAACCGGACCAGCGGCGGGTCGGCCATGTCGTAGCGGCGCACCCAGTCCTCGTCGGTGAGCCGGCGCAGTTCGCGCGCCAGGTCGGCGGGCTCCAGGCCGGTGAGGTCGATCTCCTCCCACGGCAGGGCGGCGCTGACCGGGACCACCTGCACGGCCTCGCCGGAGGGCCGCGAGTGGAACGACGCGCGCAGGTTCGGGTGCCGGTGCAGCAGCGCTTCCGCCGCCCGCCGGAACGCTCCGACGTCCAGGGCACCCTCGACGTCGACGACCACCTGGAGGGTGTAGACGTCCGCGCCGTCCCGGTCGAACTCGGCCTGGAACAGCATGCCCTTCTGCAACGGCGAGAGCGGCAGCACGTCCTGCACCGCGCCGGTCTCCCGCTCGATCGCCGCGATCTCGCCCTGGGTCAGCGCGACCAGGTCGAAGTCCGACGGGCTGTGCCCGCCCGCGCCGGGCAGCGCGGCGTGCCCGACGAACGCCTCCAGCGCCCGGAACCAGGTCCGCGCGAGGTCGGCGACGTCGCCGTCGGAGAGCGGGCCGTCGGCCCACAGCCAGTCCGCGACCAGGTTCGGCCCGCCGGGGCCGTCCTCGGTGACCGGGGTGACCGCGAGGACGTGCCGCAGCGGCATGTCGGGGCTGACGCCGGTGCCGACCACGGAGGAGCCGGCGTCCAGCGTCCAGTCCCCCGCCACCCCGCCGGCGGCGAAGCGGCCGAGGTAGTTGAACCCGATCTGCGGCGTGGCCCCGCGGGCGAGCGCGCCGACCGTCTGCGGGTTGAGGTAGCGCAGCAGCCCGAAGCCGATGCCCCGGTCGGGCAGCGCGCGCAGTTGTTCCTTGACGCGCTTGACGGCCGTGCCGACACTGCCACCGCCGGCCCACAGGTCGGCGCGGTCCAGCTCGCCCGGGTCCAGCCGCAGCGGGAACGCGCTGGTGAACCAGCCGACCGTGCGGGAGAGGTCGACGTCGTCCACGACCTGTTCGCGGCCGTGGCCCTCGACCTCCACCAGCACGGCCGAGTCGGTCGCGCCGGGCCGGGTGTGCTTGCGCCGCCAGTCGGCGACGGCGACCGCCAGGGCCGCCAGCAGCACGTCGTTGATCTCCGCGTGGAACGCGGCGGGCACGGTGGTGAGCAGCGCGGCGGTCACCTCGGTCGGCAGCACCAGCCGCAGCGACCGGGCGGTGCCGTAGGTGTCCAGCTCCGGGTCCAGCGGGCGGCTGCCCAGGAGCTGGTCGGGCCGCGACTGCGCGACCCACAGCGGCAGCTCGGTGACCCGCGCGGCGGAGCGGGCGTGCTCGGCGAGCACCTTGGCCCAGCGCCGGTAGGAGGTGCCCACGGGCTGGAGCGGGCGGCCCGCCACGGCGTCGACGAGGTCGGGCACGATGATCCGCCACGACACGCCGTCCACCACGAGGTGGTGCGCGACCAGGACGAGCCGGGCGGTCGTGCCGGAGTCGACCAGCACCGCCTGGAGCACGCGGCCCTCCTCCGGGGCGAGCCCGGCGCGGGCGCGCGCGACCTCCTCGGCGACGACCTCGGCCACGTCGTCCACCTCGGCCAGCGGCACGCGGCGGACCAGCGTGGTCGCGCGGATCGCGCCCACCGGCAGGGTTTCCAGCGACCACAGGCCCGGCAGCGGCACGCTCAGCCGGGTGCGCAGGGCGTCGTGGTGGTCCAGCACGTGCTGGAGCGCGCCCGCGAGCTTGACCAGGTCCAGTCCGGTCGGCACGTGCAGCACGACGTGCTGGCTGTACTGGCGGGTGCGCGGCGCGAGGTCCACCAGGTCCTCGCGGAGCTGGTGGGCGATCGGGGTCAGCTCGACCTCGCCCACCCCGTCGTCCGCGACGGCGGCGGTCCCGGCGGCGTCCCCGGCGACGACCGCGATGGCGGCGGGCGTGCGGTGCCTCATCACCTCGCGCGAGGTGAACACGACCCCGGCGCGGCGGGCCCGGCTGACCACCTGGATGGAGCTGATGCTGTCGCCGCCGAGCGCGAAGAAGTCGTCGTCCACGCCGATCTCGCGCAGACCCAGCACCTCGGCCATGACCTCGCACAGCACGCGCTCGCGGGGCGACCGCGCGGCACGCGCCGGCGTGCCCGCCGTCTCCGGCTCCGGCAGCGCCGCGCGGTCGAGCTTGCCGTGCGCGGTCAGCGGCAGCGCGTCGAGCTCCACGAACGCGGAGGGCACCAGGTAGTCCGGCAGCAGCTCGCCGAGGCGGGCCCGCAGGTCCACCCGGCCCTGGAGCACGACGTAGCCGACCAGGCGCTTCGCGCCGCCCTCGCCGACCACGCGCACCGCCGCGCCGGTCACCTCGGGCACGCCGAGCAGGGCGGCTTCGACCTCGCCGAGCTCGATCCGGTGGCCGCGCACCTTCACCTGGTGGTCGCGGCGTTCGAGGAATTCCAACTGGCTGTCCTCCCGGCGCACCACGCGGTCTCCGGTGCGGTACATGCGGCCCCCGGTGAACGGGTCCGCGACGAACGTGGCGGAGGTGCGCGCCGGGTCGCCCAGGTAGCCCCGGCCGACGCCCGCGCCGCTCACGTACAGCTCGCCGGGGACACCGGTCGGCACCGGGCCGAGGTCGTCACCCAGCACGTACAGGCTGGTGTTGCGGACCGCGCGCCCGATCGGCACGTGGCCGGCCGCGGCGTCGTCGACCGCGACGAACGCGTGCGTCACGTCGTCGGAGCACTCGGTGGGGCCGTAGGCGTTGACCAGCGGCACGCTCGGGAAGCGCGCGTACCAGCGCAGGCACAGGTCCGGCGGCAGCGCCTCGCCGGTGACGACGAGCAGGCGCAGCGACGGGAGCTCCGGCCGCGCGCCGAGGACGTCCCACGCGTCCAAGGCCGCGCGCAGCAGCGACGGCACGACCTCCAGGACGGTGATCCGCTCGTCGGCGACCAGGCCGAGCAGCAGATCCGGGTCGGCGGCGGTGTCCCTGCCGACCGCCCGCACCCGCCCGCCCGCGACCAGTGGCGCGAGCATCTGCCACACCGAGATGTCGAAGGTCGGCGGCGCGTTCTGCACCAGGCTGTCCGCGTCGGTGAGGCCGAGGTCCTCGACCTTGGCCAGCAGGTGGTTGACCATGCCGGCGCGGTGCACCATCGCACCCTTGGGCCGGCCGGTCGAGCCGGAGGTGAAGATCACGTACGCGAGGTCGTCCGGCGTGCCCCGGACCGGCGTGAGGGAGGTGTCCTCGGCGTCGTCGAGCACCACGTGGGCGATGTCCAGCCCGACGGCGAGCGCGCGGTGCGCGGCGTCGACCACGACGAGCCCGATCCCGTTGTCGCGCACCAGTTCGGCGGTGCGGGCCAGCGGGGCGCGGGTGTCCAGCGGCACGTAGGCACCGCCCGCGCCGAGCACGCCCAGCACCGCCGTGACGAACCCGGCACCCGGCGCGGCCAGCACGCCGACCAGCGACGCGGGCAGCTTGCGGGACAGCGCGCTCGCGCGGGCGACCAGGGTCGCGTAGGTGACGTCGAAGTCGTCCTCCACCACGGCGATCGCGTCGGGACGTGCCGCGGCGAGCCCCCGGACCCGCTCGACCACGTCGGTGAACGCGTCCGGGCGGGTGTCGCCGATCGTCGCGCCCAGCCACCGGGCGCGCTCCCCCGGCGTGAGAACTTCCAGTTCCGCCAGTGGTTCTCCGTCGCCGGCGTGCGCGAAGCGGTCCAGGAACGCGGTGAACCGCGCGAGGTGGGCCTCGGCCTCGGCCTCGGTGTACAGCTCGGGGTTGCCGTTGAGGTGGACCTCCAGACCGCCGTCCGGGGCGTCCACCACGGTCAGCATCAGGTCTTCGACGAGGCCCGTCGACAGGTTGTTCACCTCGACGGCGCACTCCCCGAGCCGGAAGGCGGTCCGCTGCGGCAGGATGTTGACGAACGGGCCGAACGGGCGGCGGTCGTCGCTGGACAGGCCCATCGCGCGGCGGATGCGGCTCACCCGGTAGCGCTGGTGCTTGAGCACCTGCATGAGCTCGCGCGAGGTGCGCCGGAGCAGGTCGGCGCGGGTGTCGCCGGGTCGGACGGAGACCCGCAGCGGCAGGTAGTTGGCGACCATGCCGGGCACCGCCCGCATCGTCGCGCCCAGCCGGGCGGTCGCGGGCACGGTGAGCAGCACGTCGCGGACGCCGGTCAGGCGCTGGGTGTACACGGCGACGGCGGACAGCACGACCGCCGGCCAGGTCGACGCGGAACGGCCGGCCAGGTCGCGCAGCGCCCGCGCGGTGGCGGCGGGCAGCACGCCCGTGCGGCGCAGGAAGCCGTGCACCTCGGGGCCGCCGGAGGTGCGGGTGGACAGGCTGACCAGGTCCGGTGCGGAGTCGAACCGGCGCGCCCAGAAGGCCTTGTCCTTGGCGGCGGCGGGCGAGGTCTCGTAGGCGTGCTCACCGGCCAGCAACTCGCTCAGCGGCGGGATCGGCGTGCCCCCGGCCCCGCCGTACAGCTCGGCGAGCCGACGCCAGAACACCACCTGGCTGTACCCGTCGCACAACAGGTGGTGGATGCGCATGTAGAACAGGTGCCGGTCCTCGGCGACCCGCACCACCGCGAACCGGAACAGCGGGAACTCGTCCAGCGCGAACGGCGTGGCGAGGTCGGCGGCCATCCAGTCGGCCGCCTCCCCGGCGGTCAGCTCCAGCCGGGTCAGCGGCAGCTCCACCAGCGGTGCCACCACCTGCGCGGGCGCGCCGTCGACCTCGGTGCAGCGGGCGCGGGTGCACTCGGCCTCGTCGACCAGGCCGCGCGCGGCGGCGATCAGCGCCGGGACGTCCAGCGGGCCGCGGATGTCCAGGTAGCCCGCGGAGTTGTAAGCCACGCCGCGCCCGTTGAGCTTCTCGTCGAACCAGATCTCGGCCTGTCCGGCGGAAAGGGGCAACGCGTCGGTCATGGCATTCTCCTCGCAAGCGTCGCGGGGGCCTGCTCGCCGAGCAGGTCCGCGCCGTAGGTGTCCGCGATCCACTGGTCGTGGTAGACGGTGTCCAGGTAGCGCTCACCCAGGTCCGGCGCGATCGCGACCGCCGTCAGGTCGTCGTCCTGCCGGGCCAGCCACGCGGTCGCACCGGACAGCACCGTGCCGGTCGAGCCGCCGAACAGGAAACCCTCGCGCAGCAGGGCCCGGCACGCCCGGACCGTGTCCGCCTCGGCGACGTGCAGCACGTCGTCCACGTAGGACCGGTCGAGCAGCGGCGGGCGCACGCTGGTGCCCAGGCCCGGCAGCATCCGGGGCTGGGCGGGCGTGCCGAAGGTGACCGAGCCGATGCTGTCGATCGCCACGATCCGCACCGACGGCTTGTTCTCCCGGAAGTACCGGGCGCAGCCCATCAGCGTGCCGGTGCTGCCCGCGCCGATGAACACCACGTCGACGCCGGGGAAGCTCTTGAGGATCTCCGGCCCGGTGGTCTGGTAGTGCGCGGCCCAGTTGCCGGGGTTGGCGTACTGGTTGAGCCACAGGTGGTCGGCGTTCTCCGCGACCAGCCGCTCGACGAACCGGATGCGCGCGCCGAGGAACCCGTCCAGCGGGTCCGGTTCGGTGATCACGTGCACCTCCGCGCCCAGCGCGGCCATCAGCCGCCGGGTCGGGAGGTTGCAGCGGGTGTCGGTGACGCAGAGGAACTTCAGCCCGCGACTGGCCGCCACCAGGGCCAGCGCCACACCGAGGTTGCCCGACGAGCTCTCCACCAGGGTGGTGCCCGCGTGCAGCGCGCCGGAGCGCACCGCCGCCGACACCATCTCGTTGGCGGCCTTGAGCTTGATCGAGCCGGCGAAGTTGAACCCCTCGCACTTGAGGTACAGCGGGCGGCCGGTGAGCCGCCGGAGGTCGACGTAGAGGTCGTCCACGTTGAACTCCTGGGGCGTGGATATCACTGGCATGAGCCGACTCCTAGGCGAGGTCCGCGGTCAGGCGGCTCAACGCTTGCCGTAGCGGTGAAGGTCGTAGAAGAAGTCCTCCACGACGGCGAGTCCGCCCGCCCGCGACACCTCGTCGTAGACGTGCTTGCCGACCGCCAGGTCGAGGACGCCCAGCCCGAACGGCGAGAACACCAGCGGCTGGTCGGCCGGGGGCCGGACCGCGCCGGTCATCACGTCGTACAAGGTGCCGGACAGGAAGTCGCGGTTGCCGGTGACCTGCTCGGCCAGGTGCGGCGAGGTGTTCGCCTTGAGGCAGTGCTCCACGTCGTCCACCACGTTGGTGGCGGCGAGGATCACCTCGGGCGAGAGGTCGCGCAGCGACACGTTCAGCACCAGCGGGTTGTGCTCGAACCAGGCCGGGTCGGTGACGTGCGGCGCGCCCGCGATGGTCGCGAACACGATCAGGTCGCTGTCGCGGACCAGGCTCTCCGCGCTGTCGTGGACCTTCGTCGTGCCGCCGGCGGTCTCGTCCACGTAGGACTGGAAGCCGTGCGCGGAGTCCGCGCTCAGGTCGTGGATGCCGACCTCGTCGAACGCCCACCCGGTGGTGTGCAGGTAGGTGTGGATGTAGCGGGCGATCAGCCCGGTGCCGACGAACCCGACCCGGGTCGGCCGGCCCCGGTCGCGGGAGAGCCAGTCGGCCGCCAGCGCGGCGGACGCGGCGGTGCGGACCGCGCTGACGATGGAGCTCTCCAGGCAGGCCAGCGGGTAGCCGGTGCGCTGGTCGTTGAGGATCAGCACGGCGGACGCGCGGGGCAGGCCCTCGGCGACGTTCGCGGGGAAGCTGGAGATCCACTTGACGCCGTGCACGCCGATGTCGCCGCCGACCGATGCGGGCAGCGCGATGATCCGCGACGCCGGGTCGTGCGGAAAGCGCAGGAAATAGGACGGCGGATTGACCGTGTCACCCTCGCCGTGCACCCGGTAGGCCGCCTCGATCAGTTCGAGGACATGCTTCTCCCGGCCTTGCAGAACCTGGTGGACCTGCGCACCGGAAATCACCGCGAAAGCAGGAGTCACGTCCGCGCCCCTTCACTAGACAGCCGCTGCCCGATCGGGTCGCGGTCCCGCAGAAGATGCTGGCGAACCCGGCTGACGAGCCGCTGACACGGGGCTGACGGCGGGCCGCGAGCGGCCGGGAGACCACACCGGACCGGGTTTATCCGAGGAATGGGACGGGCCCGGTTCGGCAGTAGAGAAAATATAGACGGACCTCTCGCGCGACCTCGGAAAAACGGTGTGCAGACCTCTGGAACACCGCGAGAGGACATTGCCGGTTTCACCGGACCGTACGCGGCGTTTCACCGCGACCGATTCGACCGGATCAGTCCCGGGGTGGTTCCAGGACACCGACGACCCGCGCGGTGCGCGTCCACCGGCCGCCTCCCGAGGGCGACCGGTGCGGCTGCCGCGCCGGGCATGACGCCGTGCGCCGCCCTCGGCTGTGGCGGCCCTGGACCCCGGCCTGGCGATGTGTGGAAGTACGTAATAGAGTACTGGTTCATTATGAACCACGTAGACAACGAGGGTCGGCTCTATGCACCCGCCGTCCGCGCCGCCATGGTCCACTTCACCCACGACGGGGACACGCTCCCGTTCGAGTCCGCCGCCGCCCTCCGCACCGCCGCCAACGCCGTCGAACGCCTCCGCGCCCGTGGCTCCGAGAGTCGCGGCGGGCTGAGCTCCGGCGCGCTCGACCTGCTCATCCGGCTCAGCGTGGCCGGAGCCGAGGGGATCGCGATCGGCGACCTCGCCACGTCCGCCGGGGTCAGCCCGCGCAACGCCACCGGGTTGCTCGACACGCTGGAGCGCGACGGGCTGGCGGCCCGGCAGCCGCACGAGAGCGACCGCCGGTCGGTGCGCGCCAAGATCACACCGACCGGCGGGCAGTGGGTGGACGCCTTCCGGCGGCCCTCCGAGGTGGCGATGGGAGCGCTGTTCCGCGGCTTCGACGCCGACGAGCTGGCCCTCCTGCGCCACCTGTGCCTCAAGGTCGCCGCCAACGCCGACACCCTGGGCTGACCCGCGTCGTGGTGCGGGCCGAGCAGACCGGTGCCGCACCCGGCCGCACCGGCACCCGCTAGGCCCCGACGGTCACCCGGAACGGGTCCTCGCGGTCCAGCTTCCCGGTGAACAGGCCCTGGAACAGGTTGAGCTTCTGCATGTTCGACGTGCCCTCGATGAACTCCAGACCGCGCGCGTCGCGCACCAGCTTGTCCAGCACCGGGTGGTCGAAGCGGGCTCCCACGCCGAAGTAGCCGCACGCCTCGCGGGTCGCGTCCAGCGCCAGTTGCGCGGCCCGCGCCTTGGCCGCCGACGCCAGGTAGCCGTCGCTGGTCCGGGCGTCGACGGCGCGGGCCGCCAGGTGCACCAGGGCCCGCGCGGCCTCGATGCGACGACCCAGCAGGTCCAGCCGGTCCTGTTCGTCGCGGCGCGGTGAGGTCCGGTTCGCGACGACGTACTCGTGCGCCGCGCGCGCGATGCCCAGGGCGATCGCCGCGACGCCGGGGCGCAGCAGGTTGAACGTCTGCACGAACGCCCACATCCCCCGCCTCGACGGGGACAGGTGGCGGCCGACGAAGCGCTCCGCCGGCACGTGCACGTCGTCCAGCGTGATCGCGCTGATCCGCGCGCCGCGCAACCCGATGGATTCCAGCGCCTCGGCCCGGAAGCCCTCGGCCGGGGTCTCCACGAGCACCGCGTTGATGCCCAGCGGACCCGAGCCGACCCGCGCGAACACCACGCCGAGCTGGGCGCGGCACGCGTTGCCCACGTACCGCTTCTCCCCGGACAGCACGCCGCCGCCCTCGACCGGGGTCAGGGTGGTGGTGAGCGCGCCCGCGTCGGAGCCCCGGTCGGGTTCGGTCAGCGCGAAGAACGTCCACAGCGGCGCTTCCAGCATCCGCCCGTAGAACCACTCCTTCTGCGCCTCGTCGGCCAGCAGGTCCACCAGCACGCCGGCCAGCAGCGGTCCGGGCGAGGCGACCAGCATGCCCACGTCGGCGCAGGCCAGCTCCTCCATGATGATGGCCCGCTCCAGCGCGAGCGTGCCGTAGAACCGGTTGCCGCCGATCGGGATCGGCATGTTGCCGTACTCCGGCGGGATGCCCATGGTCGACAGGTAGCGCACCGCCGGCAGGTCGAAGTGCCGCCGGATCAGCTCCGGGTCGCGGTCCAGCGCGAGGCCGAGCCGGCGGAAGTCCGCGCCCCACTCGCGCACCTGGTCGCGCAGCGCCACCAGGCGGCCGTCCAGGGCGGTCACGACTCGGCCCGCACGTACGCCTCGGCCACCAGCTCGGACACGTGCGCCGCCTGGCCGGGACCGCCGGTCAGGTAGCCGCTCGCGCCCAGCAGGTTCACCAGCAGGCGGTCGGCCGCGGTGACCCGGGTGTGCAGGTGGGCCAGGACGACCTCGGGCAGGTCGCCCGCGCCGGCTCCGGTCAGCACCGCGCGCACCTCCAGGTGCTCGATCAGCCCGTCCGCGACCGCCGACTTCACCATCTGCTGCTGGAGCACGGTGGTCGAGCCGGTCCGCCGGCCGTTGAGGTAGCGCATGCAGGTCTCCCGCAGCGCCTCGGACAGCCCCAGCCGCAGCCACACCAGGCCCAGCGACCAGGACGCCCGCTGGTCCGCGTGCACGTCCGCGCCGCGCGACCCGGTGCCGTGCCGCAGCAGCACCACCGTGCCGCCGGGGAGGTCGATCGAGTCCACCGCGGACTCCTCGTCCGCCGAGCGCGCCGCCGTCACGCCGTCCAGCCACACCCGGTGCGCGCCCGCGGCGACCTCCTGCGGCACGACCGCGTGCCCACCGGGCCCGCACGGCAGCAGGCCGGGCAGCACCAGCGCGCGCAGCACGGTCAGTGCCGGGGCCAGGCCCTCGTCGCGCGCCGCGCGGTGGCACCGCGCCAGGTGGTCCGCGCCCGCGCGGACGGACGTCGTCACGGCGTCCCACCCACCGACGCCACACCGAGGTCCCCGGTCGCCGGGTCGTGCTCGACCAGCAGCACGCGGTCCGCCGACTCGGCCAGGCCGTCCCACAGCGCCGTGCACGGGTAGCCCGCCCGCGCGGAGCGGACCGCCCCGCCGGCCGCGATCCCGCTGGACAGCACCACGTCCGGGTCGACGCCCGCGCCCACCACCACGGACCTCGGCCCGCCGTCCGGGACGAGGTCCGCGAGCACCGACGCCAGCGCGGCGGGCAGGTCCCGTTCGGGCACGCCCGCCCGGTGCACCAGGGCGAGCGGCGTCGCACCGGCCTCCAGCAGCAGCGCCACGCCGGCGTCGCCGGCCGGCCGGTGCGCCACGTCGTAGGGCAGCGTGGCCTGGTCGGCGATCACCACCAGCGCCCGCCGGAAGCCGTGCCGGGCGGCGTAGTCGCGGGCGAGCCGGATCGCCGCGAACGGCGCGCACACGCCGACGTCGGACACCGAGAAGCACAGCGGGTTGCCGGGCAGCGCCTCGGACAGGTACGTGGCGGCGGCCAGCCGGCAGTCCAGGTCCGGGGTGGCGTGCGCGACGATCGCCACGTCCACCGGCCCGGCCAGCGGCTCCAGCCGCTCGTGCAGCGCGCGGGTGAGCGCGGTGAACGTGGTGCCGGAGGTCAGCAGGTCCGGCCGCAGCGCCACGTCGTGGCCCGCGGTCAGGTCGGTGAAGTGGCGCAGGGAGAAGTCGTCGTCCAGTCGCCCGTCCGGCACGCCGACCGCGCGCACCACCCCGGCCAGGCCGAGGGTGGTGGCGGGCGCGCCCGACCGGGAGACCGGTGCCGTGGTCCGGTACATGGCCTAGCGGTCCATCTCCGCCGCGACGAAGTCGGCCAGCGAGCGGACCGTCTCGAAGTGCGCCATCTCCAGGTTGTCCGTGTCGAACTCGACTTCGAGCGCCTCTTCGAGCTGCATCAGCAGCTCGAAGACCCCGGTCGAGTCCAGGCCGAGTTCGTCGAACAACCGCGACCGCTCGGTCAGCTCCGGCAGGTCGTAGTCCAGCACCTGGGCCAGGACGCCGGTGATGGCGTCGACGATCCGCTCGTGGGAGGCGACGACGGTGGATTCGCTCATGATGCGCTTCCTTCGGTGGTGGCGGTGGCGGTGGCGGCGGTGACGGCGAGTTCGGGGAGGTGCTGGTGGCGCAACAGGTCCTCGGTCTCGTCGCGCGAGCGCACGAGGTGGGCCCGACCGGCGTGGACCAGCACTTCCGCCGGGTAGCCGTGGCTGAGGAACAGCACCGGGGACGCGGTCGGCCCGTAGGCCCCGGACCGCTCGACGCCCACCAGGTCGCCGGGGCGCACGGGCGGCAACCGGACTTTCTTGCCGAGCGTGTCGTTGGGGGTGCACAGCGGGCCGGTGACGTGCCAGCTCTCCGAGGCGGGCTCGTCCACCCGGTTCAGCACGCGCATCGGGAAGTTCCGCTTCACGAACGACCCGATGCCCACCGCCGCCATGTGGTGGTTGGTGCCGCCGTCCGCGACGGCGAACCGCTCCCCCATGGACTCCTTCACGTACCGGACGCGCACGACGTAGGTGCCGCAGGTCGCGGTGAGGTAGCGGCCGAGCTCCATCACCAGCCGCGTGCCGGGGTGCCGGTCGGCGAACTCGGCCAGGACCGGGTTGACCCGCGCGGCCAGCAGTTCCAGGTCCAGGTCGCGCTCGCCGTCGAAGTACGCCACGCCCAGCCCGCCGCCGATGTCCACCAGCTCCAGCGGGATGCCCAGGTGCGCGGCCAACCGGTCGGCGAGCTCGAAGATCCGCTCGGTGTTCTCCGCGATCGCCTCCTCGGAGAGGATCCGGGTGCCCATGTACACCTGCACGCCGAGGAACCTGGTGTGCGGGTGGCGCGCCACCAGGTCGTCGGCGGCGAAGAGCTGCTGCTCGTCCATGCCGAACTGGCGCGGCTTGCCGCCCATGGTCAGGCCGGAGCCCTTGACCGAGAAGCTCGGGTTCACCCGCAGCGCCACCGGCGCGCGCTCGCCCCGCTCGGCGGCGAGCCGGTCGATCAGCGCCAGCTCGCCCAGGGACTCGCAGACGATCGCGTAGATGCCGTGGTCCAGGCAGGCGCGCAGCTCCTCTTCGCTCTTGCCCGGCCCGAGGAAGATGATGTCGGCCGGCTCCACGCCCGCGCGCAGCGCGGTGACCAGCTCGACCAGCGACGACACCTCGGCCCGCGCGCCGCGCGAGTGCAGCACGGACAGCACGCCGATGTTCGGGTTCGACTTCATCGAGAAGAAGAACTCCAGGCGCGGGTGCAGCCGGGCTTTCAGCTCGTCCACGCGGGACGCCAGCTCGTCGCCGTCGTAGAGGTACAGCGGGGTGCCGTACCGCTCGGCGATCTCGGTGATGCCGATGCCCTGGACCTCGAACTCAGCGGTCACGGCCGTGCCTCCAATCGGGCGGTGATCTCGTCGTCCACGGCCGCGATCCGTTCGTCGGACGGGCCCACGAGCAGGCCGTAGAGCCTGCCGTCGAACGGCGTGGCGGCGCGGTGGCCGGCGTTCACCGTGGCGAAGTTGTTGACCAGCAGGCCGGTGCCGCCGGGGCGGTCCAGCAGCAGGCCGTCGAGCAGCGCGCGGACCTCGGCGAAGGGCAGCTTCCGGGTCAGCCGCACCGGGTAGTGCCGGGCGAGCGCGATCCGGTCCGGGCCGACGAACCGGTCCTGGACGCGGGCCTGGTAGGTGGACATGTTGTTGCGCGCGTTGATCTCCAGCACCGGGTACAGCCCCTCGTCCGGGTCGACCATCGCGTCCACGCCGACCACGCCGAAGTAGCCGTCGGCGGCGAGTTTCCCGCCCAGCCGGTGGGCGGTGCCGGTGAGCTCGGCGACCTGCCCCGGGGACAGCCGCGCGGGCATCCGGTGTCCTTTGTGGACACCGCCTTCGGTGTGCAGCTCCTTGACGAAGTCGAACCGCACGCCGCCGTCGCGGGCGACGGTGAACTGGTAGTTGAGGTCGGCGCGCTTGGCCACCCACTCCTCGACGACGAACGCCACCCGGGGCTGCCCGGACTTCTCGACCGCCTTGGCGATCAGGCCGAGCAGCCGATCCGCCCGGCGGTCGCTCTCCAGCACCGCGATGCCCTTGCCGGAGACGCCGAACGCCTCCTTCACGACCACCTTGCGGCCGGCGGCGACGAGGGCGCGGGCACCGTCGAACGCCGCGCGCAGCTCGGCCACGCTCTCGCACGCCCAGCCCGCCGGCTGGCGGAGGCCGAGCTCGTCGGCGGCGCGCCGGCTGTAGACCTTGCTGTTGACCGCTTTGCAGGTCGCCGCGTCCGGTGCCGCCAGCGGCATCCCGGAGGCCGCCGCGAGGGCCTCCTCCACGTCGGACACCCCGTGGGCGGCCAGCCGGACGCCCCGGGCGGCCAGCTCGCGCAGCCGCGCGAGCAGCGCCGGGTCGGCGAGGGCGTCGGCGGTGACCGTGCGCCCCGGGTCGGAGTCCGCGACCACGTGCACGGTCGGCAGGTCGATGCCCAGGCCGCGCAGGTGGTCGAGGAAGTCCGGGTCGGGCGCGGCCTTGAGGACCACGTGGTCGTCGCCGGACGCGAGCAGGAGCGCGAACTCGTCCATGTGGTTGACCACGGCCGCGCCGCCGGCGGCGGAGAGCCGGGGCAGGGTGTGTTCGCCGAGCGCCCAGCGCTCCTCGACCTCGAAGTTGCCCAGGAAGGCCAGCGGGCCGCCGGCGGCACCGAGCAGCGCGGTCTTGAGCTCGCGGGTGAAGTCGTCCACGTCAGTGCTCCAAGACCATCGCGGCGAAGGTCTGACCGAGCCCGGCGGCGGTCATCAGGTACTTGTCGCCCGGCTTGAGCAGGCCCAGTTCGCTCACCGTCTGGAAGTTGATGAACGGGTCCGCGCAGAAGCAGTGCCCGGTGGCGGGCAGGTTGTCCAGGAAGAACTTGTCGTTGGGCAGGCCCAGGTTCTTCGCGGCGACGGTCCACGACACCCGGTTGACGTTGTGCGGCAGCACCAGGTCGATGTCCGGGATGCCGATGCCCGCCTCCTCGGCCGCCGCGCCGACGACCTCGGCCAGCGCGTCCTGGTAGATCCTGCGGGCGTGCTTGGCGATCTCCGGGGTGAGGTCGATGACGCCGTCGGTGCGGCCGTGGATGCGGCTGGCGTACCCGCGCACGGTGTCCCGGTCCCCGTCCGGCGCGACCAGGACCGCGGCCATGCCCTCGCCCATGATCGAGGTGTCCTGGACCCACTGGGTGAACGGCGTGAACGTCTTGTCGCCGGCCAGGATCAGGGCCAGCGCGTCGGGGTCGCCGTCGGCGGCGAGCAGGGTGCCCGCGACGTCCATCGCCAGCAGCCCGGTGGCGCAGCCGTGGTCGGCGACGGCGAGCGTCGTGGCGCGCCGCAGGCCGAGCGCCTCGCGGACCTCGTGCACCGGGCTGGCCGGGTAGGGCACGGTGGTGCGCATCCCCTTGGCCCGGATCACGTACCGGACCCGGTCCTCCTGGCCGCGCAGCCCGTCGAGCTTCTCGGCGGCGGCGAGCAGCAGCTCGGCCTCGGACAGCGGGGACTTGCAGATCCGGTCCAGGCCGTAGAGCCGGGTGAACCTGCGCACCTGCTGGTCGTCGAGACCCAGCGACTCCTTCAGGTCCGCGACGGCCACCGTCTCCGGCAGGTGACTCGACACCGCCACCAACGCCGTCATGTGCGACCTCCTCGCTCCGGCCTTCTCCTGGTTGCGGGACAAGGTTCGCGAGGACCGCTGACACCGGGCTGACGAGGCGCTGACCGGTGGTTTCGCTATAGAAAGAAGATAGAACCCCGGGGGGTTCGCGGCGGCCCGCCGAGCACGCGCGTCCGGGGTTCCGGACCGGCCCGCGACGGGGCACGGGTCATCGGCCCCGCGCCTCCCGGACGTGCGCGGCGCGGAGCGTGAGGGGCGTGGCGGGTGCGGTCAGGTCGAGGCGCTGCGGGAGGTGGGGGCGGCGGGTGGTTCGGGGCCGGAGTCACGGGGCCACCAGCGGCTCGGGCGGGGCAGGAAGTTCGCCAGCTCCGGGAAGTCGGTGGGGCGTTCGGTCATCCAGTTCCAGTAGCGCGGGATGGTGCGCGCGTACTCGCAGTAGTACCGGCGCAGGGCGTCGATCAGCAGGCGCAGCGTGTTCGGGTGGATCGAGCCCGGCCGCCACACCAGCAGCAGGCGGCTGCGCAGCGGTTCGGTCATCGCCACCAGGCTCACGTCCGCCGTGGACCCGGTCGGCGTTGCCAGGGCCGCCACGCCCGCGTCGCGGACCCAGCTCATCGCCTCCGCGTGGCCGCCCGCGTAGTGCAGCACCTCGGGCGTCGGGTGGTCGAGCTTGCGGAACAGGTGCTCTTCCACCGGGTGGAACCAGTGGCCCGGCACGTGCTGCACCCAGCTCAGCGACACCATGTGCCTTCGGCTCACCGCAGTCCGGCGGGCCAGCGCGTGGTCGCGGGGCAGCGCCAGCCAGATCGGCTCGCGGACGATGATCTCCTTGGCCAGCGACGGGTCCAGGTCCCGGACGCCGTCCACGGCCTCCGGGCTGGGCACCAGCGCGGCGGTCAGCTCGCCCCGGCTCACCGCGTCGACGCCGAACGCCGGGTCGAGGGTGACCGTCTGCACCTCGACCGAGGGCAGTGACGACTGGAGCGCGCGGCGCAGCGCCACCGGGGTCCACTCGGCGTTGCCGATGCGCAGGATGCCGGAGGACAGCGAGGACGCCTCGGCGACCACCGCGTCCGCCCTGGTGGCCAGGTCCGCGAGCATCGGGATCAACCGCTCGCCCAGCGGGGTCGGCGTGATGCCGAAGGCCGAGCGCACGAACAGGTCGCCGCCGACCGCCTTCTCGATCCGCCGCAACTGGGCGGTGAGGCTCGGCTGCGGCAACGACAGCCTGGCCGCCGCCTTCGAGATGCTGCCGGCCTCCGCGAGGGTCATGACCACCCGCGCGTGCCGAATCTCCAGGTGCATGGTTGTCCAACCCCTTCGCGTCGGTTCTCGGGGTTCACGCGTGGAGCCTCGGGCGACCGTGCGGAACGGTATTCACCACAGCCTATCGGCGTTGCCGGGCAGCCGTTACAACGTACCTCACCTCGTCGGACGCGTGCGGCGTCGCCGTCGCCGTCCCATTCTTTGCCGGCGCGCCGACGGGAATGGGGAATCGCGTCGAGGATGTCCGCGACACCGGCCCGACGGCCGGCACCGGCAATGCCGGGACCGTTGCGGGACAGCGACTTCGACCGGTCGGCCGGCGGATCGGGGGGCCTGCACCAGTGCCGCCCCCGAGAACTCGTCCGTAGGGTCTCCGGCGCGGGTACTCACCCGATTGGTCACGTGGGGAGCTAGAACGTGAAAATGTCTCCGAACCAAGACTCGGACGACGTGGTGCGCTTGCATTCGGTCCGCAAGGTTTACGGCAATGAGCGCAACGGCGTCGTCGCGCTCGACGGCATCACCCTCGGTATCGCGCGCGGGACCTTCACCGCCGTGATGGGCCCGTCGGGCTCCGGCAAGAGCACCGCCCTGCACTGCGCCGCCGGCCTGGACCGCCCCACGTCCGGCTCGGTCGTCCTCGACGGGCAGGACATCACCGGCCTGGGCGAACGCGCGCTCACCGAACTGCGCCGCGAGCGGATCGGCTTCGTCTTCCAGTCCTTCAACCTGCTCCCCGCGCTGACCGTCGTCGAGAACGTCCAGCTCCCGCTGCGCCTGGCGGGTCGGCGCGCCACCCGGGCCGACGTGGACGACGTCATCGCCCGGGTGGGGCTGTCCGACCGGAGGGGCCACCGGCCCGGCGAGCTGTCCGGCGGCCAGCAGCAGCGGGTGGCGATCGCCCGCGCGCTGATCACCCGCCCCGCCGTGGTCTTCGGCGACGAACCCACCGGCGCGCTGGACACCCGGACCGCGCTGGAGGTCCTGGCGCTGCTGCGGCAGGCCGTCCGGGACGTCGGCCAGTCCGTGGTGATCGTGACCCACGACCCGGTCGCCGCCGCGCACGCCGACCGCGTGGTGTTCCTCGCCGACGGCAGGATCGCGGGCGAGCTCACCTCGCCGACCGCCCACGCGGTGAGCGAGCGGATGACCCAGTTGGGTGCCTGGGCCGACGTGCCCGCGGCCGACCTGGCGGGCGGCGTCCGCTGATGCTCGGCCTCGCGCTGCGCACGCTCCGGTTCCGCCTCGGCGGGTTCGCGGCGTCCTTCACCGCCCTGTTCCTCGGTGCCGCGATCGTCATGGCGTGCGGTGGGCTGATGGAATCCGGCATCCGCGACGCCATCGCGCCGCAGCGGCTCGCCGGCGCGCCCCTGCTGCTGGCCGGCGACCCGGCCCACCTGGAGCGCTCGCCGGTCCCGGAGGCGCTGGCGGGCCGGGCCGACGCCGTGCCGGGCGTGGACCGGGCCGTGCCGGACGTGTCGATCCCGGTGGCGCTGCCCGGTGGCGACGCGACCGGCCACCTGTGGTCGGCCCTCGCGCTCACGCCGTACCGGTTGACCACCGGGCGGGCTCCGGAGAGCGCCGACGAGGTCGTGCTCGACGCGAAGTCCGGCGCGGCCCCGGGCTCGGTCATCGGGCTCGGTGTCGCCGGGCAGGAGCGGCAGTACCGGGTGGTCGGCCTGCTGAGCGGCCCGGTCGACGCCGGCACCGCGTACTTCGCCGACGACGAGGGCCGCCGGCTGTACGGCAGGCCCGGCCGGGTCGACCTGGTCGGCGTGCTGCTCGAACCGGGCGCGTCGGTGGACGCCGTCCGCGACGCGCTGGCCGGCGCGGTCGGCGGCCGGGACGTCGTGGTCCTCGCGGGCGACGAGCGCGGGGCGGTCGAGTTCCCCGACGCCCGGGGCGGCGGCGAGGACGTGATCGCGCTGTCCGCGGTGTTCGGCGGGCTGGCGATCATGGTGGCGATGTTCGTCGTGGCGGGCACCCTCGGGCTGTCCGTGCAGCAGCGGCACCGGGAGATGGCGCTGCTGCGGGCGATCGGGGCGACGCCGGGCCAACTGCGCCGGCTGGTGCTCGGCGAGACGGCGTTCGTCGCGCTGCTCGCCACGCTGCTGGGGTGGCCGCTGAGCGGGTACCTCGGGCAGTGGCTGCTGAGCCGGCTCGGGGCGGCCGGGGTCGCGCCCGCGCACCTGGCCTTCCGGCAGGGCTGGGTGCCGATCGCGGTCGGCGCGGGCATCTCGCTGCTCGGCGGGCTGGTCGCGGCGTTCGTCGCCGGGCGGGGCGCGGCGATCACCAAACCCACCGAGGCGCTGGTGGAGGCGAGCCTCCAGACCCGCTGGTTCTCCGTGCCGCGACTGGTCTTCGCGCTGGTGTGCCTGGGCGGCGGCGTCGCCCTGAGCATCATCACCGCGCTGGTGATGTCCGGGCCGGTGGCCGCGTCCACCGCCGGCCCCACGGCGATGCTCTGGGCGTCGGGCCTGGCGCTGCTCTCCCCCGCCGCCGCCAAGGTGCTCATCGCCCTGCTGCGGTGGCCGGTCCGGGCGCTCGCCGGGCTCGCCGGCTACCTGGCGGTGCTCAACGCGGGCGCGCGGCGGGTGCGGGTGGCCGGCGCGATCACACCGGTCATGCTGGCCACCGGCCTGGCCACCGCGCTGATCTACTTGCAGACCACCCAGGAGGGCGGTGCCGGCGGGTTCGCCGACGCCCTGCGCGCCGACGCGGTGATCAGCAGTTCGTCCGGGTCGCTGCCCGCCGAGCTGGTCGCCGAGGCGGCCCGGCTGCCCGGTGTGGAGGCGGCGTCCGCGCTGGTGGACACCGAGGCGTTCTTCCCCGGGCACGGTGACGGCGACGACGAGATCACCGTGCTCGGCGTGACGCCGGGCGCGGTCGAGCAGACGTTGGCCGTGACCGTCGACCGGGGTTCGGTGGCCGACCTGCGCGGCGACGCCGTGGCGCTGCCGAAGAAGTGGGCCGACGAGCTGGGCACCGCCGTGGGCGACACGGTGGAGCTGCGGCTCGGCGACGGCCGGTCCGTGCGGGTCGAGGTGGTCGCGGTGCACACCGGCGGCTACGAGTCCGCGTTGATGCCCGTCGATTTGGTGCTCGACCACGTCAACGGCGGGCAGCTCGGCCAGGTGCTGGTCAAGGGCAGTGCGGGCGCGCTGACCGCGCTGACCGACAAGTACCCGGACCTGCGGGTGCTGGACCCGGCCGAGGCGTCCTCGGCCGGTGGCGGCGGCGAGCAGACCGGCGCGTGGGTGAACTACCTGCTGGTCGGGATGATCCTGGCGTACGCGGTGATCTCGCTGGTGAACACCCTGGTGATCGCGACCGGCGAACGGCGGCGGGAATTCGCCCTGCAACGCCTGATCGGGGCCACGCACGGGCAGATCCTGCGGATGGTCGGCGTCGAGGCGGTGGTGGTGTCGCTGGGCGGCATCCTGCTCGGCGGGATCGTGTCGCTGGTGACGCTGATCCCGTTCGCGCTGGCCGTGGACGGCTCGTGGTGGCCCAGCGGTCCGATCGGGATCTACCTGGTGATCGTCGGCGCGGTGACCGGCCTGACCCTGCTGTCCACCCTGCTGTCCACGGCGCACGTACTGCGCACCCCGCCCGTGGAAGCGGCGGCGACGCTCAGCTGAGCCGCACGTCGGCACCCGTCCCGGCCGACTCGACCAGCGCCTCGCCCACCCGGGCGGCGCGCTTCGAGTCGGCCAGGGACACCAGCGGGGTGGTCCCGGTGCGCACCGCCTCGCGGAACGCCGTGGCCTGGTGCTCGTACGGGTCGGCGGCGGGCAGGAGCTCGTCGCGGGTGCCGTCGAGGGTCGCGACGGTGATCACGCACTCCTCGCCGGAACCGGCCCAGGCGTTGCGGACCGCGAGGGAGCCGCGCGTGCCCTGGAGCTCGTAGCGGGAGCGCGGGCCGTAGTCGAAGCTGTAGTCGATCAACGCGGCGCGCCCCGCGCCGAAGTCCAGTGTGGCGGTGCCGGTGGTGTCGACGGTCGCGCCGGCCTCGGAGTGGAAGCGGGCGCGGACGCTGTCCGGGGTCCGGCCGAACGCCCACAGCGCCACGTCGAACCCGTAGCAGCCGATGTCCCAGGTCGCGCCGCCGCCCAGCGCCGGGTCGTACTGGATGCCCCCGGGTGTCACGGGGTGCGCGAACGCGGCGCGCACCACGCGCAGTTCGCCGATCTCGCCACCGGCCAGGAGTTCGGCGACGCGACGCTGCTGCGGGTGGAAGCGGTACATGTACGCCTCCACCACCGTGCGGTCGCCCGCCGCCTCCGCGACGCGGTCGACGTCGGCGGCGGACAGCGCCATCGGCTTCTCGCACAGCACGTGCTTGCCGGCGGCGAGCGCGCGCAACGTCCACGGGACGTGCTCGGTGTTGGGCAGGGCGATGTAGACGACGTCCACGTCGTCGTCGGCCAGCAGCGCGTCGAAACCGTCGTGGACGCGCGCGCCGAACGGCTCGGCGAACCGCGTCGACGCCTCGACGCGACCGGCCCGGCCCGCGACCGCCGTGACGGCGTTGCCGGGCGTGCGGTGGATCGCCGGGGCCACCTGCCCGCTGATCGACGCCGTCGAACCGAGCACACCCCAGCGCAGATCGGTCACGTCGCCCCCTCGCGGTCGAGGTCAGCGTAGTGACCCGAACCCCGGCGGGCACCTCCGCAGCCGTTCAGCCGCAGCCGTTCAGCCGCAGCCGCCCGCGTGGCCGGCGTCCGAGGACGGGGGGTGCGCGACCGGCTCGGGCAGCGCGCCCGCCGGGGCGAGCTTCGACCGGACGTGCGCGACGAACTCCGGCAACCGGTCCACGCCCCAGAAGCGGGTGAACCGGTGCACGAAGAACGGCACGCCGAACACCCCGTCGCGGCACACGTCCACCAGCAGTTCCACGCCCCGCGCGCGCAAGTCCGGGTCGTCGGCCGCGCCGGAGACCTCGGCGGCGTCCAGCCCCAGCCGGGCGGCGATGTCCGCGACGGTGGCCCGGTCGCAGATGTCCCGGCCGTGCTGCCACCGCGCGGCGCACACCTCGGCGACGTACTCGCGCCCCAGCCCCTCCCGCAGCGCGACCAGGTACCCCAGGTGCGGCACCTCCCACACCGGCTCCCGGTCCACCGGCCAGGTCACCGACAGCCCGCGCGCGGCGGCGAGCCGGGCCACGTCCTGGAGGACGTAGAGGTGCTTGGCGCGGGACATGGCCACGTACGGGAACGCCTCGCCGCGCGCCCGCAGCTCCCGGTCGGTGCCCTCGTCCGGTTCCCAGAACGGGGCCCAGTCGATCGCGTCGGCGACGTCGGGCGCGTCGCGCAACAGGTCGTGGAACGCCAGCCAGGAATACGGGCTGCGCAGGGAGAAGTAGAACTTCGGGTGCTTGGCCACCTCAGATCACCAGGCCGCCGTCGACGCCGAAGACCTGGCCGGTGACGTAGGACGCCCGGTCCGACACCAGGAACGCCACCAGGTCGGCGACCTCCTCGGGTTTCCCGAAGCGCCCCAACGGGATCTGCGCGGTCATCTTCGCCGCGAACTCCTCGCCCAGGCCCGCGACCATGTCGGTCTCGATGAAGCCGGGCGCGACCGCGTTGACCCGGATGCCGTACTTGCCGACCTCCTTGGACAGCGCCTTGCTGAACCCGATGATCCCCGCCTTGGACGCGGAGTAGTTGGTCTGCGCGGCGTTGCCGTGGACGCCCGCCACCGACGACAGGGTGACCACCGCGCCCGCCTTGCGCTTCATCATGGCGAAGGCGGCGGCCTTGCACAGGTGGTAGGTGCCGTCGAGGTTGACGCGCAGCACGCGCTGCCAGTCCTCCTCCTTCAGCAGCACCAACGGGTTGTCCCGGACGATGCCCGCGCACGACACGACGGCGTGCAGCGGCCCGAGCTCCTTCTCCGCGTCCTTGACGAACCGGTCCACCTCGCGCTTCTCGGCGACGTCCACCCGTGCGACGTGGACGGCGGCCCCGGCCTCGGCGGCCTCCTTCGCCACCACGCCGGCGGCGTCCTCGTTGGCCTGGTAGCAGAACGCCACGTCGTACCCGTCCTGGGCCAGCCGGGTCACCACCCGGTGCCCGATGCCCCGGGACCCGCCCGTGACCAGTGCGACGCGCCTCATGCCACTCCCTCCGGGCGCAGCACCTCGACGCCGCGCCGCGCCATCGTGAACGAACCGATCTCCAGCACCCTGCGGCCGGCGACCAGGCTGTGGCCGGCGAGGATCGCGGCGTCCGCGACCTCGCGGACCAGCTCCACGTGGTGTTCCACGACGTCGCCGGGGAACACCTCCCCGTGCAGCACCGCGTCCCGGATGCCGGTGATCAGCTCCACCTTGTCCGCCAGCACGTCCGGGTTCGGGTTCTGCCAGCGGGTCAGCAGCACGGCGGACTGGGCCCACGACTCCAGCAGCAGCCCGACCGGGTACGCCTCCTCGGTCCCGTCCGCGTAGCAGGGTTCCCGCCCGCTCACCGCCTTGAGCACCACGATGCTCCGGCCCGGGTCCACCTCGACCACCCGGTCGACCAGCAGCACCGGGTGGCGGTGCGGGATGATCCGCCGGATCGCGGCCAGGCCGGTCACGCCGCACCGCCGAGGCGGAGCTTGAACTCGGCGACCGGGCCGTCGGCGGTCGACACCTCGGCCACGCAGCGCACCTGGTCCTCCTCGCGGGTCAGCGTCGTCTTGACGACCAGGTCGTCGCCGGGGAACACCGGGCGCAGGAACTTCGCCCGGTCCAGCGCCGTCACGCGCAACCCGGGCTCCCGCTCGCGCAGCGCGGCCCGCACGTGCTCGACCACGAACAGGCCCGGCAGGATCGGGAACCCGGGGTAGTGCCCGGCGAACACGGGGTCGGCCGGGTCGACGCGGACCCGGGTGGTGGACACCGCGGTCATGGCAGCTCCAGGACCGTGCAGCCGACCGTGCCGTCCGGTTCGACGCCGGTCACCAGGGCGTGCCCGGAGCGGCCGGTCGCGACCGCCGCCGCCAGCAGGAAGCTCGCCGCCGCTGCGGAGGTGTCGCCGACCAGCGGCGCGCAGCGCAGCCACTCGGGCGTGCGGCCCAGGGCCGCCACGACCGCCGCGTCCGCACCGGCGTCCGCCGCGACGAACGCGATGTCGGCACCGGTCACCCCGGCCTCGTCGAGCGCCGAGCGCACGCACGTCGTCAACGCGGCGTCCGCGCCGCCGGGCTCGGGGAAGCCGCGGAACCGGGTCGCGACCGGCCGGGCCAGCACCGGCCGGCCGGCGGTCGCGGCGGCGTGCTCGGACTCCAGCAGGAACACCGCGCCGCCCTCGCCCAGCGGTGCGGCGGAACCGTCGCCGCCGCGCCACTCCAGCCACGCGCGCTGCGTCGAGTACTCCTCGGCCGCGCCGACCAGCACGCGGTCGCAGTGGCCGCCGCGCAGCAGCCGCGTGGCGTAGCTCAGCGCGAGCAGGCCGGTCAGCGCGCCGCCGGCGATGGTCGTGTTGGGGCCCTTGATCTTGTGCCAGATCGCGCTCTGCCCGGCGGCGCGGTTCATCACCGTGTTGGGGAACAGCGCCGGGTCGACGTGGTAGGGCTTCTCGCCGGTCAGCGCGTCCCGGGTGAAGTCCATGATCGACTGGACGCTGCCGGACCCGGTGCCCAGCACGACGCCGACCCGGTCGGGTCGTGCCAGCAGCTCCGGTCCGCACTCCTCCAGCAGCCGCCCGACCGTGCCGACGGCCAACGCCGTCACCCGGTCCATCGACCGGGTCCCCTTGCGCCCCAAAGACTCCCGGGCGCTGAAGTCGGGCACCAGGGCGGCCGACGGGAACGGCCCGTCGGACGGGGCGAGCGCCGAAGCACCCGCCCGGACGCCCTCGGCGAACGCCTCCGCGCCCACCCCGAAGGGCGAGATCGCCGACCACGCCGAGAAGACGAGCGCGTCCACCGCGGGGTCGGCGGTGGCGGTCTCCGCCGCAGCGGTCACGACGCACCCCGGCCCGACAGCGACCCGGCCTTGCCGGTGATCGCGCCGATGAGCCGGTCGTCGAAGTTCACCAGGCTCCAGTCCTTGCGGTTCTCGATGACCGCCCAACCGTGGGTGATCTTCCCGGTGGCGGTCCGCACGAGCTCGCCCTCGCGCAGCACGTAGCAGTCCATCCGCGCGGTGAAGGTGAACTTCTTGAAGACCTCCTCCACGGTGAACACCGTGTAGAGCGTCTCCTCCATGTTCGCCTCGTCGGTGAACGTGATGCGCGAGTGCGGCACCACCGGGATCCAGTTCTGCTCGTCCAGCAACGTCTTGATGGACGCGCCCCGGTCCTGCACGAAGAGGTCCAGGACCTCCTCCATCTGGCGCAGGTAGCCCGACATCTGCACGCGCTCGGTGAAGTGGCAGTAGAAGTACGGGATCCGCCACGCCCACGCGAACGCGTTGCGCCCGGCGGTGAGCAGGTCCAGCGGGTCGGCGTCGCCGACCGCGATCGGCTCGACGTCCTGCGGCGCGGCCCCACCGATCTTCTCCACCACGTGCGGCGCGAGCTCGGCCGGCACCGGCTCGGCGTCGAAGCCGTGCGGGTCGAGCCGGAACGCCACCGAGACCTTGGACTTGACCGCCTTCACGGTCTTGCCGTCCCGCTGCACGGTCAGCTCGACGAGCAGCTTCAGCGGCCCCTCGCCCCCGCCGACCCGCGCGACGGTCGCCTGGGCCAGGTCGTCGATGTGGAACGCGGTGAGGATCTTGGTGTCCAGGTCGACGAGGTCGGTGCACAGCCCGAACCTCTCGTAGAGCTGCCCGGCCGGGAACCCGCTCTGCCGCAGGTGGTCCAGCACGGCCTCCTCGACCAGGTAGTTGACGTGCTTGAAGCCGATCCAGGTGCAGATGTTGGAGCCCTCGTAGCGGGGCCGCAGCGAAACGGAGGTGGTCGTCACGTCAACTCCAGGCTTTCCTCGAAGAAGTCGCGGACCAGGGCCGCGAGCCGGTCGGGCTGTTCGGTCATCGGGAAGTGGCCGCACCCGTCGAGGAGCTCGAACCGGGCGCGGGGCAGCGCTTGGGCCAGCGCGCGGCCGTCCTCGGGGCGGGCGGCGACGTCGTCCGCGCCGCTCACCACCAGCACCGGCGCGTCGATCGCGCCGACGTCCAGGAACGGGGTGCGCAAGTAGGTCTCGAACCACCGCGTCCAGCCGTAGGGCCCGACCTGGTCGCGCAGCGACCGGGCCAGCCACTCGCGGCGGGCCGGCGGGAAGCGGCCGGTCTCGCCGACCCGCAGCGCCTCGCCGAACGTGCGGTGGAAGTCGTTGAGGTAGTAGGAGATCGTGGGCCAGTCGAACCCGGCCGGGTCCGGCCGGTAGAACGGGCACAGCAGCACGGTCGGGCGCGGGCGGACCCGGCCGTCGGCGTACGCCTCGACCAGCAGCATCGCCGCCATCGAGTGCGCCACCACGACGTCGTGGTCGTCGCGCACCGCGTCCACGACGTGCCGGCCGGGGTCGGGCCGGTGCGCCCACGCCGGGTCGGCCATGCCGTGCCAGGGCAGGTCCGGCGCGGTGGTGGCGAACCGGCCGCGCAGCGCGGCGGTGACCGGGTCCCACACCGCCGCCTTGCCCGCCAGGCCGTGCAGGACGAGCGCCCCCCGTCCCATCAGGGCGCATCCCGGTACCGGCCGAGGATGAGCACGGCGTTGTTGCCCGCGAACGCCAGCGCGTTGTTCTGCACCACGTCCAGGCTCGCCGGCCGGGCCGCGTTGGGCACGCAGTCCACACCGCACTCGGGGTCGGTCTCGTGGTGGTTGATCGTGGGCGGGATGAAGCCCTCCTGGATCGCCAGCGCGCACGCCGCCGACGCCAGCGCGCTCGCCGCGCCCATCGAGTGGCCGAGCATCGACTTGATCGACACCACCGGCGGCGGCACGTCGAACACCTGCCGGATCGCGCCGGACTCGGTGACGTCGTTGGCCTTCGTGCCGGTGCCGTGCGCGGAGATGAAGTCGACGTCCGCCGGCTTCACGCCCGCGCTGCGGTGGGCGAGCTCGATGCACCGGGCCAGCGAGTCGCGGTCGGGGGCCACCGGGTGGTTGGCGTCGCAGTTGAGGCCGTAGCCGAGCACCTCGGCGTAGATCCGCGCGCCTCGGGCCAGCGCCGACTCCAGCGACTCCATCACCAGGATGCCCGCGCCCTCGCCGGTCAGGATGCCCTTGCGGTCCTTCTCGAACGGCTGGCAGACCTCCGGCGCGATGGTGCCCAGCCGGTAGAAGCCGGTGAACGTCTTGCGGCACACGGCGTCCGCGCCGCCGCACAGCGCCACCTCGACCTCGCCCTCGCGGATGGCGTCGAAGCCGTAGCCGATGGCGTAGTTGCCCGCCGCGCACGCGGTCGGGATGGTGACCGCCTCGACGTCGGTCAGCGCCAGCTCGCGCACGATGCTGGAGGACAGCCGGCCGGCCGTGGAGCGGCGGGCCACGACGGGGTCCCACGACTCCGGGCCGTCCCGGAGCTGGTCGGCGACCAGGTTGTCCAGGTCGCGCGACTCGGCGTCGGTCGTGCCCACCGACACCAGCGCGCGCTTGCCGCGCAGCTCGGCCAGGTCCAGCGCCGCGTCGGCGACCGCCATCCGGGCGGCGGCGGCGGAGAACTGGCTCGCCCGGCCCAGCTCGGCCGGGTCGACCCGCTCCAGCCACGCCGCCGGGTCGAAGTCGGCGACCTCGCAGCCGTTGGCGTGGCTGAACCCCGTCGTGTCGAACGAGGTGATCGGCTTCACGCCGCTGCGGCCCTCGCGCAGGCCGGCCAGGAACTCGGTGACGCCGATGCCGATGCTGGTGACCACGCCCAGTCCCGTGACCACCACCCGGCGCGGCTGCCGCCCTCCGTCGCGCATCGCGTCCTCCCGGTGCCCGTGCCGCGGTCTACTTGGCGGCCTGGGCTTCGGCGACGACGGCGATGACGCCTTCGAGGTTGACCATGCGGGTCAGCTCGGCCTGGTCGATCTCGACGCCGAAGGTGCGCTCCAGGGCGGACAGGATCTCGATCGCGCCCAGCGAATCGGCGTCGTGGTCCTCCTTGAACAGGCTGGTGTCGGTCATCTCCTCGGGGTCGATTTCGAGGATTTCGGACACGATCTCCTTGATCTTCGCCTTGCCGTCCGCGTCGACGCTCACCGAACTGGTCACCTTGGGCCTCCAAGCACACGGGATTCCGCTTCGTTTCCCAGCGTGCTTTCGGCGGCTATATCCGGCCTATGCGGGGACCTATACGGCGATGCGCCGGGGTCCCTGGAGCAGCGGGTCGGCGGTGAGGATCGCCAGGTGCACCTCGCGCAGCAGCGAGCCGGGGTCGATGCCGAGCTCGTCGGCCAGCATCCGGCGGCCCTCCTCGTACAGGCTGAGCGCGTCGGCCTGCCGGTCGCAGCGGTAGAAGGTGGTCATGAGCTGGGCGCGGAACCGCTCCTGGAGCGGGTGCTGGTGCACCAGCCGGGTCAGCTCGGGCAGCAGCGACGCGTGCCGGCCCAGGGCGAGGTCGGCCTCGATCCGGCTCTCCAGGGCCGCGATCCGGCCCTCCTCCAGGCGAGGTGCCTCGGCGTCGGACAGGTGCTCGGACACGCCGGTGAGCGCCGGCCCGCGCCACAGCCGCAACGCGCCGCGGAGCAGCCGGGCGGCGTCCTCGAAGCGGTTCGCGGCGAGCGCGGCCTGACCCTGCGCGGCCTGGTCCTCGAATTCCCTCAGGTCGAACGAGCAGGACGTGGGCCGCAATTCGTAGCCGCGCGAGCGGCGGGTGATGCCGACTTCCCGGCGCAGCGTTTTCCGCAGCCGCGAGACGTAGGTGTAGATCTGCGCGTTGTAGGTCGCGGGCGGGTGCTGCCCCCACAGGAAGTCGCTCATCTGCGCGTCGGACACCGCGCCGTTGTCGGCGAGCAGCAGCGCCGTCAGCACGGTGCGCGGCTTCGAGCCGTCCAGCGGCACCTCGGCACCGTCGTGGTGGACTTCGACCGGCCCCAGGATCCGGAACTCCAGCACTTCGCTTCCCCTCCTACAGCAAGACCTGGTCGTGGACGAGGATCGCCTGGTAAAGCCGGCGCATCGCGCGGCCGGGCTCCAGCCCCAGTTCGCTGGCCAGGCGACGGCGGGTGTGGTGGAACACGTCCAGCGCCTCGGTCTGCCGGCCGTTGCGGTAGAGCGCGACCATGAGCTGCTCGCTGAACCGCTCGCGCTCCGGGTACTCGGCGGCGAGCTGCTTGAGCTCGGAGACCACGCCGCGGTCCTCCCCGTTGGCGAGCTTGGCCGCGATGAGGTCCTCGCGGGCGCTGAGCCGGCGCTCGTCCAGCCGGGCCGCCTCGATCCGGAACCGCAGTCCGTCGCTCACGTCGAACAGCGCCGGCCCGCGCCACAGCCGCAGCGCCCGCTCCAGCAGTTCGATCGCCTCGTCGGGCCGGGTGTGCACCCGGTCGGAGCCCCGGTCGGCGAGGTCGCGGAACAGGTGCGCGTCCACCGCGTCGCCGGGCACGTCCAGCAGGTAGCCGCTGCTCACCGTGCGCAACAGCTCGTCGCCGGGCCGGTCGGTGAACTGCTCCAGGAGTTTCCGCAGGCGCACCACATTGGCCTGGAGCGCGTTGCGCGCGTTTCCCATCTGTTTACCGGCCCATAATTCCTCGACCAACTGGTCGAACGGGACCGGCGTTCCCGGGGAAAGCGCCAGCAGCGCCAGGAGGGTGCGCACCTGGCGGGCCGCCACCCCCATCCGACGATCTGCCTGGGCGAGCGCGACAGCACCGAGAATCTGCACCTGCATGGTCATGACCCCCAGCCACTGGACGATGCGGAGCACGCTTCACCGGGGGCGTTCAACCCCGAAATCCCCCGGCTAAAGCGTTGACATGTTGCCCAGCTCGGCGCGATGGGGGGAAATATCATTTGAACCACTCGGGACGCACTCGCGCGGTATGCGGCCGAACGGCGCAGCGCGCGCCGCCGGGTGCCGGCCCGGCGCGGGGGCGGCCTGGGCGCGGCGGCGGCCCCCGATACGCACGGCCACCGCCGTTCGGCCGTACCGGTGACGGTCGCCGGTTCCGCACCGGAGTGCTTCCGCACCGGCTCCGACAAGCGCTCTTGTGCGCGGTCGGGGTGGCCGGGGGCGCGGGGCGGCGGTGGCCGGGCGGTTCCGGCGGCGGGCGGGTGACCACGCCTTCGGCGACCCGAACGTCACGCTCGGCACCGCGTCTCGACAGGCTCGCCGGGGTGCCCGCCCGCCCGGTCGCGCGACGCGGAAGTATAGCTGCGGTATAGCACCCGCCCGCACCGTTCCCCTGGGGTGAACCCGGCGTTCGGCGAGGTATCACGCGCTGTTCCGACGAGCCCCGGCGGACACTCGCGGAAAATGTCCGCAGAACTCTTCGACATCCCGCAACGAGCTTGCTCCCACAAATACCCCGGGGTACCGACAACCGGGTTGCCCCCGATCGTTCACCGGGCATTTCCGGACCGCTACGGGAACTCGAACCCGCTCCCGGCGGAAAATCCCGCACCGCCACCCGACCGGGGCCCGGGGAAAGTTCCGACCGCCCCGAAAACCGATCGCGGTGACCGGGATCACGATGCCGTCGGACGGGCTTTGGCGTACCCCTCGCCGAGCGGGTGCGGAGCGATCAGCGAGACTTGACGCCATGACCGCCGACGCGCCCGACGACGACAGGACCAGCTTCGCCGACCTCGGGCTCCGCCCCGAGCTGCTGCGGGCGCTCTCCGGACTCGGCTACGAAGAACCCACTCCCATCCAGCGGGAGGCCATCCCACCGCTCAACAACGGTCGCGACCTGCTCGGCCAGGCCGCCACCGGTACCGGCAAGACCGCCGCGTTCGCCCTGCCCGTGCTGGAGCGCATGGCCGAGGGCGGGCGCACCGAACGCGCGCCGTTCGCCCTGGTGCTGGTGCCCACCCGGGAACTCGCCGTGCAGGTGTCCGAGGCGGTGCACCGGTACGGCCGGGAGCTCGGCGCGCGGGTGCTGCCCATCTACGGCGGCCAGCCGATCGGGCGGCAGCTACGCGTGCTGGAGCAGGGCGTGGACGTCGTGGTCGCCACCCCCGGCCGGGCGGTGGACCACCTCAACCGCGGCACGCTCAAGCTGGAGCACCTGAAGGTCGTCGTCCTCGACGAGGCCGACGAGATGCTCGACATGGGCTTCGCGGAGGACCTGGACGCGATCCTGTCCGAGGCCCCGGCCCAGCGGCAGACCGTGCTGTTCTCGGCCACCATGCCGGGGCGCATCGACCGGCTGGCCCGCACGCACCTCACCGACCCGGTGCGGATCACCATCAGCCGGGAGCAGGCCGAGCCCGGCGAGGCACCCCTCGTGCGGCAGAGCGCCTACGTGGTGCCGCGCGCCCACAAGCCGGCCGCGCTGGGCCGCGTGCTCGACATCGAAGCGCCGACCGCGGCGATCGTGTTCTGCCGCACCCGCGACGAGGTGGACCAGCTCACCGAGACCCTCAACGGGCGCGGCTACCGGGCCGAGTCGCTGCACGGCGGCATCAGCCAGGAGCAGCGCGACCGGGTGATGGCCCGGCTGCGCAACGGCACCGCCGACCTGCTCGTCGCCACCGACGTCGCCGCGCGCGGCCTGGACGTCGAGCAGCTCACGCACGTCGTCAACTACAACGTGCCCTCCGCGCCGGAGTCCTACGTGCACCGCATCGGCCGGGTCGGCCGCGCGGGCCGCGAGGGCGTGGCCATCACGCTGGCCGAGCCGCGCGAGCACGGGATGCTCAAGACCATCGAGCGGGTCACCAAGCAGCGGATCCAGATGGAGAAGGTGCCCACCGTCGCCGACCTGCGGGCCCGGCGGCTGGAGCTGACCCGCGCGGCGCTGCACGAGAGCCTGCTGGAGGACGACCTGGAGGGCTTCCGGGTCGTGGTGGAGACGCTGGCCGACGAGTTCGACGTCATGGAGGTCGCCCTCGCGGCGGTCAAGCTGGCGCACGAGGCCAGCGGCGCGGCGGCCGACGAGGAGGAGATCCCGGAGGTCGCCCCGCGCGGCGACCGCCGCCCGGCGACCGGCGAGCCGCGCCGGGAGCGCAAGCCGCGCCGGCCGACCGCCGGCATGACCCGCCTGTTCGTCGGCGCGGGCCGCAGCGCGGGCATCCGACCGCAGGACCTGGTCGGCGCGATCGCCGGCGAGGCCCGGCTCAACGGCCGGGAGATCGGCGCGATCGAGATCGCCGACCGGTTCTCCCTGGTCGAGGTGCCCGAGGCGTCGGCGCAGCAGGTGATCGCGGCACTGCGCGGCGCGGCCATCAAGGGCCGCAAGGTGACCGTGCGGCGGGAGCGCGAAGAGCTCCGCTAGTCCGCCGCGCACGGGGCCGAGGTGCCCTCGCGCACCGGCCCGCTCGGGGCTGCGGGTGCACGACCCGTAGCCCCGACCTGGCCGGCGGGACGTCGACCGGGCACCGGCGGGCACCGGCTCACCGCGCCGGTCGAGGCGGGCCGGCACCGGGTCCGCCGACCGGGTGGTCGACGGGCACGTCGAGGTCGACCCCGCGCCACAGCGCGCGGGTCGCGGACACGTCGACCTCCTCGCCCCACCACCGCACACCGCTCCAGCCGGGGTCCCCGGTGCGCGCGAAGTCGACCCACGACCCGAGCACGCGCCGGGACAGCGCGTGCTCGGCGGGTCCGGGCGGGCCGCCGAGCAGGAAGTCCGCGCCGGCCAGGGTGCCGAAGGCGAACGGCACGTCGCCGGCGTGCCACGCGGGCGGGCGGCTGAACCGGGCCAGGGGTGCGCCGTGCGCCTCGGCCAGCCGGGTGGTGGGCTCGGCCACCACGTAGTCGCCCAGCAGCGCGAGGTAGGCGTCCACCGCGGTCGGGCAGAGCTCGCGGTAGTCGGCGACGACGTGCGGCGGCAACCCGAAGTCCCGGCCGAACGCGGTGTACTCGTCGTCCGTGCGCACCGGCGCGATCGTGCCGACCCGGTCGAACAGCCGGTACTCGGCGGTGGTGTGGCACAGCAGCGCGGGCACGCCGGCCGGCGGCACCGGCAGCCGGTCGGCGACCGGGCCGAACAGCACCGGGTCGTAGCCCAGCGGCCCGGACCGCTGCGCGCGGGCCAGCGCGTCGGCCGACGCCACCGACGACGCCGGCGTCGTCGGGTCGATCCACCGCGCGACCCGGCGGGCGAACCCCCCGGTGTAGCAGCGGTTCGGGACGCTGTGCGCGATCACCCGGCGCACCCCGGCCGACGCGGCGGCCAGGAACAGCGCGGAGCCCGCGCCCGCCGACTGGCCGGCGGGCGGTGATGGCGTCCGGGTCGCCGCCGAACGCGGTGATCTCCTCGCGCACCCAGTGCAGCGCGGCGAGCTGGTCGAGCAGGCCGCGGTTGTCCGGGTGGCCGTCGACGTGCCCGAAACCCTCGAAACCCAGGCGGTAGTTGCAGGTCACCACGACCAGCCCCGCGCGGGCCAGCGCCGCGCCGTCGTAGTCGGGCTGTGCGGACGAGCCGTAGGTGTACGCGCCGCCGTGCAGGTAGAGCAGCACCGGGTTGCCCTCGGCACCGCGCGGGGTCCACACGTTGAGGGTGAGCACGTCCTCGTCGCCGGGCCGCCACACGGGCGCGCCGGGCAGTTCGGCCGACTGCGGCGGGATCGGCCCGAACTCCCGGCACGGGCCCGCGAAGTCCGCGCGGACCGGCGCGGCGAACCGGCGCGGGCCGAAGGGCGGCTCCGCGTACCGGATGCCGAGGAACACGTCGACGCCGGCGTCGCCCGCGCCGCGCTCCAGCGCCCTGCCGAGAAAACGGCCGCGTCGGGTCACGGCCGTCTACTCTGCCACGATGGGTGACCCGTTGATCTCGCGAGAGGACGCCGCCGAGGCGTTGGGGATGGTGGCCCGCGCCGCCGGCAGGTACCTGGACGCGCTGCCGCACCTGCCGGTGCGGGACCTGTCGCAGGCGCACCTGGTGAAGGAGCTCGACGGGCCGCTGCCCGAGGACGGCGACGGCACCCTGACCGCCGTCGCGGACCTGCTGCGGATCGGGACCCGCGCGGCGACGCACTCGTCCGGGCCCCGGTTCTTCCACTTCGTGGTGGGCGGGTCGACGCCGGCCGCGCAGGCGGGCGACTGGGTCACCTCGCTGCTCGACCAGGCCGCCGGGCTGTGGCTGACCTCGCCGCTGGCCACCCAGGCCGAGACCACCGTCCTGCGGTGGCTCAAGGAGCTGTTCGGCCTGCCGCCGGGCTACGGCGGGGTGCTCACACCGAGCGCGACCTTCGCGAACCTGACCGGGCTGGCGTGCGCGCGGCAGTGGTGGGCGGCGCGGCACGGCGCGGACGTGACCGCCGACGGGCTGGTGGGGCTGCCCCGGATGCCGGTGCTCTCCAGCGGGTACGTGCACGCCAGCAGCCGCAAGGCGTTGCAGTTGCTGGGTTTGGGGCGCGACCACGTCCGGACGCTCACCCGCGACGACGCGGGCCGGCTGGACCTGGCGGCGTTGGACCGCGAACTCGCGGTGTCGGGGCCGGCGGTGGTGATCGCGAACGCGGGCGAGGTCAACGCGGGCGATTTCGACCCGGTGGACGAGATGGCCGACCTGGCGGCGGCGCACGGCGCGTGGCTGCACGTCGACGGCGCGTTCGGGCTGTTCGCCGCGCTGTCACCGAGGACGTCGCACCTGGTGCGCGGCATCGAGCGGGCCGATTCGCTCGCGGCCGACGGCCACAAGTGGCTCAACGTGCCCTACGAGAGCGGGTTCGCCTTCGTCAAGGACCCGTCGGCGCTGGGCCGGGCGTTCGGCGGGTGGAACGCCCCCTACCTGCCCGAGCCCGACGACGAGCTCGTCAACTACAACAACCTGGGCCCGGAGTCGTCGCGGCGGGCGCGGGCGCTGCCGATCTGGACCACGCTGCGCGCCTACGGGCGCACCGGCCACCAGGCGATGGTGGAGCGGCACCGGGACCTGGCGGTGCGGCTGGGCGACGTCGTGGAGCGCTCCGACGACCTGGAGCTGCTGGCACCGGCCACCCTCTTCGTGGTGTGCTTCCGGTACCGGCCGCCGGGCGTGCCGGAGGACCGGCTGGACGAGCTGAACCGGCGGCTGGGCGAGGAACTGCTGGCGGACGGGCGGGTGTACGTGGGCACGACGGTCTACCGGGGCCGGGTCGCGCTGCGGCCGGCGATCGTGAACTGGCGGACCACCACCGAGGACGTCGACCTGCTCGCGTCGGTGGTGCGGGAGATCGGGGCGCGGCTGTCCGGTCGGTAGCATCCGGGGCCGTGCGCAACGCGATCACCGACGTGCCCGGTGTGCTGGTGGGACACGCCACCCGGATCGGCGGCGGCGCGCTGACCGGCACCACCGCCGTGCTGTTCCCGCCGGACACCTGGGCCACCGTGGACGTCCGGGGCGGTGGGCCGGCCACCCGGGACACCGCCGCGCTGGACCCCCGGTACGGCGGGCGGGTGGTGCGCGGTGCCGTGCTGACCGGCGGCAGCGCCTACGGCCTGGCCGCCGCCGACGGCGCGGCCCGCGAACTCGGCGAACCGGTGCCCGCCGCCGCCCTGTTCGACCTGGGGCGCGGCGGGGAGTTCCACGCCCACCCCACCGCCGGGCTGGGCGCGGAAGCGGTGCGCGCGGCCGGGCCGGTGGTGGCGCAGGGCAACGTCGGCGCGGGCACGGGCGCGCTCAACGCGTCGCTGAAGGGCGGTATCGGCACGGCGAGCGCCGAGCTGGGCGGCGGGGTCGTGGTCGGCGCGGTCGCGGCGCTCAACGCGGCCGGCCGGTCGGTGGACCCGGCCACCGGGCTGCCGTTCGCCGCCGCGCTCGGCGTGGCGGGCGAGTTCCCGGCACCCGGCGGCGACGACCTGACCCGGCCGCTGCCGCCGTTCCGGCACCCGTTCAACACGGTGATCGGCGTCGTCGCCACCAACGCCCGGTTGCCCGCGCTGTTCGCGCTGGCCAACGCCGCGCAGGACGGGCTGGCGCTGGCCGTGCGGCCGGCCCACGGGCTGCCGGACGGCGACGCGGTGTTCGCCGCGTCCACCGGGACGCACGACGCGCCCGCCGACCTGGTGCTCGCGGCGGCGCGGCGGGTGTTCGCGCGGGCACTGGGGCACGCCCTGCTGGCCGCCGAGTCCGTGACCACGCCGTGGGGCCGGCTCACCGCCTACCGCGAGCACTACCCGCGCACCGCCGCCGGCTACCCGACCGGGCAGCGCGGGACCTGACGCGGGCCACGCGGCACGAGGTCGCACCGGCACCCGGGGCGGTTCGCGCCGTTCCCGGCCGAGGGCGTGCGGTCGCCACCGGTGGTCAGGTCCGGTGGGCGCGGACCTGACCGGGGTCGCGGACGCGGTCGGCGTGCGGGACCGCGATGTAGCCGGACAGGTCGAGCACGCCGCCGGTGGCGGTGTCGAGCTCCCGGGCGAACGCCACGATGTCGCGGTCGACGCGGTCCATCAGCCACGCCAGCAGCACCACGACGACATCCGCCAGCACACCCACCTGGAACGGCATGTCGTCGCGCTTGCCGGTCGTCACGGCGTGCGCGAAATCGGTCATCCCGCGCTCGGTCAGCTCCTGCGGCCCGGTCTCGATCGCGCGTCTCATGGAGTCCACGACCAGCGGCACCACCACCGCCCACGTGGCGCGCGGCGCGATCTCGCAGATCAGCCCTCCGCACAGCGCGGTGGTCCACAGCGCACCGGGGTCGCCGGCGCGCACCGCGCCCACCGCGAGGTGCGGCAGCAGGGCCGCGCCCCGCTCCCACTCCCCCTTCGCGACCAGCAGCTCCACCGCGTGCCGGTAGTGCTCCAACGCCGCCGCGTGATCACCGCCTCGGGTCAGCACCCGGCCCAGCTCGTCCAGGCACGCCGCCACGTCGAGCGGGCCGCCCAGCCGTTCGGCCAGCGCGACGGCCACCTCCGCGCAGTGCCGCGCGGTCTCCAGCTCGCCCAGGTCGCGGTGGCACGCGCCGAGCTCGCGCAGCGCGGCCAGCTCGGCCGGGCCGTCGCCCTCGGCGCGGAACAGCTCCACCGCGCGCACCCCGGCGTCGACCGCCGCCACCAGGTCACCGGCCGCGTGGCGGCGCACGCACTCCTCGAACGTGACCGCCGCCCGGCGCGGCCGGTCCTCCGGTTCCCCGGCGAGGTCGGGCCCCTCCACCGCGTACCGCACCGGTGTCGCGTGGTCGTCGCTCAGCTCACCCAGCACGCCGATCGCCTCCATCAGCCGAGCTCCGCCGCAGTTCGCGCGGAACGCGGCCTGCGCTTCCGGCGCGGCCTGCCGCGCCTCCTCCGGTCTGCCCCGGTCTGCCCGGTCCGCCGCGCCGGGCACGGCGGCACGTCCGCCCGGTCCCGACGCGCGGCACCCTCTCCCACGCACCGTTCGAAGTCCGCGAGCGCCTCCGGGTATTCCCCGCGCTCCTCGTGCCGCCGCGCCGTAGGTGGCGGACCGGTCGCGCCGCTCGTCCAGTTGTCCGTCGACCGTGCCCACGTGCAGGTAAGCCCGCTCGATCCCGCCGGGTGCACCGGCCCGGACGAACTCCCGCAGGCCGGTCGTGAACGCGGTCAGCCGCCACCGCGCGGGCTCGGGCAGGTCGAACCGCCGGCGCAGCACCGCGCGCACCAGGCCCGCCTCGAAGCGGAACCGGATTCCGTGCGGAGCACCAAGGTCCACTGGCTCACAACCCTTGCGGCGACGACCCCACCGGATGGTGGTGGCGTGCGGAAACTACGCCACTTGCGCCGTCGTTCGACCCAACATCTCAAGGCTGCGCGAGGTTGTTACCACTGCGGGACGTTCGCCCGCCCGTCGACGGTTGACAACCGGCGCGTGCCGGAGGCCCGGGTGGTCGGCCGCCGACCTCGGCGCGCGGCATCGCCGGCACCTCCGGGGGCGCGGTCTCCGGCGAGCAGCGTGGAGCCCGTGCACACCGACGTCGTCGGTCACCGGCTCCCGGCTCGCCGCGACGAAGCGCACGCGGCGGGCCATCTCGCCCACCGTCCAGCCGGCGGCAGGGTCGCCGCGCCCCGTCCAGCAGCCCGGCAGCGGCCGGCAGGAACGCGCCGGTGCACACCGACGTGACCCGCCGGGCCGTGGCCGCGTGCCGCCGCAGCTCCCCCACACCGCCCACCCTCCCCACCGACACGGGTGGCGGCAACGGCGCGACCTTCGATTCCCGCCACGTTACGGTCGGGTCCGTGCTGAGGATCGAGATCGACGGCGTACCGCCCACCCCGGACCAGCTCGCGCCCGCCGTGCTGGCCAACTACGGCCACTTCACCGCCATGCAGGTCCGCGACCGCCGCGTCCGGGGCCTGGCGCGGCACCTGCGCCGGCTGGACGCGGCCCACCGCGAGCTCTACGGCACCGGCCTGGACGGCGACCGGGTGCGCGCGCTGGTATCGCACGCGCTGGCCGACGACGTCCGCGACGCCTCCGTCCGCGTCGTCGTGTTCGGCACCGCCGACCCGGCCGTGCTGATCGCGGTCCGCGACCCGGCGTCCCCGCCCGCCGGCCCCCAGCGGCTGATGTCGGTCGACTACCGCCGGCCGCTGCCGCACGTGAAGCACCTCGGCGGGTTCGGCCAGGCCCACCACCGCAACCGCGCGACCGCCGCCGGCTACGACGAAGCGCTCCTCACCACCCCCGACGGGGTGGTCGTCGAGGGTGCCATCACCAACATCGCGTTCCTCGACGGTGACGAGGTCGTGTGGCCCGAGGCGGACTGGCTGCACGGCATCACCATGCAGATCCTGGAACACGAGCTGCCGTCGCGGCGGGCCGTGGTGCGGCTGGCGGACCTGGGGTCCTACCGGGGTGCGTTCCTGACCAACTCGATCGGCGTGGTCGCGGTGTCCGGTGTGGACGACGTGGAGTACGAAGTGGACACCGGGGCCGTCGACCGGGTGCGGGCCGCGTACGACGCCGTGCCGTGGGACGCGTTTGAGTAGATCCCCCGATGTACGGCGGTGGGCAGTAGGAGACCGTAGGGCGGTGATCGACACCCGCAAAGGCGCGCTCCCGGTGGTCGCGCAGCTCGTAGCTGTGCTGGTGGGCACGCTCCTGGTCGTCTACACCGCCGGCTGGCTGGTGATGTTCGGTTTCTGGGTGGGCAGCAGGATCGTGGTGCTGGCCGGCCTCGTCCCCGCCTTCGGGTTGTACTACCTGATCGGCACGGTCACCAAGGAGGCGAGCCCGCTCACCCGGACGCCCGGGTGGCGCGTGCTGTGGGCCGCGCTGGTCTCGGTCGTGGGCTTGATCGGGGTCGTGTTCTACTCCAGCGCCCTGGACTCGTGGCAGCCGCACGGCCCGACGTGGCTGCTCTACGGCGGTTTCGGCCTGCCGGCGGTGGTGGTGGCGGCGATGCTCGCGCGGGGTGCGCTGCTCCCGCTGGGCACGGCGGTGGTCGCCGTGGCGCTGATCGCCGTGGCCGACGCGGGACCGGCCTGGCAGGCACCGGACACCGCGAAGACGCGCACGAAGGCGCTCGGGGTCACCCCGTACACCGTCGAGCGGGCGGGGTACGGCGCGCCGGTGATCCGGGTGGCGGACGGCCAGGCCGTCGCGGAGTACGCGGCGACCGGTCCGGACGCGCCGCTGGGCGAGCACCCCAAGCTGGTGACCCGCCACGTCGAGCCCGCTTCCTGGAGCGACGACCCGACCTACCGGGAAGATCCGGAGAACCACCTCTGGGTACGACGCCACGGGGAGACCGAGGTCACCGCGATCGTGCCGAAGAACGCCGACAAGGAGACCGCGCGGGAGTTCGCGCAGGCCGCCGGGCCGGCGACCGACGACGAGGTCATGCGGCTCGTGCCGGCACCGGACCGGCCGGTGCTGCACGTGGTCGACCGGTTCGCCGACACCATGCGCCGGCTCGCCGAGGGTCGCGGCTCCGAGAACTGAGCACGGCGGAGCGGACCGCCACCACGCCGGGAACGCCGACCGGGAAGACCACGCCGAAATAGCGGAGCCCGCCCGGCCGGCGGACCGGTCAGACCGCGGGCGGCCGGTCCTCGTAGGGCGTGGACAGCACGACCGTCGTCCGGGTCGACACGTTCGCCGCCTCCCGGATCTGCCGCAACAGCTCCTCCAGCGCCGTCGGCGAGGCCACCCGGACGCGCAGGACGTACGAGGCGTCCCCCGCGACCGAGTAGCACGCCTCGACCTGCGGCAGGTGCTCCAGCCGCTTCGGGTAGTCGTCCGGAGCCGCCGGGTCGATCGGGGTCAGCGAGATGAACGCGGTCAGCGGCAGGCCGATCTCGTCGCCGTCCAGCCGCGCCGCGTAGCCGCGCACCACGCCGCGCTGCTCCAGCCGGCGCACCCGCTGGTGCACGGCCGACACGCTCAGGCCCACCCGCTCGGCGAGGTCGGTGAAGCTGCACCGGCCCTCGGCGGCCAGCTCGCGCAGGATCGCCCGGTCTATCGGCTCCAGGTTGGTCACGCGGGCAGCACCACCAGTTCGTGGGGACGGTTGTTGACGGCCTCGACACCGCCGTCGGTGGCGATCACGATGTCCTCGATGCGGGCACCCCAGCGGCCGGGCAGGTAGATGCCGGGCTCGACGCTGAACGCCATGCCGGCCTCCAGCACCAGGTCGTTGCCGCCCACGATGTAGGGCTCCTCGTGCACGTCCAGCCCGATGCCGTGGCCGGTGCGGTGCACGAAGTACTCGCCGAAGCCGGCGTCCGCGATGACCTCGCGCGCGGCGGCGTCGATCGACTCGCACGTGACGCCCGGCCGGACCGCCGCCACGGCCGCCTTCTGCGCCGCCTCCAGCACCGCGTAGGTGTCCCAGACGTCCTTGTCGCGCGGCTCGCCCAGCACGTAGGTGCGGGTGGAGTCGGAGTTGTAGCCCTCGGCCACCGGGCCGCCGATGTCGACCACGACCACGTCCCCGGCCTCGACCACCCGGTCGGACAGGCTGTGGTGCGGCGACGCGCCGTTCGGGCCGGAGCCGACGATCACGAACTCGGCCAGCTCGTGGCCCTCGGCGACGATCGCGGCGGCGATGTCCGCGCCCACCTCGGCCTCGGTGCGGCCCGGCCGCAGCCACTCGCCGATCCGCGCGTGCACCCGGTCGATCGCCGCGCCCGCCTTGCGCAGCGCCTCGACCTCGGAGGCGTCCTTGCGCATCCGCAGCTCCCGCAGGACCGGGCCGGCCAGCACCTGCTCGCCGCCGATCGCGTCGCGCAGCCGCAGGTTGTGCAGCGCGGGCATCATGTCCGCCACCGCGACCCGGTCGGTGCCCTTGAGCGCCCGGCGCACCAGCGCGTACGGGTCCTCGCCGTCGACCCAGGTGGCCACCTCGACGCCGAGTTCGCCGGTCGGCACGGCCGCGTAGCCCGGCTGCTCCAGCTTCGGCACGACGAGCACCGGCGTGCCGCCGACCGGGAGCACCAGGCAGGTGAGCCGCTCGAACGACGAACCGCCCGCCCCGATCAGGTAGCGCAGGTCCGAACCGGGGGTGATGAGCAGGGCGTCCACACCGGCGACGGTCGCCGCGGTGGCGGCCTTGTCCAGTCGTGCGCGGAGGGCGTCCACGTCAATGGGTCCAACATGGGTCGACATGTCTGGTCAGCCTAGTCCTGCCGGGCCCGCCACGTGCCAGTACACCCGATCACCACGCGCCGCGAACGCCCGCGCACCCACCGTGCGCGCGACCGGTGTCGCACCCGTCTGGCAAGCTGTCCGGGGTGAGCAGCCCGCTCGTCCTCATGGACGCCGCCAGCCTGTACTTCCGGGCTTTCTACGCGTTGCCCGAATCGATGACCGCGCCGGACGGCACGCCGGTGAACGCGGTGCGCGGCTTCGTCGACACCATCACCAAGGTCGTCACCGATCGCGGCGCGGGCAGGCTGGTCGCCTGCCTGGACGCGGACTGGCGGCCCGGGTTCCGGGTGGCCGCGCTGCCGTCGTACAAGGCGCACCGGGTGGCCTCCGGGGGTGCCGCCGGCGAGGAGGAGGTGCCGGACGCGCTGACCCCGCAGGTGCCGGTCATCCTCGACGTGCTGGACGCGGTCGGCATCGCCACCGCCGAGGCGGTCGGCTACGAGGCGGACGACGTCATCGGCACCCTCGCCGCGCGGGAGACCGCCGACCCGGTCGAGGTCATCACCGGCGACCGCGACCTGTTCCAGGTGGTCCGCGACGAGCCCACCCCGGTCCGCGTGCTCTACCTGGGTCGCGGCTGGGCGAAGGCGGAACTCCTCGGACCGGCGGAGATCGCCGCGAAGTACGCCCTGCCCGAGCGGGACGCGGGCCGCGCGTACGCGGGGATGGCGGTGCTGCGCGGGGACCCGTCGGACGGCCTGCCCGGCGTCGCGGGCATCGGCGAGAAGACCGCCGCCAAGCTGATCACCGAGTTCGGCTCGCTGGAGGCGGTGCTGGCGGCCGTGCACGACGGCAAGGACCGCAAGCTCACCACCCGCGCCCGCACGGCCCTGATCAACGCCCAGGACTACCTGGCCGTCGCGCCGACGGTGGTGAACGTCGCCACCGACGCCGAGATCGTCCAGGACCGCCCCGACCCCGTGCCCGCCGCACCGGTTGACCCGGACCGGGTCGCCCACCTGGGCCGGCGCTGGGGCCTGGGCAGTTCGCTCCCGAGGCTCCTGGCCGCCCTGGAACGCCGGAACGCCTGACCCGCGCCCAGGGCGCGCTAGAAGAACGTGCCGCACCAGGGGGCCCGGTCGACCGCGAAGAGCGCGTCGGCCCGGCCCGGGGCGTCGGCCGAGTCCGACGTGAGGTGGCCGGTGATCGCGAGCGCCGCGAACGACACGTCACCCAGGTACGCCGCCGCCAGCACGTCCACGTCGACCACGAAGTCCGGCTCGTCCGACGTCCGGGAAGCCCCCGCCGGAGTGATCCGGTACGCACCGTCGTTCTCCGGCAGGAACCGGTCCCGCACACCGACCACCACGGGCTCGCCCGCCCGGTAGGTCCGCGCCGCGAGCGCCGCCTCGACGTCCAGCAGGCGCAACCACGTCTCGTCGCCCTCCACCGACCGCAGCGCCCGCCGGTCGGTCAGCAGCCACTCCACCGGCTCGTCCAGCGGCCGGCCCTCGGCGGCCACCTCGTGCACCAGGTCGACGCCCAGCAGGAACCGCCACAGGTCCGCCCACGCGCGCGGCGTCTCCGCCCACAGGTCCCGCACGGTCAGCACGGTCGGCCTCTCGCGGCCGATCTCGAACGAGCCCTCGGCCACCTGGTAGATCACGAACCCGTCGTCGCCGGCCGGCCCCGACGCCACGGCGAACTTGAGGTTGTCCTCCTTCAGCACCCGCTGCACCATGAGGGTCCACCAGCCGGGCCACCGGCCGATCGTCCCGGGCCGCTCCGGCGACAGCCGGTCGAACAGCGCGCGGCACAGCGGGAGGGCCCGCTCCGCGTCCACCAGGCGCACCCGGCCCTCGACCGGCACCCGCGACCGCGTCTCCCGGCGCTTGATCCGCACCTCGCGGTAGCGCGTCGCCACCCCGTAGCCGAACCGGCCGTAGATCGCGCTCTCCGAGGCCCGCAGCGACGACGCCACGTCCCCCGCGTCCCGCATCGCGCGCAACTGGACCCGCTGCAACGCGGTCAGCACGCCGCGCCGCGTCCAGTCCGCCCGCACACCGACCCGGCTGACCGCGGACATCGGCACCACCGCACCGCCCGGCACCGCCAGCGAGGACGGGAAGCACTGCACCGTGCCCACCATCTCGTCGCCCGCGAACGCGCCCAGCGCCTGCCCGTCCTGGTAGGTCGCCCGAACGGTCTTCCACTCCTCGTCCGTCGGCGGGCGGGCGTGGAGGGTGTCCCTGAACAGGGTGCTCGCGGTGCGGAAGTGGGCGTCGTCGAGGACGCGGATGTCGGGATCGGTCACCGCCTGATGGTGCCTGGCCCGACGCCGGATCGCGACCGGGTTTCGCCCGACCCGGAGAACGGACGAGGCCACCCCGTCCGGGATGGCCTCGTGACAGTGCCGCTCAGGTGCCTCAGCCCGTGGGCTGCCCCACCTCGTACTCGCCGTCGGCGGTCTTCACGGTGATCTTCACGTCCTTGTCCTTGCCGCCGATCTTCACCTTGCAGGTGAAGGTGCGGTTCGGCTCCACCGGGTTCTCCCCGGCGCAGGTCGCGCTCTCCACGTCGGAGATCTTGTAGTCGTCCTTGAGGATCGTCACGATCCCGGACTGGACGGCCGCGTTGTCGAAGACCTTCTTCTTGAAGAAGCCGGGCGTGACGAAACCGGTGATGCCGACCGCCGCGACCACCAGCACGACCAGGCCGACGACCACCCAGAGCACCGCGCCGGACTTCTTCGCGGGCGGCTGGGGACCGTAGCCGGGCTGGCCGTACGGGTTCTGCTGCTGCCCGAACTGGCCCGGCTGCTGGCCCCACTGCTGCTGCGCCGGGTCCGCCTGGCCGTACGGGTTCTGCTGCTGCGGCTGACCGTAGGGGTTCTGCTGCTGCTGTTGCTGCTGGGTCGGGTCGTACCCGCCCGGGTACTGCTGGGTGTACTGCTGCTGCTGGGGCTGCTGCCCCCACTGCTGCTGGGGCTGCTGCTGCGACGGGTCCGGCTGCCCGTAACCGGGCTGCTGAGCGGGGAAACCACCCGACGGCGTGCCGGGGTACCCACCACCGCCGTAGGGCTGCTGGCCCCACTGCTGCTGCGGGTCGTTCCCTCCGGACGGTCCGTACGGACTGGTCATGCTCGGCCTCCGACGGTCGGTCTGGAAAAGATGTGTCAAGTCTTGCGGGCGCGATCAAACCACAGGAGAGCGGGGCGCACCCAGCCACCCCGCAAAGCTTTCTCAGACCGTGGCCATCGCCACCACTCCCCGGCGCAGGGCGTCGACGGCCTTGCGGGCGGTCGCACCGACCGGGTCACCGCCACCCACCACGTCCCTGATCTGGTCCAGGAAGTCGATCACCTGCCGGCACCAGCGCACGAAGTCGCCCGCGCCCAGCTCGGTGCCGCTCGCCTCGGAGGCGCTCAGCACCTTCTCCAGCGATTCGCCGCGCGCCCACCGGAGGACCGGCCAGGCGAAACCCGGGTCGGGCTGCCGGGTCCGGTCGAGCTTGTGCCGCCGCTCGTCGTCCTCCAGCTCCGCCCACAGCCGCGCGGTGGCCGTCATCGCGTCGGTCACTTTGCCCGGCGGCAACCTGGTCTCCAGCGGGCCGTCCCGACGCGCCTCGTAGACCAGCGACGACACCACGGCCGCCAGCTCGGCCGGGTCGAGGCCGCGCCACACGCCGTGCCGCAGGCACTCGGCCGCGAGCAGGTCCGATTCGGAGTACAGCCTGGTCAGCCGCTTGCCGTGCTCGGTGACCTCCTCGCCCGGCCCGGACTCCCGCTCGTGCAGGTAGCCGCGCTCGCGGAGCAGGCCGCGAATCCGGTCGAACTCGCGGGCCAGCGAGTGCGTGGTGGCCGCGACCTTGCGCTCCACCTGCTCGGTCTCGGCCAGCAGCCGGTGGTACCGCTCGCCCCACCGGGCGTGGTCCTCGCGCTTCTCGCACCCGTGGCACGGGTGGGCCCGCAGCGCCCGGCGCAGCGTCGCCAGCTCCGCGTCGTCGTCCGCCGTCGACCGCCGCTTGCGCAGCGAGGGCGCGACGATCCCGGTGTTGCGCAGCGAGGACGCCAGGTCGCGCCGGGACTTCGGCGACCGGGTGTCGACCTGGCGGGGCAGCTTCACCTGGCCCAGCACCTCGACCGGCGACGGGAAGTCCGCCGACGACAGCCGGCCCGCCCACCGGTCCTCGGTCACCACCAGGGGCCGCGCTTCGCCCAGCGGCTCCAGGCCCGGGTCGATGACCACCGCGAGCCCCGACCGCCGACCGGACGGCACCGCGATCACGTCGCCCTTGCGCAGCCGCTCCAGCGACGCCGCCGCCTCCGCCCGCCGCGCGGACGAGTTCTGCCGGACCAGCGCCTTCTCCCGGTCGGCGACCCGGCGGCGCAGCGCCGCGTACTCGGTGAAGTCGCCCAGGTGGCAGCTCATCGCCTCGGCGTACCCGCCCAGCGCCTCCTTGTTGCGGTCGATCCGCCGGGCCAGCCCGACCACCGAGCGGTCGGCCTGGAACTGCGCGAAGGACTGCTCCAGGATGTCGCGGGCGGCCACCGCGCCGAGCTGGTTCACCAGGTTGACGGCCATGTTGTAGCCGGGCCGGAACGAGGACCGCAGCGGGTAGGTCCGGGTGGAGGCCAGGCCGGCCACCGCCTTCGGGTCGACACCCGGCTGCCACACCACCACGGCGTGGCCCTCGACGTCGATCCCGCGCCGCCCGGCACGCCCGGTGAGCTGCGTGTACTCCCCCGGCGTCAGGTCGACGTGCGCCTCGCCGTTGTACTTGACGAGCTTCTCCAGCACGACCGTCCGGGCGGGCATGTTGATGCCCAGCGCCAGCGTCTCGGTCGCGAACACCACCTTCACCAGACCCCGGACGAACAGCTCCTCGACGGTCTCCTTGAACGCCGGCAGCAGCCCCGCGTGGTGGCTCGCGATGCCCCGCTCCAGGGCCTCCCGCCACTCCCAGTAGCCCAGCACCGTCAGGTCGCCCTGCGGCAGGTCGCGGGTCTTGGAGTCGATGACCTCGCGGACCTGCTCGGCCTCGGCCTCGGTGTTGAGCCGCAGCCCGGCCCGCACGCACTGGCCGACCGCCGCGTCGCAGCCCGCCCGGCTGAACACGAAGTCGATCGCGGGCAGCAGGCCCGCGCCGTCCAGCCGCTGCACGACGTCCACCCGCGACGGCGGCTTGAACCCCGACCCGCGCGGCGGGCGGCCCTTGTTGTTCTTGTTCCGGCTCCACGGCACGTGGTAGCGCGACAGGTCCTCGGCGTGCCGCAGGAGCTGCGGGTTGATCCGGGCGACACCGTCGGTCCCCTCGCCCGCGAACAGGTCGAGCATCCGGCCGCCGGCCAGCATGTGCTGCCACAGCGGCACCGGCCGGTGCTCGTCCACCACGACCGCGGTGTCGCCGCGCACCTCCACCAGCCACTCGCCGAACTCCTCGGCGTTGCTGACCGTCGCGGACAGGCCGACCAGCCGCACCGACTCCGGCAGGTGCAGGATCACCTCTTCCCACACCGGGCCGCGGAACCGGTCGGCCAGGTAGTGCACCTCGTCCATCACCACGTACGCGAGGCTGCCCAGCGTGGAGGAGCCCGCGTAGAGCATGTTGCGCAGCACCTCGGTGGTCATCACGACCACGGGCGCGTTGCCGTTGACCGACGTGTCGCCGGTCAGCAGGCCCACCTTGCCCTCGCCGTAGCGGGCCACCAGGTCGGCGTACTTCTGGTTCGACAACGCCTTGATCGGCGTGGTGTAGAAGCACTTGCGGCCCTCGGACAGGGCCAGGTGCACGGCGAACTCGCCGACGACGGTCTTGCCCGCGCCGGTCGGCGCGCACACCAGCACGCCGTGCCCGTCCTCCAGGGCCTCGCACGCGCGCTGCTGGAACGGGTCGAGCTCGAAGGAGAGCACGGAGAGGAAGTCGGTCAGCTTGGGCCGGGTGGTGCGGCGGCGGAAGTCCGCGTAGGCGTCGGCCGGAGACCGCGAAGCGCTTGACACCCTCCCAGGCTGTCACATGGGACCGACAAAAGCGCTCCTGATCCGCGCCGACCCGCCCGGCGGCGGCCCCGGACTAGCGCGCGGTCAGCGCCGTGACCGCCCGTAACGCCCCTGACCTGCACTCGACCTCCAGCGGCAGGGCGTGCAGGCGCTCGCCGTCGGCGTACCCCACCCAGCCGGGCCCGGACAGGGCCACCGACTTGGCGCGCAGCGTGCGCACCGCCGGGTGGTCGACGTGCCGGCCGGTGCGCAGCGTCGGCAGCACCCGCAGCAGCGTGCGGCGCGGGGCGGCGGAGACGACGGTGATGTCGAACAGCCCGTCGGCGACGTCGGCGTCCGGGCAGATCGGGATGCCGCCACCGTAGCTGGTGGTGTTGCCGACCGCGACCAGCAGCGCGTCCAGCTCCAGCCGCTCGTCGTCGGTCTCGACGACCAGGTGCGCCGGCCGCAGCGCGGCCAGCTCGGCGAGGATCGCCAGGTCGTAGCGGCGGGGTCCGGCGGGCCGGCGCATCCCGTTGGCGCGTTCGTTGACCGCCGAGTCGAAACCCGCGCACAGGACGGTCGCGAACCAGGTCCCGTCGCGGAGCCTGCCGAGGTCGAGCGGGCGGGTCGCGCCGGCGCGCAGGGCGTCGACCACGTGGTCCACCGAGGTCGTGCCCAGGGCGGTGGCGAAGTCGTTGCCGGTGCCCGCCGGGACCACGGCGAGCGCGGTGGGCGTGCCGGCGCACGCCTGGACGCCCAGGTGCGCCCCTCCGTCACCGCCGAGCACCACCAGGACGTCCACGCCGTCGTGCACGGCGCGGCGGGCCAGTGCGGCGGTGCCCGGGGCGGAAGAGGCGACGTGCAGGTCCAGCGAGTCGACCGCGGTGCGCAGCCGGGCGGCCACCGTGCCCGCCACCCGCGCGGCGCGCCCGCCACCCGAACCCGGGCACACCAGCAGGGCGGCGCGGGTCACGGGGCGGGCCGGGACATGGCGGGAGTCCTCCGGGGGTCCGGTGCGTCCCGGCATCCTGGCACGCGGCCCCGGTGGAGATCCACGGTCGGGAACGACGCGATCCGGCGGCGGGTTACCCACCCCCGCCGGACGTCCTCCCGGTCAGGTCGCGTCGTCGTAGCGGACCCGGTGCGGTTCCTTCTGCGTCACGGGCTCGTTCACGGTCTCGTTCGCGGTCTCCTCGACCTGCGAGGGCCGGTAGTCGAACGGTGCTGCCTCGTCGTCGTCCAGCTCGTCCAGACCCTCGGCCTTGCGCTTGCGGGCCGCCCTGCGGTCGTGCACGCGGGCGATCTGGATGGCGAGCTCGAACAGCAGCGTCAGCGCGGTGGCCAGCGCGATCATCGAGACGGGGTCGGCACCCGGCGTGGCGATGGCCGCGAAGACGAACAGGGCGAACACGATGCCGCGCCGCCACTTGCACAGCTTCGCGTAGCTGACCGCGCCGACCTGGTTCAGCATCACCACGATCAGGGGCAGCTCGAAGCTCACGCCGAAGATGAGCAGCAGCGCCAGCACGAAGTCGATGTAGTCGCCGGCGGACAGGGCCGTGAGGAACTGGCCGTCGCCGAAGCTCACCAGCACCACGAGCCCCTGCGGGACGACGTAGAACGCGAGCGCCGCGCCGATCACGAACAGCAGGGAGGCGATCCCGACGAAGATCAGCGCGAACTTGCGCTCTTTCGCGTACAGGCCGGGCGCGATGAACCGCCACACCTGGTGGAGCCAGAGCGGTGCGGTGACCGCCATGCCCGCCGCGGCACCCACCTTGAGCTGGATCAGGAAGCCCTCGAAGACCTTGGTCTGGAGGAGTTGACACGTCCCCTGGTTGAACCGGTCGCCCTCGGGGATCTCGCAGTAGGGCGAGGTCACGATGTCGCCGAGGCTCGGCAGGCCGAAGATGCGCCAGCCCCACCAGAAGAAGCCGAAGATCGCCCCGAAGGCGATGATCAGCAGGGCCAACCCCAGCCGGTGGCGGAGGTCGTACAGGTGGTCCTTCAGCGACATGGTGCCGTCGGGGTTGCCCCGTCGACTCGTCAGCCTGCGGCGCGCGCGCCGCTCCGACCACCACCGGACGGGCTTTGCCCCCACGGTGCGGACCGTCCTTCTGGTCTAGTTCTGCTTGTTGTGGAGGTTCTGCGCCGACTGCTCGATCGGCTGCGCGACCTGCGGCTGCACGGGCTGCGGCTGGGCGGTCGGCGGCTGGACGACCTGCGGCTGCGCGGGCGGCAACTGCTGGGGCGCGGGCTGCTGGACGGCCGTGTTCGGCTGCGCGGCGGGCGGCTGGTCCTCGTCGTCGCGCAGGCCCTTGGTCTCGGCCTTGAGGATCTTGGCCGACTTGCCGAGCGAACGCGCCATGTCGGGCAGCTTCTTCGCACCGAACAGCAAGATGATCACCACGGCGATGATGATCAGCTCAGTAGCTCCGAGGTTACCCACGGTAGTCCTCCTTCATCCCCCGGTCCACCGATGGTACGCGGGGTTCGCCCTCACGGGCCCGGTCCGGACGCCGTTCGGCGAAGGCCACCCCGAGCGCGGCGAACCGCGCCCGCAGCAATCCGACACCGTTGCCGACCTTGTCGCCTACCAGGATGCTTGCGGCGCGGAAGCGGCGCAAGGCTCCGACGACTTTGACCAGGACGACGATCAAAAACACCATCCCGACCAGCAACAACACCAGGCTCGGCAAGTACGGCACCCCCTCACCGTATCGGTCCTAGGTTGCCGGGAGGTGATCCGCCCGGCGCAACGCCGCCTCGGCCTGCCGGGCCACCGCCTCGGCCAGTTCGGCGGGCCGCTCGACGCGCACCTCACCACCCAGGCCGAGCAGCAGCCGCACCATCCACGGGGTGTCCGCGTACCTCATCAGCACCCGCGCGCGGCCCTCGGCCAGCTCGGTCAAACCGTCCACCGGGTAGTACTCGGCCACCCAGCGCGCGTCGGGCTCCAGCACCAGGACGGCGGTGCGCTGGGACGGGTCGGGGCGGAACAACCCCTCGGACGTGTCCGTCGGCTCGGCGTGCGGCGGCGGGCTCGCGGCCTCGTCCAGCACGTCGACGCCGTCCACCCGGTCCAACCGGAACAGCCGAACGCCGTCCGCGAGCCGGCACCAGGCTTCGAGGTAGCTTCGGCCTTCCACCAGCAGCAGCCGCATCGGGTCGACCACCCGGTCGGTCACCTCGTCGCGCGAGGGCGTGTAGTAGCGCAGCCGCAACGCCCGGCCGCGCAGCACGCCGGCGGACACCGCGTCCCGGACGAGCGCGGTCTCCGGGCCCTCCCGCACGGCCAGCCCGACCGCGACCCCGGCGGGCTGCGCCTGGCCCACGGCGGCCTCGATCTTGGCCACCGCGCGGCGCACCGCCGCCTTGTCCGCCACGCCGGGCGTCTCGGCCAGCGCGCGCAGGGCCACCAGCAGCGCGGTGGCCTCGGCGGCGGTCAGCCGCAGCGGGCGGCTCATGCCGGCGTCGAACGTGACGGTGACCGTCTCGCCCTCGAACGACAGGTCGATCAGGTCGCCCGGCCCGTACCCGGGCAGGCCGCACATCCACAGCAGTTCCAGGTCCTTGCGCAACTGGCGCGGCGTGACCTCGAAGTCGGCCGCCGCCTCGTCGATCGGGATGCCGGGCCGGGCGAGCAGGTAGGGCACCAGGGCGAGCAGCCGGGGCAGCCGGTCCGCCGAGGAGTTCGAGGCGGTCACGCCCGCACCCCCGCCCCGCGCAGCGCGCCGACCAGCTTCTCCCGCACCGTCTTGGCCAGCACCTCGGGCTCCAGCACCAGCACGTCGGGCCCGAACCCGGCGATCCAGTTCGCCGCCGAGTCGGGGAACCTCAGGTCGATCTCCAGCAGGTCGCCGGGCTCGCCGTCGTACTCCCGCTCCCCCACCGGCCGGGCCCGCCGCCGCACCCCCTGCGCCTTGCCCCGCGCCACCCACAGCGTGGCCGTGGCGACGTTCTGGGTGGTCGGCTCGCTGCGGGCCACGAAGCTGAGCAGGTCGACCGCGTCCGGCCGCTGCACCGCACCGGCCTTGCCCAGCGCGGCGACCTCGCCGACGATCCGCGACAGCCGGAAGCAGCGCGGCGCGCGCCGGTCCCGGTCGTGCCCGACGAGGTACCACCGGCCGCGCCAGGCCACCACGCCCCACGGCTCCACGGTGCGCCGCCGCACCTCGACCGGCACCGGCCGGCGGTAGTCGAACTCGACCACCCGACCCTGCTGCACGGCCGCGAGCAGCGGCGGAAACGCGGGTTCGCTGGTGCGCACCTTCGGCTCGACCGCCACGTGCACGTCCTGGTCGACGTCGACCCCCGCCGCGCGCAGCTTGATCAGCGCGCCGTGCGCGGCACCGGTGAACTGCGGCGAGTCCCACAACCGCGCGGCCAGCGCGACCGCCGCCGCCTCGTCGGGTTCGAGGTCGATGTCGCCGAGCTCGTAGTCCCGCCGGGCGATCCGGTAGCCGTCCGGGCCGTCCACCCCGGAGTTGCGGCCGATCTCCAGCGGCACGCCGAGGTCGCGCAGCTCGGTCTTGTCGCGTTCGAACATGCGGAAGAACGCCTCGTCGGTCACGGCGTCGGCATAGCCGGGGACGATGGCGCGGATGCGTTCGGCGCTCAGGTACTGCCGGGTGGAGAGCAGGCACAGCACGAGGTTGACGAGCCGTTCGGCGCGGGCGATGGCCACCGGAGAACCCTAACCCCGCCCGACCACCCCGCGACGCCCATCCCCACCCGAACCCGACCCAATGGTCCATTCGGCCTCTTGCGCAACCGGGTTCCACCGCGCGGCCGACCCTCGTGGGGCGGCCCGGCCCCCACGAGGCGGCCGGCTCTCACGAGACCGCCCGGCCCGAAGGGGGTGGCCCGCCCACCGAGCCACCCCCGTCCGAGCCACCCCCGTTCGGGTCACCCCGTCCAGGTCACCGGTCCGCCGCGCCCCGTCCGGATCAGCCGCCGATCGCGGCCAGACCGGCCTTGGCGTACTTCTCGTCCTGGTCGCCGCTCGGCGCGCCGCCGACCCCGATCCCGGCCACCGGGGTGCCGTCCGACACCACCGGCAGTCCACCGGCCAGGAACAACGTCCCCGGCATGTCGCGCAGCGTCGCCCCGGCCCCGGTCACCCGGCCGGCCAGCGCGGAGGTCGGCGCGTTGAACGAGGCCGACGTGAACGCCTTCCGCTTCGCCGACTCCTCGGTCTGCGGCCCCGCACCGTCGCCGTGCAGCAGCACCACCAGGTCACCACCCCGGTCCACCACCGCGACGGTCACCCGCTGACCGTCCTTCTCCGCCGCGTCCAACGCCCCCTGCGCCGCGCGCACTGCGGCGTCCACGGTCAGCACCTTCTCGCTGCGCACCTGCACCCCGCCACGCCCGCGCTCCTGCGGCTGCTCGGCCAGGGCGTACCCGCCGGCACCCGCCACACCCAGTGCCACCAGCACACCCACCACGGTCTTCTTCATCGCACTCTCCCTCGAAGTCGGCGACACCAGGATCACCGCCGCCCCACCCCCGTGACCTGGTGTGATGGGTTGAACCGAGGTTCAACCCATCGGTTGACCCCAGACCGGTGCGGCCGGCCTACGGTGAGCGCCGTGTGGCTGCACCGGGCGATGCACGCGGGCTTCTACGTGCTGTTGGCGGCGTCGGCGGCGCGGTACCTCGCGTACCACGGCGTCGACGCCGTCGTGCTGGGCGCGGCGGTCTGCCTCGGCGCGGCCTACCCGGCGGGCGTGCGGTGGACGAGGGCGCTCCCGGCGGTCCTGGTCGTGTGGCTGGTGCTGGTGTGGCTCGCACCGAGCTTCGGCTGGTGCGCCATCCCGCTGTTCTTCCAGTGCCTGCGCCAGCTACGACCGCGACTCGCGGTGCCGATCGCGGGCGTGCTCACCCTCGCCGTGGTGCTCGCCCAGCTCAGGCTCGCGGACGCGGTGGAACCGAGCCTGGTGCTGGGCCCGATCGGGGTCGCGGTGATCACCGGCGCGGTGTTCTTCGACCGGCGGCGGCTGATCCACGAGGCCGGCGTGCTGGCCGAGCGGCAGCGCCTGGCCCGCGAGATCCACGACACCCTCGCCCAGGGCCTGTCCAGCATCGCGTTGCTGCTGGAGCTCGGCGACACCCGGCGCGCCGCCGACGTGGCCAAGGAGAACCTGGCCGAGGCGCGCCGGTTCGTGCGCGACCTGTCGCCGCTCCAGGGCCGGTCGCTGGAGGACGCGTTGCGCGGCCTGTGCGACCGGGTGGAGGTGCACGGCGAGCCGTACCCGCTGACCGTGCAGACCGAAGTGGCACTGCTGCGGGTCGCGCAGGGCGCGTTGGCGAACGTCCGGGAGCACGCCGGGGCGCACACTGTGGTGGTGACCCTCTCGTACCTGGGCGACGCGGTGACGCTCGACGTCTGCGACGACGGCCGTGGCTTCGACCCGCGAGCCGTGACGCCGGGCGAGGGCCGGGGGTTCGGGCTGACGTCCATCCGGAGCCGCGTCGCCGAACTCGGCGGCACGCTGTCCGTGGAGAGCACGCCGGGCGAGGGCACGGCCCTCGCCGTCACGGTGCCGACGTGACCGGCCCCGACCCCACCGCGCCCAACCCTGCCGGACTCAACCCTGCCGCGCCCAACCTCGCCATGCCCGACCCCAACCCGACCACGCCCGACCTGACCGGGACTGGCGCGGCCGGGCCCGGGGTGAGCGGGCCGGATGCCGGGCTGCGGGTGCTGGTCGTGGACGACCACCCGGTGGTCCGGTTCGGCCTGACCGGGCTGCTGCAACGCGACTTCGCGGTGGTGGCCGAGGCCGCAACCGGCGAGGACGCGGTCCAGCACGCCGCCGCGCTCCGGCCCGACGTGGTGCTGATGGACCTCCAGCTCGGCCTGGGCATCGACGGGGTGGAGGCGACCCGGCAGATCCGCGCGTTGCCCGACCCGCCCGAGGTCGTGGTGCTGACCACCTACGACTCGGACGCCGACGTGGTGCGGGCGGTCGAGGCGGGCGCGACCGGCTACCTGCTCAAGGACGCGCCGCCGGACCAGCTCGCCGACGCGGTCCGGCGCGCGGCGCGCGGTCAGACCGTGCTGTCCCCCGACATCGCCCGCCGCCTGCTGCGCACGGTCCGCGACCCCGCGCCCGCGCTGAGCGGGCGGGAGGTCGAGATCCTGAACCGCCTGGCGCGCGGCCTGTCGAACCGCGAGATCGCGAAAGCCCTCTTCATCAGCCAGGCCACCGTGAAGACGCACCTGGTGCGGATCTTCGACAAGCTCGGCGTGGAGACCCGGACGGCGGCCGTGACCACCGCCGTCGAACGCCGGCTGATCCGCCTCACTCGCCCATGAGCATCCCCTCGGGGACGTCGAGCTGGAGCCAGATGGGTGTCCACGCCGAACCGAGCTCGACGTAGCGCCGCAGCTCCGCGACACCGGACAGCCACCCCGTCCACGCGCCGTACGGCGTCTTGCCGTCCATGAACCCGCTCTGCACGAACGTCAGCCGGGTCTTGCCGCCCGACCCCTCCAGCTCCCAGGCGGTGGCGAGGCCGCCGCCCCAGTCGATGGTCATCCGCTCGCCCTCGACCAGGTCCACGACCTTGCCCGGTTCGGGGTTGGCGTCGAAGCCGCCCATGGCCACCCGGCCGCCCTCCCACGGCTCGATGTCGATCTTCGCGCCGAACCAGCGGGAGTACTCCTCGGCGTCGGTCAGCGCCCGGTAGACCGTCTCGCGCGGGCCGTCGATCTCCACCGAGGCCCGCATCTCCGAGGTGGTGAAGTCGCAGCGCGGTGTCAGCGGCCGGCCGTCGACGTGCTCGACCAGGTTGGCCAGCGCCAGGCACCAGAAGGTGTACAGGTGGCCGAGCACGCCCCGTTCGGCCACGGCCGACTCCCAGCCCGGGAAGTGGCTCTGCGACACCGTGACGATCGTGGTGTCGCCGTCGCCCTCGCTGTCGGGGGCCAGGCTGATCCCGACCGCCGTGGCCTCGCCGCCGACGTGCCAGGTGAACCTGATGGACGTGTCGTCCACGTGCTCCAGCTCCTGGTGCGGCGCGTCCCCTTCGGGGGTGTGGCGGCCCCAGAACTGGTAGCGGTCCGGCAGCTCCACCGCGACGTGCTCGGCCAGCCACGCGCCGAGCTCGTCCGGCGCGGTCAGCGCTCGGCGGACACGCGAGACCGGTGCGGTCACGCGGGCGTGGATCTTCACGGTCTCACTCATGGTCGTCTTCCTCCGTCTGGGTCGGGTAGCACGCCACGGCCAGCCGGAAGGCGTCGCCTTCCGCCCCGCCGTAGCGGCTGAACAGGTCTTGCAGGGTCGTGCGCAGCTCGTCGAAGAACTCCTGGCGAAGCTCGGGCCGCACCCGGATGTCGCCGGACACGCCCAGCGACGGCAGCTCGGGTCGGTTGCGGTCGAGCGCGGCGATGTCCGACTGGACCTGTTCCACGAGGTCCAGCAGGTACCCCAGGCCGAGCTCGTCCTGGGCGCGGCGCAGCCCCAGCCGCCCGACCAGGCCCGGCGACAGCCAGTACGCGCGGGCCGTGGCCTGGTAGACGCCCTCGGTGATGCCGCGCACCCGACGCTCCGACACCAGGACCGCCAGACCGGCTTCGACCAGGCGCTTCACGTGGTAGTAGACCCGCTGCGGGGTCTGGTTGAGCTGCCCCGCGACCTCGGTGCACGAGTGCGGCTCGGCCAACCGCCGCAGCACCTCGATGCGCTGCGGCTTGAGCAGGGCCTCGGCCTGCTCGATCTGCTCCAGGTACAGGACGTCTCTCATCGCAAAAACAATCTTGAACGTACAAATCCATTTTGTCAATGGGGTAAGCGGCAGACCGCCGCGCTCACCGGCGAGCCGTGCCACACCGCGCCCGACCACCGGCAGGACGGGAGAAGGCTCGTCACGAGGTGTGAACCTCGTGACGAGCCTTCCCGGTCTGCCAGGGTCTAGATGTAGTGACTAATTAGGTTGTTGACGGCGTGTCGGGTTGAAGACGGGAGGACCTCCGGGCGGAGTGGATGTGTCTGACGCATCCCATCGGCACAC
>NZ_JBFABG010000008.1:0-373096 GCF_040640215.1 Actinosynnema sp. NPDC023587 | reverse complement strand
CCGCCGGGGTGGTTCGGCCAGGTCATCGTGGTCCACTTCCCGATCGGCGACGCCGGTTGCCACTGCCCGTCCCCGAACCACTGGACGCGGTTGTTCCCCGACCGGATCTCGGTGACCCAGACTCTCTGCCCGTTGCGGTCGTAGATGCGGATGCTGCCGGCATTCGCGAAGCACATGTTGTAACTGGACGAGTTAGTGGAGTGGACGGTGATTCGCGCGAACTCGTTGTTGTTGCACGGAACTTCTCCGATTGCCCATGCCGAGCCGGTGGGAATCGCGACTGTCATCGCGACGGCCGCCAGCGCGGTCACCGCAGCCTTTTTGGTCTTCCGGGACAACTGAATCCTCCACAGCGCGGGTATCACTTCTCGGAGAACGGATTCCGGCGTCGTGCGCCGGTGATGGAACCGTAACAACCGGCATGACGGGCGGGCAATGTGCGGCGGTACGACGTCGGTCGATGTCATATTGGAGATGCGCACAGTTTGCGGTGCTGGAGGGCCCACCACACCTCGAATGCGGTCTCGGTGTCCTGGAAATCTGCTCCGGTCAGCGCGGTGAACCGTTCCAGGCGGTAGCGCAGGGTGTTGACGTGCACGGACAGGGTGGCGGCGGCCTTGGGGATCGACCGCCGCCGGGAGAGGTAGGTCTCGACGCTGGCGAGCAGGACCTCGCCCATGGCGCTCTCCGCCTCCACCGGTTCGACGTAGCGGGTGTGGAGGTGCTTCCCGAGTTCCGGCTGGTTCGCCACCGCCAGCCGCAGTGCCATGCGCCGGCGGTCCACGATCCCGCGGTGGCCGAACCTCGTGCCCGCTTCGAGCAGTCGCGTGGCCTCTGCGAACCCGGCGTGCAAACGCGACAGGTCGACGGGACCGGCCAGGCCGACCGTGACGTCGTCGGCCAACTCATCGATGATGGGACGGGAAAGCAGCGCCGCCGCATCGCCGCCGTAGGCACCGGCCAGGAGTGTGTCCCGCGCACCGGCCGCGCGCTCCAGCACGCGGGTCAGCGCCAACGGGTCGGTGCCGGCGGACCGGGCCCGTGCGACCCAGTAGCGCTCGTTGGCGGTGAGCCCGTACCCGACGCCCGCCGTGACCATCTGGTCCGTCGTCATCGCGCCCTCCATCAAGCGGGCGAGCAGTGTTGTCCGCTGCTGCTCCTCGCTGCGGGTGAGGTCGAGCTCGGCCCCCTGGTGACCGGCCAGGAAGTCGTTGCCGTGGCGGTCGCCCAGCAGCCAGATCCGCCGGGTGCCGAGCAGCACGGCGTCGGTCGGTATCCCCTCGGCCCGTGCGATCCGGAGGAACTCGTCGCGCAGCAAAGCGATGCCGCCGCGGTAGGCGGCCAGGACGTCCGCGCCGGGTATGCCCTGTAGCGCGCGACGCCGCCCGGTCTCCCGCTCGTCCTCTGCCACGCAGGCCGGCAGGTGCTCCTCGCCGCGCAGCGCGGCGGCTACGCGGAGGACGTTGCGGCGCGCGGACGGCCGGACCTCTGATGGTGGGACTGCGCGATACGACCCGATCGCGCTGGTCAGCTGTAACTGCTCGGCCACCAGCTCATCGGTCCGCCGCAGCAACTGTGCGGCCACCAGAGCGAGGTGGGCGTGGAGCGGCTCGGACACTGCCTGACCCTTTCTCGTTGTTGCACAACACGTTCGGACGCCCATGACCCGCTCCTCCTGCGGGCGGCCGCGCGCCGGGGTGGCGGAGCGGGACGTCCGACCGAGCGCCTGCGCGTCACGGACACCCGTGCGGTCTCTACCGGCTCGTGGTGGGTGAAGGCGTGGTCGGAGTCGGGGAATCTCGTTGAAGGTGGCCTCGTGCCGTTCGCGCACACCTCGCAGGCTTCCCGGATCATCCGCGGCACCCAGGCCGATGATCGGCACCTTCCGCAGCGGAATGCGGCTCTCGTCGGGAAGGGGGTCCGAGGGGGAGGAGTCGACGCCCGGTTCCCGCTCAGCGCCGCGTTTCGGCCCGTTCCGGGAATCCACCGGTGGGTGTCGTGGCATTTCTGTTCGGCGAGGGGGAGCCGGACGATTTCGCCGTGCGGATCGGCGTTCCGGTCCGTCCGGGCTCGGCGACTGGGCGGGACCGGGAAGACCGCCTGGAACACGTGGGCGGGCGGCGTCGACGCCGGGCGGTGCCCGAGTCCTTGAACGACATCCGAACTCCTCGTCTGTTTCGCGGGCACGTGACCGTGGCACGCGGCCATCACGAACGGTATGGGTTCGGATACGGAGAATCATCACCGTGCGGTGGACACTGCGCCTAGCTCGCACGGGGGACAAGGCCCTGCGTCCGGCCGCTGGTCGCCGTCCACAGCGGACTGAGCGGTGCACGTGAGCGGGCCGGGACGGTGTCGACCCGTTCGTACCCGCAGGGCTCTGCGGGATGCTGGAACTCCACAGGCGACCACGTACTTCTCATCGCAATCCCGTCCACCAGCGTGCTGCTCATCCGGTCGGCAGCGACCGTCGCCGTCCTGCTCGACGGCATGCGTCGAATCCAGCACTCCGAACGTTTCGTGCACCCGGCCTCCACGCTCCTCGAAGATCAGCAACGGCACCTGGCAGGCGTCGTCCGGCCCGGAGTACAGGTAGCGGACGGCCGCGTCGGGATTGCCTGGTGCTGAGGACGCCCGTTCCAGGGCTCAGTCCACGACGGGCACCTCGGCGCGGGGGAGCGAGCATGGTGGGGAGCTCGGCGACCTGATCGAGGGTCTCGGCGACCCGGGGCTATCCGGTGCAACGACTACTGGGCCTGCCGTCCGCGCAGGAGAGCCTTCGTCTCCTCCAGAGTCACCGCCGTGGGGTTGGTGCCTCGGTGTTGGGTCTGCTCGGTCTTGGCCGGCATCCGGTGGTGCGAGCCTGGATCACGCAGTTCGCGGTAGGCGATGTGCCGCCACTTGCCCAACAGTTCCCGTCATGCGGCCAGGTCCTGGGAGCGCTTGGCCTCGTCCAGGGCGAGGTCCCACTCGCGGTCGAACTCGGCGGTCAGCACCCACCGGCGTCAGACACGCCCGGATCGCCATTGGGTCCGCAGCGGGCGGCAGGGGCTCCCGACTGGCTGGTGGAAGAGCCGGAGAAGCCATGGTGGCAGCCTGGCGAGGGGACGCCGTTTGGCCCGGTATCCCGACCAGCAGTAGGTCTTGGCGGTGCACGGGCCGCGACGAGGTCGGCCCGCTGACGGGGTCGCCCGGGTGGCCTGGTCCTCAAGTGGAAGTCTGTAATCTTTATTGATTCAGTGTGAAACAAACAAATTTGCACGTCAGATCCGCGCCGCCGCCGTCCTCGACACGGCTGCCACCACGGAGGTTCTGCGGTGGTGCCAGGAGCGGGCGGAAGTTGAGCTCGTTCGACGGGCTGCGCCGGATGCCGGTGGTGGCGCTATCGTGTCGGTGTGACCGCAGCCGCCGCGCACGAGCAGCCCTCGGAGGTCGGCAGGACCCCCGAGGCCATCCGTGCCGCGCTGGTGCCCGAGGAACGCGACGCCTTCGACGCCGACTGCCGCCACGCTCTCGGCCAGGCCGTGGAGCGTTCCAGCCTGCAACCGGTCCACGACGTGCTCGGCCACTGGCGGCGCATCGCCACCATTACCCGACACGACCCCGCCGCGCACCGGCGAATGCTGGCCCGCGTCGACCAGACCCTCGCCGGTCAGGCTCCGCAGCGGCTGCGCACCTGGGACGAACTGCGGACGGAACGCGGCCTGTAGGTGGCCTACACGATCGAGTTCCGGACGAGGTCTGGGACCAGGTCCACGCATTGCCCGCGGAAGCCGGCACGCCGTTCGCCGAGGCGATGACCCTCCTGACCCACGAGCCCTGGCCCACGAGCCCTGGCACGGCGAGCCCTACCACCGCGCCAACCCCGGCGGGGCCCTGTGCCAACTCGTCTACGGCTTCGGCCACGGCCTGATCATCTACGTCATCCTCGAACAACAACAGCGGGTCCTCGTTGAACGCGTGCTGTGGTGGGAAGACCTCGGCTGACCGCGCCACGGCAACGGGTGCCCGGCGAATCAACTTTTACTCGAATTCCGGCAAGGCCATCCCGGTAGTCGAACGGAGGGTGCACCCTCATCCGCTCCAACACCACCCGCAGTTTCTCGAACCTGGATGCCGTCGAGGAACGCGCGTCGGAGCGGCCGATCGCAGCCGCTCCAGGAGCACGTCGCTGCTGCACACGAAGCGCAGACCCGACCGCTGCTGAGCGGCGTGTTGATCCGGTGTTGGATGAGGTGCCAGTTCGGACTGGTGTCAGTGACGGATGACAGTGTCGGTGGTTCGTCGCCGGACTTGCCTGCGGGCGTCGCCGGGCAGGTTCTTTCCGCGCTCGCTCCTCGGGGTGAGAGGGCCTTGGCCGCGTTGCGCACTGCAACGGTGCTGAGGGGCCACGCGATGACGGACGAGTTCGGTCTGCGGTACGCCGAGAGCGCGGTCTACAACCTGCGCGAGGCTTTGGACTCCGTGGTCGACGGACGAAAGCCCGTCGAGGGTGCGTTGTCGACGGTGGTCGGGGCGTGGGAGCGGCTCGAACTAGAGGTCGGTCGGGCAATGACGACTCCGGGTCCTACAGGGTCTTCGGTGAACTGGTCCCCGGAATTTGGACTGGCTGGCTGAAGGTCAGGCCGCGAGGGCCTGGGCTCGGTACCGCCGGGCAAGCGATCGGATCGCATGCCCGGCGGTGGTGTCTGGTGTCGCCGCGCCGCCGGGCGGGGATCTACGCGCGATACCCGTCGGCGATAGCTCCACCCCTGCTCTGCCGGGGCGGGGCGGGGTGGGGTGGGGTGGGTTCGGGGTGGCGGTAGTGGGTCTTGGAGGCGACCTCAGGGAGTTCTTGCGGAGCGTCATAGCGGAGCCAGATGATGACCGCGGTCGAGGGGATCTGATGCGGCCGGCCGCGTCGAACATCTTGTCCGAGTGACCGGAATCGGTCCGTCGCGGTCGTGTGCCTGTGAGCCCTGGTTGTCACCTGTGAGCGCTATCTGTCACCCAGATCGGTGCCGGCCGCAGCCACCGGCCTGCGACGACTTGACCGCCGTGGTCGGCGACCGAACTGACCACACGTGCTTGACGACCTCGTGCAGACATGCCTTCACCAGCGCATTTGACCTCAACTTAAGTTGAGCTGATGGGCTGCTCACTGTCGACCTCAGGACAAGGAAGGCGAACAGCTATGGCGAACAGCCCGGACAGAACGACCACAGATTCCTCTCCGCATCCGGCTCCGGTGGACCGACCGTCTGCGTTGACACTTCCGGTGGTCCTGGTCGGCGTCGTCCTGGTGGCGATGTCCATCTCGGGAACCGCGGTGGCGCTACCGAGCATCGGCCGTGATCTCGATACCTCCGGCTCCCCGTTGAACTGGGTCGTCGCCGGTTACAACCTGTCCTTCGCCGCCATGACACTCATCGCGGGATCGACCGCCGACCGAATCGGCAGGCGACGGGTGTTCATCGTCTCGGCGCTGGTCTTCGCGGCCGGATTTCTCGGGACGGCGCTGAGCCCGGCGATCGTCGTCACCGACATCGCCCGCATCGTCTCCGGTGTCGGCGGTGCCGGGATCATGGCGGCCGGTGGTGCCATCCTCGCGTCCAACTACGACGGCGCGGCGCGCAATCGTGCCTTCGCCCTGATGGGCACCATGGCCGGAATCGGTATCGCCATCGGCCCCACCCTGTCGGGCTTGCTGATCAGTGCCACCGGTTGGAGGGAGAGCTTCGCGGTCTTCACGGCCATCGGCTTGCTGGTCGCCTTGGGCGGGACCCGTGCCCGCGAGTCCCGCGCGACCGATGCCGACCGGGCGGACTGGGCGGGCAGTGTCTTGTTCGTCGCCGCGCTGGCACTGCTGATGTTCGCGCTCCTGGAGGCACCGTCACTCGGCTGGTCCCACCCGGTCATTCTGATCACCGGTATCGGCGGTTTGGCCGTGCTGGTCGTCTTCGGCGTCGTTCAGCGGCGCAGCGCGGCTCCGGTACTGGCACCCGAACTGGTCGCCAATCGTGGTTTCCTGGGGTGGAGCCTGGCGACCTTGACCACCTCTGTCGGGTTCCTCGGCGTGCTGGTCTTTCTGCCCACCTACTTGCAGGCGGCGGCAGGGCTCTCCCCCGCCGCTTCGGGGGTGACGATGCTGTTGCTGACCGCCCCGGTGCTGATCATGCCCATGGTCGCGGTGGCGCTGGTGAACAGGGGCGTTCCGGCCCGGCCGCTGATCGTGATCGCCCTGGTGCTGGTCGTGGCCGGGAACCTGTGGCTGGTGACGTTGAACGCCGATGACGCCGTCGTGGCCGTCGCGGCACCGTTGGTGGTGATCGGGATCGGCATGGGTGCGTCCTTCGGCATCACCGACGGCCAGGCCATGGCCCTCGTCCGTGCCGACGCCGTCGGCACGGCGGCGGGCTTCCTCAACACTCTGAGGGGAGCGGCCGAGGCTCTCGTGATCGCCGCGTACAGTGCTTCCATCGTCGGCCTCCTCACGGTCAGGCTCGGCGACACGGCCCACGCCGCCAAGGTCGGTGCCGGACGTCTCACCGCCGGAGCCGAGGCTGTGGAACTGGACGCCTTCACCTGGTCGTGGCGGCTGACCCAGCTCGGCATCGGCCTGCTCTGCCTCGTCCTGTCGATCGTCGTGACCGTCCTGGTTCACCGCCGCGCCGCGACGTCCCGCCGCACCACCTGACCACCAGCGTCCCTGACGAGCGAGGAGCGGATGTCGTGCGCGCCGGTCCAGAGGACCATCTCACGATCGGTGAGGTCACCCACCGGACCGGCGTATCGGCCTCCGCCTTGCACTTCTACGAACGCAAGGGCCTGATCTCCAGCGAACGCACCGGCGGCAATCAGCGGATCTTCTCCCGGCACATGCTCCGCCGGATCTCCTTGATCATGGTGGCGAAGCGCCTCCACATTCCGCTGTCGGACGTCGCCGAGGTCTTCGCCGGCCTGCCCATCGGTCGCGCCCCCACCCACAAGGACTGGCAGCGAGTCTCCCGGCGTTGGAAGAAGCAACTGGAGGAACGCCGCCGCGTCCTCGAAAGCCTCGAACACGAGCTCACCGGCTGCATCGGCTGTGGGTGCCTGTCGATGAAGGCGTGTCTGCTCCTCAACCCCGACGACACCCTCCAGGACCGTGGCCCTGGCCCGGTGCGGCTCCAGCAGCCCAGCGCCCCTTTACCGGAGACCTCGCCCCATCCGCACGATGAGCCAAGACCTGACGCATGAAGCCGGCGACGGCACAGACGACAGACCGTCATCGACGGGGCGAGAGTAAGCCCCTGGTGACAGATATCCCCCACGGTCGATGACCAAATCACGCGACGGGAATCCAACTGCCGTGCAACCCCAGTGGGACGCGTGTGGGCAGATGGACCCTGGCGAGGGGTTCGCCCGCGCAGTCTTGGGCGGCCAGGATCACCAGGTCCGCCGCGCCTCGATCGGGATTGTGGACGTAAACCAGGTTGTAGCCGTCATCTTCCGCGCCCACCCTGTCCGCCGGGACGAACACGGTCTCGCCCGCGCTCGCGTCACGGCCGAACTCGTGCGTTTCGGTGGTACCGGTCAGGAGGTCGTGTTTGAGGAGGGCGCTGCTGAAGCCCTCGTCAGGGCGGCCCGGCTCGGTGGTGCCCGGTGCGGCGTAGAGCTCGGCCGCCGCCGAGTAGCCGAAGCGGTAGGACTTGCCGCTGAAACGGTCGTTCAGGCGTGGGAAGTCCTACGGGCGGTCGTGCAGCAGCGTCGGCGTGACCCGGTCGAGCGTGAGATCGGCGGTTCAACGTTCCAGCACGGGCTTCGAGGCACCACCACGCCAAGCTCGACAGCGGACATCACCCAATCCCGCCAGGCCGGACCGGTCACCCTGCTTGAGAACAGCGCGGGCGTACGGATTCCGGCCGACGCCGGCTGTCAAGGACCTGGTGCTCGAACGGCGGGGCAGGTGGTCACCCCGCCCTACCGGAAGTTCCGCAGGAACCGACCAGCCTGGCACGAGGAGATTCATACACGCCAACGCGCCCATTCCTCACGACGCATCCGCGTCGAGCACGGCATCGCCCACCTGAAGAACTGGCGATCACCGACACCCCGTCCCGGTCGTCGTGAGACCTTCGCCGACACGGTTCGGGCAGCGGCCGGTCTGCTGTCGGATCACCAGCACCACGACCGCGTCGCGGCCACCCGGACGGGCACCCGGTAGTCATGGCGGCAGCTCGTGCGCTCGACGATGCCCAACTGCCAACCCCGCACGAGGTCGTTAGCCGTTGTTTTCTGAACGCCCGCTAGCGGAAGGCCGTCATCGCCGACGCGCTCGGCTTCCACAACAAGCACGTCGCGCGAAGCCTGGGCCGACGCGGGCGGCACCTGGAAGACCTACGCCCCGGCGATCACAGCCGGTGAACCTCGACCAGGAATACCGATCACTCGATCAATGAAGCCTGCCAGTCGGCGATCCCGATACGGAACGACGTTCGAACGGACCACCCGTTGCCGGCTTCGTCAGGGTGACGGTGGTGCCCGGAACGCGGTGGCGTCCGATCCGGTGGGTCGGGCGGCGATCGCCGCGGCGATCGCCGCGTGGAACGCGTCGGACTCGGCCACCCGACCGCTGCGCGCGTGCCAGCCGAGGTCGATGGTGATCTCCGGCGGGAACCGGCCGAGTTCGGTGATCGCGATCGTGTCGCCCCGCGAGTCCGGTGGGATCGCGCTGACCGGCAGGATCGAGATCGTGCCGCCCTTGCGCAGCAGGGAGAGCATCACGTCGAGGTCGTCGACCACGCGGAACCGGGTGAGGCCGTAGTCGTCGATCAGCCGGGTGGTGACGCCCGCGTGGTGGGTCAGCACGGGGTTGTCGAACAGCAGGAAGTCGTGGGCCGACAGCGCCTCGCGGACGGCGGACTCCCGCTCGCCGTCCAGCACGAGGTCCTCGCGGTGCACCAGCACCATCCGATCGCGGAGCAGCGGACGCGCCTGGATGGCGTCGCCCGTGCCCGTCGAGTAGAACACGGCGTAGTCGATGTGCTCCAGTTCGAGCAGGTCGATCAGAGTGGGTGCCGGCCTGCCGGTAATCCGGAAGCCGTGCGGCCCCACCGCGGCGTCGAACGTGTCCACGACCGCGTCCGTCATCCGGCCGGTGAGCCACGAGTCCACCCCGACGACGAGTTGGTCCTCCTGGTCCCGCGCGACGGTCGTGAAGCTCAGCGGGCGGCCCTGTCCCTGGTCCGCCTCACCGAGCACCTCCGACGCACTGGCCAGGTCCCGGACCAGTTGGGCGGCGTACGGCAGGAAGTACGCGCCCTGGCAGGTCAGGGTGACACCGCGCCACCCCCGTTCGAACAACGGGAAGCCGAGCCCCTCCTCCAGGCGGCGCAACCGCAGGCTCATCGTCGGCTGGGTCACGTACAGGCTGGCGGCGGCCTTGGAGATGGTGTGGTGCTTGGCCACAGCCAGGAATGACCGCACGCCCTCCAGATCCATGCCGTCCACCGTCTCACACCACCTCGTGACGCGCCGCAGGTGTGGCCCGGCGCGACCTGCGCGGCGCGGTCTCCACGAAGAACACCGCCGTGACCACGGCGAGGAGCAACCCGCCCAGCGCCAGGTACAGCGAGTACTGGATGCCGTAGTGCTTCGAGAGGTAGCCCGCGACCACGGGTGCGACACCGCCGCCGAAGATCTCGCCGATGCCCATCACGGTCCCGATGGCGGTGGCGGTCAGCGCGGGCGGCACGGACTCCACCGTCAACGCGCCCACGATCAGCGCCAGGCACCCGTTCGCACCGAACGCGACGAAGAACAGCAGCAGGAACAGCACGGGCATCACCGGGCCCTGCGCGGCGAACACGGCCAGCAGCGCGGCGCACAGCACCAGTGCGACCAGCACGGCGGGCCTGCGGCCGATCCGGTCGGACGCGCCGGGGATGACGAGCTGGCCGAAGAACGCGCCGAATCCGATGCCCGAGGCGATCATCCCCATCTGCACGGTGCTCAGGTGCAGGAAGTCGGTGAGGTAGCTGGGCACCATCGCGCTGAGCACGAAGATGCACGTCATCGTGCCGCACAGGGCGACGATGGCCAGCGGGATGTTGCGGTGCCGGAACAGGTGGCTCCACTTCGGCCGCTCGACCGCGACCGGGGCGGGCGCGGCGAGCACGTCCGGTTCCCTGATCACCCTGGCCAGCAGGACGGCCAGCAGGACGCCGGGCACGATCAAGAGCGCGAACACCCAGTGCCAGCTCGGCAGCACCTGGAGCAGCTGGGTTGCGAGGATCGGTCCGAGGCCGACCCCGAAGAGCGCGAACGTGCTCTGCTGGATGCCCATGTTCAGACCGCGGCGCTTCGGGTGGGACGCCTCCGCGGTCGCGGCGAATGCCGCCGGGCTGTACGCCCCCTCGGTCAGCCCGATGACCAACCGGATGGCGATCAGGCTGAACAGCCCGCTGGCCAGTCCGGTGAACGCCGTGCACAGCGAGAACAGCAGGATGCCGGGGACGAGCACCTTCCGGCGGCCGATCCGGTCGGACAACCGGCCCATCAGCAGCGACGACACGCCCCAGGCCACGCCGAGCGCGCCGACGATGCCGCCGAGGTCCTGGTAGTCGAGGCCGAGCTCGTCGGCCATCGCGGGGAACAGCGGGGCGATGATCCACCGGTCGAGGCCGACCAGGCCGAAGCCCAGCGCGAGCAGGGTGACCGCCCTGCGCTCGTAACGGACGTCCTTGCTCATCCGCCCAGCTCCTCGGTGAGCGCGGACGCGGGCAGCACCCGGCCGAAGAAACCGCGGATGGAGCGGAGCGTCGCCTCCTGCGCGGAATCGGAAAGGGCACCGGTCGCGTCCTCGATGAAGGCGACGCGGTAGTCACGCATGTACGCACTGCGGGCGGTCGATTCGCAGCACGCCTCGGTCAGGGTGCCGACGATGATCACCGTGTCCACCCGCCGCAGTCCCCGGATCGTGTTCAGCACGCTGTGCAGCGGTGTGTTGTGGAAGGCGTCGTACCGGTGTTTCCGGATGACCATCTCGCCCGGCTCCGGCGCGAGTTCTTCGATGATCTCCGCGCCGTGGCTGCCGTCGCGCATACCGGATCCGCGCAGTCGAGGAATGTATGCGGTCTCCAGTGGCGACACGTCGAAAGTGTCATAAAGGATGTGCTGTGTGTAGATTACAGGAATTCCCGTGCCCCGGCACGTGTCGATGACTTCCCGCATGACGGACACCCGCTCGCGGGCCATCGGCACGGCCATCGGAAAACCTGCACGCACAAAATCATTCTGCATGTCGATGACGAGCAACGCGCAGGTAGCTGGATCGATGATCCAGGGAGGGGTCGTCATATCGGTCCTTCACGGCCGTCACGAAGAATTGTGCCGTGACGCTAACACGGCCCACCGCCGTGCTGGTATTGAAATCGCCTATACCCTCCCGGCCGCCGGGCCCGCCATGTGCGGACGTGAGCCGGCCCCCGCCGGTGGCACCGCGCAAAGTCGCGCGCGGTTCCCGGCGGTCGGCGCACATTCTTGGCACGATCACCGAAATGATCGCCACGCCGCGCGGCCCGCTATTCGCGCGCGCGGTGGCCGGTGGTCGCCGCCGGCCGCCGGTGCCCCGGACGCGCCGACCAGAGGGGCGGCTCCCCGCCGCATCCGCGACACCGACGTGCCGCGACCGCCGCCAGGCACCGGCCGATCGCGGCCGCGCGAGCACTGTGCTTGCCGAAAACGTCGTCCGTGCAGTACCGGCGGCGTGGTGGTACTCGTCGAGGATGCCGCCCAGTTGTCGTCGTCGGCGGATGTCGAGGTGGGTGACGGTTGCTTGATCGGTGGTTGGTGGTGGCAGCGGGGGTAGTGGTCGGCCGTTGTTGATGCCTTGGTGGGGCCGGTGGGTGTTGTAGAACTTCTGGTACTCGCGCAAGGTGGGGAGCAGGTGCTGTTGGTTCCGGATCGACGTGTGGTCGACCAGTTCTCGTCAACAGGTCCGGACGCGGCGCTCCGTTCAAGGTCCATGACGAGGTTCCCGGCGGCTTGGGCGGCCCAGGAGGCGGTCGGGTGCGCGGCTGGTGTGTTCGATGACCGCGAGCGCGTACCGGCGTGTGCCGGTCAGGGTCCGGGTCTCGAAGAGTTCGCAGGCCGGTAGCCCGTCGGCCTGGGAGCGGAAAAACGTCGACCAGGTGGTGGAGGACCACTCGGGTGCCGGGTCGGTGCCGGCGTCCTTGGGGATCTGCCACACGGTGGACGGGGCGGTCCTGATGCCGAGGAGTTCGCCGTGGATGCGTCGGTAGCCCCGGGTGGAGTTCTCGTGTGCCGGGCGCAACGCCGGTAGCCGGGTCGAGCGGATGGTCCGTGGTCTGCCCGGTCGCTTGGTCGGGATCTGATCGCGTGGTGTCGTGTGAAGAGGTGCCGGTGCCACGGCGGCACTGTTTCCGGGCGTACCAGTGGTCGGAACCGACGAAGCGCTTGCACCGGGAGTCGGTGTATCAGGGCCGCGAGGAACGCCCGGTTGCCGGGGGAGAACCGTGGAGGGGCGTCACCGGGTTGGCGTTCCAGGACGGTGGTCTGGTGTCGCAGCGCCAGGATCTCCCTGTCCTTGTCCCGGCCACTGAGGGGGAGCAGGCGCAGCAGTGCGAACACGGTGGTCACGCTCAGGTGGGCCAGGCGGAGCAGCACGGTCGGTCATCACGCCGCGTCAGTCGACGAGGCCGTGGATCACGAGCACTCCTGCGGGCTATCCGAGCCCTTGTCCTGCTCACGCTTCTCACTGCGTGGATGAGGTTATCGGCAAGCACAGGGTTCCAGCGTCCGAGGAACCGAGGCCGGTGCGTGGTTCGGACGTGGACGGTTCCGGTGTGCCCGGGGGTTGTTGGACTTCGTGGGCGTCCGGTCACAGGTGCCACTTGACGGCGTGCCGCACGCCTCTGGTGACCTCGGCGGAGCCGACTGCGACGTTGTGGTCGTTCACGGCGCTCGCGCTGCTGCTGGGGCCGCCGAGTGAGGGGAGTCGTGTGCCGGAGTCCCCGCGGGGTGCCCAGGCCATCGCACGGGAAGTCGTGCCGGCACCCCGGGTCGTGCCGACGGTCATGCCCGTGCGGCTGACGGCGGCCACCGCGTAGCCGACGGCCAGGAACTCCGGTTCGGTGGTGCCCGGCCGCCAGCGGGCACCGTGCAGAGCGCCCCGGTCCGAGCGGGTGCCGAGGACCGTGCCGTCCTCGCCGATGCCGGTCGCCCGCAGGCCGGTACCCAGGTCCGTGCCCCTGCGGTCGGAGTCGAAGCGGACGGCGTGGAGGTGGTTGTCGCGGTCGACGATGGTGGCGGCGATGACGCCGGTGTCGTCGATGCCTTCGGCGGCACCGGCGTTCGAGCCGTCGAACACCAGCGGTGTGACGCCGCCGTCCGGCGTCCAGACAACCGCGTGCAGGTCGGAGATCGCGCCCTGCCGGCCGGAGTAGCCGACGATCAGGCCCGCGTCGTTGATGCCGGTCGCCCAGGACATCCGGTCGCCGGGCAGTTCGTCGAGTCGGACGACGCGGCCGGAGCGGTCCCACGCGACCGCGTGTTCGTCGGTGTAGTCGGTGCCGACCGAGACTCCCACGACCGTGCCCGCTGCGTTGATCGCCGAGGCGAGGGTCTCCACGTGACCGGGCAGCGGGGGGAGTTCCTCGATCACGCGGTCGACCCAGCGCACCGCACGGCCCCGCCCGCTCCCGGCGTGGGAGTCTCCGTACACCACACCGAGGTCGTTGACGCCGGTCGCGGAACTGCCCACGTCGCCGGGCAGGGTGCCCAGGTCGGTGATCCGGTTGTCCGGCGTCCACGACACGGCGTGGACGCGGTCGTCGTCGGCACCGGTGTTCGCGTAGCCGACCACGGTGCCGGCGTTGCCGATCCCGGTGGCGAAGCTGTATTCGCCGCCGGGCAGCACGCCCAGGTCGACAGCCCTCACGGAGGCGGACGCGACGGCGGGAACGGTCGTGAGGACGAGCAGGACGGCGGCGGTGACGCTGAGCAGTCGGCGCATGCCCCACACGCTAACGCCGCCCACCGATCACCGATAGTGACCACAAGTCGGTACCGTCACGGCCCCGATCAGAGCAGGATTCCCTGTCACACAAGGAATTCCTGCCGACCGGGACATCCCCGAGGCGGACGTTGCCGACTCGGCCGAACGCAACTCCTTGGAGCGTTTTCCCGGACTCGTCCGGACGGCGTCCGTGCGGTGAGCGTGCCCCGTTCCGTCACCCGCCGCGTCCATCACGGTGATCGGCTGTTCGAGGCAAAAGCCGCGGGAATCCTGCCATCGCGGGATGCCCTTGCCAGACCGGTGCCGACGGGGACGCCGGTCGGCGAGAGGGGATGTCCGCGATGGCGGTGGAGTTCCGGGTGTCGGATCTGGTGGAGGCTTGGATCGGTGACCGGGTGGTCGAGCTGGGCCATATCCGGCAGCGGTGCGTGCCGGCGGTGTTGCTGATCGAGACCAACGAGTGGCTGTCGGCCGACCAACTCCTCGACCGTGTCCGGGCGGACGGGTGCCGCACAGCGTCCTGTGATGGCATCGACGCCTGGTCGCCAAGAAGTGACCCTACCTCCACCGCACCGGCCGCCTGCCAATCGACGATGCCGTAGTGGTGCTGTCGAGCGGATGGCACGGGAGAACGCCGGCTGGGCTCCCGCCGGATCCAGGGAGAGCTGCTCGAGCTCTGCCACCGGGTCGCGGCCTCGACCGTGCGCCGCGTGCTCAAGTTCCTGCGGATACCGCCCTCATCCAGACGCGATACCGACCTGTCATGGCGGCGGTTCCTGCGCGCCCAGGCCGCGAGCTTGCCGGCCTGCGGCTTCTTGCACGTCCACTGCGCGTGAGGCTCAAGCGGATCTACGTGTTCTTCGTGATGGTGGTTGCCACCCACTACGTGCACATCCTCGGCACCACCGCCAACCTCAACGGGGCATGGACCACCCGCAAGCCCACGACCTGCTCACGGACTTCGAAGACAGGGCCGACGACTTCCGGTTTTTGGTGCGAGACCGGGCCAGCCAGTTCACGCCTCGTTCGACGCGGTCCTCGCCGATGCGGACATCCAGGTCGCGAAGATCCCACCGTGGTGTCCGTGAGCCAACGCCTATGCCGAACGGTTGACGGAACCGTCAGACGCAAAACCACCGACCGCCTGCTGATCATCAACGAACACCACCTGGTGGTACTCGACCGCTGCGTGGCCCACGACAACCACCACCGACCCCACCAAGCCCCGCAGCTCGCGCCACCACGACCGGACCGACCGATCGCAGAGCCAGGCCGCACCTCGGTACTCCACCGACCAATCTTTGGCGGCTTGGCCAACGAGTACGCACCCACCGCAGCCTAACCCGCAGGTCAGGGCGCTTGGCCGACTTGTGAAACCCCGCAGGCAGGGATCGGCCGCGCCGATGGAGCTTGCTCCGGGCATGGGGCACGTCGGCCGTCTCGTGTTCGGCGACTCTCGGCCGGCTGTCACCGATCGACCACCGGACAGGCGGCGGTCAGGAGGGTGAGGGAGGTTGACACTCCGGCGAAGCGCCGCCCACCATGATCGATACCGGTCGTGACCGTCCCGTGCCCGGCAGGGGGTCTGCGATGTCGCCGGAGTCCGAAGTCACGCTGTACCAGGCGGCGGGCGAGCCCCGGTCGAAGCGGTTGCCGATGTGGGCCAGACTGGCCGGCACGGTCGGCGTGCTCGGTTTCGACGTGCTCCTGGTCTGGCTCCTGCACATCGGCGGTGCGGCGTTGTCGCAGCTGGTGGAAGTCTTCTCCGGCGAGGTCGGGCACAACCGGCTCACCGCGGTCCTGCGGGAGCACGGCATCGGCGGTCTGCGTCCCGAGTACTTCGGCGGCCCACTGCCCCTGGACATCCCGACGGCCGTGTACCTCGGGCTCTGCGCGGTCGTGGCGACCGGTTTCGTCGTCACCGACCGGGGCGACCGCGTCTCCACGGCGTGGAACGTGGGCGGCATGTCGGTCGTGTGGCTCCCCGCAGTCCTGTATCCGCTGGTCTCCATCGGGTGGATCATCCTGGGCATCGCGGCCGCCGTGATGACGTTCCTCGCCGGCCTCTTCACCGGCGATCACGACCTGTGGACGATCTCCGAGATGCCGTTCCCGCTGACCTGGGGACCTTTCCTGATCTTCGTGAGTTACGCCTACGGCTGCGCGACCATGTTCGGCATCGCCGTGCAGGCCTCCCTGCGCGATCTGTGGAAATCTCGACCGGTCACCCGCTGAGCGCCCGCCGCACGGCCTCGTCGACGATGTGGCGCTGCACCTGTGGGCCAGACCCACACGTCGAGCGGAACCCGCCTGCACGTGCTCACGGTGATCGAACACACCAAGGAACCTCGTCATGAACCTCGAAGACGAGAGCCGACACGTGCACCTCCTGACCCGCGACCGCGACCGCCGCTCTGCTCGCCCTCGCCGGTATCCAGGCCGTCCTCAGCGGCATCCGAATATCACGGATGAACGCGATCACGGAACGCTGGATACCCAACTGCCGCCACGAACTCCTCGACCGCACGCTGATCCGAAACCAACAGCACCTGCTCCACGCCCTACGCGAGTACGAGAAGTTCTTCGACACCCACCGAGGCGTCAACCACCTCGGCATCCGTCGACGACAACGACTGCGCGGCATCCTCGACGAGTACCACCACGCCGCCTGACCAACACGGACGACATTTTCGGCAGGCACAGGGCCGTCGGGGTTCTCGATCGCAAGCCCGACGGCCCGTGGAGCAACCTGAGCCGTGGGGCCGGACTACTTCCCCGACGCGGACGTGCCGGTGCCGCGCGGGTCGGTCTGCACCTCTCGGGCGGGTTTGTTCGGGGTGAGCTGCACCAGCAGGATGGACCCGATCAGCACCACCGCGCCGATTAGCTGGGTCGGCGAGAGCACCTGGGACAGGAAGAGGTAGCCCAGGAAGGTCGCGACGATGGGGCTCATGAAGCCGAGGAACGACATCGCGACCGCCGGCAGCCGGTCGATGCCACGGAACCAGACCGAGTAGCCGAACAGCGAGCCCAGCACGATCAGGTAGCCGAAGCCGAGGGCGTTCGTCCCTGTGATGGTGTCCGGCAGGCCCTCCACCACCAGCAGCGCCGGCAGCAGCACCAGACCGCCCGCCGTCAGTTGCCAGCCGGTGAACAGCAGCACCCCCACCGGGCGCTTCCACCGCTTCGTCAGCACGATGCCCGACGCCATGCACACCGCCCCACCCAGCGCGGCCAGCACGCCCACCGCATCGAGCTGGACAGTCGACTTGAGCACCAGCAGGGCGACGCCGCCCGCCGCCACCACGCACGCCACCACGTGCGGAACCCGGACCCGGTCGCCGAGCAGCAGCGCCGCCAGCAGGATCGTCACCGCCGGCTGCACCGAGCCGACCAGCGCGGCCACCCCGCCCGGCAGGTGGTAGGCGGCGACGAACAGCAGGAAGAAGAACGCCCCGATGTTGAGGGTGCCGAGCACCAGCGCCCGCCACCACCAGATGCCGGTCGGCAGTACCCGGCCGAGCGCCAGCAGCACCAGCCCGGCGGGCAGCGCGCGCACGGTGGCGGCGAGCAGCGGCCGGTCCGGCGGCAGCAGTTCGGTCGTCACCAGGTAGGTGCTGCCCCAGATGGCGGGCACCAGCGCCGTCACCGCCGAGTCGAGCAGGAGCCGATTGGCCTTCACACGGCACGTCCCGTCACTTGTCGGTACCGAAGTACCTGTCGCCGAAATCGCCGATACCCGGGATCATGTAGGCGTTCTCGTCGAGCCGTTCTTCGATCGAGGACGTCACGATCCGCACCGCCGGGTGCGCGCCGCACACCGCCGAGATGCCCTCCGCCACGGTGAGCAGGTTGACGAAGACGATATTGCCCTCCGGCACGCCCCTGTCCAGCAGCAGCCGTACGGCCACGAGCGCCGTCCCGCCGGTCGCCAGCATCGGGTCGAGCAGCAGCACGTGCCGCTGCGCGATGTCCTCGGGCAGCGCCGAGTAGTACAGGTGCGGGAGCTTGGTGGTCTTGTCCCGCTGGATCAGCACCTTGCCAATCCGGATGGCCGGGCACACCGCCCGCAGTCCCGCCTCCATGCTCTCCCCGGCGCGCACGATCGGGACGCCGCACAGCTTCGGCGCGAAGCGCAGGCCCTGGTAGTCCGCACCCACCGGGGTGCGGACCACGTGCGGCTCGAACGGGAGCAGGTCGAGCGCGGCCTCCACGAGCAGCCGGATGATCCGCTCCGAGTAGGAGACGAAGTCCTCGCGGCTGGCTTCGCGGTCCCGGATCACCGTGTGCAGCGCGCGCAACTGGTTCGTCTGCGGCAGCAGGCGGACGTTCTCGCCGAGGTACTGCTCGATCGACGGTGCGGAGGTACTCGTCATGGACGCTGCTCCTCTTCTCGGCCTGGCAACAACTCGTGCACGTGGACGAGCACCTCTTCGAAGGTGTCGGCGAACCGGTCCGGCGCGGCCGTCCGCAACTGCTCGCCGTCGTGCACCCCGTAGGTGACGGCGATCGAGCGCATCCCGGCGGCGGCGGCCATCAGCAGGTCGTGCGTGGTGTCGCCGACGACCACCGAGCGTTCGGCCGGGACGCCGAGTCCACGAGACACCAGAAACGCGGATTCGGGCGCGGGCTTGGGTTTCGCCACCTGGTCCGCGCCGACCACGATCTCGAACAGCTCGCGGATTCCCGCCGCAGCGAGCAGCGCGTCGGCGCTGCGGTAGTACTTGCTGGTGGCCACCGAGAGCGCGTATCCCTGTTCGCGCAACGATTTCAGGCCGTCGACCACACCCGGGAAGAGCAGTCCGACCGCTTTCGGCAGGATCTTCTCCCGGTACTGCACCTGGTACTGCTCGACACCCGCCGACACCGAGGGGTCGTCGGGCGCGACACCCAGCAGGTCGCCGAACGCCCGCTCCAGCGGGAGCCCGATGGTCGCCCGGATCGCCTCGGGCGCGGCCGGTACGACGCCCAGGGCGGTGAACGCCGCGGTGAACGTCTCCACGATCGCGCTCGGCGAGTCGACCAGCGTTCCGTCCAGGTCGAAGATCACCGCGTTCCTCACCCGGCCACCTCCGCTCGGTACTCGGCGTGCGCGACCGCCAGCACACCGGCGACCTCGGCGGTGTTGACCAGCACCGCCATGTTCGCCTGGGCCGACCGCCCTTCGGTGGCCCGGTCGACCGCGCGCATGAGGTACTTCGTGATCGCGTTGCCCTGCACGCCGTCCCGCTCGGCGGCGGCGGACGCCTCGGCGATGACGCCTTCGATCTCCGCGCTGTCGATCGCGTCCTGCTCCTGGGGAGGCGTGGTGATCAGGAACGACCCCGGGTTCCCCAGCGCCCAGTGGGCTTCCACGGCGCGTGCGACGTCCGCCGCGTCGTCCAGTCGGTGCGGGCTGCGGAGGCCGCTGGTGACGCAGTAGAACGCCGGGAAGTCGTCGGACCGGTACGACACGACGGGGACGCAGTGCGTCTCCAGGAATTCCATGGTCAGCTTCAGGTCGAGGATGCGCTTGGCACCCGCGCAGACCACCGCCGTCTTCGACCGGGTGAACTGGACGAGGTCGGACGAGATGTCCATGGTGCGCTGGGCATCGCGGTGCACGCCGCCGATGCCGGCCGATGCGAAGAACGTGATGCCCGCCAGTTCGGCGGCCACCACGGAGGACGCGACGGTGGTCGCGCCGAGCCCGCCCCGGCTCAGCACGACCGACAGGTCGCGGCTGCTCACCTTCGGGATGCCCGGGGTCGAAGCGAACCGCTCGATGTCGTCGTCGGTGAGCCCGACCAGTATCCGCCCACCGGCCACGGCGATCGTCGCCGGGATCGCGCCGCCCGCTCGGACGGCGGCCTCGACCCTCCGCGCCGTGGCCGCGTTGTCCGGGTAGGCCAGGCCGTGCGTGATGACGTTCGACTCCAGCGCCACCACGGGCGCGCCGGTGCGGAGCGCATCCGCGACCTCCTCGGTCACCACCAAGGGAATCTCGTTGCGAGACATGTGTTCTCTCTGTCCGGATCAGTAGTCGGTCAGGGGGCCCTGCGGGGCCGGTGAGGTCGATGAGGTGGGTGTCTCGGGGGCAACGAGGGCGGTGATCCGCCGGCGGATCGACGCGGCCAGTTCGTCCACACCGGACTCTTTGAGCGCGCCGTAGTGGTCGGTGGCGAGTGCGATCACCGTCGCCCGCGTCGCACCACCGCCGTGTTCGATGAACGAGTCGCGGTCGCCGCGGGCCTTGAACACCGTGACCGGCGCGATGATCCGCCGCCGGGCCAGTTCCTCGGCCGTGTACTCGAAGCGGTAGGTCCGGGCGACGATGCGGATGATCCGGAGCACCAGGCCGTGGTCCAGGTCGGGGAACTCCGCGCGGACGAAGGCCGCGAAGCCGTCCTCGTCGCGCACGGTCTCCAGGCACCGCCGCAGGAGCGGGCCGGTGATCGTACCCGCGAAGACCGAGAACAGGATCGTCAGGAACTCGGTGTCGCGGAAGGAAGGACCGTCGGCGGCCCCGTCCCCCCGGACCTCCGGAGATCCGGGCGCGAGCAGGAACAGGTGCTCCACCTGTTCGCCGGCCTGCTCCAACTGGTACGCCGCCTCGAAGGCGACGCGCGCGCCGAAAGAGTACCCCCACAACGTGTACGGGCCGGTCGGTTGGACGAGCCTGATGGCCGCGACGTCCGCCGCCGCCATCTCGGAGATGCTGTCGTACAGCGTCTCACCCTCGTTGACCCCGTACGCCTGCACGCCGTGGAACGGCCGGTCGCCCGCCGCACGGCTCGCCAGCAGCCGCAGGTTCATCACGTACCCGCCCAGGCCCGGCCAGCAGTACACGGACGAGCCGGAACCCCCGGTGTGCAAGGGAACCAGCCGCGACGCGGCCGGGGACCGGCCGTCGTCGACCCGGCGCGCGAGCTGCTCGATCGTGGGTGCCTCGAACAGCACCTGCAACGGCAGCGCGCAGCCCAGCTCGCGGTTGATGCCGTTGATCATCGCGACCGCGATCAGCGAGTTGCCGCCGTTGGCGAAGAAGTCGTCCTGCGTCGAGACGCAGTCGCTCCGCATCGCCTTGCCCCACAACCGGGCGATCCTGCGCTCGGTGTCGTTGCGCGGCGCGACGAACGGGCGGTCGGCCTGGCCGACGTCGGTCCGGTCGGACTCCCGCAACGCCTGGAGGTCGAGCTTGCCGTTCGCGGTGACCGGGAGCCGGTCCAGCACCACGACCTTGTTGGGGATCATGTAGTCGGGCAGGAAGTCCACCAGGTCGTCGCGGACCATCTCCGCCGGCCCCTTCATGTGGACGACGTCCTCGTTCATCCCCTCGCTGAGCCGCTGGCGCTCGCTGACCTGGCCGCCGACGAAGAAGTACGACGGCCGGGAGTGCTCGCCCAGCCCGCCCAGCACGGCGTCCAGCCGCTTGGCGGAGGGCAGGTCGTGCCCGGTCTCGGAGCTGTACCCGGAGGCCATGAAGCCCAGGCCGAGCCCGTTGGCGGAGAGGTGTTGCAGCTTGCGGCCCAGGTCGACGTAGCGCAGCCAGGGCTCCCCGCTGCGGCTCACCAGCGCGATCCCGAACGCGGCCCGCTCGTAGACCCGCTGGTTGATGGCGATCACGTGCCGCTTGAGCACGACCTCGTCCGCGACCTTGGTGAGGTTGCCGTCGCGGTAGCGGTACAAGCCCGCCGGCAGGTCGGCGACCCGCCCCGGGTGGGCCTGCACGTACACGTCCACCGATTCGGCGCGGCGAGCCCCTGGCCGGTGCGGGACCAGCTCGAACGTGCCGAGGTAGTAGTCCTCGTCGGCGCACCCCAGGACGCCCTTCACGGCGGGTTCGTGGGCCCGCTCGCGGAGGTCCAGGCCATGACCGGGCAGGACCTCCTCGAACAGGCCGACCAGGTGACCGGTCTCGATCTCCAACACCTCGCGGATGTTGTTGCGGTAGATCGGTTCGACCGCGGCCTTGCGCCCGATGAAGTGCACCAGCGCCCGGGTGCCCGTCGACGCCTCCTCCTTGATCAGGACGAGGGTGTGGCGCACCGGGTGGTAGTAGTAGAAGCCCGCCGCGAGACCGCCGATTCCGCTCAGTTCCCAGTACATCTGGGTGGCGTAGAGCGATCCGGGAGAAGCGTAGCCGTACTTCGGCAACAGGCGTTCCGGACTGTGGTGCGCCCCGAAGTACCGCAGGATCTCGCCCAACTCGGCCAAGTCCACCGCGTTCAGGTCGTGCGGGGTGACGGTGTCGGCCGCCGGACCGGTTGCGGGGTGGGTCTTCGGGGCGAGCAACGCCAGCAGGGTGGACCTGTCGACGTCACCGCCCTCGTAGAACCGGTACGTCTTGCGGGTGAACGCCTGCCGCCGCTGTTCCGGGGTCGCCGTGGCACCGGGGAGGTCGATCGCGGGCCGCCCGGCGAGGTCGGCGTCGTCACGCAGGCCGGGGTTCGACAACTGCGCCTTGACCTGCTGCTTGCCCTCCTTCGACTGGTGGTGCGCGCCGTGGGTGCCCTGGTCCATCAGGGCGGCTTCCTTGGCGTTCAGCTCCACGCAGGCGATGAGGTTCTGGAAGCCGGTACGCGGGTCGTCCTTGACGATGACCGCCGCCGTCTTGACCCAGTCGTGGGCCTCGATCGCGAGCTTGATCTCGTCCAGCTCGATCCGGAAACCCCGCAGCTTCACCTGGTTGTCGACCCGTCCGAGGAACGCCACCGTGCCGTCGGCATTCCAGGAGACCAGATCGCCGGTCTTGAACGCCCGATCGTCGCCGTCGCCGTCACCGGTGTGGGCGTTCAGCGGGAGGGCGGCGAACCGTTGCCCGGTGAGCTGCGGTCGGTGCAGGTAGCCCCGGGCAACCTGCACGCCGCTGATGTGCAGCTCGCCGATCTCGCCGATGGCCACCGGACGGCCCTGTTCGTCCAGCACGTGGTAGCGCGTGTTGTGCACCGGTCGGCCGATCGGGATCGACTTCAGCCCCTCGACGAGCGCGGCCGGGTCGACCGTGAACGCGGACGAGTTGATCGTGCACTCGGTCGGCCCGTACAGGTTGACCAGCGCGGTGCGGGGCATCGCCGCGGTGTACTCCAGCGCCAGGCCGCGGGACAGCGCCTCGCCGCCGGAGAAGACCTGGGTGAGCGACGTGCAGCGGGGAAGCTGTTCGGTGTCCAGGAGCGCGCGCAGCAGGGTCGGCACGCACTGGAGGGTGGTCACGTCGTGCTCGATGACGGTCTCGATGAGCCGTTCCGGGTCGCGGTGGATGCCGGGGCCGCCTATCACCACCCGGCTGCCGCAGCCGGAGGCGAGGATCTCCCACTGCGCCGCGTCGAAGCCGGCCGGGGTCTTCTGTAAGACGACCTTGTCCCGGTCCAGGCCGTAGGTGGTGGTCAGCCAGTGGAGCTGGTTGACGACGCTGCGGTGTTCGATCATCACCCCCTTCGGCTTGCCCGTGCTGCCGGAGGTGTAGATGACGTAGGCGAGGTCGCGCGGTCGTGGGCCGGGTGCGGGCGTCGTCGCGGCGGTGAACGCCGCCGCGGTCGCCAGTGTGACGATCTCCGTCCCCTCCGGCACCAGCGCCGCGAGCCTGGCCGCGAGCCGTTCCTGCGTGAAGACGACGCGGGTACGGGAGTCCTCGATCATGTAGCGCAGCCGGTCTTCCGGGTACTCCGGCGAGAGCGGCAGGTAGGCCCCGCCGGAGAACAGCACGCCCCAGGTGCCGGCCACCAGGTCGATCGACGGTTCCACGAACACGCCCACGCAGTCGTCCGCGACCACACCGATGTGCCGCAGGTACCCGCCCAGCCTCGTGCCGAGGTCCACGAGTTGCCGGAAGGAGAGGCGCTCGGCACCGTGGACCACCGCCGTGTCGTCGGGCCGCTCCAGCGCGTACGCGTGCAGCAGGTCGGGCAGGCAGGACTGGTCCGGGAATTCGTGCGTGGTCTCGTTGAACTTCCGATGCCACTCGGTCGACAGGTAAGCAGCGTGCATCGCAAAAGTCCCCTTGGCGGTCATCCCATGCGGAATCCGGTCACGCGCGTTCGGAGTGCGCGTGGCCGTGACGAGTCGTATTCATGAGGTAGTTACCGATTCGTGCGCCCGACGGTGGAGCAGGAGACCGGTGGTGGAACAGTTCGGCTGTACCGGCAGGAGTCGATGCGCCCGATGGGCCGCGCATGTCCCGGCACGCCGGAAACCGCAGCTTCGAGCCTCCCCTGAGGTAGCACATCCCGCATTCGGGACATTTTTGTACTTCGGCGAAGGTAGTCGATTCTACGTGAGGCGTCAATGACTCGTCGACTGGAAACTCGGCGCTATTCGTTCGTCGTATAGGGGGGGCCGATCGGGCTGTCCACGATGTGGACACCGATTCGGCCTGGTGATTCGACTGTTTGATTCGATTGTTGATTGAGGAGGCAACCAGTCGAACTGATGAGCGGTGCGGGCTGCCGGATGGAAGTGCTCCCGACAGCGTTGTGACCTTGCGTTACGGGGATACCGGCGAGTTGAGACGCCGTTACTCCGTTCGTGCTGTCGACCGGTATTCGATTTGTCGATGAGGTGGCGGCGGGGTCGGGGCCTCCCAGCTTTCCGATGTGGGCAATCTCTCCGGTTCAGGGAGGTCTGTCGTCGATGGTCGAACGAAGTCCCTCGGTAATTCGACGGGTTGCTCCGGACGGTGCAGTGATTTTTCGAGTCCGAAGTCGGGGCGGCGCGCGGCTCGCGGGAGCGCGGCTCGGCATCTATAGTCGATCTTGACGATCGCGACCTCGATACCGGTGCTTTCCGCACCGTCGCCTGCCTGCGACGCGCACCCGACCAATGTTCGGCAACAATGGGGTCCTCGGTAATCCAGTCCCGCCCCGCGACCGCCACGGCCTCCAGGATGTGCAGGGCCGACGCCACGCCGGACGACCCGAGCGCCAACTCCTCCAAGTCGTCGCGGTCCTCGACCCCCGGTCGCTCAGGCCGTCGACGTTCTCGATCAGCAGCCGGGTGTCGTGACGGTTCTGGAGCGACAGGTACAGCGCCCGGCTGAGCACCATGCCCGCACGTGGGTCCGTGACAGCCGTGATGTCGTGATCCTTGAACACCACGATGTGCCGGCGCTCGACGCGAACCGGATGCCGATCCCGGTCACCTGCGCCGGCACGAAGCTTGTGTTTACGCGGTTCGGCCGTTGACCGGCACCCCGGTTGATCATGGGTGCAACCCGGGTTGATGGTCCTCTTGCGAGAGGCGGAACTTCGCCGTGTTCCGGGGAAGAACCACCGGCTGTTGGCACGGTCGAGAGCGGTGTGCTGGTCGGCGAGGTGCAGCAGGAGTTGACCGATGGGCTCGGGAACGAGCAGCGGCGGGTCGCCGAGGCGGATGAGGACGTCCTCGCCGTCGTGCAGGACGTCTCGACGGTCAGACGGACGAGGTTGCTGGCGGGCTGGACGCCTGCGAACTCCACGAACCGCATCATCAGACGACGCCGGTTCACCACCGTGTCCTCGCAAGCACCGCATACTCCGGGTGCGGCAGGCGGACGCTCTCTCACAACTCCAGCCGCGCCGACACAGGCGAATGACGCGCTCGGTGCGACGCGGGGGAGGGGTGTGTCAACCGGTTCCCGGTGTCGCGGTCGGTCCGGATGCCGCCGGCCCACCCCGGTACCGGCGCGGTCTGGCTACCACGCGCCGCGTACCGGTCATCGGGAAACCTCGCGCTATCCTGCGGGGTCGCCGGTGCCGGCCCACGACAACCGACCCACCGGAGTCCTCTCCACCCCGCCTTTCCGCCGCTCGCTGGGCGACCTGGAGGAACCGGCCGATCGGTTCGACGGCGGTGTTGAAGCGGGGCGAGGGGATCGGCCCGGTCCACACGCGATGTGACAGGCCGCGGACCCTGAGGTCCGCGGCCTGTGTCTTTGTCACGGTCAAGAGTGGGCGACGGTGGTTACCAGCCGTAGGATTTCGCGGTCCAGCCGAGCGAGCCGAGCGAGCCGCCCTTGATGTCGACGCCGTTTGCGTCGCGGGCGTTGGCGTCGAAGTACACCGACGCGGTCCCGGCCGGGGTGATGCCGAGCAGGGGCCGCCCGCTCCGGTGCTCCGCGCACCACCACCCGATGGTCAGGGTGCTGAACCCGGACCATCCGCTGGTGCGCAGGGTGGTCGAGTCGATCGTCGTCGGCGTAGCCCGGTTCACCCGCCACTCCTTCAGCTCTCCGTTGCTCTTGGTCCCGATCAGCACGTCGACCACCGCGTCGCCCGTGTCCTCGGTGCGGGCGAAGTCCAGTGTCCTGACCGAGTCCCACCCGGTCGTGCGCAGCGTGAGCGGCGCGGAGACGGCATACCGTCCGCTGTCCGACCAGGACACGGTGTAGGCGTAGAGGGAGCTGCCAGCAACTCGGAACACGTAACGGCCGCCGCCGGCGAGGAGCCGGGTGTCGGCGAAACCCGGGGCCATTCGTGTCGCGGTCTTGCTGGTCACCTTCCACACGCCGTCGGTCAACTGGGCCTGGCGGTCGATCTGGTACAGGTATCCGTCGGTGGGATGCGCGGCCACGTCGACGGTGGTGAGCCGGCCGACCTCGCCGGCTCTGTGGATCGCGTGCAGGGCGGACGGCACCCAGCTCAGCGTGTCGTCCTGGTACGACGTGACGCTGGTCTTGCCGGCGGCGTACCCGTAGACGAGGCGCTGGCCGTCCGAGCGGTAGGCGGGCGCGTCCACGGAGCAGTCCGCCGGCACGTCCCCGACTGCGGCCTCGGCCGGCGCGGCGGTGAGGGTGACACCGGCCGCGCCCAGAATCAGTGCGGCGACGGGGGCAAGGATTTTGCGCAAGGGTTTTTCCTCCCCGAGTTCACGGGACAGTCCGCCGGCGTCGAAGCACACGCGCGGACGGTTCCGTCCGGATGCCGAAGTCCCGGCGGGACGGCTCCGGGGGACGGAACCACCGGCCGCGCCGGGACATCGACACGATCTCCTTGCGCAAGGTGCTCCCCCCTCGCAAGGCCGCAACAGTGGCACGCCGTCGTCTACCGACGAACCGCGTCCCCCTGTCGACTCGTCCCACGCTAGGAGGCCCGACTCCCGGCGGGCATCGTTCAAACGACCGACGCCCGTTTGCCACGCGCGGCCACAGGTTCGCCACCGTCGGCCAGGACCGCGAAGTCCCCCACCCCCACCAGGTACACCGGTTGGGGTGGGGGCTGCGGCCACCTGCGCCGACGTGCCCGCCAACCCGACGACTCACTGACCAGTCGCCGACGCAGTGTCGGGAAGCTCGTGCGGTGCGGTGTCGCCCTGGCGGTGAGAGGGACGGGCGTCCTCGACGCGACCTGACGCAACGCGTTCCGCTCCACCACGGCACCGCATCGGCATCGAAGCAGCGGCCAGGCGAAATACCATCCTTCGAACTACGGTCAGCGCGTTCCCGAATGAGTGAACTGTTGCCTCATATTCCCGCCAGGGCTCCGCCCTCGTCGTCACCGCTACGGCAGGGGCGCGGTTCGCCCGACCTTCCCGCGCCGTCGAAGCACTGCGGCCGGTGGCGTCCTGGGGAGCCGTGTTCTTGACGCAGTTGGGCTTGGAGCCGCACGCGTAGAGAACGGTGTCGTTCTGGTGGGCGGCCGAAGGAAGGTTGCCCGAGGTGGGCGGAAACCCTGTCAGCCCGTATTCGGCGGGAGCCGCAGATTTTGCGTGCAGGCGCACCGCTGGAGGCGCGCAGAACACGTCGGATGACGGTATAGGCGGAAGTTGACGGGGATCGCGCGGCATCCCGCCCCGAACGGCGGCTGCCCGAGGGGGGTGGTGAGTGCATACTCGGCAGCACGTAACGACCGTGTGGTGACGGAGCGTGGGGCGTGGCTGTCGCTGACCCGCCAAGAGGCAACGAGTGGTCAGGGGCGGCGGGGAACGTCGTACAGGCCGGTGCCGTCCACGGGGGCGTTCATCTGCACGTGGCGCAGGTCGACACCCCGGTGATGCCTGGCGGGCGGGTACTGGTGTGCGCGGTCGGTGGTGACCGCACTTGGGCGGAATGGGTTCGTGCGGTGCTGCGCGAGCTCGGATACGCCGCCGAGAGGCAGAACTGGCGGTTCGTGGCGGGCGAGGACCTCGATCGCCACCGCGACGCGCTGTTGGCGGGTGGCGACCGGATCGTGCTGATCTACTCCCCGCTCTCGGTCCGATCTCCCTACTACAGCGGGGGATGGGCGCAGCGCCTGCTCCAGGACCCGGCTGGACGGGAGCGCACGTTGGTCGTCCAGGTCGATGGCGCGTCGGCTCCCGTGCCCGTCGACAGCACCATCCGCCGCAGCGACTCCCACGCCGAGGCACTGGCCGGCCTGGCAGCCGGGCTTTCCCGCAGGGACTGGCCGCACGAGGAGTTGCCAGGTCCGGACACGGTCGGGGCCGCCTATCCCGGCAGGGGCCCCGGGGTCAACAACCTCCCGCCCCGCAACCCGGACTTCACCGGCCGGATCGCGTCGCTCGACACGATGGCCGACTGGCTGTTGCGCGACGGCCCGCAGGTCGGCGGGTGCGTGCTGCTGGGGATGAGCGGCGTCGGCAAGTCGCAGACCGCGCTGGAATACGCTCACCGCTACCGCTGTCACTACGACCTGGTCTGGCGGGTCATCGCCGAGGAGCCGTCCACCATCAGCAGTGACCTCACGTCACTGGCCCACCAGTTGGGCGTGCTGGACACCGAGAGCCCGCAGGCGATGCTCGTCGGGCTGCGCCAGAAACTCGCCGAGCTCGACCGGTGGCTGGTCATCTTCGACAACGCCGTGGACCGCGACGTGCTGCACCGCTACTGGCCGGGCGAGGACGGCCACGTGCTGATCACCAGCAACCGGAACCTCGGCTGGCGGAACCTCGCCCTCCGCGAACTGCGCTTGGACGTCCTCGACGCCGAGGACTCGGTCACGTTCCTGCGCAAGCGCTTCGACTGGCGGGCCGAAGCCGAGACCGAGAGCGAGATCCGCGCGATCGCCCGCGAGCTCGGCCACCTGCCGCTCGCCCTCGACCAGGCCGCCGGGTACGTCGCCAGCACACGTTGCTCGCTGCACGAGTACCTGGAGCTCTTGCGGCGGCGGCTCCCCGAGATGCTCGCGGTCGACGTCGACGAATCCAGGCGGGAGCAGAGCACGACGATCGCGGCGACGCTGGGCCTGGCGCTCGGGCACGTGCGCGAGCACAGCCCGGCGGCCGAACAGCTCCTCGTCGCGTGCTCCTTCCTCGCTCCTGATGGCATACCCCGGTCCCTGTTCAGCGACAACGCTTCCGCGTTCTCGACGAGCCTGGGTGCCGTCGCGGCCGATCCCCTCGCGTACGGACGGGTGGTCGAAGTCCTCCGCCGGTACTCGCTGCTGGACGTGGACGAGCACACGCTCACCGTGCACCGCCTCGTCCAGACCGTGGCACGGGACAGGATGGAGCACGAGCGGCCCGACGAGTTCCGCTCACTCGCCGCCGAGGTCATCCGGGTTGTCGCCGCGTTGTTCCCCGCCGACCCGCTCGATGTCCGGGCCTACCCGGAGTGCACGCGGTGGCTGCCGCACGCGATGGCCGTCCGGCACTTCCACCACTTCGGTGTCGCGCAGGGCGAGCTGGCCTCGCTGCTGCTGCGGTGCGGTGCGCACCTTGCCGAAGGCCAACAGGAACGCCAGGCGCTCGATCTGCTCGACCGGGCCCACCGCATGCTGGGCGACAAACCCACCACCGCGCTGGCAGAGCTGCTCACGGCCAGTGGACAAGCGCATTTCGGACTGGCCGAGCTGCCCGACGCCCGGGACCGGACCGAACGCGCGTTGCAGATCATGACCGATTTGCACGGAGGCGACTCGTTCGAGGCCCTGAACCCCTTGCTGCGCCTCACGGGCATCGTGATGGAACAGGCCGACCTCGACGGGGCCCACGGCCTCGCGACCCGGGCGCTGTCCGTCGCCCTGGCGACCCAGGGCGACGGCACACCGCTGGTCTGGAAGGCCCAGCTCGGGCTGGGGACCGTGAACTGGCGACAGGGGCGGATCACGAAGGCGCTCGATCTGTACGTGTCGGCGCTGGCGACGATCGAGGTCGACGACCTCGAAGGAGCGTCCGCCGCGCACGCCCACGAACTCGTCGCGATGGTGGCGCTGGAGCTGGGTGCGGTGAACGTGGCGCGACGCCACCAGGAGAAAGCGCGCGACCTGCTCGTCAGGCGATTCGGCCACCGGTCCATGGCCGTGGCCCGCAACCGGGTCGGCCTGGCCAGGATAATGCTCCACGACGGACAGTCCCGGGAAGCCGAGGCGGAGGCGGTCGAGGGCGTCGAGGGGCTGGAGCGGTGGCAGGCGGACCACCCGAACACCGCGACCGGGTTCAACGTCCTCGGCGACGTCTTGCGCGCGCTGGGGCGCACCGGCGAGGCCATGTCGCTCCACCGTCGGGCATGGGAGATCTTCACCAGGACCTACGGTCCGGACCACCCCTACAACGCGGAGGCCCTGAGACGCCTGGGCGAGGACCACTACCAGGCCGGGCAGTTCCCCGAAGCGGAGGAAGCACTGGAGGCGGCGCTGCGGATTCTCGTCGAGCGCTACGGCGTCGACTACCCACGCGCCGCACCCGCCCTCCTGGACCTGGCCGCGCTGTCCAGGGCGCAGGGCCGGGCGGAGCAGGCCGATCGGCTTTCCGAACGCGCCGGCCGGCTGCGAGAGCTCGCGCGGAGACGGTGACGCGGTCACGTCGGGCACCCGGCTCCCCGTCCCGCCGCGCAGTAGCGCTCCGCCGGACACCGCTGCCGTCCGGGCGGCTCCGGCCTGGGCTATGCGCCCAGGTGGTGGCGCAGGTCCGGCAACACGTCCGCATCGAGAGGGCCGTGCAGCCCGACGAGCATCAGGCGGACCGGGACGTCGGCGCGGTAAGCGGCCACCGACCGGTGAGTGCCGTCGATGATCACCAAGTCGTCGCCGCCGACCGCGTAGGCGGGCAGCACGAGCTGCACCGGCAGCTCCTCACGACGAAACCGCTCCTCCAGATCCGCGAGCTGTCCGGCCCGGCGCGTGGACCAACTCCTCTCGTTGGCCGCTGCCTCGCGTACCCGCATCGGACGAGCGCCCTCCTCGGACCAGTCGACCGCACGTCCGTCGGCACCGGAGTACCACACCGTGAACAGGTTGCCCAGGTGCTCCACCGAGCGGCTGAACGACTGGCGCACGCAGAACTCGGGCTCGCGCAGGCGTTGCCAGTTCAGGAGCACCCGGACGACTCCGTCGCCGAACATCGCCTGGAACTCGCGGGTGTCGATCGGGTGCTCCCTCGGTCGTCGCCAGCGCTCGGCGGCGCTCGCGGGGTGGGCGAAGTCCACATCCCGGGCCGGCTGCCGCGACCTGCCCTCCTCTCGGCACCTCGGACAATCCGGCCCGGCACATCGTGGTCGGGTCACCAGGTCACGCCCGGCGACCGCCGCTCGACGGCAACGCCATCGTGGCGTTCGACAGCACGACTCGCCAAATGCCGTTCGTCCAACCGGGTCTCGCCGACCGGCTCGACGACCACACCGGCCCGCTGCCCGCCCACGCGCCCGCCGGCCTCTGGACAGCGCCCGCGCCCGGCCGGGTTGATCGTCCAGGTCGTTGTCGCAGGGGAGTGGACGTCGTCGCCCGGTCCCACGCCAGGAGGCAGGTCCGCTGGTTTTTTGAGTCGGGAATTCTGTTTAGATATCAGGCGGGTGTGGTGAAGTGCAGGTGGAACCTGGGATGCGAGACCAGCTACCGTTTGACCGCCGGGGTCTTGTGGGTGACGTAGTTGTCACAGACCAGATGCACCTCCAGCCCTGCCAGAACCTCCAGTGTGGACAGAAATGCCCTGAATTCCTCGGCGCGGTGTCGTCGTTCGAGCGAGTCGATCACCTTGCCGGTGGCGATGTCGAGCGCGACGAACAGGGTCGTTGTCCCGTGCCGGACGTAGTCGGAGGTCTGTCTTTCGGGCACTGCGGGCGTCATCGGCAGCACCGGCTGCGACCGGTCACAGCGTGAACGTCTCGCTGCGATGCGGTCGCAGGCCGAACGCCCGCCAGATCCACGACACCGTGGACTGCGACAGCCCGGTGTGTTCGGCCATCGACCGGGTGGACCAGTGGGTGGCGTTGTCGGGCTTGCGTTCCAGCGTCGCGGCAATCAGTCCGGCGACCTGCCCGTCGTCGATCCTGCGCGGTCCGCCTGACCGGGGCATGTCGCCCAGCCCCGCGACCCGTACTCCAGGAACCTCGCCCGCCACCGCCCCGCCGCGTGCGGGGTGGACCCCAACCGCGCGGCCACGTCCTTGGTCGTCGCGCCCTCCGCGCACGCCAGGACGATCCGGCACCGCGACGCCCACGCCTGCGGCGTCGACCGACGACGCACCCACCCCTCCAGCGCCGCCCGCTCGTCGTGGGTCAACACCAACTCGGCCTTCGCCCGCCCGGTGCGCGCCATCAACCCCAGCCCACGTATGAACAGAACTCCTGACTCAGGAGACCGGCCGGTCGGGTCCGATCACGCGTCGGGCCGGTGCTCCTGGCACAACCAGGGACACCGGCCCTTCGTGACGAAGGCTGCCGCTACCGATCAGCAGGTGCAGACGCCACCGTTGTTGACACCGGCCACGCCATTGGAGCCGGCCAGACCGGAATTGCCGTTGGGACTGGTGATGGTGTTGACACCGGTACCGCCGTTGACAGTTCCCGCATTGCCCGTGCCGGCCGCACCTGCGGCACCGGCCAGGCCACCCGCACCGCCGGGACCGGAACACCCGGTGCCGCCGTTGCCGCCGGCCGCGCCGTTGCCGCCGTTGCCGCCGGTCGTGGTGATGATGTCGTTGTCGGCTTCGCCGTTGACGTTCCCGGAGTTGCCGCCGCCACCGGCACCACCCGCACCGCCGACGCCACCCGCGCCGCCGGGCTGCGTGGCGCTCAGGCCGTTGCCGCCCTTGGCTCCCAGCCCGCCGTTGCCGCCGAGACCACCGGTCGTCTTGAGGGTGTCGGCCCCGGCACCGCCGTTGACGGTGCCCCCGTTGCCGATGCCGCCCGCGCCACCGGCACCACCCACGCCGCCGGCACCACCGCCACTACCGCAGCCACCGACACCGCCGGAGGAACCCGCACCGCCGGCACCGCCGATCGTGGTGATGTTGTCGACGCCGGCATCCGTGGTGCCGCCGTTGACGGTCCCGGAGTTGCCGACACCGCCTACTCCCGCAGCGCCACCGATACCGCCGGCACCCGCACCGCCTGCCGTGGCACCGCCCTTGCCGCCCAGCCCGCCGACGCCGCCGACGCCACCCTTGCCTCCGGTGGCCGTGACGGTGTCGTTGCCGACCGCCCCGGTGACGGTCCCGGTGTTGGCGACCCCGCCGACGCCGCCGACGCCACCGTTGCCGCCGGCACCGCCCGCGCCGCTGTTCAGCCCGGCTCCACCGACACCGCCGGTACCCCCGTTGCCACCGGCACCGCCGACGACCGTGATCTGGTCGGTGCCGTCACCACCGTCGACGAGACCGGTGCTGCCGATGGCGACGCCGCCGGAGGTGCCGACGCCGCCGTTGCCGCCGGCCGTGCCCGCCGGGGTGCCCGCCGTGCCGTTCGCGCCGGGCGGACCTGTCGCCCCGCCGATGCCGGCCGTGCCGGTGATGATGATGGTGTCGTTGCCGGCCAACGTGCTGATGGTGCCCGCGACCGGGCCGCCGGTGATGGTGACGATGTTGGCGTTGGCCGTGCCCAGCAGGGTCTGACCGGCCGGGACACCCGCCGTGCAGGTCACGTTCTCACCGGTCCGGACGCAACCGGCCGGATCGGCGGCGTGGGCGGCACCGGGGGCCACCAGGGCGAACCCGGCTGCTGTGCCCAGCCCGATCAGAGCACGTCGGACGCGCACCGCCGTGGTGTTGTGCGTGGTCGATCCCATGACTTGTCCCCATATCTCCGTGAATGGTCGAGTCGTCGCTCCGAACCGGAAGAGGTTCGCGGACCCACGGCAACTCTGCGCTTTCCCGGAGACGTTGACAACGAAATCGGCTGGCTGTCATCCCATTGCGAGAAAACCTGGTCAAACGTCGATCTTCCACTTTTCTTTTATTTACCCGTTCTGCCGAACAATTTCACGGACATCCGTCGATGTCGTTCCCGGACGACGCGATGGTGATGTCGACAGCGGCCAGGTCGAGTGTGTCGACGGTGCTGCGGATCGCGTTGACGCCCAGGCCGTCATCGGTGCCGCCGACCTTGAGGTAGGCGATGGACGCCCACGGTGGTGTCCGCGACCGACGCGGTGGTGGAGACGAAGCCGGTGGCCGGTGTCGGCTGCACGGTGATCAAGGGAGTCGGTCAGCGTCTGCGCGGTGACGATCACGGTTTCGCTGCCGCACGGCGAGAGCGCGGTGCTGTTGTTCGCGTCGCCGGAGTAGGTCGCGACCCAGTTGCAGATGCCGGCCGCGCCAGTCACGAGTGACGGTCACGGTTCCGGGTGCGCCAATCACCCGGACGGTGTCGGAGATGTCGCCGCCCGATGGGACGGAGCCGGAGGGGGTCGGGCTCGCCTTCGCCGGAGGCGGCGCAGGTGCTCACGCTGTTGGCGTCCAAGGTGACCGCGCCGTTGATCAGCACGACCGCGGAGTTGCTCGCGGTGGTGAGCGAGCTGGTCACCTGGAAGAGCCAGGCCGCACGGGTTCCCCTGCGCGTCGAGCCTAGGCGTGCCGGTCGGCTGAGCAGTGGAAGCGAGGCAGCGCACGCCGGGGGGCAAGGTCAGGTCGCCCAGGTCCTGGCCGCTGAAGTCCTGATCGCAGGACTGCGCGGTGGTGAAGGCATAGGCCGTGGCGACGTCGCCCTGGGCTTGGGTCGCCGCCGGATCATCGGCGTGGATGGGTCCCGTCGACCACCCCAGGCGGGAATCCGACCACCGACAACCCGGGACTGACCCCAGCTCACCGGTGATCACGCTCGCACCGGTGTTGTTCACGGTCGTGGTGCCGAGCACCGCGAAGCCTGTGGCAGTGCCCAATGGCTGGAGTGACCGCCACCGCGTTCGCGGAAACCGGGACGACGACGGCAATACTCGCTGTCAGCGCGGCCGGGGCTGAAACCCGGGAAGTACGTCTCATGGTTCCAACTCTCCGGAGGAGGTCCGAGAGATCGCGGCGGCCGGAGGTCGGGAGATCCATTTCGGGCGTGCCGAGACGGTGTGATGATCGAAACCCCGGCGGTGGGCGGGTGTCCGCTTCGGGGACGTGCCGGCGCGCTGCCGGACGTTCCTCGCGGCAGTGAGGACTTCGAGGAGTCGCTCGTTCAGCGCCAGTGCCTTTACTCGCAGACGCCGCCGGGGCACCACGGTCACGCCCGGCTCGCGGCGCGCAGTCCCCGCGCCCACGCCACGGCGCGGTCCAGTTCGCCGTCGACCAGTGGTCCGGGGTTCCGGTGACGTAGAACGACGTGAGGGCCGGGACGGTGTAGCGCAGGCGGCGCAGGTGCTTGGCGATCGCCTTCGCCGCCGACCCGGGCAGCCATCCCACCTTGACCTTCGTGTCGAACGCGTACACCAGGACCCCGGACCCGGCGGCGGGCAGGATGTCCAACCACTCCCGCACCCCTCTGCCCGTGGAGACCAGTCCACCGGGAGCACGGCCGGCGGCGGAGGTGCGGGTGCTCGCCCGGCTGAGGCCGAAGACGTGGGTCGGCGCGCCCACCACCACCAGGTCGACGTCCTCCGGCAACACGTCCGGTGCCGTGGCGACCTCGACGACGTCCACCGCACGCTCTCCCGCCAAGACCGCACCGATCGTCTCGGCGACCGCCCTGGTGTTGCCGAACATCGATTCGTAGACCACGAGTGCCCGTGCCATTCCGAGTACCACCCTCCGTCACCCCCGACCGCTGTCCAGCGGGCCGTCGACAGGGCCGGGGGTGACCTGCGCCGGCGTGGCTTCACTTGGGGGACGCGGTGGCGATGCGGGTCTTCGCGCGTCGTTGCCGCCACTTGTCCAGTTCCACGAGCGCGTAGGCGAGGGCGGTCAGCACGGCGATGAACGCCCAGGCGCTCCACCCGATCGGCGCGGTGTGGAAGAGGGTGTTCATCGTCGGGGTGTAGGTGAACAGCAGTTGCAGCACGACGGTCGTGCCGATGCCGGCCGCCAGCCAGGGGTTGCCCAGGAACCCGGCCCGTGGACGGAGGTCGTCCAGTGATCGGCAGCTGATCAGGTAGGCGATCTGTGCGGCCACGAACGCGTTCACCGCGACGGTGCGAGCCTGCTCCGGCGACGCGCCCGAGGTGAGCTGCCAGTGGAACGCGGCGAACGCCCCGGCGAGCAGGATCGTCGACACGAACACGATCCGCTTCACCACCTCGCCGGTCAGCAACGGCAGGGACGGTGGTAGCGGCGGCCGGCGCATCACGTCCGGTTCGCGCGGCTCGAACGCCAGGGTCAACCCCAGCGCGACGGCGGTGGTCATGTTGATCCACAGGATCTGCACCGGCAGGATCGGCAACGCGGTGCCGGCCACGACCGCGGCGAGGATCACCAGTCCCTCGGCCATGTTCGTCGGCAGGGTCCAGATGATGAACTTGCGCAGGTTGTCGAAGACCGACCGCCCTTCCTCCACCGCGGCCCGGATCGTGGAGAAGTCGTCGTCGGCCAGCACCATGTCCGCGGCCTGTTTCGCGACCTCCGTCCCCCCGCCGCCCATCGCGACACCGATGTCCGCACGCCGCAACGCGGGCGCGTCGTTCACCCCGTCGCCGGTCATCGCCACGACGTGGCCCTCGGCCTGGAACCGCGTGACCAACCGGAGCTTCTCCTCAGGCGACACCCTCGCGTGCACGGCGTCGGCGGGGATGTCGAAGTGCGCGGCGATCGCACGGGCGGTGTCCGGGTGGTCCCCGGTGATCATCCGGACCTCGATCCCCGCCTCGCGGCAGGCCCGCACGGCCTCGACGGCCTCCGGGCGCGGCGGATCCTGCATCGCCTGGAGACCGAGCACGACCACTCTGCCGCGCAACGATTCCTCCGTCAGTCCGGTGTCTTCGGGCAACTGCGCGGAGGCGAGCGCGAGCACGCGCAGACCGGTGTTCGCGAGCTCGGCGGCAGCCGCGTCCGCCGAGGTCCCCGCCAGTTCGGCGATCCGCTCCACCGCGCCCTTGAGGTACACCAGTCCACCGGGGTGCAGCGTCGCCATGTAGCGGCGCTCGGCGGTGAACGGCAGGACGTCGATCCGGTCGGGCACGTCCTGCGGGCCGAGGCCGGCCTTGCGGGCGGACACGACGAGCGCGGCCTCGGTGGGGTCGCCGACCGCTGTCCACTTCCCGCTCTCGCGAACGATCCGGGCGTCGTTGCACGCGAGGCCCGCCAGCAGGCACTCACGCAGCGCGGCGTCGGCGGGCGGGAGGATCCGGCCGTCCGGGTCGTAGCCGATCCCGGTCAGGTCGTGGTGGCGACCGGCCACCACCGCAGTTCGCACGGTCATCTCGTTCGCGGTGAGCGTGCCGGTCTTGTCGGTGCAGATCATCGTGGTGCTGCCCAGTGTCTCGACGGCGGGCAGCCGTCGGATGACGGCGTTGCGGCGGGCCATCCTCGCGACGCCGATCGCGAGCGTGACCGTGACGGCGGCGGGCAGCCCCTCGGGGATGGCTCCGACGGCCAGCGCGACGGCCGCGGTCAGCGTGGTCCCCAGCGGTTCCCCGCGCAGCAGACCGATCACCACGCTGAGCGCGGCCAGGCCGAGGACCACCACCGTCAGCAGCTTGCTGAAGCGGGCGAGTTTGCGGGTCAGCGGCGTCGGCACCGTGGTGGTATCGGTGACCAACCGGTGCACGTGGCCGATCTCGGTGTCGGCACCGGTCGCGACGACCACGCCACGTCCACCGCCCGTGGTCACCAGGGTGCTGGTGTAGGCCATGTCGCGTCGGTCCGCGAGCACGGCGGCCGGTGGCAGGGTGAGCGGGTCCTTGGTCACCGGCATCGATTCGCCGGTCAGCGCCGACTCGTCGATCCCGAGTTCCTCCACGTGCACGATCCTCAGGTCGGCGGGCACCTTGTCGCCCGCCTCCAGCACGACGACGTCGCCGACCACCAGGTCGTCCGACCGCACCTTGGAGACCGCCCCGTCGCGCACCACGGTCGCCTCGGTGTGGACCAGCGCCACCAGCGCGTCCAACGCCTTCCCGGCCCGGAACTCCTGGATGAACCCGATCGCGGCGTTGACCACCACGACGGCGAACACGACCGAGGCGTCGACGATCTCGCCGAGGGCGGCGGTCACCGTCGCGGCCGCGAGCAGCACGTAGATCAGCGGGTGGTTCACCTGCGCCAGCAGCCGGACCGGCCAGCTCGGCCGGCGCTGCGGTGGCAGGGTGTTCGGCCCGAGCTCGACGAGTCTGCGCGCTGCGGCCGTCTCGGAGAGGCCGTGACCGGAGTCGGTCCCCAAGAGCCGCACCACCTCGGTGACGCGCATGGCGTGGCGGCCGACCTCCGGCCGGTCAGCCGTGGTCAGCGGCATGATCGACGTCGAGCGCGGGAGTGGCGTGCGCGGCCTTGACCGGGATCATCACGACCGGCACCGACGCGTGCAGCAGGCATTGCGTGCTCGTCGAGCCGAGTACCAGATCGCGCACCGGGTGTCCCGCGTGCGATCCGACGACGAGGAGCGCGGAGCCGCGCGCGGCATCGGCGAGCACCGAGGGCGCGTCGCCCCGCAGGCTCCGCCGGACGATGACAGGAGAATCCAGTCGCCAGACGGCAGCGGCGCGCAAGGATTCCTCCACCAGCGCCTTGGACCTCGTCAGCGCGGTCTTCGCGGCCGTCTGCGACCAGTCGGCCAGCGGCTCGTAGTCCCACGCGTTGACCACGTGCACCGGACAGCCTCGGATGATCCCCTCGTCCAGGGCCCAGCGCAGCGCGTGGTCGGCCGCGGGTGAACCGTCGATGCCGACCACGATCGGATTGGTGTCGTGCGCCTTCATGACGTTGCCGCCTCTCGTTCACCGGCGCGCGGTCCACGCGCGAAGACCTTGCCCACCGACCGGAATCGGTGCGGCAGTCCATCAGCGTCGGCTACGACATCGGTGCCCGCGTGCGGGGTTGATCGGGCGGAGGGCACCGGCGCAGGCCCGGTCGACCGGGATGCGCGGACGTGGTCCGGGACGCGGCCGATCACAGCATCGCCCCGGACAGGGCGGGACGCGGTGCCGCCCGTGCGTGCTCGGCCGGATCCCGCAGCACCACGACCGGGCACGAGGCGTGTCGCACGCAGTACCGGCTCACCGAACCGAGCAGGGCCGGGCGGATCGGGCCTGCGGTCGCCCTGCCCACGACGAGCAGCACCGCGTTGCCCGACGCCTGCGTCAACGCGTGCCGGGGGTCGTCGGCCGTGAGCACCGCACGGACCTCGACATCGGTGTGCAGCTCGGCGATCGCGTCGTCCAGCACACGGCGTCCCACCTCGTCCATGCCGTGCGAGGTCATCGCGGCGAGAACTCCGAACGGTATGGCACCGATGACCATGCCGCAGTCCTCTTGCCAGGCCAGCACCGCCTCGACCGGGCATCGGCGGCGTTCGGCCTCCACGACCGCCCAGTTCAGCGCGGCCCGGCTCGCCGGGGACCCGTCCACGCCCACCACGATCGGTCGGACATCGATGTCGTTCGCCATCGGTTCCTCCAGTGCTCATCACCGAGCCTTCCCATCCCGAGCCCCTCCGGTGAGTGTCCGGAGCCCTGTCACACCAGGGCCCTTCGACTCCGTGGCACCAGATCCGTTCGGCGGCACAGGAAAAACACCCCCCCGCACGTGACAATTTCGTCCGTGCCCCGTCGGCGCACACCGAACGCGCGCATCGATGGCGAGCGCGCGGTGGGGGATGGTCAGCGCAGCCAGGGGTGGGTGCGCACGACCGTGAGGTCCGCCCACCTCCGACCCAGGCCCCACACGTGCCCGGCGTGGGCGACCGCCAGGACGATCAGCACCAGCGCGTAGACGACGTGGTAGTCGATCAACGGATTGGTCGAGCCGCTCGGTGCCCCGGACGAGGTGTGCTGGGCGAGTGGCCACTCGGCGATCCACATCAGCGCCATCAGCACAGACCCGGCGACCGCCGAGATCCGCAGCACGACACCGAGCAGCACCGCCACGCCGAGACCCGCGAGGCCCAGCATGAAGGCCAAGTCCACCCACCCCGATCCGGCCATGCCACGCAACGGCGACTGGAACGGCCCCACCTCCACGTGCCCGAGGAACCCCTTGGCGGGTGATCCTCCGCCGATCCACGCCCCTCCGGACGGGGTGGCGTAGCCGAGGCCGAACAGCTTGTCGAGGAACGCCCACGAGAACAGGAATCCCATGGCGAGCCGTAGCACGGCCAACGCCTTCCCACTGGCCGGCGTGGTCGGGATCGGCTTCCCGAGGACGGGCTTCGCATCGTGCTTGAGGGACATGACGTGGTCTCCTTGGCTCATCAGCGGTGTTCGTCGTCGCGCGGTCGTCGCGCCGGAGTCGGAGATCCCGGTCACGCGGAGGACTTCGGGGGCCGTCGTCAGGGGATCGTCGGCCTGAACGCACCACGGCCACCGGGCACGGCGCGTGGTGCACCAGTGCGTGGCCGGTCGAGCCCGGCAGCATCCCGGCGAACCCGCCCAGTCCGTGACTGCCCACCACCGGCAACCTCGCCTGGCTGCCGGCGCGCACAAGAGCGCGGACCGGCCGGTCGAGCACGACCACGCGGTCGACCACGACGTCCGGGAACTTCTCCCGCCAAGCGCTCGACCGGCAACCGCCGCTGCCGGTCCTCGAACTCGGCCCAGTCCATCGAGAAGCGGCCCTCCCGGTGCGCGCTCTCGGCCGGAACCCCGCTCCACGACAGCACGGCGGTCAAGGGCGCGTCGCGCGTCGAGGCCGCGTCGAAGGCGAACCCGATGGCGGACTCGCTCGCCGGTGATCCGTCGACGCCCACCACGACCGGGCCGTCCGCCACGGTGTGGGTGCGCACGACCACGAGCGGGCAGCGCTCGTGCGCGGAGAGCGCCACGGCCGTCGAGCCGACCAGCAGGCCGGTGAAACCACCGAGACCTCGTGAACCGAGGACGACCGTCCTGGCACCGGCGCTCTCGGCGATCAGCAGCGTCATCACCGGACCCGCGTGGAGTTCGGCCTCGATCGCGATGCCCGGAGCTACCGCGTGGGCGGCGGCCTTCGCCTCGTCGAGCCACTGCGCGCCCTGCGCGGCGAGCGCGGCGGTGACGTCCCGCGCGCTCGCGATGATGTTCGGGCAGCCGTGGACGGGCGGGAAGCAGCCGTGCACGAGTCTCAGCGGCACGTGGTGGCGGGCGCACTCGTCGGCGGCCCAGACGACGGCGTCGAGTGCGGAAGCCGAACCGTCGACGCCGCCGACTACGGGTGGCGCGACCGGGTTGCGGCCCATGGCGATCTCCTCCGGTGGGGTGGTGGTTCCCACGCTAGGAAGAACCTGAGGCGAGGGCCGCCGTCCCAAGTCACCTGGCACCGCGCCGGACGGCGCGCTGAGCAGGGTCTTCGTACCCTGCCCGCCCGGCAGGGGCGCACCACGGGGTCGGCGGGGGAGTACCGTCGGACTCCAGGGGGTGCGGATGGCGACCAAGGTGTTCCTGGTCGACGACCACGAGATCGTCCGCCGCGGTATCGCGGACCTGCTCAGCGACGAGTCCGACCTCGTGGTGGTCGGTGAGGCGGCGTCGGTGACCGAGGCGCTCACCAGGGTGCCCGCCACCGGACCCGACGTGGCCGTGCTCGACATCAGGCTGCCCGACGGCAGCGGCATCGAGCTGTGCCGCGAACTCCTCTCCCGCGACTCCGGGCTGCGCTGCCTGATGCTGACGTCCTTCGCCGACGACGAGGCGCTGTTCGACGCGATCATGGCCGGTGCCTCGGGTTTCGTGCTCAAGCAGATCCTCGGCCACGACCTGGTCCACGCCGTGCGCACGGTCGCTTCCGGGCAGTCGTTGCTGGACGCTCGCACGACGTCCGCGCTGCTGAACCGGATCCGTCGCGAACGCGGTCAGGGCGACCCGGTCCGCACGCTGTCGGATCAGGAGCACGTGGTGCTGGAGCTGATCGGCGACGGCCTGACCAACCGCGAGATCGCCGAGCGGATGTCACTGGCCGAGAAGACGGTCAAGAACTACGTGTCACACCTGCTGGCCAAGCTCGGCATGCAGCGCCGCACCCAGGCCGCCGTGCTGGCCACCCGGCTGCGCAGGCCGCAGGACGACCGGTAACCCTCAACGCAGCGGCACCCGCCAGGTCAGTCGGGTGCCACCCGACGCCTCACCTGTCACCGTGAGGGACCCGCCGAGCCCGGTCGCCCGCTGCTCCAGGTTGCGCAACCCGCTGCGCGCGATCCCGGCCGGCAGACCCGCACCGTCGTCCACCACCGAGATGACCAGTTCGTCGGTGGCTTCCACCGTCACGACCAGTTCGGTCGCGCGGGCGTGTCTCAGCGCGTTGCTGACCCCTTCGCCGACGACGGCCATCGCGTGCTCGCCGATCTCGTCGGACACCGAGTTGTCCACCGTCCCCGACATCCGCACGACCGGCGACAGCGGAGCGTCCTCGCTCAGCCCGGCGATCAGGTCGAGCAGCCTGCGCCGCAGCCCGGCACCCGCGTCGCCCGCCGCGTCCTGGAGGTCGAAGATGGCCGTGCGGATCTCCAGGACGGTCTGGTCCAGTTGCTCGACCACCGAACGCACCCTGGCCTTGACCACCTCGTCGGTCGACCTCCGCACCGTGCCCTGAAGGCTCAGGCCGGCGCTGAACAGCCGTTGGATGACGTGGTCGTGCAGGTCCCGGGCGATGCGGTCGCGGTCGGCCAGCACGTCGAGCAGGCGCTGTGAACGCTGCTTGTCGGCCAGTTCGAGCGCGAGCGCCGCCTGGTCGGCGAAGTAGGCCAGCACCGGCACCTGGTCGGGCTGGAACGGGACCTCGCCCGCCCGCCGCGCGGCCACCAGCACACCTGTCACCGCCGCACCCACTCGCATGGGCACCGCAACACCGGGGCCGAACACCGCCGGCACACCGCCCGGGGGTTCTTCGAGGTCGTCGACCAACTTCGGCGCACCCGAGCGCAGCACCTCCCGCACCGCCGAGCCGCCCACGACGAAATCGGTTCCCACCGCGTGCTCGTCCGACATGCCCGCCGCCGCGGCGACGTGCGGCGTGCGCTCGTCGTCGCCCAGGACGATCAGCGCGCGGTCCGCGCCGAGCAGTTCCAGCGTGCGCTGGGCGATGAGCCGGAGCGCGGCCTCGCCCGAGGCACCGCCCAGCAATTCGGAGTTGATCTCCGCAGTGGCTTCCACCCACCTCTCGCGCATCCGGGAACGCTCGAACAGCCTGGCGTTCTCGATCGCCACGCCCGCCGCCGCGGCCAACGCCTGGAGCACCACCTGGTCGTCGACGGTGAACTCCGCCGCGCCCTCTTTCTCCGTCAGGTAGAGGTTGCCGAACACCTCGTCGCGCACGCGCACCGGAACGCCGATGAAGCTGTGCATCGGCGGGTGGTTGGCGGGAAAGCCGACCGAGGCCGGGTGCCGGCTCAGATCGGCGAGCCTGATCGCGCGGGGATCCTCGATCAGCAGGCCGAGCAGCCCTTTGCCCTCCGGCAGGTGGCCCATGTGCTCCCGGGTGTCGCCGTCGATGCCGACGTGGACGAACTCCGACAGGTCGTCCCTGGCACCGAGCACCCCCAACGCGCCGTAGCGGGCACCCACGAGGTCGACCGCGGCCTGGACGATCCGTTGCAGCGTCGAGTCGAGTTCGAGGCCCGTGCCGACCGCCAGGACGGCGTCGAGCAGCCCTTGCACGTGGTCCCTGGTCTGGCCGATCTCCACGAGCCGGTCCTGGACCTCGTCCAGGAGTTCGGCCTGCCGCAACCCCGCCAGGCTCCCCTTGACCGCGTCGCGGGCCGTCGGATCGGGATTCTGCGGAGACATCGGCACTCCCGCCGTAGGGGAGAAGCCTCGCACATCGGGAACGGACCACCAAGCCGAGCGGCCCTGGCCGACGGTGACCTTCGACGGTGTACGCCCGCGAGGAGGCGGCGGAGAGTGGCAGAACACCCCAGGACGAAGGTGACCACACGATGATCACGACCACTCCCGCTCTCGGCCTGACCGAGGAGGAGGTCCACTCGGTGCTGGAAACGGCGTCTCTCGCACCTTCGGTGCACAACAGCCAGCCGTGGCGGTTCCTGCTGCGCCCCGACCGCATCGAGCTGCACGCGGACCCGGACCGGGCGCTGCCCGCGACCGATCCCGGCGGGCGTGAGCTGCGGGTGTCCTGCGGTGCCGCGCTGCTCACCCTCCGCCTGGCCCTGCGAGGCAGGGGCATCCGACCGCTGGTCAGCCTGCTGCCCGGAGCGGACGCGCTGGGGGCACTGGCGGTCGTGCGGCGCGGTGACGCCCGGACGGCCAGCGCGGAGGAGCTCGCGTTGCTGGCCGCCGTGCGGACCCGGCGGACCAACCGGGGGCCGTTCGTCGACGCGACCGTGCCGGACGCCCACCGCGCGTCGCTGGTGCGCGCCGCGGATGCGGAGCGCTGCTGGCTGCACGTGGTGGACGACCACTCCGAGCGGGCCAGACTGCAACGGCTCGTGCTGCGCGCCCACCAGGAGCAGGCCGCGGACCCCGCCGTGCTGGCCGAGCTGCGCGCGTGGACGGAGTCACGTCGGGGCCATGCCGGGATTCCGCTCGGGTCCGCCGGGCCACGACCGGAACCCCAGGACGAGTGGGTGCTGCGCGACTTCGCGCCCGACACGACGCACGAACGCCGGCCGGGCAAGGACTACGAGTCCGATCCGCTGGTGGTCGTGCTCTGCTCGTTCTACGAGGGCCCGCTCGCGGAACTGCTCGCCGGCCAGGCGGTGCAACGGGTGCTGCTGACCGCGACCACCCTGGGGCTGACCGCGTCGTTCCTGTCCCAGGCCGTCGAGGTGCCGCACGTGCGCGAGGAGCTGCGGCGAGCGCTGGGCGGCAGCCTCGCCCCGCAAACCCTGCTGCGCCTGGGATACGGCTCTCCCGTTCCCGCGACATCGCGGCGTCCCGTCGTCGAGCTGCTGATGGCACCGAACCGCGCGCCGTGATGTCGGTATCGCCGTGGACGGAGCCGGTGCGGTCGGTGTCCATGGTGGCCCCGAAGAATCCCAGCCGGTTCGGCCGCCCGCCGCCGCATCAGGGCCGGGTTCGGCGGTCGCCTCGACTCATGCGCACGTCAGCGCTCCCGGTCAGCGTCAGCAGCCCCGGACCGCCGCTCCAGCGCGGTGGCGACCTCGTGGGGCGCGAGGCGTTCGCGCTCCTCCAGCCACAGCACCAAGTCAGGGCGGACCGTGCCGGTGAAACGCGTGCCGCCGTGCCCGACCCGGTGGCCCACCGCGTCGAGCGCACCCCGTCCGTGAAGCACGTCGACGAGGTGCGCCGGGACGATCGCCCCCGGTTCCGACCGGCGCGACGTCAGCTCCGCTCGGACCAGGTCCAACCCGAGATCGCCGGGTCGTCCTCGCCGTGCTCGCGGGTGTGGCGGCGGGCGTCGAGCCGGGCGTCCGCCATCCGCCGGCGCAGGACCGCCGCCCGACCGCCCAGTGACGGCACCCGGTCGATGACGTCCATGACCAGGTGGAAGCGGTCGAGGTCGTTGAGCATCAGGATGTCGAACGGCGTGGTGGTGGTGCCCTCCTCCTTGTAGCCGCGCACGTGCAGATTGCGGTGGTTGGTCCGCCGGTAGGTGAGCCGGTGGATCAGCGACGGGTAACCGTGGAAGGCGAAGACCACGGGCTTGTCGGTGGTGAACAGCGCGTCGAAGTCGCGGTCGGACAAGCCGTGCGGGTGTTCGGTGTCCGGCTCCAGCCTCATCAGGTCGACCACGTTGACGAACCGGACCTTCAACTCCGGCAGGTGCGTGCGAAGCAGTTCTGCCGCAGCCAAAGCCTCTGCGGTGGGCACGTCGCCCGCGCAGGCGAGGACCACGTCCGGTTCGCCGTCGGCGGTGCTCGCCCACGGCCAGATCCCGAGACCCCGCGTGCAGTGCGCGACCGCCTCGTCCACGTCCAGGTAGGTCAGGGCGGGCTGCTTGCCCGCGACGATCACGTTGACGTAGCCCTTGCTGCGCAGGCAGTGGTCGGCCACCGACAGCAGCGTGTTGGCGTCCGGCGGCAGGTACACGCGGACGATCTTGGCCTTCTTGTTGACGACGTGGTCCAGGAAACCGGGGTCCTGGTGGGAGAAGCCGTTGTGGTCCTGACGCCACACGTGCGAGGACAGCAGGTAGTTCAGCGAGGCGATCGGCGCGCGCCACGGGATGGATCGACTGGTCTTGAGCCATTTGGCGTGCTGGTTGAGCATCGAGTCGACGATGTGGATGAACGCCTCGTAGCAGTTGAACAGCCCGTGCCTGCCGGTGAGCAGGTAGCCCTCCAGCCACCCCTGGCACAGGTGCTCCGACAGGACCTCCATCACCCGCCCGTCGGGCGCGAGGTGGTCGTCACCGGGCAGGGTGGTGGCGTTCCAGGTCCGATCGGTCGCCTCGAACACCGCCGAGAGGCGGTTGGACGCGGTCTCGTCCGGGCCCATGATCCGGAACCGGTCGGGGTTGCGGACGACGATGTCGCGCAGGAACCCGCCCAGCACTCTGGTGGCCTCGCTGGACTCGACGGCGGGGTGGTCCACCGGCACGGCGTGGTCGCGGAAGTCGGGCATGGTCAGGTCGCGCAGCAGCAGGCCACCGTTCGCGTGCGGGTTGGCGCTCATCCGCCGCGACCCGCGCGGCGCGAGCGCCCGCAGTTCGGGGATCAGCCGACCGTCGAGGTCGAACAGCTCTTCGGGCCGGTAACCGCGCATCCACGTCTCCAACTGGCTGCGGTGCTCGGCGTTGGTGCGCGTGGCGGTGAGCGGGACCTGGTGGGCGCGGAACGTGCCTTCGACCGGCAGCCCGTCGACCTCCTTCGGTCCCGTCCAGCCCTTCGGCGTGCGCAGCACGATCATCGGCCAGCGTGGGCGCTCGTGCGGTCCGGAGGTTTCGCGGGCGTCGCGCTGGATGGTCTTGATGTCGTCGAAAACGGTGTCCAGGGTGTCCGCGAGCATCTCGTGCACCGTCAGGGGATCGTCGCCCGCGACGAAGTGCGGGGTGTAGCCGTAGCCGCGCATCAACGCGGCCAGTTCGTCGTCGGGGATGCGGGCCAGCACCGACGGGTTGGCGATCTTGTAGCCGTTGAGGTGCAGCACCGGCAGCACCGCGCCGTCGGTCATCGGGTTCAGGAACTTGTTCGAGTGCCAGCTCGCCGCCAGCGGGCCGGTCTCCGCCTCGCCGTCGCCGATCACGCACAGCACGGTGAGGTCGGGGTTGTCGAACGCCGCGCCGAACGCGTGCACGAGCGCGTAGCCCAGCTCGCCACCCTCGTGGATCGAACCGGGCGTCTCGGGCGCGACGTGGCTGGGGATGCCGCCGGGGAAGGAGAACTGCCGGAACAACCCCCGCATCCCCTCGACGTCCTCGGTGATCGACGAGTAGACCTCGCTGTAGGTCCCCTCCAGGTACGCGTTCGCCACCAGGCCGGGACCACCGTGACCGGGACCGGTCACGAACAACGCGTTCACATCACGCTGGTTGATCACCCTGTTCAGGTGCGCGTACAACAGGTTCAACCCCGGCGTGGTCCCCCAGTGCCCGAGCAACCGCGGCTTGACGTGCTCGGGCGAAAGCGGCTCACGCAGCAGCGGGTTGTCGAGCAGGTAGATCTGCCCGACCGACAGGTAGTTCGCCGCCCGCCAGTACGCGTCGATCAACTCCAGGTCCGACCGCGTGCGGGTGGGAGCCGGTTCGGTCAGCGTCACGGGGACTCCTCGTCGGTTCGACCGCCCGTCGGACGGCCGTGTGCCCACCACCCTCGTCCGCACCCGCAGCCATGAGCAGTGCCGCCGGCCCCTGCTCGACCGGGACCTAAGCCCCCTGCCCGAGGTATGCGCCACGGCCCACAGCCGTGTCAGGCGTGGATCAACGCCAACGACACTTCTCCCTGAGGGATGTCTCGTAACCGATCTTGTGGGTCGTGCCTGGTCTGTCTCGGTCAGCCGATGACGGTGGGGTTGTGCAGGCGTGCCATGCCGGAGGCGTGGTGAGCGGTCCAGTCACCTCTGGCGGCCGGGCCGCCCGTCGGCGATCGACTCGCCACCGCGTTCGGCCACCAGGCGCACCAGCTTGCGGAACTGTCCTGACCGCATCATCCCAGCCGGTCGTTCCACGAGTTACGTGACATCCCTCAGAGCGGGGGTGTCGCCGCGTCGGGAGCATGTCCGGGTGATCGTGTCCCTGCTGTACAAGATGACCCGGAGATCGCTGTCCGTCCCGGCGGTGCTGCTGCGCAGCGAAGCGTGTCGGGGTGGGGTAGTGAGGGTCGCAAGGTGGGCGATCGGCGGCCGTCCGGGCGATGTGAATGCCTGCAATGCCGTACACATCCGGCTACGCGAGATGGCGGAGAACGTCGTGCGGCGGATCGACGCCTTGCTACGCGTGTGCTCCTCACCCCACGGCTGACCGATACATCCTCCGAAGCTACGACAACTCCTACGACCACGTGTTCAAAGCTGATCGACGTCAATGAGCTCATCTTGAATCGCACGGGCCACCAGAGCGGCTTTGGTGGAAGCTTCGCGACCGATGTCCGCGTATTTCATCCGGACGCGTTCCAGGTGCGAGTTGACCGTGCTGACCGAGATGCCGAGCCTTCTCGCCACCCGTTCCTTCGAGTCCGACTGGAACCAGGAGACCAAGACCTCGTACTCGCGGGCCGACAGGGCTGGGCGGGTCGATCTCCGGTCGGCGGCCAGCGCTCCCGCCATGGTCGGCGGGGTGTAGCCCCGGCCTTGGGCGGCGGCGCGCACCGCGTCGACCAAGTGCTTCTCGCCTTCGGCCTTCGTGAGGTAGCAGAGCGCACCCAGTTCCAGCGAGCGCAGCGCCAGATCGTCGCTCGCGTGCATGGTGTAGACGATGACCCGCCTGCCCGTCCGGGCAAGCCTGCGGACCTCACGGAGGGTCGGGGGTCCGTCGAGCTGGAGGTCGAGGATCACGACGTCGGCATGCGCCCCCGGACCGACCCAAGCCTCCCGGACATCAGCCGACGAGTCGACCACCTGGACCGGCGGGGTGGCCGTGGTGAGCCACAGTTGGACGCCCGCGCGCACCGCCGGGTGGTCGTCGATGACGACCGCTGTCGTCCGGCGCTCTGTCAGTCGTTCGGTTGCCGTCTCCACAGTGCCTCCACCCACAAGGTTCCATCCTCCGTCGAACTGGTCATCTCGATCCCCGTCGAGTGCGGGATCGTCAGGTGCTCCCGGCTGGTGCCGGCGACGATGGCCACCCTCGTCGTGCCGGCGGTCCGCAGCAGTGTCACGTGAGCGGTGTTCACGGCCATCGCCAGCGCCGTCATCACCGGTTCGGTCAGGGCACGCCGGACTTCCACGGGAACCGCTTGCGCGGGACCGCTGATCCGCAGCTCTACCACGAGGCCGTTTCGCTGGGCGACGTCGACGCACGCCGCCAGCTCGTGCCCCAGCGAGTCCGAGACGCTGTCGCCCTCCGCGAGCAACCTCCTCAGCCGCGCCGCGCCGAGCGCGCAGAGCTGCCTGCTCTGTTCCGCCTCGACGTCCAAGGTCTGGTCGGCGAGGCCCACCAGCAACGGCAATGCACCTCCCAGTTGATCGGCCCGCCTGGACCGGTTTCGGCGTTCGAGGTCTTCGGCGATCAGCTTGTCCGTGATCAGGCCCGCCCGCTGCACAGCCAGCTCGGCAGCCATGGCGGCACGCACGCGGGAGAAGTGGACGGCGATGGCGACAGCGAGCTGGAAACCGAGGACACTGGACACGGCGGTGCCCGCAGCCGCGAACGCTGCGGCGGTGAACGGGGCGATCAGGACGTAGAGCACCAGGTTGATCGCGGCGTTCGCGCCGAGCGCTACCGCCACCGTCGGCAGTGTGCACGTGGTGAGCAGGAGTAGCAGCGGCCATCCGGCCAAGCCGAAGGTCCAGTGCGCGTCTTCGAAGAACCGGTCACGCGGCACCGCGAGAGATCCTCCGGAGGACGCGACGAAGATCGCGACCGTCCCCACGACGGTGAAGGCCGGTGGTAGTGGCCGTAGGCGCAGCACCCACCACCCACTGCCGAGCGTTACCGCCGCGATGACCACGAAAGCCGTGACAGCGACCCATGCCGGTCGGTAGTGGGGCAACCAGGTCGCCAAGGCACGAGAGCTGAGCGCGAACTGCACGAATGCCGCGACAACGAGCAGTATGATGCGTAAACCGCCGGCGTATTGCTCGACCGAGGGTTTCGGTGTCAGGGCCGCCACGTCACGCACCGGGCCACATCAATCGGACAGTCGCCCCACGACCACGCTCGGAGCGCACCTCGGCCTTCCCGCCACAAGACGCCATTCTGTCCACGATGGACAAAGAGATGCCATGACGAGTCAATGGTACAGCCCCCGGGTCGAACCCGATTCCGTTGTCGGTCAGTTCGAGCACGACGCCACGACCTGCCGCGGCCACCCGAAGCCGAACCCGCCGCACTTCCGCATGTCTTTCCACATTGGACATCGCCTCACGCAGCGCGCGCAGCAGTGCGAGCGCCGGACCCAAAGGCAAAATCGCCTGACATGTCCCGATGACCTCTACTGCCAACGGGCTTTCCGCGACGACCGCGTCGACCAACGCGGTGGAGTCCACCACCTCGGTGGTCGCGAGCATGTCCACGCGGTGGCCCAGGATCTCCAGGTCGCGTCGCGCATAGCGGCTCAGTTCCGCCGCAGTGGGCCGCGAATGGGTACTCGCCGCGACGAGCAGAGTCGCCGACGCGGTGTCGTGCAACAGCGCCAGATATTCTTTTTCCTGCCTGCGGCGCGAGACGTCGAGTGCGATCTGCCGTTCCATCTGCTGTTTCTCTTCGCGCATGCGGTCGAGCCTGCGTGCGTTGCGCAACGCCAGCCACGTACAGAACCACGCCGCCCCCGACTCGGCGGCGATCCGGAACGCGAGGGCCGTCGACGGCACATCCGGGCGTTGCCCGAACGCGTCGGCGACGATGAGCACTGCGCAAGCCGCAGCCGCAGCGGGTGCCGGCCACTGCCACTGCAAGGTGATCGCAGTGATGGAGACGATGGCAAAGGACCATTCGTTGGGGTGGAACGCTGTGGGACTCGACGCGAGTACGGGCTGTAGCACGGATACCGCCACCGCGAAGAGCACGGTCGCGCAGCCCGTCGAGTACGTCCGTTTGGCGCTGGCGGACAGGCAGTCCGCCACGGCGAAGACGAGTCCAATGCCCGCGAGGGCCAAGGCGAGTGGCCGGGCGCTGATCGGGGTCGCGCTCGCCGCCAGGGTGCTGACCACCGCAACCACGAAAGCGCGGATGAGACAGGCCAACCGCCAAGTCGACTCGACGTAGGTCCTCTCGAACGATATGGCAACGTCGACGACGCCATCACCGCGTAAATCCTTCTGCATCGAGCTCCCGAACGAGGCAGTGCGCACTGTTGGACGTGCCCTGCTGCCATGAAAGAGGTGGGTGACGCACCGGTAGTCCCGACTATCGCGTAGACGAGAGTTGCCGACGATCCATGCGGAGTGATCATGGAATGGCCACCGGGTGAACTGGCGTGGGATGAGCGAGTCAGGTCAGGCGCGCAAGTCAGGATGCCCTCCATCCTGCGGCATGCCGAAGGTCAATGCAGGCTCCTGGAACGAAGTCATCCGGCGGGCGGCTCAAAATTTTCCGCAGTCACAGTCGTATGAAGTCAAGGGTAGCCCCCGAGTCCGACATTCGGCAGCCGTTTGCGGTACTTCGATGCGGCAACTCTCACCCGTCCGGCCGAGACGCGTGGGGCACTCGGTCGACCTGCGAACGACCCACAGCGACGGTGGTTGCGGCGGCGCTACGGTTCCAATAGCGCGCTGAGGACGCGATGACGTCGGGTCCAGACAAAAGCACGCGACAGGAGGAAAAGGCCAGGTCCACACTCACCCGGGCACCAGTTTCCGCCGCTACGCACAAACAGGGCATCACCGCCCGGGTCGTCGAGTCGATCAGGCGGAAGGCCGACGACGGACCCTTCCGTTACGACGCCAGGTTCCTGGCCGCGCATGGTGGGAACCCAACCACGAGAAAGCCTCGATGACCAGGGTTGCATCTGACCAGGGGCGCTGTGCTTCTTTCGGGTGAAACTGGGACGAACTACGCGTGCTTCATGTGCATGGTGAACGACAGGGTGTTCGTCGAAGGTTGAAAACGCTGGCCATTCGATCGTGACAACCTGCGGGGTTTCGCCATTCGATGTTCGAATCCCATTTGAAAAATCGTTATTAGGGGGATAATCGTGAAAATCATTCTCAAGGCGTTCGGTGTCGGGTCGGTCGTGGTCGCCGCCGCGTTCATGACCACTGCCTCTGCCAACGCCGTGGCCGTCAAGCCCTCTGCGGGGCAGGTGGGTGCCACCCACGCGGCGTGCGGGGCATCCGCACCTGCCGACAAGGACGGTGGCTCGTGGAACACCACCGGGTACGGGGCGAACATGCGCAACGGATCGTCCACCGGATGCGCCACCAACGGTGTGGCGGGCGCGGGTGACCGGCTCGACTACCACTGCTACACCGACGGTAACGACGGCTTCACCTGGACCTACGCGCGCAACGTCACCGACGGCAGGAGCGGGTGGGTGCGCGACAACCTGCTCGGCGACAACGGCAGCTACGTCGCCTGCTAACACCCGCCGGATTCTCGAAGCGGTGAGCGCGAGCCCACCGTCGAGGACGGCCGGACATGGTGCCTGCCGATAGACCACGACGCGAAGACCCGGCACGCTCCTGCCCGTGTATGGGGGGGTGCCGGGCTTTGCGTTGTCGACGAGTCTCGTCGTGGCCGGTCGCCACGGGCACGTCGGCCCCGTCCGGTCGGGGGAGGGCACCGGCCACGACGAGAGCTTCAGCAGGGCCGGTCGACCCGCAGGTCGTGCGCCCGGTCGAAGACGGCGGGTTCGTCGTCGACCAGGCGGTCGGCGAGCCCCTGGAGCTGTTCCACCCCGCCCGGCGGGACGAAGTCCTCTACCAGGTTGACCAGGATCTCCTCATTCCCCTCGACCGCCGGCAGCCCGTCGACCACCCACACGCCCGGGTCACCGACCACGGCCAGGATGGCGTCCAGAGGCGCTTGCCGGTCCTCCTCGACCTTCCCGCGTTCGGCCAAGGCGTCGCGCATCCGCCGCCCGCCCTGCTCTCCCGAGTCGAGACAGCCTGGTCGAACAACTGCACGACCTCGTCCAGCACGTCCACCGCCGACCGTGCCAGCAGCGTCACCAGGATCGGATACCGGCGCTGTGGATCACGCCGCACCAACGTCTGCCCGGCGAACCGGCACCGGCATCCCGGTCCGTTGCGGATGGCAACTCCAGTTTTCAGGCAGCCGACACGCTGTGAACTGTTCGCGGGCAATCTTGGACGCCGTCTCGATATGGGCAAAAGGGGGCGATATGACCGGGCCGAACCCGGTCGACCGCGGCAAACGGAGCTCGAAGATCCATGTTGTGGCCGACCGGACCGGCCTGCCGCTCCCGGCCCGGCGCTTACGCCCGGTGAAGCTCCACGCGGACAAGGCACACGACACCGACCACCTCCACCGCTGGTTACGCCACCGCTGCATCGTCCTGCGCATCGCGCGCAAAGGTGGCGGTGCCAACCGGTCCAGGAGCGGCCCTCGAAGTGGTCCAGACCGAGACCGTCCTTGAGTTCGCGGTAGTCGTGGTCGATCCGCCACCGCATCTTGGCCAGTTTCACCAGGTCCCGCAGGCGGATGTCGACGGGCAGGGTTGAGAGCCGGTAGTCGGTGGGCTCGGCCGCGCCGGTGGGCCACTCGGCGAGCAGCCAGCACTCGGGCAGGTTGCCGTCCGGGTCTTTGGGGATGTGCCGGTTGGCGGGTCGGATCCGCAGCGCCAGAAACCGGGACCGCATCCGCCCGGTCGGGTTGCCCGCGCTCTTGTGGGAGCCGTGGTGCCAGACCACGAACCGGCCCGCCGACCTGCCGGCGGTCATGACCAGGGTCTTCAGATCGGTCGGTGGGCCGGGGTAGCGCGGTACCGGCCGGCGACCGACCCCGTTGTAGGAGGGCGTCGCCGGCGACGCCCCGGCTGGGTGGGCGGTGGCGATCGGGTTGACCGCCGGCACGCAGGTCAGACCGCGCTCGGTCAGTCCCTGCCGGACCCGGCGTCCGCGACGACCTGGGGGTGTCAGAAGTCGGTCACGCAGCCTGGCCTGTGCTTATGCTGCTGCGGGTTCGTACTCGTTGCTCAGGCCGCTGAGGACTGGTCGGCAGCGTGTCGACGTGTAGCCCGGCTCGGCGATGGGCTGGTCCGGTCGTGGTGGCGTGAGTTGCGGTGCTTGGTGAGGTCGGCGGTGGTTGTGGTGAGCCGTATAACGGTTCACCACTGCCCGCAGGTGGTGTTCGTTGATGATGGGCAGGCGGTCGGTGGCTTCGCGTCTGTCTGTGCCGACGAACCGTTCGGCGTCATGGCCGTCATGAGCCTCGACCCGACCGGCACCGGACGCAAACGCTGGACCATGCGCTGGAAAACCGCCCTCATCGTCTTCGACGACAGCCTCGCCGCCGGACGCGAGTAACAGCCGGCGGTGCGGGCGGGCACACTTGAGGTCATGGCTGAGGAGCTGGGTCGCCGAAACGAGGTCGGCGGGGCGGTGACGGGCACGGTGGTGCAGTCCGGGTCGATCCACCACGTGACGCTGGCAGGAGTTGCGCGGTCTGAGCCACCGCCGGTACCGCCGCGGCAGTTGCCGTTGGCCGTGCGGGACTTCGTCGGTCGTTACGAGCAGTTGGCTGCACTGGATGCGCTGCTGTCGACAGCGTGTGCCGATGGTGGAGCCTCGGGTGCGGTGGTGATCTCGGCGGTCGACGGGCTTGCCGGAGTCGGAAAGACCGCGCTGGCCGTGCACTGGGCGCACCGGGTGCAGGATCGTTTCCCCGGCGGGACGTTGTACGTAGATCTCGGAGGTTACGGTCCAGGGGAACCAGCCACGCCCGGCGAGGTGCTCGACGGGTTCTTGCGGGCACTGCACGTGATGCCGGAGCGTATCCCGATCGGGGTCGAGGCGAGGGCTGGGCTGTTTCGGTCGCTGTTGACGGGTCGACGGATGTTGATCGTGTTGGACAACGCGAACTCGGCTGAGCAGGTGCGGCCGTTGCTGCCGGGCAGCCAGGGCTGCATGGTTCTGGTGGCAAGCCGCGACAGCCTGATGGGGCTGGTTATCGCTGCGGGGGCGACCCGGGTGACGGTCACGCCGTTGGCGGCGCAGGAGGCCGTCGAGTTGGTCGACGGGACCGTTGGTCGGTCGCGCGCGGAGGCCGAAGCGGATGCGGTGCGGGAGTTGACCCGACTGTGCGACCGGCTGCCGTTGGCGTTGCGGATCGCCGGCAGCCTCATCGCCGCCCGGCCCCACCTGCACGTTGCCGACGTGGTGGCCGAGATGAGAGATGGCCGCGGTCGGCTGGATGCGTTGAGCACCTCGACAGACCAGGCGACCGCTGTCCGCGCGGTGTTCGGCTGGTCCTATCAGAAGCTCGCCGGCGAGCACGCCCGGTTGTTCCGCCGGCTCGGCCTTCATCCCGGGACCGAGATCGGAGTTCACGCCGCCGCTGCGGTTGCCGGACTGACCGTGTCCCGAACCCGCCGACTGCTCGGCGAACTGGCCGAGGTGCACCTGATCGAGCCGACAGCATCGGACCGCTACCGGTTGCACGACCTGCTGCGTGCCTACGCCGCTGAGCGGGTCGAGCAGGACGATTCACCCGAGGACCGGGGTCGCGCGGTCCAACGCCTGATGGATTGGTACGCGCACACCACGGCGGTCGCCGATCGCCTCGTCTACCCCGCCCACCTGCGCTGGTTCCCCGACCTCGGTGAGTCACGGGGCGGGCTGCCGGCCATGGACGGTCGAGCCGGCGCGCGCAGCTGGTTGGTCACCGAACGGGCGAACCTGATCGCCGCCATCCGCTACGCCGCCGAACACGACATGGCGCACTGGGCGATATCCCTCGTGCACAGCCTCGAAACCTGTCTTTACCATGACGCCTACTGGGATGAAGTGTTCGAGGTGTGCGCCCTGGGGATCGCCGCCGCTGACCGTGTCGGCGACCGTGCCAGCCACTGCTGGTTCCTCAACCGCTCCGGCTGGGCGCGTTTGCAGGTATCGGGTTGGGACCACGCCGTCAACGATCTGCACCGCGCCCTGACCCTGGCGCGCAGCCTGGACAATCCGTATTTGGAAGCGTACGCCCGCAACGATCTTGGCATGGGCTGCTTGCGGCGGAACAGCTATGCCGAGGCGCTGGAGTATCTGGGCCCAGCCATCTCACTCAGCCGGGGAACCGACAGCGGCCGGCAAGAGGCGTTCGTGCTCTGCAACGTCAGCAGCGCGTTGGCGGGGCTCGGGCAGTACCACCGCGCCCTGGAACACGCCGAGCGCAGCCTCGTTCTGCACTGCCAGGCCGAAGACCACGAAGGGACCGTCTTCACCCTCAACCAGCTGGCCCGGATATGGCAACAGCACGGAGACCACGCCAAGGCGATAGCACTGTGCGAGGACGCCCTCGCCGCAACCCGCGACTACGCCTACCTCCCAGACCTGGCCGCCACTCTCGACACCCTCGGGAGCTCCCTGTACCACACCGGCGACACCCGAGGTGCCGAAGACTGCTGGCTCAGAGCACTGGAAATCTATAACGACTACGCCGACCACCGCATCCCGGACCTGCGCACTCGACTGCACCTTCTCCAAGCAAACGGCACCACAACCAATGTGGTGCCGGACCGGCAGGTCAATCTGGCCGACCCCCCGGATTAACGACCACGCCGAGGACGACCGACTCCGGCCACGCGGGGAGAACACGTCCCGGCGCAACCGGAGCCACGACTGGTGCGACCCGCCCCGCTGCGCGGGGGAGAACCCGGACCTCGTCAATGGTCGTGTTGTCATGCTTCACTCCGGTGAGCACGGTCTTGGTGAGGTCTGCCCTGTCGAGATGCGCGTGGTTCAAGCTCGTGTCGACGTGCTGGAATTCCGGCTTGGCCGGGTGTGTGCATCGCGTCTGCCAAGGCGTCCAGGGCCAGGCTGGGCGGGGCGTGTCCGGCGGTGGATTCGGCGGCGACGACGGCGCGCAGCAGCATCGGAAACACGCCGACCTCGGCCTGGTCGGCAGGTTGGGTGGAGGACATCACCACCAGGCCGGCGGCGTCCTCGGCCGTCCAGTAGCGAGTGAGCGCGGCGGCGGTCAGTTCGTTGCCGCCGCAACCGGAGTAGCAGGTGTCCAACATGAGCAGCAGGTGTCGGATGTTGGTGCCCTTGAGGATCCTGCGTGCCAGTTTGGCGGTGGGCAGGGCGTCGTCGGTGTCGCCGGTGTCGGCGGTGATCAGCACGCGCTCGCCGGTGCCGTCGTCGAGGATTTCGCCGTGGCATCCCAGGTGCGCCGCCACCAGGTCCCAGGGGCCGACCGCGACCCGTGCCGGACCTGCCGCGACGCTGATGGCTGGTGTCGTGTTCGGGCTGGCGAGGACCCTGGGGCTGTTCGCCGCGGTGTCCACGCTCCCGCTCGCCGTCGTCTGTTCCTTCCTGTTGAGCCTCACCGCCGGCGCGCTGGTGACGTCCGGGTTCAACATGGCGTCGACGCTCGCGCCCGCCGAACGGCAGGGGGTGGTGTCCAGTCTGGTCATGGTGATGATCGCGATCGGTTCGGTGATCCTGAACTTCGTCGGCGCGGCCGTGCTCAGGTCCACCCGGGTGGACGTCGGCGGCGCGTCGGAGAACTCGGCGACGGGTGTGTTCGGCTACATCGGGATCGGCACCGGCGCATTCGTGGCCGCCGGGGTGCTGGCTGTGCTGCTCGTGCGCACACAACGCCGTGCATGGGTGGCATCCGCTTCGGTGCCCACCGTGGACGTGGCGTGCTAGACCTCGATCTGAGGGGCCGTACCGCGCTGGTCACCGGTTCGACATCCGGTCTGGGACTCGCGATCGCCCAGTCCTCGGCAGGGAGCACGCACAGGTCGTCCTGTGTGGACGGTGACCGGCCGAGTTGCCCGCCGCCATCGGTGTCGAGCTCGACCTGGTCAGGCCCGCCACCGTGGACGACGCGGTGGGGGCGGATTCTGGCGGTCGGCTCCAGTGGCGTCCAACAGTCCATCCTCTTCTCGTGCAGTCGAATGCGTCCAGGGCGGGGCTCGCCGCGTACCTGAAGACCCTCGCGGGAAGGTCGCCGGAGACGGGGTCACCGTCAACATGGTCCTGTCCGGCCGGATCGACACCGATGGCATCGCCGCGCTGGATGCCGACCAGGCCCAGTGGCGTGGCATCGGCGTCAAAACGGTGCGAAGGCAGTCGGAAGAGCGCATCCAGGCTGGCCGTTACGGCGGACCGGAGGAGTTCGCGAACCTGGGTTGGCGGCCAAAGAGCAGGAAAGCGCCGACCTAACGGCGTTTCGTACCCAAGCGCTCTCATGGCCGGCCGCACAGCACGAGGAAATCGCCCGGCTGCGCACCATCACCGCGAGCGCGAACAATGTCTATACCCTGTCATCCGCACGCCACCGAGGACCCGCAGAAACCTGACCGGACCTCGTCTACGCCCTGGGTGTGCCTCGCCGTGGCGTCGGTGAGGCGACGGGAACGTTCAGGGCGGCTGGCGATTCGGTCACGCCGCCGTCGCGTCGGGCTGAAGGGCGGGACCGAGCAGGAGCCCGCCGTCCGCGACGAACTCCGAGCCCGTGACGAACGAGGCGTCGGCCGAGGTGACGTAGAGGAGCAGAGCGGTGATGTCGGCCGGGGTGCCCAGCCGCGGGATGGCGTACGGCTCGGGCGAGAAGAAGTCCGCGATGGGCGGCCGGCCCGCGATCGGCTCGTTGATCAACGGGGTGGAGATGACGCCGGGGTGGATGGAGTTGACCCGGATGCCGTCTCGACCCAGCTCCAGCGCGGCGGTCCTGGTGAGCCCGCGCAGCGCCCATTTGCTGGCGGTGTAGGGCGCGTAGAGCGGGGTGCCGACGTGGGCCATCGTGGAGGCGATGTTGACGATCACTCCGCCGCCGTTGCGGCGCAGTGACGGGGTCACGGTCTTGATGCCGAGGAACGTGCCGGTGAGGTTGACGTCGAGGGTGCGGTCCCAGACCCGTCGTTCGATGGCCTCGATCGGCACCGCGGGGTTCTGGACGCCGGCGTTGTTGACCAAAACCGCGATCGGACCGAACCGGCGTTCGGTCTCGGTGACCGCCGCCGCCCAGGCGTCCTCGTCGGTGACGTCCAGGCGGACGAACAGTGCCCGCTCGCCGAGTTCAGCGGCGAGTTCCTTGCCCGGCCCTTCGGAAAGCGCGGCGATGACGACGTTCGCCCCCTCCTCGTGGTAGGCCCGGACATGGCTGGTGCCCTGCCCACCGGTGCCACCGGTGACAAGAACGGTCTGCTTGTCGAAGCGTCCCATGACGCGGTCCTTCCTGCGGAACGGTAGTGAGTCGAGTGACTCATCTCGCCATCAGGTTATGACCGCGACAGATGGTGAGTCAAGTGACTCGCCTCGCGTAGGATGGTGCCCATGACGACGGAGCCCTCGCCCTACCACCGGCGCGTCGCCGAGCAGAAGCGGGCGGCCATCATCGAGGCCGCCACCCGGCTGTTCCTCGACGCCGGGTACGCCGGCACGTCACTGGCCAAGGTCGCCGAGACGGCCGGGGTGTCGAAGGCGACTCTGTTCAAGCAGTTCCCGACCAAGGCGGCGCTGTTCGACGCGATCGTGACGGAGTCCTGGAAGGTCGAGGACGACGGCGACCTCCGCCTACCGACGGGCGATCTCCGGGCGGGCCTGACGGCGATCGGCCACCGGTACGTCGCCCTCCTCGCCTCGCCCGGCATGGCGGCCCTCTTCCGCATCGTCATCGCCGAACTGCCGCGCTTCCCCGAGTTGGGCGAGGCCCACTTCCAGCGAGGCAAGATGCCCTACTTCGACTCGGTGCGCCGCTATCTCGACACCGAGAACGCCCTGGGAACGGCCAAGCTCGACGACACGGAGCTGGCAGCGACCCAGTTCCTCGGGATGATCTCCAACTACGTCCTCTGGCCCCGGATGCTGCTCATGAACTGGTCTCCCGACGACGCATCGATGGCACACGTCGTGGACGAGGCCGTACTGATGATGGAGGCCAGATACGGCGCGGCGAACACCACCAACTGAATCAGCCGTGCGCAGCACGTGAAGGTTGATCGGCGGGCTGGCAACGTTGCTCCGACCGACCGACATCGCAACGAACGCTGTGAGCAAAGGGGCTGGTCGGGAGGGGGAGTGCGAGACCGACCGGCACAGCGCCATCTTCCACCTCGCACCCACCGAGGGTGGACTGGTGGCGGGCGATTCTGGACAGTGCGTCGGTCCGGGCGTAAAAAGGGGCTCCCCGACCAGTCCGGGTCCGGTCGACCGTGGCAAGCCCGACTCGGAGATCCACCTGGTGACCGATCGCGCCGGTCTGCCGCTCGCGATCGGGGTGTCGGCGGGCAACCTGCACGACAGCCAGGCGCTCAAGCCGATGCTCCGCGCCGTGCCACGCGTCCGGTCCCGGTGCGGACCGCGCCGGGACCGTCCCGCGAAGCTCCGTGCGGACAAGGTCTACGACATCGACCACCTCCGACGATGGTTATGGGAGCGGAGGCACGGTCCCGCGCATTGCCCGCAAGGGCGTCGACTCCTCAACGGCTCGGCCGGCATCGGCGGGTCATGGAACGCACCCTCGCCTGGCTGTTCGGCCACCTCCGCCTGGTCGTCCGCTACGAACGCCACGCCGACAACCACTGCGCCTTCGCCACCCTCGTCGCAACACTGATCTGCTGCAAATAGCTCGCCAAAACCGCTACGTGAGACCGGCTCTAAGGTGCAGTTCGTGAACGGCTTCGACTACGAGCGCTGGCTGGCGTCGATGGACGACCTGTCGGCCCGGTTCGTCTCCGGTTTCATCGAGAAGTTCGGGTACCCGTCGGGCGAGAACGGGGTCAGTCGCGCGGCAGGACCGCTGCCGGACGGGGTGGACGAGCTTCCCGCGCCGCTCGCCGAGTTCTACCGGAACGTGTCCGAGGTGTCGCTGCCGGACCTCCAGCACGGCTACTTCGTGTCGCCGGCCAGAGCGGTGGTGGACGGCAGGGACGGCAGGCTGCCCGTCCGGATCGAGGGACCGGACGGTACCGACGTGGTGAGCTTCGGGTCTGACGGCGGTGGCACGCATTTCGCGCTCGGTCTGCTCGCGGGCGTGCCCGTGTACGCGTTGCCGCCGAGTGCGGTCGACCGTCGCGGTGTGTACGACAACCACGATTCCCGGGCCCGCGTGGTCGCGGCGACGTTGCCGGAGTTTCTCACCAAACTGCACGACTTGCTGGCATCCGCAACTTCCCGGTACGACCCCGATGCCCGGCGTACACCCCGAAGGTGCGCATCGGATTGTCACGATCCCGTTCGGGTGGAGGCGGGAGAGGCGGTGCCGGGCATCCTTGAATGGGGATGGTGTGGGTCATGAGGTGAGGTGGGTGAGGGTTGTCGATACCCGCTCGGCGAGTTCGTGGATCTGGGTGTCGGTGTACCAGGCCCTGCTGTGGGTGAGGTCGACGTTGAGCCGGTGCCGGTAGCGGCTGACGACGGCGAACACCATGGGCAGGTGGCCCAGCGGCACCAGGCGCACGCTGTCGACGCGGAGTCCGTCGGGCAGCTCGGGCTCGGTGATGGTGCCGATGTTGGTGATGACCAGGCTGGGCGGATGCTGGTCGATCATGTGGGCGAACGCGGCCAGTTCCATCGCCGCGGCACCGCTGTCGATGTTGGCGCGCAGGTCGCGGTGGACTTGCCGGGCCACGTCGATCGGGTTCGCGGACGCGTCGATCCCCAGGCGCAGGGAGGTCGTGGTCGCCGCGGACTGGAGCGCCTCGTCGGGGATGGGCGGGTCCAGCCGGCGGCGGAGGTCGACCGCCGAGGTGCACAGCACCCGGACGGTGCCCTCCCGTGGCCGCAGGACATGGCGCAGACCGGTCAGCAGGACACCGGAGACCACGTCGTTCGTGGTGAGCGACATGTCGTGCGCCAGGCGGGTCAGCGCTGCACTGCGGTCGGGGTCGAGGTCGACCCGGGTGGTCCCGAACGACAGGTCGGTGCCGGGGCCGCCGTCCACCGAGGCCAGGGTGGGCAGGACCGCCACGGCGTCCTCGGCGTCCATCCGCGCGCGCTGGGCGACGAAATCGCCAAGCTGCCCGGCGGTGAACCGTGCACCCACCAGGTCGTCGACCGCCGGCCCCAGCACGGGCCGGACGACCTCGGCGGGCACCGGTCCTCCGGTGCGCACGGCGGTGTGGATCGCCCAGAACCGTCGGTGCACCGCGAGGTAGCTCATAGCGTCGACGAACGCCCGGGGCAGGGTCATCACCAGCCTGGTGCCGGCGGTGGGCTCACGCAGCAGGCTGATCCGCAGCAACGGTCCTCGTGTCCAGGTGTGCGGGGCGTTGATCTCCTCCGCCAGGCTCGTGCCGTGACCGAGCACCACGTTCCCAGGCCGGTCCTCGTCGATCCGGACCAGGGGTCGGCCGTCCCGCTCGGAGAATTTTCCCGCCAACAGCGGGTAGCAGCCCACCAGATGCTCAAGAGCGTCGACGAGCGCCTGTTCGTCGGGATCACCCTCAAGATCGCTGCACAGCACAACACGCACATCACCGGCCAATATGGCTGCTTCGTGTGGTGCGAGCAGTCGCTCCATCATGAACCCTTCCCGGCGGCTGTCCGTTTTCGATCACCTACGTAGGCGGTGTCATCGAAGCGCACCGTCGTGGAAGCCCGACGCGGTACCACCCGATCGAGTGATGACGGAGAGAACCAACCGCCTGGTGATCCGCCTTGGGCACACCCACCACCGAGGACGCGGTGGCGTGCGGGCGGGGACCAGCTCCCCGCGTAGCTCGATGCTTGTGGCTCGTTCTCGGCGATGCGGTCTCAGCCGCGTGGTGTGCAGGCCCGGCGCAGTATCCGTCCGACCAGTTCTTCGTAGCCGATGCCCACGGTCGCGGCCATCAGGGGGAGGGTGGCGGTGCGGCGCAGTGCCGGCAGGGTGTTGAGTTCGAGCCAGTGGAAGCGCCCGTCCGGTGCGATCACGAAGTCGCTTCGCGAGTGGGATGAGCAGCCAAGAGCGATGTGCGCTTTGTGGGCGGCTTCTCCGATACCGATCGCTGTCCCGTCCGGCAGGTCGGCGGGACACGTGAAGGAGTGCAGATCCGGGTGGTTCTTCGCCGTGTGGTCGTAGAACTCGCCGACGGCGAGGATCTCGGCGGCAGGAAGGGGTTCCGGTGTCCCGTTGCTCTCCAGAACACCGACCGTCACCGTCCTGCCCTCGACGAACGGTTCGACGAACAGGCTGTGGCCCGCAGCGCGAAGTCCCACCAGGGCACGCGCGAGCTCCACCCTGTCGCGGGCCACCGCCATGCCGATCGAGCTGCCCTCGTCACGCGCTTTGACGATGACCGGGGTGCCCAGCCGCGTGATGACGTCGTCGGCTGCCACGCCGCCGGGCACCGCGTCCGTCACGAGGACGTCGGCCAGGACGGGCACGCCCCCTGCGCGTGCCACCGTCTTGGCGGTCGGCTTGTGCATGGCGAGAGCGCTGGCCCGGACACCGGAGCCCGTGTAGGGGATGCCGCTGGTCTCCAGAAAGCCTTGCAGGCTGCCGTCCTCCGCGTGTCGACCCGCCAGCGCCAGGAAGGCCACGCCGACCGCACGCACCTCGTCCGGGAACCCGGGATCGGCGGTGTCGATCACGCGAACCCGGTGCCCGAGGGTGACCAGTGCCTCCGCGACGTCGACACCTGTCGCCAGGGAACGGTCGCGTTCACGGCTTGCTCCTCCAGTGAGGACGCCGACGACGGTGCCGGCCGGTGGGACCGGGGCCGGGATGCTCGCGTTAGGGGGCATGATTTTCCTGGGTCAGTCGGCCCTGCCAGGCGGAGAGAGCGACGTCTGGTAACAGAGCTTTCGGCTCGATGAGCCGTGATCCTCGCGTCGCGCCTACGGCGAGGTCTTGGGTGAGATGGGGGTGTCGAGGATTCCGGTAGCGCCCGATCGCAACGTCATGTAGTTGTCGACAAGGTCGAACCCGAGGGAGCGGTAGAGCGGGGTGCCGGCCTTGGTGGCGCGCAGTTCGATCGGGTCGCAGCCGCGTTGCCGGAGTGTGTGCACCAAGGTCGTGGTGACGGCGCGGGCGTGACCGTGCCGCCGATGGGCTGGGTGGGTGGCCACGGTGTGGATGCGCGCCCACTGGCCGGCGGGGTGGGTGGGGCCTCGGTAGCAGCGGTAGACGATGCCGATGGCACACGACGCCAGCGTGCCGTCGGGGGCGGGAACGACAAAGGCGAGCAGGTCCGGGTCGGTGCCGAGCCGGTCGCGCATGTCATTGCGGAAGGTTTCCCACCAGTCGTCGGTGAGTTGGGTGCCGTCGAACGCCGCGACGCGCAGGCGAAGTAGTTTGTCGGCGTCCTCGGGGTTTGCGGGGCGTACGGGGGATCCGGTCATGCGGGCCGCCTCCATGGTCCGGGAGGATCACTCGGGTGGTTGTCGGGGAAGTCGAGAGGCGTACTGAGCGAGGGTCGCTGCCGATCTCGCTTTCGGGTCTCCGGCTCGCTCCACACAGTAGTTCTCCTGGCACGGGGCGTCCTGACGATCGTCCGAAAGCGGTACGAGCAGTGGCGGGAGGTTCGCTACACCAGAGTGCGGGCGAGTACCCCTGTCTGCGCGGTGCCCTCGGTGCACAGCAGCCGATGCGGTAAGCCGGAGCGTCTCGTGAATGACGTGGAAAGGACACGCGCCGGTCCTGTAGATCGATCGGCAGGTCGGCGGGCGGCTGATGACCGTGCGTGGCGGCGTTCACCCGGTACCCCGGCGGGGCACCACCTGCCCGGGTGACGCGGGGCCTGCCGACTGGCCGGATTCCCGTCATGCACCGATCATGCGTCCCACAGGGTGCCGGCGGTGGTGTCCGGTGACGTCCGGAGGGGACAGATGCGTCGAGCGGAAATGGCTGCCACGTCGGAGAAGGCCGCGCGCGTGCGGTGGTCGCGGCTCGCGCTCGCGGTGCTGGCGACGCTCTCGCTGGCCACCGGTCCGGCCACCGCCTCGGCCGGCGCGCCCGCCAGCCCGGCTCCGTTGACCGACGAGCAGTGGACCGCCCACGTCCAAGAGGTCGACGCCAAGGTCGCCGACGCGCTCGCGCAGGGCAGGGCCACCTCCGTCACCCACACCGTCGACGGCGACGGCGTCCGCTGGCTCCCCGAACGTGCGGCGTGGCAGCGCCAGATCGCCGCCGAGCTGTACGCGCGGGGCGCGTGGGCTCCCGACGAGGGCGAGGTGCTGTTCACCGGTGGCCTGCCCGGCGCGGGCAAGACCACAGCGCTGCATCAGAACCCCGACGTGGACCCCTCCCGCTACCTGGTGCTCAACGCCGACGACGCCAAGGAAAAGCTCTGCGAGCACGGCCTGGTCCCGGAGGTCGACGGGATCGCGCCCCTCGAAGGCTCCGAACTGGTCCAGAAGGAAGCCTCGGTGATCGCCGATCTGGTCACCGGGATGGCCGCGAAGGACCACAAGAACGTCATCTGGGACACCACCATGAGTTCCCACGACGGGGTGGACCGGCGGGTCGACCGGCTGCGCGACGAAGGCTACGACCGGTTCACCGCACTGTTCCTCGACGTGCCGATCGAGGTCAGCCTCCGGCGCGTCGACCAACGCCACCGCGAAGGCTACGAGAAGTACCGCGACGGTGACCGGTGCGAAGGCCGCCACGTACTCGCCTCCTACATCCAGAGCGCAGCCGACCCGGACTACACCAGCGTCAACCGCCGCGTCTTCGAAGACCGCAAAACGAGCTTCGACCGCTGGTACCTCTACGACGCCACCGACATCCCCGCCACCCTCGTCGACCAAGGCTGACCCTGTTTCGGCGATCGCTTTGGTGGCAATCCTCGTTGATTTACCGCCAGCAGCGATTGCACTGCTGATCTCCGCTACGTCCGCACTCCGGTCACACAACGACGGGGGTTGAGTTGCACATGTCGCATCGATCACCGACGAGGAGCACCTGTTTGCCAGCGCTTGCGTGACGAGCGCGTTCTCCTGGTGCTCCGTACCCGCATCCTCGGCGGACTCGTCAACGAGTACAGACATGCCGTTTGACCAGCATCGATGACTTTTCGAGCGGCACAGGACCATCCTGGCCGATGCCAGGTTGTCCCGGTCCGATCGCCGCGCTATTGTCGACCTTGTCAGGCACTGGCTGACAAGGTTGAGGAGTGGTCCGAGTTGGCAGGAAGGGCTTTTTCACCACGTTGTTCGTTCTGCGGCAAGGCCGCCGCCGAGGTGCGCAAGATCATCTCCGGTCCCGGTGTCTACATCTGCGACGGGTGCGTGGGCACGTGTGGCGAGATCCTCGCCGCAGACCGGGGCGGAGGTGAAGCGACCGTGCCCGAGTGGTCAGCCATGACCGACGACGAACTGCTGGCCCACCTGCCGCGCATCGCCGCGACGGCCGGCCAGGTGGAGGCCGGGCTGAGGGAGCGCGTGCTCGAACTGCGTGCCCGCGGGGTCACGTGGGCACGAGTCGGTGAGGCGCTGGGCATGACCCGCCAGTCGGCGTGGGAGCGCTTCAAGCGATGACGTTCCCGGGGAGGTGATCGCGTGACGACTGCCGAGGCGACCTCGGTCTGGCGCACCAGGGATTTCCGGCTGGTCTGGACGGGTCAGACGTTGTCCGAGTTCGGCAACGGTGTGTCCCAGCTCGCGTATCCCCTGCTGATGCTGGCCATCACGGGATCGCCGGCGGCGGCGGGTGCCCTCGCTGCTGTACGCGCGCTGCCGTACCTGCTCCTCGGGCTGATCGCCGGCGCGCTGGTGGACCGGTGGGACCGCAAGCGCACGATGATCACCTGCGACCTGCTCAGGGCGCTGAACATGGTGACCATCCCGATCGCGCTGCTGGTCGGCGCGCTCACTCCCGGGCACGTGTTCGTGGCCGGGTTCCTCGGCGGCGTCCTCTACGTGTTCTTCAGCGCAGCCGAGGGTGCCGTCCTGCCCAACGTGGTGCGCAAGGAGCAGTTGACCTCGGCGGTGTCGGCGCAGGAGACGGCGCAGTCGGCGTGCGGCGTCATCGCCGGTCCGATCGGCGGCGCGCTGCTCCACTTCTCGCGCGGGCTGCCGTTCCTGGTGGACGCGCTGTCCTTCCTCGCCTCGGCGTTGTGCCTGTCCTTTGTGAAGGGGCGGTTCCGCGACGAGGCTGCGGATGAGCCGAAACCACAGGGCTCGCTGCGCGCGGACGTCGTCGAGGGGGTCCGGTGGCTGTGGGAGCACTCGGCGCTCCGGCTGATCGCGATCACCGCCGCCGGCCTCCAGATCGCCATCTCCGGCGTCGCGCTGGTCGCGATCGTCGTGGCGCGGGACTCGGGCGCGTCGTCGGCGGTGATCGGTGTGCTGTTCTCCGCGCTCGGTGTGGGCGGTGTCGTCGGTGCCCTGCTGGCACCGAGGCTCAAGCGAGTGCTCGGGCTGGGCGGGTTGCTGCTGTCGGTGCTGTGGTTGCAGGGCGCGCTGTGGGTGCTCATGGCGTTCTCCACCTCGCTGGTCATGATCGGTGTCGTGCTGGCGTTGTTCACGATTTCCATGCCGTGCTTCGGCATCGCCGCCCTGACCTTCCAGATGGAGGTAACGCCGGACGCGTTGCGCGGTCGGGTCGGCACCGCGTTCAGCCTGCTGATCTGGACCGCCACCCCGGTCGGCGGCGCGGCGGTGGGCCTGCTGCTGGATGCGGTGTCGCCGCGCACCACGTCGCTGGTGTTCGCCACGTGGGTGCTGTTGCTGTCCGTGGCGGCGACCTGGAGCGGTGCGCTGCGTGGCCTCGACAAGTCCTCAAAGGACGGCGAGCGGTCCGCGTGACCGCACTCTGAACACTGTCTGTTGCGCATCGCGGCCTCCGTCTTTACACCTGTAGCGGAGGTGGCCTATGACAAGCTTGAAGTGATCTGTCAGGGCACCATCGACGTGGCGTCGATCAGGATTTGGCTCCGTGACCCGGTCCAGTGACCCGGGAAACATGCTCTAGCCGCCTCGTACTGTGAAGCGCCGGCAGGCATGCGCATGCGTGCGCGGGTGCCTGGGCTGCGGCATGTGGGTGCGTTCTGTTACTCGGTGGTGAGACCCCCGAGTGGGGGCCACGGCGGGCCCTTGCGGAGCAGGGTCAGGATGTTTCGGCCGTGTCGATGGCCGTCGGGGAAGTCGTCGTGGATGTCCCAACGCCAGGCGGCGACCAGGGCGAGCACGAGCCGCCGGCATTGCGCGAGCAGGACGTGGTCGATGCCCGGGTAGTGCGCGGCGACCTCCTCGGGCACGTGGGCCAGGTCGAACTCGACGGGTCCTCGGCAGCATGTCTCGAAGTCGATGAACAGCGGGCCGTCGCGGGTGTTGAGGAGGTTGCCGGGATGCGGTTCGCCGTGCAGTAGCTGCTCGGCGGGACTGCGGCCGGAGATCTGTTCGCGGGCGCTGTGCAGCGTGCCGAGGAGGAGGTGCCGGTCGGTCCCGGTGAGCGCGGGGGTGGCGTCCCGGTTCGTGACCAGCCGTTCGGCCTCTGCAACCCGGTCCAGGAAGTGCGGAGCTGCGATCTCGACGCTGCGCATGCCGGAATGCAGGCGTCGGAGCGCGTCTGCGTACGCGCTTGGGAAGTCCGGGTCGGGAGCCACGGTGTCGTAGTGGGTCCACAGGGTCACGGCGAAGCCGTCGCGTTCGTGGACCCGTGGCTCGACCCGGGGCTCCAGCGTCGCGACGGGGCTCCGGGTCGCGGCGAGTCGCCCGGCAAGCTCGACCTCGAACGCGGCTACCTCCTGCCCTACCAGCGCTACTCGGGCGAAAACACCGCACGGCAACAGATGCAGGGAGAGCATGTTCGAATTCTGGATCACGACCACGTCGTCGACCCGCAGGTGCAGATCCCCGGCCAGTGCCATCGCCACGGTCATCGCACGCGAAACGATCTTCGCCTCCACACCGTGAATCCTCGCACGCGCCCACTCATCGGCATGAGCGGGCGTCCGTTGGCCCCCGGTCGGCGGGAGAAACCGATGGTGGACACGGGTACCCAGCGGCGGCTTGAGCGTGATGAGCCTGGCGGGCGTTCGGGTCATCGACACTGGCCCTACCGCTGGAGATACTGGGACATCTGTGCGCCGTGGTGGGTGCGCCGCAGGAGGACATCGTCGAGCTGGACCGTGTAGTGCGCCGGATCGTGTCTGGCCACCTGATTCCGGTACCGGACCGCGCGGGAACCGCTCATGACCAGCTCGCTGAGTTCATCTCGATCCGATGAGTGTCGTCCACGCGAGTTCCGCCCGCCGCACTGTGCGGCGGTAGTTGAGAACGTGGCTCCGGCAGACGGGCTCGGGTGCTGCTCGCGTTGAATACTCGGCAGGCGAGGTCGACGCGAAGGAGGTGATCGCGGCTCGGCTCGGGGTCTCGGGGTCTCGGGTGAGATGCTGCGGCTGGTCACCAGGCGGTTCGCCGAGACCGACGGCGACATTCACGCAACGACCTCGCGCAAGAAGCGCGATCTTCCGCCGGTGACGTCCGCGGTGACCGGTGAGTTCGAGGCCCGGCTGATCACCCTGGCGTGCTCGCAGCCACCGTCCTGGGGAGTGGGGTGTCGTCTTTTCGTGCCCACCCCCGTGGGCGTACGGCCAAGTTCGTCCCCTGTCCGTGCGGGCGGTGCGCGCTGCCCGCACGGACAGGGTCTGGCTCAGACGCCCGCGAACTCCTGAATGATCGAGTCCGCAGTACCGGGTGATACTGGCGTAGTCGGTGACGCTTCGCCGGTCGCGGAGGACGACCAACCGGAAAACCAGGTCAGCACCTTGCCGGGGAAGCGATCCGTGCCGGACCGTCCTCCTGTGCCACCGCGCCGGTCGTTCGGCTCCTCTGACCCCAGGACGCGCGCCATGTCCGAGCCCGCACGGCCGCGAAGTGCCAGCCGATGCCCCTGGCCTCGCCGGCAGCGTCGACGCTCGTGGCCGCCGAAGCCCTGCCCGAACCCGACGAGCGGATGGTCCAGCTCGAAGCGTTCAGGGCTGATTTCCTTGCTTCCCAAGGAGATACCGCCGTACTCGGGAACTCCACCAGAGCCATTCCGGGCACGCGCCGCAGAGCACTGCGATCGTGGTTGCATCGGCAAGTTGTCGAACGGCACGCGGTGGCGCACTGCCAACTACACCTGTTCGGTGTTGACCGTCGTCGCGGGCCGGTTACCGGGCTGTTGGCGGCTTTCGAGCTTGATTCCGCACCTGCCGACCAGCGCGACACCGGCACCGATCGTGGTGGCCACCGGAGCGGCCAGCGCCGCGACCACCCCGATGGCCACCGGCACCTCCAGCACCACGTCGTTCTTGCTGTCACGCACGACCACACGGCGGTTGATGCCCTCGTCGACCAACCCCCGAACGGCGTCAACCACGGCGTCGACGGCGGTACGGGAGGATTCGGGCTTGAATTCGCTCATGACTCTCCTCGAACTGCGGATGTCCCCTGACGCCTCCAGCATGTCCGCAGTCGGGCACCCTGCCATCAGGGATTCCCCTGATCCCCGCCTGATTCAGCCCTGAGGACACCGCTCACCACAACCGGCTGCATACCAGGGTGGATGCCATGACCTGGGCCAACGGGCCCTATCGGCGGCGTTTAGGCCGCTTGGCCGATGCCGGCGACGCTGCCACACGCCGGTCTTGTTCAAGCTCCGTAACCGGTACCTGCACCTCATTCCCAACCCGAAGCCGAGTTCCCCTCGATTTTCGGCGATCTGGTCCGCCGACTGCACTCCTTGCCGACACTCCTGCCCGCCGGTCTTCCCTCGTGGCGTCCCCTGACGTCGTTGGAACAAGCAGTCGCCGACGCCCCGCACGCCGTCCTGGCCGATGCCGACCGCTACTGGCTACTCGCCCGTATCCCCGCCTTGCGCGCCCAACTGGACGAGATCGACTGGCCGCTGGGACGTGGACTCGTCCATGGGGATGCCCAGGTCGACAATCTGTTGTGGAACCGCGTCAACTCCTCGGTGTTGCTGACCGGCTGGGACACCGCCGCGACCGGTCTCCGGGAGGTCGACCTCCCGCCGACCTGGCACGCCGCGCGACGTTACCGGGGAACACCGCAGACCGTCGCCCGGCTTGCAGCACGCCATCACCACGAACGCTGTTCCAGTGCCGAAGCTCCAGCAACTCGCGATCAGCGGGTATCTGTCCAAAGTGGACCACTTGATCATTGGGTCAGGTCCAAGTCCTCACACTGCGAAATGCCGGAATGGATGACGAGCTCTGCCGACACGGCGGCCAGGTCGCCCTTTGGCTTCTCGGTGTCCGCGACGATCCTCATGGCCCTGCCCTCCTTGGGGTGGGATGGCAGTCCGTCCGATAGCAGGTCACCGGAAGCTGGTACAGGCCATAGATGTTCGCGTCGTCCTTGACGGCAGCTCGTCGGCATTCACCGCCAGCTCCAGCGTGGGGACGCGGCCGAGCAGCGTGTCGGATACGATCTGTAGCTCCATCCGAGCCAAGTTCTGGCCCGGGTACTAGTGCGGTCCGAACGCGGACGCAATGTGGTGGTGTGCGCCGCGCTCGATGTCCTCGACGCACAGCCGGGCCGTCGCCACGTCGATGATCGTGAAGTACCGCAGCATCTCCTTGACCGCGTTGAGCGTGGTACCCGGGTCGTCCTTGATCATCGCGACCTGCTCCGGGTTGCGGAGGAACGCCACGGCGACGGTGAGATCATGTTCGTCGTCGTCTCGTGGCAGGCCATCAGCAGCAGGAAGTCCATGCCGGCCAGCGCCGTCCGCCGGAAGCCTCGTCCGGCCGCCGGGACGCCCGCCTCGTCCTCGACTGGCTGCGGGAGTTCAGATGCTGCCGGTCGGCGCTGGGATGCGGCGGACCAAGGAGCCGCGATGGACCACCGGGACCGACAACATCGGCGAATTCAGGCTCGACCCGTGCCCTCACGGGCGAAGTTCGGTTCTGCCGCTTCCAGTCGCGGCACCGAGATGCCCAACCGTCGTGCTTCGGCCAGGGTGTCCCGGCAGACCTCGCGCGGCTCCTCGGCGTCGGGGTCGGAGTGCGCCTCGAAATTCACGCGCAGCGGCGTGACATGAGCAGTCAGCCAGGCGAGCACGGGTGCCATCAGCCAGGTGGGTGCCCGGAACAGCAGCATACCGCCCCGGTGACGTCGCAGGTCGATGCCGCGCGCCTGGAGGATCGGCAGCAACTCGCGGCCAGTCAGCAGTGCCTCGCGGAAGGCGCTCGTCGACCCGGCCAGTTCGGACAGCGAACCCAGCTTCAAGCCCTGCGAGAACAGGCCGGCATCCGACACGAAGTGGACCCACAGCCAGCCACGGAAGTCGGGCTGCTCCTTGAGCCGGAACCCGGCCTCGCGAAACGCCTGGCGCACGGCCCGCTCCCGGTCGGTCGGGGGCCGGCCGAGGGTGCCGAAGACGACCGACGGCAGCAGCCCCGCGCGGAGCACGCCGTCCGCGCCGAAACCGCCACCGGCCTGGGGAAAGCCCCAGGCGATCCGGTCGACGGGAAGCGCGCCGATCGCGGTCGGCGGTTCGGTCCAGATGTTGCCGAACACCAGCACCGTGGCCTGGCCGACCCGCGAGGACAGGAAGGCCGTCGCCTCCGCGAGGCGGTGGTGCGGCACGCTGAGCACGATCAGGTCGAAGTCGTGGTCCGGCTCCAGCTCCTCGCGGTAGCGCACCGGCCACTGCTCGACGACGCGCTGCCCCCACACCCGGTGCCGCGTATCGATCAGGTCGAGGTCGATCGCTTCCCCGCACGTCGCCGCGCGGCCCGGCCGGACGTAGAACTCGACGTCGTGCCCCGCCTGGTGCAGGGCCCAGCCGTAGACGGTGGCGATCACGCCTCGGCCGAACATCAGGATCTTCACGCTGCACCTCAAGGGGTACGATCGATCTGGAGGCAATCTCCACTTTTCAACATATGGAGATCATCTCCACTTGTCAACGCGAGGTAGCGCATGACCACCGACAAGCCGCTGCGGGCCGACGCCCAGCGCAAGCGCGAAGCCCTGCTCGCCACGGCCCGGGAGGTCTTCGACGCCGGGAGCTTCTTCGACCTGCGCTTCGACGACTTCGCTCGCCTGGCAGGAGTGGGCACGGGCACGCTGTACCGCCATTTCCCCACCCGGGAGGCGCTGGCCGAGGCGGTCTACCACGGGGAAGTCGCCACGCTGTGCGACCGCGCCCGCCGACTACAGGCCACGCTGCCCGCAGCGGAGGCGTTGGCGGCCTTCCTGCGCGGCATGGTCGACCACATGGACGCCCACCAGGGCCTCGCCCGGACGTTGGCCACGCTCATGGCCGATCGGTCGAGTGCCCTCGCCGAAGGCAGTCGGGCGCTGGAGCAGGCTGTCACCGACCTGGTGGCCGCCGCCGTCCAGGAGGGTGCCGTTCGCGACGACGTGGACGCCGGTGCCGTCATGATGGCGCTGCACGGCATCGGCGCGGCCCATGACCGCCCCGATTGGCGGGCCGAGGCCGACGATGTCATCACCCTCGTGCTCGACGGGCTGCGCCACCCGCTGCATCACCGACCCGTCCGGCCGCCTTTCGGAAACGGCGGACACCGCGACGTCGCACCGGCGAACTCGCAAGGTGACTTGCGCTGAACCCCGCCTGCACGGTACCTATTGGACACCTGCGCTTAATCTCCTGTTCCGCGCCGCAACGCGTATCCGCCGAAATGCCGGGGAGCGTCCCGTCCGGCGGAACCGGCAGAAGGGGCGGAAGTTCTATTCCGCCTGGACTTCTGCGTGGTCGACCGCTCTACCGGGCCCGTACGTTTTCCCCGTGGCCGAAAGGCGACACCGCGAGGACGACAACCTCCGGATCCGCAATGGGCTTCGACCGAAGCGCGTCTGACCAGGAGAAGAACAATGGCGAACGACCAGATCAACCCGATTTCCGACGACGTCGAGATCACCGCTGTCGTCGAGCTCGACGACGCCGCCCTGGACACCGTTGCGGGCGGTTACTACGAGATGGGTGCCGGTCGCCGCATCCCCCGCGCGTAAGCAGACCGCCAGTCGGACTGTCGTGCCGGTGTCGCCGTAACAACCACACCGCACGATGACGGGCGCGCCGGGATCGTCTCCCGACGCGCCCGTTCGCGTTCTTCCACCGGGTCCGCGTTCCCGGTCGACCGAGGAGGAGTCGGTGAGGTTCCGGAAACGCGCCCTCGAATCGCTGGCGTCGCCGGAGCAGTTGGACGAGGTCGCGCACCTCGCCCCGGTGCCCGCCTGGCTGACCGCGCTGGCCCTGACCGCGGTGGTGGTCGCCGCAGGTGCCTGGTCGGTCTTCGGCACGGTGCCGAAGACCGTTTCCGCGCCCGGTGTGCTCACCCGCGCCGCTGGTGTGTCCACTGTGGATGCCACGCGCGCGGGCCTGGTGACCGCCGTCCGGGCCCGTTCCGGCGAACGGGTGGAGCGGGGCCAGGCGCTCTACGAACTGACCGACGCCGACGGCGGCACGCTCACCATCGGCTCGCCCTGGACCGCGTACGTGGTCGGCACGCTGGTCTCGCCCGGCCAGTGGGTGGCGACCGGGACCGGTGTCGTGAACCTCGAACGGCTCGACACGCCTGACCACCGGGTGCGCGCCGTGGTCTACATCGCGGCTGCGGCGGCGCGGTCGGTGCGCGTCGGGATGCCGGTCGAGCTGACCGGCGCGCCCGGCCCCGCCGCTGGCGTGGTGCGCGAGGTCGGCTCGTTCCCGGAGACCGCCGACTCGCTGCGCGCCTTCCTCGGCCGGACCCGCGACGTCACGCCCTTCCTCGCCGCCGGCCCGGTCGTGGCGGTCACCGTCGACCCGTCCGGTGACCGCGCCCGGGACCGGTGGGACTCGCAGGGCGTCGTCACGGCCCGCATCACGCTCGCCGACGAACACCCGGTCGACTGGCTGCTCACGTGACCGCCGTCGCCGAGCGCCCCACCCGCCGCCGGGTCCGCACGCCCACGCTGGTCCAGATGGAGGCGACCGAGTGCGGCGCGGCGTCGCTCGGCATCGTGCTGTCCCACTACGGCAGGCACGTCCCGCTGGAGGAACTGCGCCGGGACTGCGGGGTCGGGCGGGACGGCTCCACCGCGTCCGGCGTGGTGAAGGCCGCGCGGCGGCACGGGCTGACCGCCAAGGGCAAGCAGTGCGGGATCGCCGGCCTCGGCGAACTGCGGCTGCCCGCGATCCTCCACTGGCGGTTCGAGCACTTCCTGGTGCTGGAGGGGATGGGCCGCCGCCGGGTCCGGGTGAACGACCCGGCGCTGGGGCCCCGGGCCGTCCGCTGGGACGAGTTCGAGCGCTCCTTCACCGGCATCGCGCTCGACCTGGGCCCCGGACCCGCGTTCCGGCGCGAGGGCCGGCGGTTCAGCCTGCTCGCGGCGGTGGCCCGGCGGTGGCGCGGCCTCGGCTCGGTGGTTCCGCTGACCGTGCTGCTCGGGTTGCTCGTGGCGGTGGTGGGGATCGGGCTCCCGGTGCTGTCGCGGGTGTTCGTGGACCGGGTGCTGCTCGGCGGGGACACCGGCGTGGCGACCGGTCTGGTGTCGGCGCTGGCGATCGCGACCGCGATCACGTTCGTCGCGGCGCTCGTGCAGCGGCTCCTGCTGGTCCGCGCGGAAACCGCCGTCGCGCTCAGCGGGGCCGCCCGGTTCTTCCGGCACCTGCTGCGGCTGCCGCAGGCGTTCTTCGACCAGCGGCCTGCCGCCGACATCGCGCACCGGGTCGAGACCAACGACGCGGTGGCGGAGGTGTTCACCCGCCGGCTCGCCGCGACCGCCGTCGACCTCGCCCTGGTGCTGGCCTACGGCGTCCTGCTCTGCTGGTACGACCCGGTGCTCGGGCTGTGCGCGACGGCGGGCTCCGGGCTCAACGTCGTGGTGCTGCGGTGGCTGTCCGGGATGCGCACGTCCGCCGTCGCCGGTGTCCAGGCGGAACGGGCCCGCTGGTACTCCACCGTCGTCTCGACGATCGCGATGATCGAGACGACGAAGGCGAACGGGCAGGAGGACCTGGCCTTCCGGCGGTTCGCCGCCCGCCAGGCCGCGGTGAGCGGGGGCCGGCAGCGGGCCGGGGTCCCGGCCGCCGTGCTCGGCGTGGTCCCGACGCTGGTGATGGCGGTGACCACCGCCGTGCTGCTGGCCGTCGGCAGCGGGCTGGTCGTGGCGGGCACCCTGACCGTGGGCCTGCTGGTCGCGGTGCAGAGCCTGGTCACGGCGATGAACCGGCCGATCGACGACCTGGGCGAGGTCAGCGCCCGGGTGGCGGAAGTCGGCGTCGACGTCCGGCGGCTGCTGGACGTCGAGCACTACCCGGTGCCCCCGCCCCCGCCGGACCCCGTCACGGACGTGCCGCTGGAGGGCCGGGTGGTGGTCGAGTCGGTCACCTTCGGCTACACCCCCTCGGCCGGGCCGCTGCTGACCGACTTCTCGCTCGACCTGCGACCCGGCGCGCGGGTGGCGCTCGTCGGCGGTTCCGGCAGCGGGAAGTCCACGGTGGGCAGGCTGGTCGCCGGTCTCCACCGGCCGTGGCGCGGGCGCGTCACGATCGACGGGTACGACCTCGACGACCTGGACCCGGACCTGCGGGCGGCGACCACGGCGGTGGTCGACCCGGACGGGACCCTGTTCCAGGGCTCCGTGCGCGACAACGTGACGTTGTGGGACCCCACCATCGGCGACGACGAGGTCCTCGCCGCGCTGGCCGACGCGCAGCTCCTGCACGAGGTGACCCGCCGGCCCGGCGGCCTGGCCGCCCCGGTGGGCCAGGGCGGCCGGAACTTCTCCGGCGGGCAGCGCCAACGCCTGGTCATCGCCCGCGCCCTGGCCCGCCGGCCCCGGCTGCTGGTGCTCGACGAGGCCACCAGCGCCCTGGACACCGCGACGGAGGCGCTCATCGACGCCGACATCCGGCGACGCGGGGCGACCTGCCTGATCATCGCCCACCGGCTGGCCACCGTCCGCGACTGCGACCTGATCGTCGTGCTGGCGCACGGCCGGGAGGTCGAACGCGGCACCCACGACGAACTGCTCGCCCGCGACGGTGCCTACGCCGACCTCGTCCGGCACCACCAGACCCAGGAGGTGACGTCGTGAGCCACGCCCCGGCGCACTGGGACTTCCTCACCGCCTCGGCGTCGGTGGCCTCCGCGCGACCGCGCCGGATCGACGGGTGGCGGCTCGCCCACCTCGTCGAAGGCGGCCCGGTCGACGTCTTCGCGGTGCGGGAGCTGCCCGGCGGCGGACGGTCCCGCCGCCTGTTCGTGGCGCGCTGCCCGGCGTTCAGCGCCGTGCCGCCCGCGTCGACCGGCGAGTGGGAGCTGTGGGCCGTGCCGCTGCCCGGGGCCCGGCTGCGGGAACTCCACGACCCGGCGTTCCCGGGATGGGCCGCCGCGCTCGGCGCGGCGCTGGACCGGGCCTTGCAGGCGATGTCCGACCGGACCCGACCGACGCCCCCGCCGCGCGACAGCGAGCCGCTGCGGCCGGGCACGCTCGCCTCCGGCCGGTGCGCGCGGTGCGCCCGACGCCCGCTCTGGCTGCGGGCCGGCGGCGGGTTCCGGGTCAACGGCGGCGACGCGGTCACCGCCGGGCGGGACGCCGTCCTGCTCGCGGTGGGGGACTGGCTCCGCGCCGAGGACGACTGCGTCCTCGACCTCCGCACCACGGAGGAGGTCTTGCGCGCCGGCGGGCTCACCGAGGTCGTCGGCGGCCACCTGACCCGCCTGGCCCGTGCCGCCGTGGACCAGGCGGGAGCGGACGACGAACGCCTCCTCGCCGCGCTCGCCGAACGCCGGCGCGCCCACCGGTCCGCGATCGCCGCGACCGCCCACCGCGCCCTGGGCGAACTGGGCCTGGGCTCCCGCACCGGCCCGGTGGACCAGACCGGCGGCGAGCCCCGCGACGTGCTGCGCGCGGTGACCGGGTGGCGGCGGTGAGCGCGCCGCCGGCGGACCCCTCGGAGGTGCTGCGGGCGCACGCGCGGCAGTCCGGGGTACGCCTGCGCCGGACCCGGCTGGACCGGGGCTGGTGGCGGCGTGACGTCGGACCGCTGATCGGCCGGCGTGCCGACCGGACGGGCGATCCCGTCGTGGTGCCGCTGGTGTTCGCGCGTGGCCGCTACCACGTGGTCGACCCCCTGACCGGGGCGCGCACGCCGGTGGACGCGGCCGGCGCGACCGCGTTCACCGACAGCGCCGCCGTCCCGCACCTGCCGCTGCCCGCGCGCGCCCGCCTGCGGGACCTGCTGCGCCGGGGGTTCACCGGCAACGGCCGCGACCTGCGCGGGATGCTGGTGGCCGGTGCGCTCGTCGCGGTCCTCCACCTGGCGACCCCGCTGATCATCGGTCAGGTCCTCGGCGGGCTCGTCCGGGGCGACCTGCGCGGGATGGCCTGGGACGTCGTCCTCTACCTGGCGACCGCGGTGGCGGCGGCGCTGCTGGAGGTCGTGCTGAACCTGCGGGCGCTGCGGTTCGAGGACCGGTTCGAGGCGAACCTCCACCTGGCGCTGTGGGACCGGCTGCTCCGGCTGCCCACCGGGTTCTTCCGGGGGACGACCAGCGGTGCGCTGGCGAACCGGGTCCTCGGCGTCGCCCACGCGCGGCAGGCCCTGGACGGGGTGGCCGCGAGAGCACTGCTCGCGTCGTGCACCGCCTGCGCCGGGGTCGGGCTGCTGCTCGTCGTGGAGTCCGGGCTCACCCAGGTCGGGGTCGGGCTGGTCGTCGGCACGGCGCTGGTGAGCGCCGCGCTCGGCGCGGCGGTCGTGCGCCGGCAGCGGGCCGCGCTGCCCGCCGAGCACCGCGCCGCCTCGGTCACCGACGAGGTGCTGGCCGGCGTCACGACGATCAAGACCGCCGCCGCCGAACCCCGGGCGTTCCACCGGTGGGCGGAGGCCGCGGTGGCGGCGCGGGTCGGGGTGCAGGGCGTGCGGCGGGTCCAGGCGGGGTTGGCGGCGCTGGTCACGACGTTGCCGATCAGCGCCCAACTGGTGCTGCTGGCGGTGCTGTCGGGTCCGCTGAGCGGGCAGGTGCCGGTCGACCGGTTCTTCACCGCCAACGCGGGGCTGGCGCTGCTGGTGCAGGCGACGGTCGCGCTGTGCGCGGCCGGGGTCGACGTCGCCGCCGCGCTGCCCCGCCTCGAAGAGGTCTCCGACGTGCTCGCCGCGTCGCCGGAGAGCGAGCCGGGGGCGCGACAGGTGGAACTCGCCGGCGAGATCGAGGTCCGCGACGTGACGTTCCGCTACCCGGGCTCGGCCGCGCCCGTGCTCGACGACGTCTCCCTCCACGTCCGACCCGGCGAGTTCGTCGCCCTCGTCGGACCGAGCGGGTCGGGCAAGTCGACCCTGCTGCGGCTGCTGCTGGGGTTCGAACGGCCCGAAACGGGGGCGGTGCGCTACGACGGGCAGGACCTGGCGGGGCTCGACGTGGGGGCCGTGCGCCGCCAGTGCGGCGTCGTCCTCCAGGACGGGCGGCTGTTCGGCGGCACCCTGCGCGAGAACGTCTGCGGCACCGACCCGTTGCCGATCGAGGCGGTGTGGGAGGCGGTCCGGCTGGCGGGGCTGGAGGAAGACGTCCGCCGGCTGCCGATGGGGCTCCACACCGTGGTGCCGTCCGGCGGCGGCACGTTGTCGGTCGGGCAGCGCCAGCGGGTGCTGATCGCCCGCGCGCTCGCGACGAAGCCCCGGGTGCTGTTCTTCGACGAGGCCACCAGCGCGCTGGACAACCGCACCCAGGAGGTCGTGACCGCCGGCACCCGCCGGTCGGCCGCCACCCGCGTGGTCGTCGCGCACCGGCTGTCGACCGTGCGGGACGCGGACCGGATCTTCGTCCTGGACCGGGGCCGGGTCGTGCAGGCCGGCACGTTCGCCGAGCTGTTCGCCGACACCGGCGGCCTGTTCCACCGGCTGGCCGCGCGGCAGGTGGTCGGGCACCCGGCCGTCGGGTCGGTGTGACGGTGCCCGGCAAGGGAGTCCGCGAATCGGGGCGGACCGCTGGTGGGCGTCCTTCGTCGGCCTGGTGGGTATCCGACGAAGGTTCCACCGATGGTGGGGCGCTGGTCTGTCCGGACGCGGTGTCCAGGGCGTGCGTGCCCGGCGGGTGTCGCGGATTCGCTCGGGCGGTGTGCGCTCGTGCCCCGGATGGCGCACGTGGGTGGCGGTGGGTGAGCGGCGTGGAGGGTGGAGCGGTTCTTCGCCGGCCGACGGCGTGGTCCGGGGTCGATACGGTGCGGAAGTGCAGTCCTTCGACGTTGTTCCGGTAGGTCCGGCGGGAGCGGGCAAGACGAGTCTGCTGGCCGCGATGAAGCAGGGGTTGGAGGAGTGGGAGCCGGAGCCGGTGTCGCCGGGGCTCAGGCCGGACCCGGTGACCGCTTCGGTGCTCGCCGAGGCGTGGCGGTCGATGCGGGCGGCGGAGCCCGGTGCCCCGGTGGGTGCCCACCACCGGGCTCTGGTGAACCTGTGGTTCGAGGCGGCGGCGGACGACGGGCAGCCGTTGTTCGAGACGCGGTGGGTCGACTACGACGGTGCGGCCGTCACCGATGCCCGGCACGCGGCGGGGCGGGCGCTGGCGGCCCGGGTCCGGGGGGCCGCCGCGCTGGTGTGCGTGGTGGACGGCGAGTTGGTCGCGAAGCTGCTCGACGGGGACCGGGACGGGTTCGAGCGGGCCATGGCCGGGGTGTGGAAGCTGCTCGACGGCCAGGGCGGGGTCGTCCGGTTCGTGGTGACCAAGTGGGACCTGCTGGAGGATCGGGCCTCGCTGTCCGAAGTGCGTGACGCACTGCTGGGGCAGGCGGGGTTCGTGTCGGTTCTCCGGCGGTCGTCGGTGCGGCCGGACGGGCCGGGGCCGGTCGCCTTGATCCCGGTCAGCGTGGTCGGGGAGGACGCGGGGCGGCAGGCGTTGGTGCCGTTGTTGTCGGTGCTGCCCCCTGTGCTGCGCACGGCCTCCGGTCGTGCCGAGCGGGCGGCGGGCGGCGGCGGATCACTGGTCGCCGGTGTGGGGGCGAACTGGTTGTCGCAGGCGGTGACGGCGGTGGCGGTGCAGCAGGTCCTGCAACGCGTGGTGGACGCCGTGCCCGGCGATCGTGCGGTCCGCCGCTACGCGGGGCACGCGGCGGTCGGGGTGTCGATGCTGGTCGAGGCGGCGGTCAGGACGTGGTGCGACCGCCGGGCGCGGCCCGGCGAGAGCCACGGCGGGCCGGCCCAGGGCAAGCTGCTGGCGCGCGCGGCCGAGGCGTACGAGTGGCACCTGCGCGACTTCCGCCTCCGGTTCCCGGCCTCGGACCTGACCGGTGCGGTGTCACCCGCGTCGGGGCTGTGGCGGCGTCTGGTCGGGTGAGCGCCGCAGCCACCGCCCGCCGACGCCCGCCAGCACGGTCGCGGCGAGGCCCGTCGCCAGCACGGCCTTGCGGCGTCGGGTCACCGGGGTCAGCGCCGGTTTGCGGCCGTGCCGGCCGGTCCAGGTCGTGAGGCGGCGGCCCAGCACCCATTCGCGGAACAGCCACCAGGAGGTCAGCGGACCGGTGAGGGATTGCAGGACGAGCCAACTGGGCAGGCACCGCAGCGTGGTGCGCCACCCGAGCTGACGCGCCGCGACGGTCACCGACGCGGCGGCGACGAGCACCCACAGCGGGCTCCACCAGCTACGCAGCCCGCGCAGCAGTCCGCGCCGGGCGAGGTAGGGCAGCAGGGTGCAGGTGGCCAGGCCGCCCACGAGCGAGTCGAGGACCTGGGAGGCGATCACGATGCACGCGCCGGAGTCCATCATCGGTGCCCGGTGCTTGATCATGGTCTGGGCGAACCCGGCCGTCCAGCGGTGCATCTGGGACAGCAGCTCGCGCAGCGAGGTGGGTTCCTGGGTGTAGACGACCGCCTCGGGGGTGAACCCGACGCGGTGGCCGAGGCGGTGCAGGGTCCAGGTGAGGTTGAAGTCCTCGGTGATGTTGTCGTCGGGGAAGCCGCCCACCTCGCGCAGCACGTCGGTGCGGTGGCAGTTCGCCATCCCGCTGAGCACCAGTTGCCGGTCGAACACGTCCTGCAACGGTCGTGTCCAGCCGTTGGCGATCGCGTGGTACAGCGTGCGGTAGCGGCTGTAAGGCGTAGCGGTGTCGCCGGGCAGCGCCGACGGGCAGGTCCCCGCGTAGCCACGGCGCAGGGTGGCCATCATCAACTCGACCGCGCGGGTGGACAGGGTGGCGTCGGCGTCGAGCGCGACCACGGCGTCGCTGGTGATCCGGGGCAAGGCCATGTTCTGCGCCGACGCCTTCGACCCGCCCTTGCCCTCGATCACGACCACCCCCAAGCCGCGGGCTATGTCGGCGGTGCGGTCGGAGCAGTTGTCCGCGACCACGATGATCTGGTCAATCGGGTAGCTCTGCGCGCGGCAGGACCGGATGGTGCCCGCGATCGACGCTTCCTCGTTGTGCGCCGGTATCACCATCGACACACTGGTCGGAAATTCCGACCACCTGCCTCGCGCGGAGTGGTTCGGATCCGGCGTCTCTTCGTTTCCGACCGATTTCGGACGCGTTCGTCCCGACCTCATTCGAGGATGCTCCCAATCCGATTCGGACCAAGGCCGATACGGTCAACAGGACCGCGCCGATGCCGGTGCCGGCCAGCAAGGACATAACCCTCCCCATGTCGGGTCCCACTACACAGCATCGTCGTGCGAGGCGCAGGCCCGACATGCCTCAATCAGGTGTTGAGCGGTGGCGGTGGTGCTGTCGCTGACGGTGAAGGCGACAGGGCGTGCCGGTGCCGGTGCACACCGCAGGGCGGAGCGGAATCACCGACATGGCCGAGTGCCGCGGTATTGACAGACATCGCGCGGATGCGCGGAAGTCGTTGTCGATGCCCTGCACGGGTGGTTCTCCGCCGCCGAGTCACCGACGGCCGGAGAGCACACCATCGGGTTGGAAGGAAGGTTTCGCTGTTCCATTTCGGGACCGGAATTGTGATCATCGGTCGGAGGTCCGCACTCGCGAGACGACTCGACGTCCAGGGATGAGGAGGCGCTACACCATGCCCACCACCACACCGTTCTCGCCGGCCGGAATCGAGCTCACGACGAACCCGGACTCGCCGGCGAGCCATCGGGAACCGGCGCAGGTCCGGTTGCCCGGGAGCGGGGTGATCCCCCAGATCGACGTCTACTTCCTCGTCGACAGCACGGGCAGCATGGGCGGCATCATCAACGCCGTCCGCGCTCGCGTCGAGGACATCCTCAACCGGCTCGTGAGCGAGGCGGGCACGGTGGGGGCCGACGTCCGGTTCGGTGTCGGCAACTACCGGGACATGGGCTTCCCGGTCGCCCAACGCTTCCACCACCAGGTCTCGCTGACCTCCGACCCGACGGCGGCGGCCGTCGGCATCCGCGCCTGGGACCTCGCCGGCGGTGCCACCACCCCCGAGGGGCAGTTCTTCGCCCTGGACCACCTCGCCCAGCCGCCGGGCGGGTCGATCGGCTGGCGCGCCGACGCCAAGCGGATCATCCTGTGGATCGGCGACGCGCCCGGCCACGACCCGATCTGCCCGGCCGTGTCGGGCCTGACCTACGACATCACCGAGACGTCGGTGACCGTCAAGCTCCAGGCGCAGGGCATCGTCGCGCTGGTGATCAGCACCCCGTCCGGGTCGAGCGGACCCGGTCTGGACGTCGACCCGAAGCCGTTGTCCGACGGCACGCCCTACCGGGGCAACTGCACCATCGGCGGGGCCGCGGGCCAGGGCAGTCGGATCGCCGCCGCGACCGGGGGCACCTACGCCGAGGGCATCACGCCGGTCACGGTCGTCGACACCATCATCACCCTCGGCACCACGGGCATCAGCACGATCGGCACCGTCCGCCTGGTGCCGGACAAGGTGATCGCGCCGTTCGTGCAGATCCAGCCCGCCGGCTACGGCCCCTTCCCCGGGACGGCACCACAGGTCCTGGACTTCGACCTGGAGTTCCCCGCCGCCGACCCCGGCACGGCCGGCACGGTCACCCGGCCGCAGGCGGTGCACGGCGCGGTCGACGTGGTCGTGGACGGCGTGACCACCGGGTCGATCCCGGTGCAGGTCACCGTGCCCGACCTGGCCGGCCGCTACAAGATCCGCTGCACCCTGAGCAACCTGTACCTCCAGCTCGACGACCCGAACTGGAACGGGGACGGCGCGAACGTCGACCAGAACACCGACACCGGCCTGGACGCGCAGCGCTGGGACCTGGTTCCGGTCAGCGGTGGCGGGTACCACGTCAAGAACTGCGACCCGGCCCGCGACCGGTACATGGAGGTGGTGGGCATGTCGATGAGCAACGGTGCCGAGATCCTCACCCGGGACGACCCCGGCGGCCCGCACAAAGAGTGGCTGTTCGTCCCCGCCGGGGTCTCCGCCGGCGGCAACCCGGTGTTCCGAATCCAGAACCTGCACTCCGGCCTGGTCCTCGACGTCCGGAACCAGAGCCTCGACCCCGACGCCCGGGTGAGCCAGCAGGGCTACTGGGGCGACTACCCGGCCTACCAGGAGAACCACAACCAGCACTGGGTCCTGGAGCGCGTCTGACGGCACGGTCGCGCGCCGAGCACCTACCCCGATCCGACGCGGACACCTGCCGGAACCGCCGACAGGGCCGCACCGACACCGCTGGTGGCAGGGACCGCGCCCGCGGGCCGGTCCGACCGCACGATCAGGAGACCTCCATGCCCAGCACCACCCCGCTCGTCCCGGCCGGCGTCGACGTCGCCACGAACCCCGACTCGCCCGGCAGCCACCGCGAGCAGGTGCGGGTCCACCTGCCCGGGAGCGGGGTGATCCCCAAGATCGACGTCTACTTCCTGGCCGACAACACCGGCAGCATGGGCGGCATCATCACCGCGGTGAGCGCCCGGGTCGAGGACATCGTCAACCGGTTGGTGGTAGCCGCGAGCGGGGTGGGTGCGGACGTCCACTTCGGCGTCGGCAACTACCTGGACATGGAGGACCCCCAGCCCGACCGCTTCCGCAACCAGGTGCCGCTGGGGCCGACCCCCGGCGCGGTCGCGGCCGGCATCCGCAACTGGTCCGCCTCAGGCGGCGGCAGCACCGCCGCCGAAGGCCAGTTCTACGCCCTCGACCAACTCGCGCAACCACCGGGCGGGTCGATCGGCTGGCGCACCGACGCCAAGCGGATCGTCGTCTGGATCGGCGACGCACCCGGCCACGACCCGATCTGCCAGGCCGTGTCCGGCCTGACCTACGACGTCACCGAGCTGTCGGTCACGGCCAAGCTCCAGGCGCAGGGTATCTTCGTGCTCACCATCAGCACCGCCTCGGGAGGCGCGAACACCGGTCTCAACGCCGACCCGGTGCCGGTGTCCGGGGGCACCGTGTACCAGAGCCTGTGCGGCGTCCTGGGCGGCATGGCGGGGCAGGGCTCGCGGATCGCCGCCGCGACCGGCGGCGAGTACCGGGACGGCATCACGCCCGCCACGGTGGTGCAGACGATCATCGACCTCGGCACCGCCGGCATCACGACCCTGGGCAACGTCGGTCTCGTCCCCGACCGGGCCGTCGCCCCGTTCGTGCGCGTCCACCCCGCCGGGGGCTTCGGCCCCTTCACCGGAGCCCACCCGGCCACCCTGGACTTCGAGCTGGAGTTCCCCGCCGCGACCACGCCCCCGGGCACAGCGGTGACCCGGGAGATGGCGGTGCAGGGCGAGGTCGACGTGACCGTCGACGGCGTGCAGACCGGCTCCACCACGGTGAAGGTCGTCGTGCCGGACCTGACGGGCAAGTACAAGATCCAGAGCACCCTGAGCGACCTGTACCTGCAACTCGACGACCCGGACTGGACCGGGGACGGCGCGAACGTCGACCAGAACGACTACACCGGCCTGGAGGCCCAGCACTGGGAACTGGTCCCCGTCGCCGGCGGCGGCTACCGCGTCAAGAACTGCGACCCGGCCAGGGACCGCTACCTGGAAGTGGTCGGCATGTCCCACGCCGACGGTGCCGAGATCCTCACCCGGGACGATCCCGGCGGCCCGCACAAAGAATGGCTCTTCCTGCCCGTCGGGGCCGCCGCCACCGGCGCGGTGTTCCGCATCCAGAACCTGCACACCGGCAAGGTCCTCGACATCCAGGGCGGCAGCACCCAGCGCGACGCCCCGGTGTTCCAGCACTTCTACTGGGGCGACCACCCCTCCTACCAGGAGAACCACAACCAGCACTGGCGGCTGGAGCGCATCTGAGATGACACCACCGCACGACACCCCGCTCAGGCTGGTCAACACCGCCAGCGGCAAGGACCTCACCGCCGACGGCCGGCACGTCCGCCAGCACTGGCCGGGAGTCGACGACCCGGCGCAGCACTGGCGGCTGACCCCCGTCCCCGCCGCACGGCACACCGTCGTCGTGCACAACGTCGCCACCGGCACGGTGCTGTCCGTGGTCGGCGGTGCCGACCACAACGGCGCGGCGGTCGTACTGGACGACCCGCGCGCAGCGCAGCGGCACCAGCAGTGGCGGCTGGTGCCGCTGCGGTCGGGCGAACACGCCCTGGCCAACGTCGGCAGCGGCAAGTACCTGGACCTGTGGGACGCCGACACCGGCCACGAACCCCGGCTCGCCCAGCACGACTTCTGGCACGGCCCCCAGCAGCGCTGGTCCCTGCGGCCCGCCCCGCACCGCGCCCACACCAGGGCGGTGCTCACCCTCATCCGCGACGAACCGGACTTCTTCCCCCGCTGGCTGGACTACTACTCCAAATTCTTCGCACCACAGGACATCCACGTCCTGCACCACCAACCACCACCCGACCTCGAACCCGACGACCGGTTCGTGCGCACGGCCATCCACCACGACGAGTTCAGCAGCGACTGGCACCGCGACGTCGTGCAGCAGCACCAGCACGACCTGGTCGACCGCTACGACGTCGTGCTCAGCACCGACGTCGACGAGATCGTCGCCCCCGACCCGCGCTCCGGTCACCTGGGCGACTACATCGACCGGTTCGACCAGGACTTCGTCAACTGCACCGGCTACGAAGTCCTGCACCTGCACGACCGCGAACCCCCGCTCGACCCCGTGCGCGGCGTCCTGGCCCAGCGCTCCACCTGGTTCTCCAACCCCCTGTACTCCAAACCCCTGCTCGCCCGGGTGCCGATGACCTGGCTGGGCGGCTTCCACGAACGCACCGACCAGGCGACCAACCACGACCCGCACCTGTACCTGATCCACCTGCACCGCATGGACTACGACACCTGCCACCGCCGCCACCGGACGCGCACCACCCACCGGACCGCGCAGGACGACCTGGACAACTACCGCGGCTACCAGAACCGCATCGTCGACCCCGAGCAGTTCCGCCACTGGTTCTACAACGACCGCGTCAACGGTGACCCCATCCACCCCGAACCCGTCCCCGAACACTGGCGCACACTCGTCTGAGGGGTCGCGCACGGGCCGGCCGCGCCCGCGTCCCGGCCAACGCCCGACCGTCCACCCAGGCACGGCCCGCCGGTGGGGAACGCGGCCTCTTCGGCGGTGACCTCGATGGCTGCCCGAGCCGGCCGAAATCGCGGACGTCCTCGCCCCTGGGCGAGGTCGCTCTTATGGTACGCAACTGTCTTGGAATTCCGATCCCCATGGGGAACGTGGCGGTTCGGGAATTCGCGGCAGTTGTTCTGCGGGTGTCCACTCCGGCACGTTCAGTGAGTATTCCTCATGAGAGCGGAATATAGCTTTTAGTGCCCTTGATGGTCCGATCGGGTGATGTATGCCGGAAGCGGTAAGACTTCGTGGGTGATGATCGACACTTCCGATGTCGGCAAGGTGAACGAGACGTCACCAAGGGGGGCGTTCGAGGTGAATGTCCGTCGCACCCGGCCGACTGTCAGCGGCAAACGCGAGCCCTACCGTCACGCAGTGTTGATCGACCGCCCGGCTCCACGCCCGTCCGATCGCTGTCGGAAAAACGGTGCACAACGGTCGTCGTGAATTGCGCCGGCAGCGGCTACCCGTTCTAGGAGGTCACGATTTTACGCATGGGAGAGGTCGTTGTCGGCGTATTTCCGGGCCAGGGTTCCTACTCGCCCGGCTCGTTCTCCGTGCTGCTCGAACTCCCCGTGGCGCGGCAGGTCGTGCACGAGGTAGACGCGGTGGCACGACGGGTGCTGGGGCACGGTCTGGAACCGGTCCTGGGCGAAACGCCGCTCACCGCGGACGAGTTGCTCGCCACCGCGCCGGATATCGCGCAAGTCGCGGCGTTCGCCACCTCGGTCGCGTTGTACGAGGTGCTGGCCGCCGAGGGCGTGATGCCGTCACTGCTCGTCGGGCACAGCCTGGGCGAGATCTCGGCGCTGGTCGCGGCAGGCGCGCTGTCGACGAGCCGGGGCGCGGAGGTGCTGTGCCACCGCATCGTCGCCCTGCGGGAGTGCGACACCAGCGGCGGGCGCATGGTCGCCCTGTCCTGCGACCGCGACCGGGCCGAACGGATCATCGCACTGCTGCCCACCGCCACCGCGGTGGTGGCGGTCGGCAACGGTCCGCGCCAGACGACGGTCTCGGGCACCGCCGACGAGATGGACCGCGTGCGCACCATCGCCGCCGCCATCGGCGTCGCGGCCACGTCGCTGCGCGCGCCCCACCCGTTCCACGGACCGCTGCTCGAACGCGCCCGCGAGGAGTTCGCCCACCGCATCGAGGACGTCCGCGCGGGTGACTTCGCGGTGCCGGTCCACTCGCCGATCCTCGGCCGCCACTACCGGGCGGGCGAACGGCTGGCGGACGCGCTGTCGTCGCACCTGGTGTGCCCGGTGGACTTCGGTGCCGCCGTGGAGCGGTTGCACACCGCCGGCGCGCGGATCTGGGTCGAGGTCGGAGCGGGCCGGACGCTGATCAACATCGTGCGCGCCATCCGGCCGGACGCCCTGGGCCTGGCACCCCTGGCGAGCGGCACCTCGTCGATCGCCGAGGTCGTCGACTTCCTGCGGCCACCCCCCGCCGGCCACGCGCAGGTCCGGCAGGTCAACGGCTCGGTGGTCCGCCTGCCGCTGATCACCTCGCGTGACGTGCCGGTGCTGGCCGGGCCGGTCGGCGTCGAGCAGTCGCGGCCGGCCCCCCGGGTCGCCCCCGAGACCGCGCAGGCGCTCGAACCGACGCTCGAACCGACGCCGGACGAGGCCGCCGACGCGATCACCGACCAGGCGACCGTCGCGGCGGGACCGGTGGACCGGGAGGAGCTCGCGGCGCGCGTCCGATCCGTCTACGCGGCTGTCCTGGAGTACCCGGAGGACGTCTTCGAGGACGACGCGGCGCTGGAGGCCGATCTCGGGGTCGACTCGGTCAAGCAGACCGAGCTGTTCGCCCGGATCGGGCAGGAACTGGGCATGGGCGTGCGGCCGGACGGGTTGCGCGTGTCCGACTACCCGACCTTCGGCGGTGTGGTCGACTTCTTCGTCGGCTCGCTGCGAGCGGGTGCCAGATGACTGCGGGGGGCCTGGGCGGCAAGGTCGCCCTCGTCACCGGGGGAGCGGGCAGCGTCGGCGCGCACATCAGCCGGGCGCTGGCCGAAGCGGGCGCGCACGTGGTGGTCAACTGCTTCCACTCCCTGGACGCTGCGCGCGCGCTGGTCGAATCCCTCACCGCCGACGGGCTGCGGGCCGACGTGGTGCGCGCCTCGGTCGCCCGGCGGGGGCAGGTCGAGCGGATGTTCGAGGAGGTCCGGCTGACCCACGGCCGGCTCGACGTCCTGGTCAACAACGCCGCCACCGGGATCTTCCTGCCGACCGCGGAGTTGACCGACGAGCACCTGGACCGGGCCTACGCCACCAACGTCAAGGGCGCGCTGTGGTGCTCGCTCGGGGCGTCGGAACTGATGTCCGCCGGTGGGGCGATCGTCAACGTGTCGTCCATCGGCGCGCTGTACGCACCGGCCAACTACCTGGGCGTGGGCATCACCAAGGCGGCGCTGGAGGCCCTCACCCGCTACCTCGCGGCCGAGTTCGCGGATCGCGGCATCCGGGTCAACACGGCGTCGGCGGGTTTGATCGACAACGAGGTCGGGCGGATGTTCCCGGACTTCGCGTCGGTCAGCGCGAACACCGCGGCGGCCACCTCGCTCGGCCGGTTGTGCACGCCCGCCGAACTGGCCTCGCTGGTCACCTTCCTGGTCGGACCGGACTCCTCGTACGTCACCGGCCAGTCGCTGGTGGCCGACGGCGGGCTGTCGCTGCTGCGGCAGGCCATGTCACCCGACCGGATCACCACGTCCGGAACCTCGGTGTCAGCCGCGCCGGTCACCGCACGAGAGCCGGTCGCCTCACCGGAGCCGGTCGCCGCACGAGAGCCGGTCGCCTCGCCGGAGCCGGTCGCGGAGGTCGTGCCGGAGCCGGTCGCCGCGAACGACGACCCGGTCGTCGTGGTCGGCATGGGGCTCGCGGTGCCCGGGGCGTCCAGCCCGGACGAGTTCTGGTCGCTGCTGTCCGGGCAGGCCGAGCTGTTCGTGGAGGTGCCCGCCGACCGGTGGGACGTGGACAGCTTCCACAACGACGACCCGTCCGCGCCGGACAAGACCTACCAGCGGCGCTCCGGGTTCATCACCGGCTTCACGCCGCACCCCGACCTCGACGTCGCCCCGGACACCGACTTCACCACCCTGTGGTTGCGGCACGGCATCCACCAGGCGCTGGACGGCGTGGGACGCGCCGACGCCGACCGGTTCGGCCTCTTCATCGGCTACACCCCGGACGGCAGCCAGCACCTCCAAGAGGCCCTGGTCCGCCGCGAGGTCGTCGAGTTCGCCGAGGGCGACGGGCTGCCCGCCGACGACGCCGACCTGGTCGACCTGCTCGACCGGTGCCTGCCGCGCGGCCGGTGGGCCGAGCCGCCGCACCGGGTCGTGCGGTCCGCGGCGAGCGGCCTGCTCCCCGAGGGCACCACGGTGTCGGTGGTCGACACGGCGTGCTCGTCCTCGTTGTACGCCATCGACATCGGGGTGCGCGCCATCGTGGCCGGCGAGGTGGACACCGCGCTGTGCGGCGGCGCGTTCGCGCTCGCCCCGGCCGGGTCGGGCCTCTTCGCCAAGCTGCACGGGCTGTCGGTGCGCGGTGAGGTGCGCGCGCTGGACCGCGACGCCGACGGCGTGCTGTTCTCCGACGGTGCGGGCGTCATCGTCCTCAAGCGGTTGTCCAAGGCGGTCGCCGACGGCGACACCGTGCTGGGCGTGGTGTCCGGCATCGGTCTCTCGGCGGACGGCAAGGGCAAGGCCGTCTACGCGCCGTCGAGCAGCGGTCAGGAGCTCGCCATCGAGCGCGCCCTGGGCAGGTCCGGCGTGGTCGCGTCCGAAGTGGACTGGGTGATCGCCCACGCCACGGGCACCCCGGCGGGCGACTTGGCCGAGTTCACCGCGCTGCGCGCCGCCTACGCGAGCGCGGGTCCCATCCCGGTCACCTCCAACAAGTCGCTCATCGGCCACACCGGGTGGGCGGCGGGCGTGGTGTCGGTCATCCACGCGCTGCTGGCGATGCGGCACGGCACCATCCCGGCGCAACAGCGGTTCACCGAAGCGCCGGCCGATTTCGGGGTCGGCCCGGACACGCTCCAGGTGCCCGGTCGGCCGGTCCCGTGGCCGCCGGGACCCGGGGTGCGCACGGTCGCCGTGTCCGGCTTCGGGTTCGGCGGCACGAACGCGCACCTGCTGCTGCGCGAGCACCGACCCGGCGAGCCCGCGACGTTCGGCTACGGCGAGCGACGCCCCGGCGGGCTCGTGGTCGTCGGCTGCTCCTCGCACGTCCCCGAGGACGGCCGTTCGTTCGGCCGGACCTACCCGACGCCGCCGTTCCAGAAGGTGCGGATGCCCGCGAGCGCCTTGCGCGCCACCGACCGCACCCAGTTGATGATCATGGAGTGCATGCAGCGGTTGACCGCCGGCGTGCGCGAGGCGTGCGAGTCCAGCCGTGCGACGACCGGCGTCATCGTCGGCCACATGGGGCCGACGCGCAACGCGGTGCTCTACGCGCTGCGGGCCTACCTCGACGAGCTGATGCGCACGGCACGGGTCGCGGGCAGCTCCGAAGAGGTCCAGGCGATGCTCAAGAAGCTCCGGGAGCACGCCTACGAGCGCATCGCCGCCCCCGTCGAGGACTCGTTCCCCGGCGAGATGCCGAACGTGGTGGCGGCGCGGCTGTCGAACTACTTCGACCTGCGCGGCCTCAACATCACCGTCGACGGCGGAGAGGGATCGCTCGCCGACGCGTTCGGGCTGGCCGGCCGGTACCTGGAGTTCGGCGACATCGACATCGCCCTGGTCGCCGGCGTCAACGGCAACAGCCTGGCGTCGTGGTCGCGGCTCGTCGAGGACTCCACGCCCGGTGGCGCGGAGGTCGACGTGGCCGAGGGCGCGTTCCTGTACGCGGTGACCCGCCGCGAGTACGCCGAGTCCCACGACCTGCCGGTGCTCGCCGAGATCGACTTGGAGGCGATGTGACCGGGACGTACCTGGGTGCCGAGGGTGCCCCGGAACTGCTCGCGCTGCTGGCCGGCGCGGAACCCGGGCGGGCGCTGCGCCTGCCCTCCTCCGGGCCGGGCCGGGCCGTCGTGCTGCGGACGCCGGTCCCGGCCAGGGTCGTGCAGCGGCACGTGCTGGACTGGGCGGACGCGCCGGCGGTGCCGGTGCGCGACCCGTTGCCCGCGCTGCCGGGCGGGGTGGTCGTGCTGACCAACGGCGACCCGACCGCGCTGCCGCTGCCCGCCGACGCCATCGTGCTCACCGGCGCGGCCGACGTCGACGAGGACGACCGCTGGGCCCGGGGCGGCACGCCCGCGCACGTGCGGGTCGTCGTGGACCTCACCGACCCGGCGCTGCGGTCGGCCGAGTGGTCCGCCGCCGCCCACCGCGTCCTGGACCTGCACGAGTCGGTGTTCCTGGTCATGCGGCGGTGCGCCGGCTGGTTCCCGGACCTGCCGACCGCCTCGTTCCTGGTCACCGTGGTGAGCCCGGAGCCGTCGCCGTTCACCGGGCTGTTCACCGGGTTCACCAAGAGCCTGGCGCTGGAACTGCCCGGCGTCCCGGTCGTGGCGACCGTCCACGACGACGCCGACCCGGCGTCCGCGCTCGCGGTGTCGGTCGCGGAACTGGCCAACCGCCAACTGCTCCCCGTGGTGCGGCACGAGGGTGGCCGGCGGCTCGTGACGCGGTCCAGGCCGGTGCCCGCCACGCCGACCGCGCCGCTGGTGCCGCCCGACGCGCTGGTGGTCGCGGCGGGCGGGGGACGGGGGATCGGCGCGGCCGTGCTGCTGGCGCTGGCCCGCGCGCACCGGCCGCGGATCGTCGTGCTCGGCAGCACCGACCTCGCCTCCCACGACCCGGCGCTGCTGGACGCGCCCGACGACGCGCCGGAACTCGGGCGTGCCCGGTACATCAAGGCGCGGACCGCCGGCGGGGCGACCGTGGCGCAGGCCAACGCCGGGTTCGAGCGGCTGGTCGAGGCGCGGTCCGTGCGTCGCACGCTGACCGGGTTGGCCGGGATCTGCGGGCCGGGCCGCGTGCACTACGTGCGGTGCGACCTGCGGGACACCGACGCCGTGCGCACCGCTGTGGGCGCGCTGCTCGCCGAGCACGGTGACGTCGACCTGCTGCTCAACGTCGCGGGCACCAACCGGGCCTCCGACATCCGCACCAAGTCCCGCGCGGACTTCACGGCGGTGCGGGACCTCAAGGTCCGCACCTACCTGAACCTGCGCGCGGCCTTCGCCGACCGGGCACCGCGCCGGTGGTGCAACTTCGGCTCGTTCGTCGGTTTCACCGGTCAGCGCGGGGAGACCGACTACGGTTCGGCCAACGACTTCCTCAACACCGCCGCCGAGTGCGCCCGGGACCGGGGCGGGATCGAGTTCACCATCGGCTGGACGCTGTGGCGCGACACCGGCTTGGGCGCGGGACCCGTCATGCGCGCGTTCCTGGCCAACGCCAACCAGTTCACCGCGACGCCGACCGAGGAGGGCGTGGCGCACTTCCTCGCGGAGCTCGGGCACCCCGTGCCGCCGGTGGGCACGGTCGTCTACGGCGACCGCGAGCGGGTGTCGATCGCGGCCGTGGTGCCGGAGTACGCGGACTTCTGCACCTCGTCCGCGCTGCCGTTCGTCGACGAGGTCACCCGGGCCGGCCCCGACGAGGTGACCGTGACGCGCACCTTCGACCTGGACCGCGACGGCTTCCTCGCCGGGCACCTGGTCGACGGGTACCCGACCCTGCCGGGCACCTTCGTGCCGGAACTGGCCGCCGAGGCGGCCAAGGTGCTGGTGCCGCACCGGGTGCCGGCCGTGTTCGAGGACCTGGTGCTGAGCGCGTTCCTCCGGCTCTACCCGGATCGCGGACCCCAGCCGAAGAAGATCCACGCCCGGTTGCTGGGCGAGGACGGGGCGGAGTCCGTGGTGCGGGTGCGGGTCCTGGCCGACGTGGTCGCGCCCGACGGGCGGGTGCTCGTCGCGGACCGCGAGCACTTCGCCGTCACGGTGCGGATGCGCGACGGCTACCGCCCCGCGCCCCGCTGGGAGCACTGGGCCGAGGGCGTGACGCGGTCCGTCGCGGACCCGTACCACGCGCCGGACTCGTCGGTGCTGCTGACCGGCGTCTTCGTGTCCACGGCGGACACCCGCCTGCACGACCGGGGCAAGCGGGCCCGGCTCGCCCTCGACCGGGACGGCGTCCGGCGCTGGTTCCCGGACCTGCTCGTGCCGTCCGTGCTGCTCGACGGGTTGGCGCGGGTCGCGGTGCTCGACCTCGTGGACGGCCACCGCACCCCGGTCGCGGTGCCGCGCTCGATCCGCCGCATCGAGGTGTTCTCCGCGCACAACGACCTGTCGCTGCTCGACGAGCGGGTCGAGCTGTACGCCACGCCCGCCGGGCTCGACCTGGAGGACCCGGGTGCCGCGAACCTGTGCGTCGCGGCGACCGCCGACGGGCGCGTGCTGCTCCGGATCGAGGGCACCGCCGGCCGGGTGTTCGGTCACGTCGACCAGGTCACCGGCCGCTTCACCGCCCGCGAGGGCGCACCCGCCCGTGCAGGATCTGCCACCAGGAGAGACACATGACGGCGACCGACGACGCGGCCCTGGCGACCGGGCGGTGCCCCGTGACCGGGATCGGCCCCAGGGAGGTCAGCGGGCCCAAGGGCGTGCCGGTGCTCGGCGTCACGCCGCAGCTCGCCAAGGACCCGCTGGACTTCACCCTCGCCCTGCAACGCGACCACGGCGAGGTCGCCCGGGTCGACCTGGTGCCGCGCGGGTACGTCCAGCTCACCGACCCGTCCGCCATCGAGCGGGTGCTGGCCTCCAACATCGCGAACTACGTGCGCGGCAAGCTGTACCTGGCGTTCGACGTGTTCATGGGCCGGGGCCTGCTCACGCTGGACGACGCCGAGTGGCGGGCGCACCGCAAGGTGGTGCAGCCCGCGTTCACCCCGGAGCGGGTCGCGCACGGCGTGGACCGGGCACTGGCGGCGCTCGACGACGCGTTCCGGTCCTGGGACCGGGCCGCCCGGGAAGGCCGCCGCGTCGACCTGGTCCGCGAGACCATGGCGTTCAGCGGCCGGCTGCTCGGCGAGGTCCTGGTGAGCGAGGACCTGTCCCGCACCGAGCAGCGGTTCACCCGGTCCGTCGCCTCCGCGCTGGAGGTGATCTTCAAGAACGTCAGCAGCGTGGAGGAGCTGCTGCTGCCGAAGTGGCTGCCCACCGGCTACCAGCGGCGCAAGAAGGCCGCGCGCCGCGTGTTCGACCGGATCATCGGCCGGGTCGTGGCGCAGCGCCGGGCCGTCGGCGAGGACGGTGACGACGTCGCCGGCCTGATCATGAAGTCCGACCTGTCCGACCAGGCGTTGACGGACAACCTCGTCACCATGTTCCTCGCGGGGTCCGAGACCACCGGTCTGAGCCTGATGTGGGCGCTGTACGAGCTGACCCGCAACCCGGCCGTCCGGCGCGAGGTGGAGGAGGAGGTGGACCGGGTCCTCGCCGGCGCGCCGCCGACCTTCGACCGGCTCGACGAGCTGCCGGTGACGCGATCGGTGGTGGACGAGACGTTGCGGCTGTACCCGTCGGTGTGGCAGTTCCCCCGGGACGCGGTCCAGGACGACGAACTCGCCGGCCGCCACGTGCCCGCCGGGACGACGGTGATGGTCAGCGTGTTCGGCACGCACCGCAACCCCGCGCTGTGGGAGAACCCGAACTCGTTCGACCCGGCCCGGTTCCGCGTTCCCGCCGCGCAGCGGCAGAAGTTCGCGTACCTGCCGTTCGGCGGCGGGCGGCGGCAGTGCATCGGCAAGCCGCTGGCGGTGGCCGTGCTCGTGGCGGCGGTCGCGGCGGTCTGCGGCCGGTACCGGTTCGCACTGCCCTACGGCGGGGAATCGGTGTGGCCCGAAGCCTTCATCACGCTGTTCCCGCCGGGGTTCCCGGCCGGCGGCATCCCGGTGGAGGTTTCCCGGCGTGATGGTTGAGCGCGACCGGCGCGGGTTCGGCTGGTTGCTGCTCGCGACCGCGGCACCGATGTTCCTGGTGTCGCTGAACAACCTCGTGGTCACCAACGCGCTGCCCGTGATGAGCCGCGAACTGGGGATGGGGCCCTCCGGGTCGCAGTGGGTGGTGCACGCCTACGCACTGGCGTTCGCCGGGCTGCTGCTCACCGGCGCGGCGCTGGGCGACCGGTTCGGCCGGCGTCGCGTGTTCATCGTCGCGATCGTCGTGTTCACCGCCGGTTCGGCCGCCTGCGCCCTGGCCGACTCGCTGCCCGCGCTGCTGGTGGCGCGGGTCGTGCAGGGCGCGGGCGCGGCGGCGGTGTACCCCGTCTCGCTCACCCTGCTCGCCGCCGGCGTCCCGGACCGGCGGCGCACGATGGCGGTCGGGCTGTGGAGCGCCGTCAACGGGCTCGGCATCGCGCTGGGCCCGCTGGTCGGCGGTCTGGTCGTGGTGCGGCTGAGCTGGCCGTGGATCTTCTGGCTGCTGGTGCCGATCGGCCTCGCCCTCGTGCCGCTGTGCCGGTGGCGGCTGGCGGAGAGCCGAGGTGACGACAGCGCGCTCGACCTGCCGGGCATGGTGCTCACCTCCGTGTCGGTGGCGCTGGCGGTGCTCGGCATCGCCCGCGCGGGCCGGGACGGTTGGACCTCGCCGTCGGTTCTCGTGCCGCTGGGCGCGGCACTGGTCGGCGGGCTCGCGTTCGTGCTGTGGGAACGGCGCTGCCCGCACCCGATGCTGCCGCTGCGGTTCTACCGGATCACGCCGTTCGTGCTGGGCAACGTGGTGTCGTTCACCATGTTCTTCGGCGTCTTCGGCTCCATCTACTGGCTGATGCTCTACCTCCAGGGCCCGGTGGGGTACAGCGCCCTGGAGTCCGGGGTGCGGACCCTGCCGTGGACCGCGATGCCGATGCTGGTCGCGGTGGCGGCGGGGGTGCTGGCGAACCGGGTGCGGCCGGGCGTGCTCATCGCCGTCGGCCTGGGGTGCGAGGCGGTCGCGCTCGGGTTGAGCGCGGTGCTGCTCGAACCGACCGTCGACTACCGGCTGATCCTGCCCGTCCTGCTGCTCGGCGGGATCGGCATGGGCCTGGTCTTCACACCGATGACGGCCGCGGTGCTCGCCTCCGTGCGACCCGCCGAGCGGGGCAAGGCGTCGGGTGCCAACACCACCGTGCGCGAGATCGGTTTCACGCTGGGCGTGGCCGTGATGACGACGGTGGTGCTGCGGACGGCGGACGGGCGGGGTGGCCTGGCCGATCCCGTCACGTTCGTCGAGGCGGTGCGCCCGGCGATCTGGATGGGCGCGGGCGCGGTGCTGGTCGGCGCGGTGGTCGCGGCGTTCCTGCGCCTGCCCGGGGACGGGGCCGCGCTCGCGGGCGAGGACCTCCGAGAGAAGGACGAGGTAGGACGATGAGGGTCACCGTCGCGCTGAACCCGACCGCCGGCGGCGGTCGGCACGGCACGCGGCTGGACGCGGTGCTGGACGCGCTGGGTCGGCACGTCGACGTGGAGGTGCTGACCACGCGGAGCGCGGCCGACGCGCTCGCCGGCTACCGCGAGGCGGTCGAGCGCGGGACGGACGCGCTGGTCGCGATCGGCGGCGACGGGACGTTCCACACCGCGCTGCAAGCCGTCGCGGGCGGGCGGACGCCGATCGGGCTGGTGCCCACCGGTACGTGCAACGACCTGGCCGACGCGCTGGGCCTGCCGCCGGACCCCGTCGACGCCGCCCGGTCGGTGGGCGCGGCGCTGGCGGCCGGGCGCACCCGGGAGGTGGACCTGGCGCGGATCGACTACCCGGACGGCCGGTCGGTGCGGTACGCCAGCGTGCTCATGATCGGCTACGCGGCCTCGGTCGCGGAGCGGGGAGGCAGGCTGCGCTGGCCCTCCGGCCCGCGCCGCTACGACGTGGCCGCCGTGCTCCAGCTCCCGAGCTTCCGCGCGGAGGTCTACGAGGTGGAGCTCGACGGCGTGGCGGCGACGCTGCCCGCCGTCCTGTTCGCGGTCGGCAACACGCGCAGGTTCGGCGGCAAGCTGCACGTCTGCCCGTCGGCCCGGTTCGACGACGGCCTGCTCGACGTCGCCACGATGGGGCCCAACAACCTCGTGGCGACGCTCGGCACGGTGGGGCGGCTGTTCAGCGGCGTACCCCGCGCGTCGGACACCTCGACCCGGAGGTTCCGCGTGCGGTCGGTGCACGTGGCCAACCCCGGCCTGCTCGTCTGCGCCGACGGCGAGGCGCTGCCCCCGCCGCCGTTCACCATCACCGGCGAACCGGGCGCGCTGGTCGTGCCGCAGGCCGGCGGAGCGGACGGCGACCGGTGAGCGTGGTCCTGGTGACCGGCGCGTCGAGCGGGATCGGCGCGGCCACCGCGGTGCGCCTGGGCCGCGAACCCGGTGCGCGGCTGGTGCTCGTGGCCCGCCGCGCCGACCGGCTGGCCGAGACCGCGGCCCGGATCGGCGGCGCGCGGGTGCTCGCCGAGGACCTGACCGACCCCACCGCCGCCCGGCGGGTGGCCGACCGGGTCGAGGAGGAGTTCGGCCGGCTGGACGTCCTGGTGCACAACGCCGGGGCGCACTTCGGCGGCACGTTCGCCGAGACCGGCAGCGGCCACGTCCGCCGCGCGCTCGACCTGGGCTTCGAGGCGCACGTCCGGCTCACCGAGGAGTTGTTGCCGCTGCTGCGCCGGTCGCGGCCGTCGGTGGTGGTCGTGGTGTCCAGCGTGGCCGGCCGGATCGGCCTGGCCGGGTCCGGCGCGTACTCGGCCGCGAAGTTCGCGCTCAGCGGCTGGACCGAGGCGTTGCACGCCGAGGAGCGGCCCCGCGGTGTCCACTTCGGACTCGTGCTGCCCGGCTACGCGCGCACCGAGGGTTTCCGGCACCGCGCCAGGCGGGCGAGCCCGCTGCGGCGCTGGACCGTCACCACCGACACCGCGGTGGCCGAGGCCGTCGCCCGGTCGGTGCGCCGACGCACGGCGGAGCGGTACGTGCCGCGCTGGTGGCGGCTGCCGGCTGCCGGCCGGCGGGTCGTCCCCGGCCTGCACGCCGCCGCCCGACCGGCGATCGAGGAGTGAGGACACCGCGGTGACCGCCACCGGAAGCGCACCCGACACCCGACCCGCCGGCTTCTACCAGGACCACGTGGAGCGCACCGCGACCGGAGCGGTCGTCACCCGGCTGCTCGACGGGCGCGACGACTACCTGCTCGACCACACCGTGGACGGTGTGCCGACGCTGCCCGGCTGCTTCGCCGCCGAGATGGCCGCGCAGGCCGCCGCGCTGCTCGCGCCGGGCCGCGTGGTTACCGGGTTCCGCGACCTGACCTTCGACCGGTTCGTCAAGCTCGGCGCGGCGGCGCGCGGCCCGCTGCGGGTGCTGGCCGAACTGCGGGCGGCCGACCAGGACGTGACCGTGGTCGACGTGACCGTGGTGGCCGACGTGGTGGCCCGCTCCGGGCAGGTGCTGGTCGCGGACCGGCAGCACTGCGCGGTCCGGGTCGTGCTGGCCGACGCGCACCCCCGCCCGCCCACCTGGGACGCCTGGCCCGCCTCGGCCGAGCTGCCCGTGCCCGACCCGTACCACGCCGACGGGGCACCCGTCCGGCTCGCCGGGCCGTTCCGCAGCACGGCGGGCACGCGCCTGCACCCGCTGGGGGCGCGGGCCGCCTACACCGCGCCCGCCCGGCCCGGCTCGGTGTTCGAGCGCTTCACCACCCCCGCCCTGCTGCTCGACGGGATGCTGAGGCTGAGCGGGGTCGAGCTGCTCGACGACCGGTACGTGCCGGTGTCCGTGCCGACCGGGGTCGGCCGGGTCGACCTGTACTCGGGGGCGCACGACGTCGCCCTGGGCGCGCTCGGCGGGGTGGTCGACCTGACCGGCAGCCCGCGCGGCGTCGTACTCGGTGCCGAGCCGGGCGGCCGGGTCGTCGCCGCCGCCCCCGACGGCCGGGTGCTCGCCCAGCTCAAGGACGTGACCGGGCTCGTCGTCGGCTACTTCGACGTGCTGGAGGGCCGCCACCTGCGCGCGCTGCCCGACGGCGTGCCGGGCAGGCCGACCGCCGCACCAGGCCCCATCCCCGTCTGACCACCGTGGAAGATCCCGTGGAGGAGTACCCATGAGCACCATCGCACCGGGACCGCGCGGCCTGCCGCTGCTGGGCAACCTGCCCCAGTGGCGCGCCGCGCCCGCGGAGTTCCTGCTCGGCCTGCGTCGCGACCACGGCGGTGTCGTGCGGCTCAAGATCGGCCCCTACCCGATGCACCTGGTCACCGACCCGGCGGCGGTGTACCGGGTGCTGGTGGAGAACAACCGCAACTACGTGCGGGGCAAGCTCTACGAGCAGTTCAGGCTGGTGATGGGCGACGGCCTGCTGACCACGGACGGCCCGGTGTGGAAGGCGCACCGCCGCGTGGTGCAGCCCGCGTTCCACAGCGGCGTGGTGAACGCGATCGTGCCGAGCGTGGTCGAGGCGACCGCGGAGATGCTCGACCGCTGGGAGGTCAAGGCGCGCGCGGGCGAACCGGTCGACCTGCTCGACGAGATGCTGCGGCTGACGCTGGTCACGCTGAGCCGGTCGCTGTTCGGCTACGACCCCGCCGAAGCCGTGCCCGCGATGAAGCGGATCGGTGACGCGTGCATGGAGCTGATGTTTCCGCGCGGCCTGCTCTCCGAGTACCTGCCCCGCTGGGCCCCGACCGCCCGCAACCACCGGGTCCGGCACATCGACCGGTTCTTCACCTCGCTGATCGACGACATCAGGGCCAACCACGCCCGCACCGGCGAGGGCCGGCTCGTCGACCTCGTCGAGCGGGCCGGGTGGACCGACCGCCAGGTGCGCGACGAACTGCTCACCGTCTACCTCGCGGGCCACGAGACCACCGCGACCTCCGCGTGCTGGGCGCTGTGGGCCATCGCCAACCACCGCCACGTCGAGGAGGAGCTGGTGGCCGAGGTGGACCGCGTGCTGGGCGACCGCGCGCCCGGTGCCGAGGACCTGCCCGGCCTGGAGAGCACCGGACACGCCGTCGACGAGGCGCTGCGCCTCTACCCGCCGATCTGGACGTTCCCGCGCGACGCGGTGGACGACGACGTGCTGGGCGGCTACGACGTGCCGGGCGGCACGTCGATCCTGCTGTCGCCGCTGGTCAGCCACCGCGACCCGGACGTGTGGGAGAACCCGGAGGCGTTCGACCCGCGCCGGTTCGCGGGCGACGCGGGCCGGGAGCGCGCCAGGCTGAGCTACTTCCCGTTCGGGGGCGGCGCGAGGTTGTGCGTGGGCAAGGAGATGGCGCTGCTGGAGCTGCGGACCATCGTCGCGATGGTGCTGCGGCGGTTCCGGTTGGAGGCGGTGCCCGGCCGGTTCCTGCGGTACGGCCAGTCGATGATCTCGCTGCGACCGCAGCACGGCGTGCGCGTCCGCCTGCGCCTGCGCGAATCGGTGGGCGTGTGACCGGGGGCCTGCTGCGGCAGACGTTGTCGCTGCACCCGCTGGGCCGCCTCGCTCCACCGCCGCCGGGCGTGCTGGCGACGAGGAGCGTTCTGGTGCTCAACGGCACGGCGGCGCTGCGCGCGACCGTGGCGGAGGCCGTGCGCGGGCTCGGCGGCGTGGTCCGGGAGGACGCCGACGGGCCCGTGGACGTGATCGTCGACCTGGCGCTGTGCGGCACCGGCGGCGAGGACTGGCGGCCCGCGATGCGGCGGACCGTGGCAGCGCTGCGCGCCGTCTACGGCGACTGGGCGGACGAGTCGGCGGCGGGCAGGCTGCGGTACCTCGCGGTCACGTCGCTGGGCGGCACGATGGGTCTGGCCGACCAGCCGGACGCGCTCCCGCTCTCCGGGGCGTGGGCCGGGTTGGCGAAGACGCTCCCCCGGGAGTTCCCGGTGTGCGGCGTGCGGGTGGTCGACCTCGGCCCGGTGGACGACCCCGGTGCGGCGCTGGTCGCCGAGCTGCTCGCCGACGGCCCGCTGGAGGTCGGCGTGCGCGGCGACCGGCGGTGGACGATCCTGCCGCGTGCCGCCGCCGTCGACGGCGCGGAGATCGTCATCGAGCCGACCGACCTGGTGCTGATCACCGGCGGCGGGCGCGGCATCGGGTTCGAGTTCGCCCTCGACGTCGCCTCGCGCACCGGCTGCGAGGTCGTGGTCAGCGGTCGCGGTCCGCTGCCCGGCCCGGACGAGGACTGGTCCACGGCGGACGACGGGCGCTTCGAGGAGCTGACGAAGGCCGCCTACCGGGATCGCGTCGACCCGCTGCCCGCCGTGCGCGCCCGGATCCGGCGGATGCGCGAAGCGCGGAGCGTGGTCGCCAACCTCGCCAGGGCCCGCGCGGCCGGTGCCAGGGTCCGCTACGAGGTGTGCGACGTGACCGACGCGGCGAGCGTGTCCGCACTCGTGGCGTCGGCCGGGCCGCGCCTGGCGTTCGTGGTGCACAACGCCGGCGTCGACGCGCCCACCAGGCTGGCCAACAAGACGCCGGACCAGGTGCTCGCCGTCATCGCGGTGAAGGTGGACGGGTTCTCCCACCTGCTGGCGGCGCTGGGGGACCGGCCGCTGAAAGCGCTGTGCGCGGTCGGCTCGCTCACCGGTCGCTACGGCGGCATGGTCGGCCAGGTCGACTACGCGGCGGCCAACGACGGCCTGGCCCGGCTGGCGATGTGGGCGGGGCACCGGCTGGCGTACCCGGTGAAGTCGCTGTCCTGGCCCACCTGGGACGGACTGGGCCTGATCACCAACCTGGAGGCGGCGGCCCGGTACATGCGGCCGATCCCGGTCGCGGCGGGCCTGGCGGCGTGGCGCTCGGAGCTCGCGCACGCGGGTCGCGGCGAGGTCGGGTTCCTCTCCGAGATCGGCGCGGTGACGCCGGGGCAGCTCGCCGGCCTCGTCGTGCCGTCGGACTGGGCGAACCGCGCACCCCTGCTCACCCGGCGGTTCCTGCTCGGGGAGGTGACGGCCTACCAGCCCGGTCGGCTGTTCGACACCGCGCACCGGGTGGAGGCGGGCTGGGCGGCGTTCCTCGACGACGTGCGCACGGGCGGCGCGCCCGGCGTCCCGGTGTCGCTGGCGCTGGAGTACCTGCTGGCGGGCGCGGAGTGGCTCGCGCCGCCGACCGGTCCGGACGCGATCGCGACCGCGGAGGACCTGTGGGCGTGGACGCCCGGCCTCGCCGTGCCGCACGGGTCGTGCGTGCTGCTGCGGCGCGCGCGGGTCGTCGGGACGGCGAACCCGTGGCGCGTGCGGGTGGAACTGCTGCGCGCCGGCGAGCCGGTCGCCGGCGCGGTGTTCGCGTTCGGCCCGCGCCCGGAGCCGCGCTGGTCGCCCGCCCCGGCGGCGCGCCCCCGGCGGTCCGGGGCGGACTACCGGTGGCGGCCCTACGCGGTGGACGTCGGGCCGTGGCGGGAGGGTGCCGGCGGGTGGACGACGTCCGTGCGCCCGTCCCGCCCGGCCGACCTGGTCGTGCGCACCGACCCGCCGGAGTTCCGGCTGCCCGTCGGACACCTGGAGGCGGCGCTGGCGGTGTCCCGCGCGGACGCCGGGGCGGTGCGGTGGCGGGCGGACCGGCTCGACCTGCACGGGGTGGGCTCCGGCGTGCCGGCGCGCGAGGTCACGGCGGCCGATGACGCGTTCCTGGTGACCGGGGCCGGGAACTTTCCCCTGATCGGCTTGTCGAAATCACGCTGGGTGCCGAGTTAGTCACGTTATTCTCACCAACGCGATTGTAACGCCGTTATTCAACGGTTTTCGCAGCAGAGGGGGCAGGGATGTTCGACGCATGGGGTCGCTTCGTCTACCGCAGGCGCAAGGCGATCCTGGTCGGCTCCGCGATGGTCCTGGTCACGGCCGTCGTGTGGGGCCTGGGCGTCTTCGGGTCGCTCAGCTCGTCCAGCGGCTTCGAGGTGCCCGGCAGTGAGAGCGCGCTGTCCGCCGAGGCGGAAACCGCCGACCTCGGACGCCGGGACTCGGACGTGGTCGTGCTCTACGAGTCCGCCGACCGCACCGTCGACGACCCGGAGTACCGCGCCGCCGTCACCGCGGCACTCGCCGCGCTGCCCGCCGACCAGGTGCTGTCGGTGCGCGGCTACTTCGACACCGGTTCGCCGCAGTTCGTCAGCGAGGACCGCAAGTCCACCTACGCCGTGCTGCAACTGGAGGGCGTGGACGAGAAGGCCCGCCGCGTGCACCTGCCGATGATCCGGGAGAAGGCCGCCGCCGAAGGGCTGACCACGCGCATCGGCGGCCAGGTCGTCACCCAGAAGCTCATCTCCGACCAGGTCAAGAAGGACATCGGCATCGCCGAGGGCATCGCGACGCCGGTGCTGCTGGTCGTCATGATCGTCATCTTCGGCAGCGTCGTCGCGGCGAGCCTGTCCCTGGCCATCGGCGCGGTCGCGATCTTCGGCTCGTTCGCCGTGCTGCACCTGCTGACCCTGTTCACCGACGTCTCGATCTACTCGATCAACGTCACCACCCTGCTCGGCCTCGGTCTCGCGATCGACTACGGGTTGTTCATGGTGATGCGCTTCCGCGAGGAACTCGCCCGAGGCGGCACCACCGAGGACGCCGTGGCCAGGACCGTCGCCACCGCCGGCCGCACCGTGGCCGTGTCCGGCGTGACCGTCGCGGTGTCCCTGCTGACCCTGCTGATCTTCCCGCAGACGTTCCTGAGGTCGATGGGCTTCGGCGGGGTCGCCACCGTGCTGGTCGACCTCCTGGCCGCGCTCACCGTGCTGCCCGCCCTGCTCGCGGTGCTCGGGCCGAAGGTGAACGCGGGCGCACCGAAGTGGCTGGCCCGGCGGCGTGACCGCGAGCGGACCGGGTGGGCGCGCCTGGCGCGGGTCGTGATGCGCCGCCCGCTGCTGTTCCTGCTCGCGCCCGTCGCGCTGGTGCTGGCGCTCGGCCTGCCGTTCCTGCACGTGTCGTGGGGCGGCATCGACGCCCGGATGCTGCCCCAGGGCACCGAGACGCGCGCGGTGTCCGAGGCGCTGAGCACGCGCTTCCCCGACAACGGGACCAACCCCGTCACGGTCGTCCTGCGGGACGTCCGACAAGACGCCGCCACCGGGTTCGCCGCCCGGGTCGACCAGTTGCCGAACGTGGCCAACGCCGTCGTCACCGGGGTCGCGGGCAGCACCGCCCGCATCACCGTCACCTACCCGGTCGACCGGATGTCCGGCGAGGCGCGCGCCATCGTCACCGACATCCGCGCCCTCTCGCCCCCGCCCGGTGCGACCGTCCTGGTGGGCGGCCCGACGGCCGAACTCGTCGACCAGCTCGACGACCTGGGCGACAGGCTGCCGTGGATGGCCTTGATCATCGTCCTGGTCACGCTGCTGCTGCTCTTCTTCGCCTTCGGATCGGTGCTGCTGCCGATCAAGGCGATCGCGGTCAACCTGCTGTCGCTGTCGGCCACGTTCGGCGCGCTCGTGTGGATCTTCCAGGACGGCCACCTGTCGGGCCTGCTCGGCTTCACCCCGACGGGCATGATCGAGCCGTCCATGCCGATCCTGGTGTTCGCGATCATCTTCGGCCTGTCGATGGACTACGAGGTGTTCCTGCTGTCCCGGATGCGCGAGCACTACCAGGCGACCGGCGACAACGACGAGGCCGTCGCCCGGGGGCTGAGCGGCACCGGCGGGCTGATCACGAACGCGGCGCTGCTCTTCGTGATCGTGGTGGCCGCGTTCTCGCTGTCCGGCATCACCTTCATCAAGCTCATCGGCGTGGGCATGTTCATCGCGGTGGTGGTGGACGCGACGATCGTGCGGGCCCTGGTCGTGCCCGCCGCGATGAAGCTGGCGGGCCGTGCGAACTGGTGGGCACCCAAGCCGCTCCGCGCGCTGCACACGCGCTTCGGCATCCGGGAGGACGGCGGCACCGACAACCCCGCGCCGCCAACGCTGTCGACCGACGCCGAGCTCGCGGAAAAGGGGTCGGTGTCACGCTGACGAGCACCACGCGGTGGGTGGGGGAGGGGTGTCGGCGAAGTAGCCGGTAAGGGTTCACCGACGCCGAGCGTTCGCCGCCACCGGCCAGCCGGAGTTCTTCCCACGGCAGCAACCGTTTCCACTCCTGGTATTGCGTCCGGATGCCTGCCTCCTGGCCTCGGCGCACGGCCACCTACACGGGCCGGCGCGGTGGAATCGGTGTCCAGCCCGAGTCACCGCGACGCCGTGTGTCGGCGCTCGAAAAGTCATCGCTGCTGGTCAAGTGGCTTTTCTATACTCGTTGATGCCGGGAGGGGTGTGGTCGCACCGGACTGCCGGCGGCGTGGCGGGCACCGTGGGCGTGGTCGCCCAGCGCGGGTGGTGAACCCGTAGACGAGAGTGGTTGTCGCGCTGCCGATCGCGCCCCTCGCCCTGGTGCCGATACGAGCGGTCCGTGGCGATCGGGCACAATTACCGTCAGGGGGTGGCGCTCGTGGTCTTCGAGTTCCTGGAGTCCGTGTTCACCACGCTGACCAAGTGGTCCGAGACACCCAACCCGCCGATTCCGGAGGGGCCATTCGCGTCGGTCGACGAGCGGGACAGTCGGGAAGCGGAGCCCGAGGATCGAGACTGATCGTGCGACTTCCGAGCTCGTCCAGGGCGACCGGGGGCGTATACCGGCAGCCGAGGTGTCCGCGCTGGCTGACCGCACGGGGATGGACGGATGTCACCGACCGCTCGTCGGCATGAGTGGACGTTCGGTGATGGTCTTGTCTACTGGCCGTAGGAGAAGCAGAGGTCGGTGAACAGCAGGTGGTCAAGTCGCCGCCAGAGATGTCCGGTCTTGCTGTGGTCAGGGGGCTCGTCGGGGTGAAGTGCACCTGATCGTCGGGTCGGCTCGGCCACAGCGATGTCCACACCTTCCCTCCCGGTCTCGTGGCCGCCTGGTGCGCCGGGAAACGCCGCTGGGCGGGGCCCGGAACATGGCAAGGCCGGTACCACGAGGTGGATCACCCAGGGCACCGCCGTGGCCGTCTCACGGTGCACACCGGCCATGGTAGGCAACGCACGAATCGCTGTGTGACCACTCCGGCACCCCGGATCGCCGGGGGAGAACCGCGTCCGGGTGCGTTCAAGGTTGCTGATCTGCTGCCGAGGGCGTGGTGTTCGCGAGGGCACTGACTTGGCGTCAGTGCCGCAGCGGGTCCTGGTCGAACCGGGAAGGACGACTTCGCGCCGGGTGATCGAGTCAGGCGCTGAGCTTGCCTGCGATCCGGACGACCCGCTGTGCCAGGTGGTCCAGTGCGGCGAGTTCGACCTCGCCCAGCGGGGCGTCGTTGTTGCCGCCGGTCACGTGGGAGACGCCGTAGGGATTGCCGTCGGCGAACTTGAGCGGGTCGGTGTACCCCGGCGCGGCGATGATGCCACCGAAGTGGTGGATGGTGTGGTAGAGCGCGAGCAACGTGGACTCCTGGCCGCCGTGCGCCGTCATCGAGGCGGTGAAGCCGGCGTACACCTTGTCCGACAGCAGGCCCTGCGACCACTGCGGGCCGAGCGTGTCGAGGAACTGCTTGAGCTGGCTGGAGACATTGCCGTAGCGGGTCGGTGTGCCGAAGAGGACGGCATCGGCCCAGACGATGTCGTCGGCGGTGGCCTTGGGCTCGTCCTTGGTGTCGTCGAAGTGCCGGCTCCACGCGGCGTTGGAGGCGATGGCTTCTTGCGGGGCGAGTTCGGCGACCTGGCGCAACCGCACCTCCGCCCCGGCCTGCCGTCCGGCCTCGGCCAGGCGCTTGGCCATCGCGTGGACGGTGCCGGTGGACGAGTAGTAGACGACCGCCAATTTCACAGTGGACATGCGGGTGCTCCTCGGCACTCGGGCCGTCCGCGTGCGGACTCGGCGAGTGCCGTGCGCACGGCCGTCGTTCGTTCTCGTCCGCACTCTAGGGAGCGGACCGGACCGCCGCTCGCCGGTGCGGCGGCGAGGGCCCGGTTCCACCCGAAAGGGTCTGTCGGAGGCCGTGGCTTCACATTTCGGCGGGCAGTCGATCACCTGGTTCGTCCTGGTCGCAGTCCCCGCACCGCCTACCACCGAGACGGCCAGGACGGCGATGCAGGTGCCGGTCACGTTGGTCGACCCGCGATGGACGACGCGCAATTGCGGGGTGGGACCGAGAGCGCGCCATCCCCTTCGATACGCGGGTTCTTGAGGGTGGTGGGTCAGTCGCCGGCCACGGCCTGGCACCTACCCGGCCGCCAACTCCACACCGTGGACTGGCGCAACCCCGCCCAGTTCACCGGCCAACGGGTCGTGATTGTCGGCGGGAGCAATTTCGGCGCGCAGATCACCGCCGATCTCGCCGGCCACATCGACCTGGTCTGGATCATCCGACGCCCACCGTGCTACCTGCCCGACGAGATCGACGGCAAAGCCCCTGTTCGACATCGTCACCACAACCCCTCGGCCACTCTGATCGGCGTCGGCCCCATGACCAAAGTCGCCGTGGCCCGGATCTGCGAAGTCCTGGGCGTGACGGCCCGGCGCTGATCGGTGGGCCGGGTCCTCGTGCCGCGCGTTTTGTGACCGGTCTTGAACGGGACCACGTCGTCTGGGGGTTGCATCCTGCACCTGGTACAGGCTTACCGTCGTCGGCATGGGCATTGACATCGAGATAGGGCCGCGCGGGGTGGGGTGGGTGCCTCAGGCGTGCACCCTGCCCACGGTGGAGCAGCCGTTGCGGGTCGCGGAGTTCGACGACTTGTTCGCCACGGTGGTGACGAAGGCGCAGCGGCGGGACCGCACCACACTGGTGTTGGAGTTGGAGCGCATCCCGGAGCATGCCGCGCGGGCGGCGGACCTGATGGTCCGGGAGAGCGGCTGCTGTTCGTTCTTCGCCTTTTCCCTCAAGGTCTCAGGCGACGGCCTGGAGTTGGCCATCACGGTGCCGCAGGCCCATGCAGACGTGCTCGACGCACTCGCCGCCCAGGTATCCACGGCGACCGGGCCGGCGGTGTGAGCGGCTTGCGCATAGCGGGCAGTTGGCGGACGCGGCGGGGGTGAACCTCCAGCCGTCGCGCTACTACGAGCGGCGCGGCCTGCTGGCCGAGCGGCTCAGGTTCACCCTGGAGGAGGTCGCCGACCTGCTGGAGGCCGGACGCCACCGGCACGGCGCGACCGCGCCCGTCGGGTTGCGGGGAAGGGTGGCGGTGAAGCTGGCCGGCGTCGAGGCTCGCACGGCCGACCTGGGCGTCATCCGCGACACCCCGCGCGGCCCGGCCATCGCGATGTGGGACCAGTGCGAACCCCGCGCCACCCAAGAACAGTCCAGCGCATGCGGGCCGCCGTCCATTGCGGGATGTCGTGTGGGGTCATCGGCCGGCGAGTGGAGGGTCTACGGGCGTGGGTTCCCAGGCCAGACGTCCGTCGCTGACCGTTGCGAGACTCGTGGCCGCCTGGAAATGTTGCCTGGCCGCTGCTTCGACGTGGCCGCGACGTGCTTCGGAGCCGGTCCGGAGAGCGTCGGCTACATCGGCGAGCATTTCGGCGACACCGGTCCACCACACCACGCCGTTCGCGCCGTCGTCGCCGCTCCAGTGCTGGATGCAACCGTGAAGGGCACCGGCGCGGAGGTCTACGAACAGGTAGTCGCCACCGCCGTCGGCAGCGATGGGCACGAACGAGGCGAGGAACGCCCCGGCGAGGCTGCCGGCCTCGCCGGCATCGGCGTTGCGGATGGCGGTGGGCGAACCGGAGCCGACCGCGAACTCCCTCATCGCGAGGACTTGGCGCAGAGAACACGGCTCGTAGAACGGTGGCAACAGTGGTCCGGCCCAATCACTGAGCCTGGTGCCGCCGCACAGTTGCCACCACGCGACCAGGTCATCCGGAAGGTTCTGCCCGACATCGTCGCGCACTGCCCGTATCTCGTCTGATGGAGCGGAAGGGGCGAGTGCGGCGAACGTGGCAGGTGCGCGAGTCTCTAGCCACGACCTGATTCCAAGCCACGAGTCCACTATTGATGCGACCACGGCGTTCATTCTGCACCAACATCGAACGGTGAGGGTGCGGAGTGTTCCGTCTCAACGGGTCGACGGTCAAAAGCGGTTTGACGCCTGGATTTCCGGTCATGGTGAGCGGCGGCGCAAGCAGAGTTGATCCGACTCCGGGTTCACAGTGATGGGGCTATGAGTTGGCGGTGCCAAGCGAGCAGGGTGCCCGGCATGCCCGACGTGACCGGGAAAATCTCCGACCACCGGCGACGATCCACTACTCCGGACAGGGCGGCGAACCGGAACCGGTCCGCGAGCTCGTAGCGGACCGGACGCGCGAGGTGCCGGCGAAGAACAGCGTTCTCGTATCGCAGTGCGAGTAGTTCGGCGTTCTTGGCCGCCTCGCTACCCAACACCGCTGACGGGATGGGCAGCAGCTTCCGGATCATGGTGCACTCGGCTTGAAGTCGAGCGCAACACCCGGTAGGGCATGACGGAAGCAAGTCTACTGTGGACGGATGTACTCCAGGGTCCTGTGCGCCGCCTCTGACTCGGCCGTCCGCCGCAGGGCATGACCACGATCCGGGGGCAGGCGGGTCACGGCAGTTCGCCGATGTCGCGGTTCATGGTGAGCAGGGTGCGGTCCGTGTCGGTCGGGAACTGCGCCTTCGCCACCCCTACCACCCGGTCCTGGTCCCAGGCGAGCCAGTAGACGGCCGGGCCGAGGCCGGAAAGGGGGTGGCGAGTCGGCCGATGACGTTGTCGTAGGTCAACCGGGGTTCGTCGGGCCGGTCGAAGTCTGGCAGTCCGCAACGATCCCATAATACGACCGCAGGTCCCGCCCGTCCCGCGCTCCCCGGCTCGAACCGCTCGACGACCACACCGCCCACCCGGGCCTCCCACCCTCGCTGCCGCGCACGACTCCCGACGAGGGGCCGACGACCAGGACACCGATCATGAACATGCCGAAGTCGAACAGGCTCAGCACCGTCGTTGTCGACAGGTGCAGCGCCGTGCCCACCACCAATCCTGCCCACTTCAGCCGGAGGGCGATAACCCCCACACGTGGATCGCGAGGTTGGACTCCTGCTCGTCGCGGATCAGCGCCATAGACCTCTGCCAGCTTGCGCCTGCTGGTGATCAGGACCAGCTCCCCGGCGAGGCCGGTAACAGGGGCCGCACATACGCGGCGTCCACGGCGTTGTCGACAACCAGCGGGGCACGAGCACCCGATATGTGGGAGCGCCACAGCGCGCTGCGGCGCTCCAGCGTCGCGGGCTCCAGCTCCGGGGTCAGCGGGTTCGTACCGGGGGTGAAGCCGTGGAGGTCGATGAAGTACTGGCTGCCCGGGTACTGCTCGGCGAGCCGCTGAGCGAGGTGCACCGCGAGGGCCGTCTTCCCACACTACTGGTTGTCACGTTGATCGGGGCCGCACGCCGGGCTGTTGCTGCGCCGGCATCATTTCCGTGCCATGCCTTGGGCAAGTTCGCAAAGTTCGGGGTTGGGCCGAGGCAAGACGTTCGTGGGCATCGTGATCCACGAGCGCGCCGCGAACAGCAAGGTGGGCAGCACTTGCGGGCTGATTCACACTGAGTGTTGGATCTGGTGTGCCTCACCTCGCCGATCACGCCACCCACCCCGCTGCGTGGGAGCCGTTGGATGCGTCGGACGGCGCTGAACCGCGTCCAATAGCTCCTGATAGAACTATTTTACTGCGATACATGAACGCCGCGAGGTTTGAGCAGGCCGATCTCGTGGTACCGCTAAGACCATTGCTGTTCCGTTTTGGAGGGTGCTCATGCAGATTCAGGTCAACACCGACCACAACGTCCACGGTGGCGAGCGACTGGCTGCCTATGTGACCACCGACCTGGAGAGCGGTCTGTCCCGGTTCAGCGGATGGTTGACGCGGGTAGAGGTGCACCTCAGCGAGGACGGGGGCAGTAAGCCGGAGGACAAGAAGTGCGTCATCGAGGCGCGGCCAGGGGGTAAGCAGCCGGTCGCGGTCACCCACCACGCGACCACGGTGGACGACGCGTACGCCGGGGCGGCGCACAAGTTGGGGAGGCTGCTGGATTCCCAGTACAGCCGCGCCCACGACCACAAGGGCAGCGACAGCATCCGCCACATGCCCCCTCCGGAAGACCTGGATCAGGTGGGCGTGATCGAGGACGCGCCTCGGGGCTGATCAAGGCCACAGAGGACCCTGAGCGAGCTGACCGACGACAGCTCAATCGTCGGCGCTGCACTGAGTCGCCTGCCGGCGGCACGAATGCCGGCCTTCGGCACGCCGCTGCCCGCGAGGAGTCCTACCAGCGGCGTGCCGAGACAATGGCAGCACTGCTCCGTGTTCGCCCTCTCAACAGTGACGGCCTTATGGGACGGCTGGCTCAGTTGGGTCTCGCGCTCCGGCCGAGACTCACTCGCACCGCTCCCCTTGACGCCGCCGTGGACGGACCAGGCCCGGCACCGGCTCTCAGACCGGCAATGGACGCATCAACAGGTCGTGCGCATAGTGGCCGTTGTCCGATTCCGCACCGCGCCCCGTGTCGGACCTGACGACATCAGGAAGCGGGCGGGAAAGACCTCGACGGAGGCGGTGCGCGCACGACGGTCGTGCGATCGGGCCGGGAGGCGACGACGTAGGGTTCCGTCGAGCCCGTCTAGCTGAGGAGAACTCATGATTCGGCGTTGGAACCCCGAGACCGTGGCCGCACCCGCCGGGCCGTACAGCCATCTGGCGCACGTGTCCGCCGACCACGACATGGTGGTGCTCGCCGGCCAGATCGGCACGCTGCCCGATGGCAGCCTGGCGGGCGAGGACTCGTTGTCCCAGGCCAGGGCCGTGTTCGCCAACATCGAACGCCTGCTGGAGGCGGCCGGGGCGGGGCCTGCGCAACTGGTGAAGCTGTTCAGCATGGTGTCGGGCACCGAGCACCTGCCCGGCTTCCGCACCGCGATGACGGAGACCTTCGCCCGCTGGTTCCCCGGCGGCGACTACCCGCCGCAGACCCTTATCGTCGTCGCCGCCCTGGCTGCCCCGCCGTTGACCGTCGAGGTCGAGGCACTGGTCGCGGTACCCCGCTGACCCCGCTCGGAGCCCGCAGACGGTGACGTCCACCGTCGTCGTGTCAGAGAGTCGTGCAGCACCGACACCAGCGCTGGGCCTGTGGGCCATCGGCACCCGGTCGCGGTCCACTGTGGTCTGGGGTGTCGGTGTCGCCGACCTCGGTGATCGCGTCATGGACATCGGCGCGTGGGTCCGCCTGGGACCAAGGCGATGGGGCGATGTTCGAAAAGCTGAACCGTTCAAGTGGACACTGTGCTTGTGCGGGATCGCCTATCGGCACTGTCGCCCGCCTTGGGTACATGAAGCTTCGCCGCTTTCACGTTCGTGTTCCCCCACAACGGTTCGTATCGTTTTGAACCGGTGTCCACGGGTATAGCCAGGCCATGACGCCCGCCGCCGGCCTCGTCCGAATCCGCCCTGCGTACGTCCTGACCACGCGTATGCCGGAGGCGGCGGTCGTGGTGCTGCACAGTGTCATCGCGTTGGCCCCGTGGGTCCACCCGCATGACGGCGATTTCGCTGCCACCGGTAGGCAGGTGCTTGTCGTGCACGGCACTGCCGAGCGCGTCGCGAGCCCACAGAGGACGGTCGCACAACGGCTGAGCTCGTGCCGCGTGGGTGGGAGCGATCGTCGTGCGCGGCGGCGAGCACGTGATTCTGCGGTGGCACCGGGTGGTCAACGGTCTTGTCGCCGAGCTCATGGCCGCGACCCTGTTTTGCCTGCCCGCCGCCGATCCACGCGGTGCCCTGGCCGGGGCGCTGGCCAGTGCGCACGAGGTGTCCGTAGGACCACCGCCTGATCCGAGGAGTCGCCGTGAAAGCTCTTACCTGGCAAGGAAACGAGAAGGTCAGCGTGGTCGATGTGCCGGACCCGCGCATCGAGGAACCGACCGACGCGATCGTCAGGGTCACCTCGACCGCGATCTGCGGTTCCGACCTCCACCTGTACGGGGTGCTCGGGCCCTACCTGAAACCGGGCGACGTGCTCGGTCACGAGGCCATGGGCGTGGTCGAGGAGGTGGGTGCCGGCGCGGCCGGGCACCTGTCGGTGGGGGACCGGGTCGTGGTGCCGTTCAACATCTCCTGCGGCCACTGCTGGATGTGCGAGCGCGACCTGTTCGCGCAGTGCGAGACGACGCAGGTGCGCGGTGAAGGCAAAGGCGCGAGCCTGTTCGGGTACACCTCGCTCTACGGGTCGGTGCCGGGCGGCCAGGCCGAGTACCTGCGCGTGCCGCAGGCCCACTTCGGACCGATCGTCGTCCCGGACGGCACGCCGGACGACCAATTCCTGTTCCTGTCCGACATCCTGCCGACGGCGTGGCAGGCGGTCCGCTACGCCGACGTGCCGCCGGGCGGCACGGTCGCGGTGCTCGGCCTCGGTCCGGTCGGGCAGTTCGCCGTCCGGATCGCCGCGCACCTCGGTGCGGGGCGCGTCATCGCGGTGGACCGGGTCTCCGAACGGCTCGCGCTGGCCGAACGCCACGGTGCCGAACCGGTCAACCTCGACAACCTCGGGGGTGCCGAGGAGGTGGCGGCGGCGTTGATCGACATGGTGGACGGGCGCGGGCCGGACGCCGTCATCGACGCCGTCGGCATGGAAGCGCACGGCGGTCGGTTCGTCGCTGCGGCGCAGAAGATCACCGGGCTGCTCCCCGACGCGGTCGCCCAGAAGGTGACCGACAAGCTGGCTGTCGACCGGCTCGACGCCCTGCACGCCGCGCTGAAGGGAGTGCGTCGAGGCGGCACGGTGTCGGTGTCCGGCGTGTACGGCGGCGAGCAGGACGCGATGCCGATGATGGAGATGTTCGACCGTGGCATCCAGTTGCGGATGGGGCAGGCCCACGTGCGCCGGTGGACCGACGAGATCCTGCCGCTGGTGCTGGACCCGGCCGATCCGCTCGGCACCCTCGACCTGACCACGCACCGCCTCCCTCTCGCCGAGGCCGCCGAGGGGTACGAGATGTTCCGCGCGAAGAGCGACGGCTGCATCAAGGTGGTGCTCAACCCGTGACCGGGCGGGTCGTGCTCGTGGTGGGTGCCAGCAGCGGCATCGGCCTGGCGACCGCGATCGAGTTCGCACGGCGTGCGGACAACCTCGTGCTGGTCTCGCGCAGTCGCGAGGCACTCGACGTCACGGAGGAAGCCTGCCGGTCGGCGGGAGCCGCCGCCGTGGACGTCATCGCCGACGACGTCTGCGACCCTGGCAGCGCCGGCCGGATCGTCGCGACGACCCTGAGTCGGCACGGTCGCGTCGACGTTGTCGTGCACACTGCCACGGTGATGGGCTACGGCACCGTGGAGGCCATGCCCGCAGACGTGTTCACCACGGTGGTGGACATCGCGGTCCACAGCACCGTCCAACTCGCTCAAGCGGTCCTGCCGGTCCTGCGCCGTCAGCACGCCGGCGTGTTCATCGGGGTGAACTCACTGCTGGGCTCGGTCACCGTTCCGCACATGGGTGCCTACACCGCAGCGAAGTGGGGACAGCGCGCCGTATTGCGCACTCTGCAACAGGAAACCCGCGACGAACCCGGGATACACGTGTGCATCGTGAGCCCCGGCAGCATCAACACGCCGATCTACTACCAGGCCGCCAACTACACCGGTCGCACCACGAGACCGCCGTTCCCGGTACTGAGTCCAGAACGGGTGGCCGCCGCGATCACCCGCCTGGCGGACCGGCCCCGACGGCACGTGTCCGTGCCGGTCGGTCCGACCAACCCGCTGATCATCTCCGCGTTCCGCCTCCTGCCACGCCTCTACGACCTGCTGGTCGGCCCCTTGTTCCGGCTCGCGGCGCTGACCCGAACCACGCTCCCGCCTACTACCGGCAACGTGCACCAGCCGATCCCCGCACGAGAACGAGCACACGGGCACTGGCCCGCCAAGCGGACACCGTGATCGTCCGACGCTGCTGGTGCGGGGTCGACCGCCAAGGCCGGGTGTGAGCACAAACGCCGACGGCAGCCCGCCGGCATAGCCCCCGTCCGGTGCGGACTGCGGGTGATCATCCTCAGCACTCGCTGCTGCGCGGGCAACGAGGTACCTTTCCCCCGGCCAGCGCCTGTTCCAGCGCGCGGTGACGGGCGACACCGCCCTCACCCTCGACGGCCGAACGGCGAACCGGATCGTGGTCGACACCGAACTGCCCACCACGACCAACGGGGTGGCGCTGGGCTTCCACCGCGCCCTGGACGGGCAGGACGACAGCGACAGCCAGTTGACGACCCGGGACGTACCCGCCTTCGCGGCACCCACGGAGCCGGTCACCAGGGGAGACTTCGAGTTCTACAGCAAGTGGGACCTGATCGCCCCGCCGAACGACCAGGGTAGCCCGCCGGCCTACGAGTACGACCTGTTCCTGCCGGAGCGGCAGCGCGTGCCGGCGGTGCTGTCCTACCGCGCCGACCGGGCCACCACCGCCACGCTGGACACCTGGTACCGGGCCGACACCCCGGACACGCCGGGCGTGGACGTGCGGTGGGCGGCGCGCCCGGACTACCGGCACCGCAAGGAGTTCCAGCGCACCGTGCCCAGGCCGGGGAAGCGGACCTACTTCGTCTCCGCCGGCGACGTCCGGTGGACGCACGAGGTGTCGATGACCCGGATGCCGGGCGACTTCGCCTACTTCACCGGCACTCCCACGTCCTACCGGCCCGGGGAGGTGCTGCGAGAGGAGTGGTTCGGCCGCCCGACCGGGCCGGGCCCGAGGGCCCTGGTGCCGCCCGCCGCGCGCACCGGCGACACCCTCGACCTCCGCATCGCCTCGCACGTGGACACCGGGGGTCACTGGAACAACCAGGTGGCCGCTCACGACGTGCACCGGACCACGGTGCACGCCAACGGTGAACAGGTGGTCGACCACGCCGGCGTCCCCATCATGTCGGTGCCCGTGCGCCCGGACCCCACCACCTACCGCCTCGACTACACCAACGAGCGGTCGGCACCCTGGTGGCAGTACTCGACGCGGACCGACACCACGTGGACCTTCGGCTCCACCCGACCGGCGGACGGGCGCACCGACCGCATCCCGCTGCTGGAGTTGACGTACCGGCCGCAGCTCGACGAGTACAACCGGGCACCGGGCGGCGGGTCCTACGGCTTCGCCCTGCACGTGGGCCACGCGACCGGCGCGACGGGTGCGCCGATCGCGTCGGTGACGGGCCGGGCGTCGTCGGACGACGGCCGGACGTGGAGCCCGATGCGGCTGCTCGACCTGGGTGGCGGCGACTACGTGGCCCAGCTCCGGCACCCCGCGTCCGGAGCGGTGTCGCTCCACGTCACCGCCGCCGACACCGCGGGCAACGCCATTGATCAGACCATCATCCGCGCCTACGGGGTGGTCGGGTCGTAGTCGCGGTCCGTCGCCGCCTCGACGGCACGCCGACGTCCGTACCGCCGGCCAGGCCCGCCGTCTTCAGGACGGCACCGTCGAGGAGTCGGGCCGGGCAGGTGGGTCGGCCCCGCCACTGCCGTTCCGCGTGATCGAGTCCAGTCCCGGACACCTCGCCCGGGAGTTGCTCGCGCTGTACGAGGTGGAATGTCGGTTTACTCCCATATCGGACGGGGGTACTCGCGGGTCATGATGGCCGAGCCTGACCTGCTCTCCGCGGCCGAGGTGTTCCCCGAGCTGTCCGGTGAGATCAACGTCCGCTTCCCCGAGGGGGAGGAGCCGGTGTTGCTGCGCCCGGACGGGACCGAGGTCGACACGTGGCGGGAGAACTACCCGTTCGCCGAGCGGCTGGGCCGGGCGGAGTACGCGCGGGCGAAGCGGTTGTTGCACATCGAGATGCTCAAGTTGCAGTACTGGGTCCAGGACACCGGCCGGCGGGTGGTCGTCGTGTTCGAGGGCCGGGACGCGGCGGGCAAGGGCGGGACGATCCGGCGCTTCACCGAGAACCTCGACCCGCGCGGTGCCCGGGTGGTCGCCCTGGGCACCCCGACCGAGCGCGAACGGGGGCAGTGGTACTTCCAGCGCTACGTGGAGCACCTGCCCACGGCGGGGGAGATGGTGCTGTTCGACCGCTCCTGGTACAACCGCGCGGGCGTGGAGCGGGTCATGGGCTACTGCGACGACGAGCAGTACGAACGCTTCCTGCGCCAAGCGCCGGAGTTCGAGCGGATGCTGGTCGACGACGGCGTCATCCTGGTGAAGCTGTGGTTCTCGGTGTCGCGGGCCGAGCAGCGCACCCGCTTCATCATCCGCCAGGTCGACCCGGTCCGGCGCTGGAAGCTCAGCGCCAACGACCTGGCCTCGTTGGACCGCTGGGACGAGTACACCCAGGCCAAGGTGGCGATGTTCCGGGCCACCGACACCGTCGAGGCCCCGTGGACGGTGGTCAAGAGCAACGACAAGCGCCGCGCGCGCCTGGAGGCGATGCGCAGCGTGCTGGCCCGCCTCGACTACGCCGACCGTGACCGCGACGTCGTCGGCGAGCCGGACGGGCGCATCGTCGGTGCCGCGAACACCCTCCTCGAAGAGGGCGAGGACGACACATCGCTCAGCCCGACCCCCATCGCCGCCGACATGAACCACGAACCCGGTCTGCACCCCGGCGAACCCGCGTGAGCGGGGCTCCGGTGGACCACGGCGAATGATTCCACCGACCGGCGGACGCGGCCGGCGGGCTGCCGGGAGAGCGTCACGGTGCTCGTGGGGTCATGGTCGGGCCAGTAGGAGTCCCGGGACGATCCGGTCTTCGGCGTATTCCACCGCCGCCGCACTCAGGACCTGCTGGATGGCCGCTACCGGCTGCGTGCCGTAGATGTTCTCCGCCGAACCGCTGAACAGGCGCAGCGCCTCCAACCTCGCCGCGATGACATCCGGTGCCCAGGGGAGCAGCTCGGTGATGCCGACGTCGCGGAAGCCGGCGTCGGTGAGCTGCTCACGGCGTTCGGCCGGGGTGGTCTGGAAGAAGACGTCCGGCGGGTGCCGGCGGAAGAACTCCGGGGCCGGTGCGTTGGCGCGGGAGCGCAGCATCCCGACCTCGTCCGTGGCCACCAGCAGACCTCCCGGGGCGAGCACGCGGTGGGCGTCGGTGAAGACCGCTGTCGGGTCGCGGAAGTGGGGCAGCGAGCCGCACACGACGACGACGTCGACGGTGTTGTCCCGCAACGGCAGTCGGGAGACGTCCGCGCACAGGTAGCGCGTCGGGTGCTCGGCGAGGGCGCGGTCGATGCGGGCCGCGCCGGCGACGTGTTCCGGGACCAGGTCGGCTCCCAGCGCGGTGACGACGCGGCCGTGCCGGCGGAGCAGGTCGGCCAGGTAGCGGATCACGCCGCCGAAACCGGTGCCCAGTTCGAGCACGGTGAGCGCCGGGCGGTCGGTGGCGAGGATCTCCGCGCCCACCAGGTCGCAGCCGTGGGGACCGAAGTGGCCCATCTGGTCGAGACCCATCACGCCGGTCACGGTCAGTTCGCCGGTGAAGTCGCGGATCACCTCGCCGGTGTGCTCCCAGGCACCCAGGGACGCGAACATGTGGTCGTGGTAGCGGCGTTGCCTGCTCGCGTCGTCGGGCACCGCGGTCATCGGACCCTCCACGCCTGCGGCGTCGCGGCGGCGACGGCGGGATGGCGGTCCGCCCAGTAGGTGACGGCTCTGGCGAGCGCGGGCAGCACGTCGGTGATCTCCACCGTGCTGTCGATCGGGTCGGTGGAGCTGGTGTAGGCGTCGAAGACCGACAGGAGCTCCACGACTCGCCGCTGGCTCGCCGACAGGTGCTCGATCGCCAGCGGGAGGAACGCCCGGTACCACTGGTCGACCGGCACTATCGGGGGCATCTGGATGCCGGGCAGGCCGCGCTGGTCACGCCATTCGTTGATCGCGCCGATGATCTGCCGCCACGCCTGGAGGGTGGTCGGCGCGTAGCCGCCCAGGGCGACGACGGCCGTGGCGGCGGGCCCGTCCACCGACGCGGCGTCGACCAGCGCCGTGGCCACCGCGTCGACCGGGACCACGTCGAACAGGGCCGAGGGCTCGGCGACCAAGGCGGGTGCCGTACCGCGGCACACCGCTCGCACGAGGTCGTACACGCCGGTGAACTTGGCGGCGTGCCCGTCGTCGCCGCGACCGATCACCAGCGACGCGCGCACCACGCTGACCCTGTCGAACAGGGAGTGCGCGACGATCTCGGCGATCGACTTGGACCACTCGTAGGCGTTGTTGTAGTCGGCGAGCCCGCGCTCCGGCGACTCCAGGCCCCTGGCGCGGACGGTGGACACCAGGACGAGGTGGGTGTCACGGCCGGTGAGCGCGTGCAGGCCGAGCAGCGGCGCGACGTTGGCGGCGAACGCCTCCGCCGGGGTCATGGTCCAGCGGGTCGCGCCCGCGACGTGGATGACGACGTCGAACGGGCCCGCCGCCACCACGTCGGCCGGTGCCGGTGCGCTGCCGATGTGCCACGCCAGCACGCCGTGGTCCGGCCGGCCCCGGCGCGAGACGGCGGTGGTGCGGATTCCGCGCCGGCGGAGCACTTCCCCGGTCTCCCAACCGATGATGCCGGTCGCGCCGGTCAGCATGGCGCGGACCGCGGTCATTCGTCCCGTCCGGCCACCGCGACGGGGGTGGCCGCGATGTCTCCGATGGACCGCAGCATGAGACGGGAGTTCTGCTCCAACGCGCGGCTGGCCACCGGGTCGAGCATGTCCTTCAGCATGGGTATCCCGATCTCGAACTCCACGCAGAGCACCGCGCGGGTGTGGCCGTCGTCGACCGTTGTCAGGTGCCAGTAGCCGCCGAACTGCTCCAGGTCGCCGCTGACCTGTTCGTAGGAGATGTGCCAGCTCTCGCGGTCGTGCACCTCGCGCTCGACCCACTTGAGCACGCTGCCCTTGAGCTCCACCTCCCATTCGGTGGTGACCTCCTCGTCCGCGCGCGAGAGCACCTCCACCTTGCGCACCGGCTCCATGATCCGGGGGTAGGACTCCACGTCGACGATCACGTCCCACACCTGGTCGACGGGCGAGGCGATGAGCTCTTCCACCAGTACCAAAGGCATGTCGCGCCCCTTTCGCTAGGAACGTACGGACTCGTTGTCGATGACGGACCGGGCGACGGCGGCAGCCGCGCGCAGTGCCTGTTCGGCGGTCGCCAGCTCGTCCGCGGTGAGGAACGCGCTCGGGGTCACGCGCACGGTGCGCGGCGCGCGCAGGCACGGGGTGACGAGGACCCCGCGCGCCAGCACCGCGTGCAGGAACTCGCCCGCCAGGTCGGGACGGGCGAAGGTGAGGCTCCGCAGCAACCCGCGACCGTCGTGCCCGGTCACCGCCGCGCCGAAGTCCGCGTGCAGCCGGGCCAGCACCTGCTCCAGCGCCCGCCCGGTGGCGCGGCAGCGGTCGGCGACGGCCTCCTCGTCGAGCAACGCGACCGTGGCCGTCACGGCGGCGGCGGCGAGCGGGTTCCCCGCGAACGTCGAGGTGCACAGGAACGGGTCCCGGTCCAGCGGCGCGAAGGCGGCACCGGTCGCCACGAGCGCGGTCACCGGAACGACGCCGCCACCCAGGGCCTTCCCGACCAGCACGACGTCCGGGCGGATGCCGGACGTCTCGTAGGCCCACGTCGTGCCGCAGCGGCCGAGCCCGCACTGGATCTCGTCGCAGACGAGCAGTGCCCCGGTGGTGTCGCAGGCGGCCCGGATCGCGACGAGGTAGTCGTCGGACAAGGGCCGCGCGCCGCCCTCGCCCTGGACCGCCTCGACGAACACCGCCGCCGGTCCGGTCCGCTCGATGAGGTCGACTGCCTGGTCGCGGTCCTCGCGGGGCAGCCGGACCACGTGCTCGACGTGCGGGCCGTCCAGGCCCGACAGCGCCGAGGCGGCGCTGGTGCGCCCGTGGTACCCGTCCGCCACGGCGGCCAGCGGGCGCGCCGGTCCCGTGGTGCCCGCCCTGGCCAGTCGGATCGCGGCCTCGACGGCCTCCGCGCCGGAGTTGAGGAACTGCACCTTGACCTCGAAGGGGAACAGCGACGCGAGCGCGCGCCCCGCCGCAGCACCACCGCGGGTCGGCAGGGCGCGGCTGGAGACGGGCAGCAGTTCGAGCTGTCGTCGGACCGCGTCGACCACCTTCGGGTGACGGTGGCCGAACAGGAAGACCGAGAACGAGCCCAGGTCCAGGTACCTGCGGCCGGATTCACCGACGACCCAGCTACCGTCCGCGTGGGCTTCCACGTCGACCAGACCCGCCAGCCGGAACAGCAGCGGCCAAGCGCGTGACTGGTAGCGGCCCAGCTCGGCCACCACGTCGTCGGTCATGACGTCACCCGCGCGGGGTGGTGGCCGTTGATGCGGTCGAGCAGCCGGTCGTGGTCGGCGGGAACCTCGAAGAGCTCCAGCGGCGCGGGCAGGCCGAGGGCCCGCCTGCCGAGGATCTGGGTGGTGGCCTGCCTGGTCGGCGGGTGGAAGCGGGCGGCCACGGAGTCGCGCAGCAGCCTCGACATCGGCGAGTCGTTCCGGTAGGCACCCGCACCGGTGAGACCGCAGGCCGCGTTGACGATCTCGTGGGTGCCCTGGCACACCTCGTGCTTGACCGCCAGTGCGAGGTCGAGGGCGGCTGCGGCACCGCCCGGACCGGTGGTCGCCACCCGTGCGGCGGACTCGCACGCCGCGTCGAGCACAGCCAGACGGGACACCAGCGCACCGAATTCGGCCTGGTAGGAGGTCAGCTCGTGCCGACCGGCACCGAGGGGGCGGACCTTCGCCTGGTGCAACCCCGCCGCCGTCTCGCCCAGCGCGCGTTCGGCCAGCCCGAGGTAGACCGCCGCGATGGTGAGGCAGAACCAGACCAGCCCCGCCGTCAGCGGACCGGTGCCGGCTCCGTCGGCGGCTTGACGCCCCCGGTGGAAGACCAATTGGTCCGGCACCCGGCACTCCTCGAACACCAGGGTGTCGGACTCCGAGCAGCGCATGCCCAGCGCGTCCCAGCTCGCGTGCGCCCGCACGCCTTCGGCGTCCAGCGGGACCAGGCAGAGCACCAGCTCGCCGTCGGAACCGTCCACCTCGGCCTGGAAGCACACCAGGTCCGCGCGCCGGGCCAGGGAACACGGCGTCTTGGTCCCGCTGATCGTCCACGTGGTGTCGCCGCGCACCGCGACGCAGGTCGACCGGCTGAGGGCACCGGCGAGGGCGGGCTCCGCGAAGGCGTTGGCGACCAGCCGCCGCTGGGTGGCGACGGCCTCCATCAGCAGCCAGCTCTCGTCCTGCCGCGCGCGCCAGTGCTCCACGAGCACACCGACCGAGAACAGGTGCATGTTCAACGCGACCGCCAACCCCGGGTTGACCCGGCCCAGTGCCCGCTGCACCGCGCAGCACTCGACCAGGGACGCCGCCGAGCCGCCGAAGGCCGCGGGGATCGGCAGGCCGCAGTACCCGGTGTCCTTGATCGCCCGCATCACCTCGTCGGCGACGGCACCTCGGACGTCGGCCGCCGCCGCGTCCCGTTCCACCACCGCGAGCGTGTCGGCGTCGATCAGGTGGTCGACGGCGGGCCACACCGAGTGGCGTGGGAAGAGGGGGTCACCCATCGGTCTCGGTCCTCCCGACCGGCTTTTTGCGCGCGACGGTGATGGCGTCGCGGTACCCGTCGACGCCGAACTGGCCGTGCGATCCCCAGCGGTCGCACACCCGCAGCACGGCGAACCCCTGGGCGGTGAGCGCGCTGCGCACGTGCTCGGTGGTCAGCGCGCTGCGCCACCCCCGGCCGGTGCGGCGGTCGGGGTGGTGCAGCACGAGCACGCCGCCGTCGCGCACCACCCGCGCGAACTCGGCGGCGTAGGCGGCGAAGTCGGCGGGTGCGACGTGGACGAAGCAGTCGAAGGAGAACACGAAGTCGACGGTCCTGTCGGGCACGCCGGGCAGCGAGCGCCCGTCGGTCAGCACGTACTCGGCCCGCACGGCGCTGCCGAGCAGCCGCCAGCAGTGCTCCAGCACCGCCGGGGCGATGTCGACCAGCACCACGTCACGGGCCCGTCCGGCCAGCGGCACCGTCCACCGCCCGCCACCCGGTCCGACCTCCAGCACGGTGCCGGCGGACTCGGGGTGGGCCAGCACGAACTCCTCGACCAGAGCGGTCTGCCACTCGGTGGAGGGGGTCCACTCCCGACCGCCGTTCGACCAGTCCCAGCGCTGCCACACGGTCCGGTTGACGCGCACGGTGTTCGTGCCGGGCAGCCCGTAACGCTCTTCGAGCGCCCGGCTCCTGGCCAGGTTGCGGGCGGCCACCGCCTGCGCCGTCACGGCGAGCAGGTGGTGGGCAAACCACAGCGGGCCGTTGCGGCGCAACAGGTCCACCTGGATCGGGCGCGGTGCCGAGGACATCGGGGAGGTGGGCCTCTGCGCGAAGGTGGACACCGGCGGCACCGGGCCGTTCCCGCGCGCGGCACCGTCGTCCGGGAGGTCGGGAGGGTCGGTGATCACACCCACATCACTTTCTTGCGGCCGACGTCGAAACGCGTCACCGCGATCAGGAACAGCACGGTCGCGGCGAGGCAGAGCGCCCCGGTCGACAGCGCGACCGTGCCGAGGTCCGGCCGATCGGGGAGCAGGACGGCGCGGTAGGCGCGCAAAGCCCAGTAGGTGGGCGTGCCGGGTGCCAACGACTGCGCCCACCCCGGGAGCAGCGCGACGGGGGTGAGGGCACCCCCCAACCCGGCGAACAGCATCGCTCCGACGTTCTCCACCACGCCGACCTGGCGCAGGTTGGTCGCCAGCACCACCGTCAGCAGGCCGAAGCCGACCAGGAACAGCGTCAGCGACACGGCGATCGCGGCCAGCAGCGGCACCTGGGCCCAGCGCAGCGGCAGGCCGAAGAACGCCGCCCCCGCGGCGAACAGGGCCGCCTGCTGGCCGAGGGCCAGCACCAGCATCGGCACCAGCTTGGCCACCACGATCTCCCCGGTGGTCAGCGGCGAGGCCCGCAGCCGGTCCCAGGTCTTCCAGCCGTACTCCCGGAAGAACACGAACGCCACGTTGCCGACGACGAAGAAGGCGAACATCACCACCAGACCGGGGATGACCTGCTCGGCACCGGTGGCGCTGGCGTAGCCCTCCTGCGCCAGCGCGAGTCGCAGCAGCGGCCCCAGGAAGATCGCCAGCAGCAGCGGGGCGACGACGAGGACGATGTAGACACTGCGGTTGCGGCGCAGCAGCGTCAGTTCCAACGCCAGCAGCGCCGCCACCCGCTGCCTGCTCGCCGCCGTCACGGCGTACCCGCCGGCGTCGTCGACAGCGCGCGGTAGGCGTGCTCGACCGTGGGCCTGGACACCTGCACGGAGCGCAACGCGTGTCGCCGGTGGCCGAGCTGGTCCAACAACCGGACCAGGTCCGCTCCGGGGTCCTGGCAGGGAATCCGGACCGAATGACCGTCCACCGGCGTGCCCATGGCCAGGGCCGCTTCGGGCGGCGCGCCGGTGAAGGTGAGCACGACCGCGCTGCCGAGCATGTCGCGCCACTGCGCGAGGGACTGGTCGGCGACGATCCGCCCGGATCGCAGCACCACCAGGCGCGGTGCCAGCTCGTCCAGCTCGGACAGCACGTGCGTGGTGTAGATGACGCAGATCCCGAGTTCCGCCAGCGCGCCGACGGCGGACAGGATGGCCGCGCGGGACTCGACGTCGCAGTTCGCGGTCGGCTCGTCCAGCAGCAGCACCCTCGGCCTGCCGACCAGCGCGCAGGCGACGTGCAGCCGGCGGCGCTGCCCCCCGCTGAGCTGCGCCGCCCGCCGGTCCAGCAGCCCGGTGAGCCCCATCGTCCCGGCCGCCCAGCGCATCGCGCCGGTCAGCCGCTCGCCCTTCGCGCCGTACAGCCGGCCGAACAGGCGCAGGTGCTCCCCGACGGTCACCGTCTCGTACACGCCGACGTCCTGCGGGACCAGCCCGACGTGGTGCGCCCGGCTGGAGTGCGCGCTCGGCGCGAAACCCTCGACCAGGGCTTCGCCGCGGTCGGGGCGCAGCAGGCCCGCGACGATGCCGATGAGGGTGCTCTTGCCGGCACCGTTGGCACCGAGGAGGCCGACGATCTCCCCCCGGGACACGGTCAGGGTGACGTCCCGGAGGGCGATCACCGATCCGTAGTCCTTGGATACGGCCCGGATGTCCAGGCAGGCCGTCGGTTGGTCCATCGTCCCCCCTCGTAGTCGTAATCGCCGTCCGCGCCCCGCGCCGCCTCGGCCAGGCGGGCGGCGACGTCCCGGGTCGTCCAGTTCAACCGCCGCTCCAGCTCGTCCACGTCGAACACCCGCCGGTGGCGGGCCTCCCGGCTGGGGCGGAACTCCCGCAGCCGGACGTGCGCCCAGAAGCGGGTCTGGTAGAAGTCTGGCTCGTCCGCGTCCAGCCGGTGCACGTGGGAGGCACCCAGGTAGACCGCGTGCAGGACTTCGGCGGTGGCTTCCTCCCAGACCTCCCGGCACATCGCCACCTCCGGCGTCTCACCCGGTTCGAGGTGTCCGCCCGGCAACCCCCACGAACTCGCGTCCGTGGAGATCAGCACGACCTGGCGGTGACCGGTGAAGCACACGGCCGACGCCTGGACCACGGGGTGGTCGCGCGGCGGCACCTCCCCGGGAACCCAGGTCAACCGGTACTCGCCGTCGCCGAAGGTGACGCGGTGGCTCATCCGTCTCCTTCCCGTCCCGGGCTTTCGAGCAGTCGTGGTACCCAGTCGTGCAGGCAGTCCCGCAGCCGATCGTGCCTGAGCCGGTACCGCGCGGCCTCCTGGCCCGGTGCCCTGCGGTAGCGCCGTGGTACGCGGGCGACCGCACGGTCGTGCTCGGCGAACTCGGCGACCACCCTGGCGAGGTGTTGGGGCACCGCCCACCGCACCCGCTCCCACGCCGTGCGGTCGCCGCCCAGGTCGCCGTACCGGGCACAGACGGCACGGATCGCCTCGTGCGGCAGGGCGAGCTCGGTGCCGACCGCGGCGATCTCCTCGGCCACGTCGAGCCTGCGTTCCCAGTGGCTGGCGTCCGCGTGCAGCCGGAACCAGCGCTCCGGCGTCCGCACGAAGTGCCACGCCCCCTGGTTTCGGGGCAGTTGGACGAGCCGCCCGACGTGCTGCTCCTGCCGCCGCGCGGCGGAGACCAGCGCCGCCGCGCCGTCGTCGTCCAGCCAGTTCGCGGCGGCCAGGGTCCGCACGGCGCGTTCGATCCGACGCAGCACCTGCGCGCCCGCCAGCAGGCCGCCGCTGTCATGGCGCAGCGCGGTGGCGCAGTAGTCGGCCAACCGCTCGACGAGGTCGTCCTCCAGGCCGTCGGCTCCGGTGCCGGTGTCGGCGACCTGGCCGTCGACCCAGTCGTAGAACAGGTAGCCGCCGGCGGTGCCGTGGCAGTGCGGGGTGAGCACGTCGAAGCGGTGCCACCGCCGGGTCTCCTCCAGGTCGAACGGCCACAGGCCGACGAACTTGGCGACCAGGCGCGAGGGCCGGCCGTCGCGGGTCGCGTCCAGGACGAACCGGTGCTTGCGCGGTCGGTGGTCGACGGCGTGCAGGCTGTCCGGGTCGAGGGTGCTGTGGGCGGCGGCGTAACGGGTCCAGTAACCGGGCGGCATCGGCACGGCCCGGTGCACGGTCGTGCCGCGCAGGCCCGGCAGCTCGTCGAGCAGGCGACCGAACAGCGACGCCGGGTCGGCTCCGCCGGTCGGCGGCGGGGTGACCACCCCACCGTGACCGTGGACGTGCACGTGGACGCCGTCGAGGTGCACGGCGGGGGAGAGCCGGTCCAGGTGGATGTCGCGCAGCAGCGACACGGTGATCGGTGTCGCGCCGAGCGCGCGCAACCAGGCCAGCACGGGTGCGAGGGTTCCGCCGCTGCTGACCGCGTCGTCGATCAGCAGCACCGGGACGTCGGTGTTCGCGGAGCCGATCCGGCGGGCCACCCGCTCCCTCTCCTCGGGGGTGATGCCGAGGTCCTCGGCGCTGAGGGTGGAGACCTCGGTGTAGCGGCGGCGGGGCCGCGCGGTCAGGTAGGTGGTGTCGTGCCGGTGACGCCGGAACGCGGCGGTCCACAACGGCGCGAGGTAGCTCCCGGAGCCCCGCAACCCGATCACCAGGTGCGCGGCCGTCGTCGTGGCCGCCGTCGTCGCGGCGGTGGCGTAGCCGAGCAGGTCGGTCGGCGTGCTGGTGAGGCACTCCGGGGACTTGACCAGTTCCTCGGCACCGCTGAACCAGGAATCTTCGCCGACGACGCGCGCGGTGCCGGCGCGCCGGCGGTGCACCAGGTCCCGTGCCCGGCACATGGCCTCTCGGGCGGCCACGACGTCCCGCGCGCACCGGGAGTCCACGGCCCGCTGCCCGCCGGCGAGGTCGAGCACGTGGCCGGCGAGCGTGACAGCGGCCTCGCGCACGGCGCGCAGCACCTCGCCGTCGCAGCCGTCCCGGCCGGTGGTGAGCACGTCGGCCAGGGTCTGTTCAGCAGCCGCGACCAGGCGGTAGGCACCCTCGACGGGGTGTCCCCCGCGCCAGCCCTCCGGCGGGGTGACGCCGTCCTCGGGCAGGAGGGTCACGAGGTCATCCAGTCGCATCGGGACCACCGCCCACCTGGGCCACGATGCCGGCGGCCAGTTCGGCGAGCGGCCAGGCCCCGGTGTCGCGGAGCACCACCGAAACCCGCGCGGACCGCGCTGCCTGGCGCAGGGCTTCCGCGCACCAGCGGCGGCGGTACTCGGCGTCCTCCACGAACAGCCTGTCGGTGAACCGGAGCGCGTCGCGGCGGTGCGCGCGTCGGGTGATCTCCTCCGGGTCGGCGACCATGAGGACGGCGAGGTGGTCGAACCGCGGTCCGACCGAGGAGGCCGCCCGGAGGAGGCCGTAGGTCAGCCACTTGCGCCGCGCGTAGTTGTGCGCGACGGCTCGCAGGATCGACGACTCCTGGACCAGCGGGCGACGGGCGGAGGTGCGCACGCGCAGGCCGTCGGCGACGGTCTGCACGGCGAAGCAGAGGCCGAGCAGGGTTTCGCGCGGCTGCGACCGCCCCATCTCCGCCTCGACCCAGCGCCAGAACGGAAGCGGGACCAACGGGCCCTTGCGCACCGTCACCGCCCCGCCCCGCCACCGCTCGGCGAGGAGCCGCACCGTCGTCGACTTGCCGGACAGGTCGTGGCCCTCGATCAGCACGCTCGGACGCGCGCCACCGCTCGTGGCCACCTTCTCGCCGTCCCGCAACTTCTCGTGGACCAGGCTCCGGAAACGCTGGACGGTCTGCTGCGGGGACTCGTCGGAGGAATCCACCCGGACGTACCCGCCGGCCGACGCCAGCTCCCGGAACGCGGCGCAGTGAGCCCGGTGCCGGGCGCGGGCGGAACCGTCGAACCGGGCCCCGTCCCGCTGGTCGCCCTGCCCGGAGGCCCGGTAGCGGGCGGCACGCACCTCGTCGTCGGCGTCGAGGAACACCGCGAGATCGGCGGGCGGCCAGGCCAGCCGGCGCGCCCACCGCGCGCGGAGGCGTTGCCCTCGGGCGAGGTGGAAGGCCGCGACCCGGTCGTACCCACCCTCGACCAGGTGCACCTGGTGCCCCCGTTCCGCACGGCGCAGCCCCGGCGTCGCCAACCGCTCCAGCGCGGGGCACACCAGGTAGAAGGCACCGCGCAGACCCGGCCTGAGGAAGTCGGCCCGGTGCACCGCGCCGACGGTGCCGGCCAACCACGGGTGCGCGGCACCGATCGTGTGCAGCACCGCCAACCCGTCGTCGCGCAGCGCGCTCACCAGCTCGGCGCAGACGGTGGACTTGCCGGCGAAGTCGGGACCGTCGACCAGGACGCGCAGGACCATCACGGCACCCGCTCGACACGGGGTGCCGGCGCGGCGACGACGGTCAGGGGAAGCCGGTCCGACCTCACGGGTTCGAGCAGGTGGACGTAGTCGTGCCGCTGGTCGTCGCGCACCAGGAGGCCGAGGGGGACGAACCGCTCCGACTCGGGATCGGCCTCGGACACCGTGGCGGTCGCGGGCAGCGTCCGCGCCGGGGGCCGCAGCACGGCACCCAGCGGTGACACGGCGGCCAGGGTGCCGCACTGCCACAGCACCCGGTCGAGCAGGGCCATCGGCAGCGACCGGCACAGCCCACCCGCCCGGACCAGCGGCAGCACCTCCCTGCCGAGGCTCACCCCGAGTGCCGCCAGCACCACGCGCCGCAGTGCCCCTCTGGTCACCGCGCACAGCAGCGCGGCCAGCGGAACGAGGGGTGCGGGGAACAGGTAGCGCGAACGCGGCAGCACCAGGTCCTGCTTGGCACCACGGCGACGCAGGAGCGCGTACGCCCTGGCGTCCTTGAGCCGTTTGCGGGCGAGACCGCGCAGCGACGAGGGGTGCAGGTGATCGGCGACCATACCGGGCAGGTACACGACCGGCGAGCCTCGGCGCAGCAGTCGGAGCTGGAAGTGGATGTCCTCCATGGAGGTCAGCGCGAACTCGGTGTCGAATCGCAGCCCGTCCAGGTGCTGCCGAGACACTCCGCAGATCCCTCCGGTCATGCCGACGAACCGGTCGTGGGAGACGACCAGCGGCTCCCGGCGGTCCCGTTTGCCGGCGAACGCGCTGTAGAGCAGGTCGCGGTGGGTCAGTTGCCCGTCGCGGCCCCGGGTCCGGTAGGTGCCGAACACCGCGCAAGCGCCGGCTTCGAGCTCGGCGCAGGCGATGGCGAGCGCGTCCCGGGCGAGCACCATGTGCGCGTCCACGAAGAACACCAGCGGCGATCGCGTGACGTCGAGCGCGAGGTTCCGGGAGACGGCGATGCCGAGGTTCTCGTCGATGCGCACGGCCCTCAGCTCGGGGAAGCGCCGTACCAGGCCCGGTAGCGCGGACGCGGCGGGACCGTTGGCGATCAGCACCAGCTCGTCCACCGTCACGCCCTCGCAGCGCCGCACCGCCTCGACGCTGCGCAGCACGACGTCTTCGGACTCGTTGTGCGCCAACAGGCATACCGCGACCTTGCTCACAGGTGGCTCCATCACTGTGCGGTGGACAGTTCCGACGGGGACAGCTCGGACCTCAGGTCGAGCGAGAGCTGGTCGAGCACGTGCGCGGGCAGCAGGGGCAGCACGGAGTCCCAGGTGACCGCCTTGCCGGCGGGGTCTTCGTGCAGCGCGATGCGGCCGACACCGTCCAGCAGCGAGACCGCCCCGAGGAAGCGGGTGCCCGTCACGTGGGACAGCGCCACGCCGCAGTCGCGGGCGTACTCCGACTCGGAGCCGTAGCCGGCCCGGTTCAGCACGGTGCCGAGCACGGTGGCGCGGTGCGCCGGGGAGACCATCGCCAGGCTGCCCGCCACCGCCGCAGCCCCGCCGCCGCGGTAGACGTCGCCGACCACGAGCGTCCTGGCGTCCACCCGCTCGGCGAAGCGCAGGTTGAACAGCGCCGACAGCGGGTTGTGCGGTTCGACCAGCGCTCCGGCCCCCTCGACGACCACGATGTCGCTGTCGAGGGCGATTTCGCGGTAGCGGCGCACCAGCACGTCTTCGAGCGTCGCGCGGTGGGCGACGAGGTCTGCCCACGTGAGGTCCTCGCCGAACACCGCGCCGTCCACCAGCAACGTGAAGCGGTGACCGTAGGCGAAGTTGTCCGCGTCCACGTGGGACTGCGCCGGGTGGAGCACGACCGGGCTCATCGAGGGGTGGGGCGGCCGGCGCGCCGCCAGCGCGGCCACGACGACACCCTCGGGCGGTTCACCGTTCACGGCGTCGTGCGGGGCCGGGCGCTCGGCGGTCACGAGGGTCTTGAACACGCCCACCCGCAGGCCGGTGTCGGACAGGTGCCTGGCCAGGGCGGTGGTGAGGAAGCTCTTCCCGATGCTCGCCGTGGTGCCGACCACCATCACGCCGGGTACCGCCTTCCCCGGAGCGGGAAGAGCGGCACGTGCCCGTGCGACCGCCCAGGCACGCAGCCCGCGCACCAGGTCCGGGTCGGGAACCCGGACGTCGACCGCCCGCGCCGCCCTGACGGTCGCCAGCGCCTCGTCCACCTCCATGCCCTGCCGCACCAGGTAGGCGACGACGTAGGCCACCGAGCGGTCGAGACCGGCGCGGCAGTGCACCAACACGTCCAGCCCGCGATCGTCGCGCCAGAACTCGATCCAGGTCGCGCCGGCGTCCAAAGTGGACCACCAGCCCGGGTCGTCGATGTAGAGCAGCGGCAGGTGCCGGTAGTCGGCGGCGCCCACCGGTGTGGCGTGGACTCCGCGCGAGGCGTTGAGCACCGCGAAACCCGGACGGGGAGGCGCGGCACCGGTCTCGAAGTCGGACACGAACAAGCGGTCGGCGATGCGGTCCATCAAGGTTGCCTACCCCATCTCGCCAGAGAGACGTCGGTGAACGAGCGGCGGCGTCGGACGTACTCGAAACCGCCGAGCCACTCGGCGGCGGTCGTGTCGGCGCTGTAGCGCGCGGCGTGTTCCCGGGCCGCGCCCGCCATCCGCTGCCGACGGTCGTCGTCGCGGAGCAGGGCCACGGCCTCCGCCACGAACACGTCCTGGTACCCGGGCGAATCCGGGTGCCCGTCCACCAAGACGCCGCTGACACCGTGCGCCACCCGTTCCGGAAGGGCACCCAGGCGCGACGTCACCGGGATCGCACCGGCCGCGCCCGCCTCGACGCACGCCACGCACTCCATCTCCTCGTAGTGCGTCGGGTACAGGTAGAGCTGGGCGGACAACTGGTGCGCCCGCAGATCCCGCTTGGGCACCGCGCCCAGGTAGCGCACGCCCGGTTCGGCCAGCATCCGGCCCACCAGCGTCGTGACGCGGTCCGCTGACGATTCCGGCGACACACCCCACAACTGGTAGCCCCCGGTGACGTACAACTCGGCGTGCGGCACCTCGGCACGGATTCGCGGCCAGAGGTCGAGCAGCCGGTCGAGTCCCCGGTACGGCGCGGCCGAGTAGAGGCACTTGCCGGGCTCGCGCTCGACCGGGACCGCGTAGTCCGCCAGCCGGACACCGTTGGACGACAACAGCCACGGGTGGTCGCCGACGACACCGTGCCGGGAGACCAGCAGATCCCTCTGGTGGCGCGATACGCCGAGCACGAGGTTGAGCGCGCCACAGCGTATCGCCTCCGCCAGACCGGCCGGGGGACGCCGACCGCCCAGCCGCACCGCCCGCACCTCGGCGTTGACCCGCAGCGACGAACGGTCCGGAGTCACCCAGAACACGACGGCGTCGCGCGGTGTCTCCGGCGAGAAGGCACCCCGCGCACGCCACCGGACACCCAGGTGGTCCTGCGGGTCGCACTCCGCGTAGACGGTCACCTGATGGCCGGCGGCAGCCATGGCCTCGGCCAACACGACCAACGAGGTCTCGTTGCCCCCGAGCCCCGACGTCTCGTAGGCACCCGGGGAAACGGGTTGGTAGCCGGGGTGCACGAATGCCACGTCCCAGCGCCGCCGCGCGGCGGCGGCGCGCAACGCCTGCCAGGTCCGTTCGGTCAGCTCGGCGACACCGCCCCGCAGCGCGTGGCCCGGAGCGGGGTCGGGCAGGTCGCCGAGGACGTCGTGGAGCAGGTCGACCGCCTCCAGCCGCGACTCCCAGGGCATCGCGCGGCCCCGTGGCCCCAGGTCGTGCCGGTCCGCCGCGAGGGACCGGACCGGCAGCCGGGGGTCGACCGCCTCCACCAGGGCCTCCACCAGGTCGCCGAGCACGGGCAGCGGACCCGACCAGGCGGTGGGGGAGTTCTCCGGCGGCTCCCGGTCGGCTGTCACCGGACCTCCCTCGTCCACGCCGTCGGCAGGAGGTCGGGCAAGCCGAGGAGGTCCACCACCGGCAGCCACTCCCTGGCGAGCCGCAGGGCCGGGAACAGGCCCTCTGCCCGGCGCAGCTCCGGGAGCCGCTCGTAGCCCATCCGGGTGGTCAGGTCGGTGGCGAACGCGGTGAGCGCGTCCGTCAGCTCGTCGGGTGCCGAGGTGCCGTCGAGCACCCGGACCGCGAGCGAGAACAGCTCGGTGACCCTCTCGGCGTCGTCGGGCGGCAACGCGGAGTACGGGTCGAAGGCCAGGTAGTCGCCGGCGTCGTCGATCTCCCCGCCGGTGCGCATCACGGCGATGCCGGCCAGCTTCGCGATCACGACGCAGGCCTGGTCGACGGCCACCTCGACCTGCCCCGCCCCCGCCGCACCGCGCACGTCGTCCAGCAGCGAGTCCACCGTCAGCAGAACGCGGGCGGCACCCAACGCGCGGAACGCGACCTCTCTCCGCAAGTCCGCGTGCAAGTCAACGTCCACGGTGTTCACGCATCCCCACGCCGAGCCAGAGGAAATCCGCCGAGAACAGTTCGACGACGCCGTCGGGGACATCCCGGTCCCGCCAGTCGTGGTGGGTGTGGAGGATTCCGTCCTCGCGCCCCACGGCCTCCTGGACCAGGCCGGACAACGCGGAAGACAGCCCTGCGGCACGCATGTTCCAGCGGCTCAGGAGGCTCTGCCCGGCCAACCTCGTCAGGCTCACGCCGGGAGCGAGTGAGAACACGGCCGAGTACTTCTCATCCGCCTGGTCGCGCGCGATGAGCGGCTCGATCCGGCGCTCGAACCAGTCGAAATCCGGAACAGGTTTCGTGGACTGCCGCAGAGCGTCGCGAAAGGCAGCGAGGTCGTCCGTCCAGCCGAGTCGTTTCAGCTTCTCCGGCAACCACTTGAAGCCGAAGTAGTCTTCTCCGCACCGAGTCGCCAGCACTTCCAGGAATGCGGAGTGCGCCTCGTGGAAGCGCCGGGCGGCCACTCGGGGGAATCTCGTGGCGAGCAGACGGGCGGCGACCAGTCGGCGGCGCGCCTCGGCCCGCCACCAGTCCGCCGCGCCGTCGCGCACCACCTCGGCCGGCAACCGGACGTCCCACGGTGTGCCCTGGCCGTAGAGCGGCACCGAGCACGTCAGCCGGGACGCCGCGCTGACCGCTTTGCGCTTGTGCTCCCACATCTTCCGGGTGAGTTCACCCGCACCCGCCACCGGAGCCTTCGCCGCCGTGCGCAGAGCCTTCTCGGTGTTCTCCCGGGTGTGGAACGCCAAATCGATCCGACAGGAGTCCACATGCACCATCAGGGGTAGTGAGGTGGCGGCGGCGTCGCGGACAACGTGGACGTCGAGATCGCTGTAGGCGTTCGAGTACCCCTCCGTGATGGAGCCCGCGACAAAGGCGGCGCATTCTGCCCCGGCGGCGTCGTGGATCTCCTGCTCCAGCCGTGCCCGCGTCATTCGGGATGCACCGAGGAAGTTTTCCAGATTTTCCGCGCGTCGGTCACAGGGCACAGGCCTCCACCTTTTCAAAGAATAGAACCCGGGTTTAACAGAGGGACGCGCCAATGTTGTTAATTGTTTAAAGGGGCGTCTTCGGCGCTGAACGTGCCCGACACTTGTTTACCATGTGTTCACTCTGAGCGAGGCTATCACCTCTCGCGTCGGGGTGCGAGCGGGAACACTGTTTTCTCGCGAGATTCACTGGTGAGTGGGAATCAATGCTTATCGCGACGCATGGTGATCGCGAGAGGTGTTTCGCGGTCACCTGTCATCCGTTGGGGAAGCCGGGTCGTCCACCTCGACTTCTCGTGCGGCTACGACGACTTCGACTCGACGCTCCCAGTGGTGCATGGGCACTCCCGGCCACCTGCTCACCCTGACCGAGTCGCTGCCCGCTTCGGCATGGCTAGCGCTGGCCATGGTCGGGTCCGGCAGCTCGTGGCGGGCTCCGCTGTGCGCACTGGCCGGATCAATCCCGGTACCGATCGCCGCCCGCGTCATCCAGGGCTGGCCGGCGCGAGGGTGCAGGCCGTCCTGGCTCTGGTCGCCCGCCCTGGCCAACTCGGCCGACTGTTCAGCGCCTTGGGCGCGGTGACCAGCCTCAGACCGGTCCTCGGCCTCCAAGTGTGCGAGACGTTGCCATGGCGTTGGGTGTTCTGGCTCAACGTGCCCATCGGCTTGGCCGTGCTCGCCCTGAAACCCGACTCGTTCTGGCGGACAGCGCGATCGAGTCCGCCGATTGGCCTGGCCGGGCTGATGACCCCGGCACCCAACTCACGCTGCTGCTTCACGGCACCACCGAGATCGGCACCGGCACGTCCACGACGCTGTGGCAGCGCGAACACGTTGGTCACCCGGAAACACCGCTACCCCACGAACCATTCCCGCCCCTGCGGGAAAGACGCGAAAGTCGCTCGGTCGAACGGACGAAGCCAGGGCCACCCACCGGCCCGTGCAGGGAAGACCAGGGCCAGGCGGCGAAGCTGGACGACGAGCGGGGACCCCGCCCGTGCGGGGAAGACCGCGCGATGTTCGAGGTGCACGGGCCGATCTACGGATCATCCCTGTCCATGCGGGGAAGACGCCCACCACGAAGACGCCCAGGACTGCGATGTGGGACCACCCCCCGCTCGCGCAGGGAAAACAGAGCGGTGCGGCGAGGGATGGAGCCGGAGCGCGAACCGCCCCCGCCCGCGTGGGGAAAACCGCAATCGTGACAGTGGGTGCAGATTTCCCTGCGGACCACCCCCGCTCGCGCGGGGACGACCAGGAGCGCCGCGCGGACCAGAAGGCGCAGGTGGGACCACCCCCGCTCGCGCGGGGAAGACTGGCGGTCGACCAGGGCGACATGCCGGCGTGGCGGACCACCCCCGCTCGCGTGGGGAAGACTACAGGCGCTCCAGAGCACCCGTCGCTGGTTGTGGACCACCCCCGCTCGCGCGGGGAAGACTCCCTGGTCGGCTGTGGTGCTCTCGCGTGACGCGGACCACCCCCGCTCGCGCGGGGAAGGCCAGCACCCGCCGCAACGTCCAGTAGTGGTGAAGGGACCACCCCCGCTCGCGCGGGGAAGACGTCTCGGGCCCCCGCGACACGCGAACGGGCGCGGGACCACCCCCGCTCGCGCGGGGAAGACCGCACGGGGCGCAGCGTGGGGAACACGCCGCTGGGACCACCCCCGCTCGCGCGGGGAAGACCTGAAGCCACCGCGCCGGGGTCTGGCAATCGGCGGACCACCCCCGCTCGCGCGGGGAAGACGGGAACAGCGGCGGGTGGTTCTGCTGCCCCCACGGACCACCCCCGCTCGCGCGGGGAAGACTGGTCCGCTGCTTGTCCCTGCTCCGCGAGCAACGGACCACCCCCGCTCGCGCGGGGAAGACGCCCCGTGCGCCCGCCGGTACTTGTCGAGGACCGGACCACCCCCGCTCGCGCGGGGAAGACACCTCGCCGAATTGAACTATCTCCAGAATGGAGGGACCACCCCCGCTCGCGCGGGGAAGACGCTAGAAAACTCTTGCGCGGTGGCCGGGGGTGGGGGACCACCCCCGCTCGCGCGGGGAAGACTCCCGGTCAGACGTGGCAGCACTCGTTCGGATACGGACCACCCCCGCTCGCGCGGGGAAGACCGCAGCTCGGCCTTCAGCTCGGACTCCCGGGAGGGACCACCCCCGCTCGCGCGGGGAAGACGCCATCGCAGACCAGGCGGGCCACCGCGCGGCCGGACCACCCCCGCTCGCGCGGGGAAGACCGGCCCGCCACCCAACTCACGAGCTCGTTCGCCGGACCACCCCCGCTCGCGCGGGGAAGACCCGCCCGTCGCGCGGCCCGCCGTGCCGCTGTGGGGACCACCCCCGCTCGCGCGGGGAAGACGCGTGGGACGAGCAGGTCGCCGACGCCCCGTGGGGACCACCCCCGCTCGCGCGGGGAAGACGGTGGGCACGACGGAGTGGTCGTGGCCGGGTGAGGACCACCCCCGCTCGCGCGGGGAAGACTCCCAGAACTTCTGGCGGAACTCGACGCCGCACGGACCACCCCCGCTCGCGCGGGGAAGACTTCCATCCGGCCAGCAGTGCCTGGCCCGTGTCGGGACCACCCCCGCTCGCGCGGGGAAGACACGACGGTTCCCGCCGTCAGCACGTCCCGCCTGGGACCACCCCCGCTCGCGCGGGGAAGACCTGGGAGAGCTTGACCATGCACGCGCGCACTCCGGGACCACCCCCGCTCGCGCGGGGAAGACCCCGACGATTGGGCGACGGACCCGTACTCCTACGGACCACCCCCGCTCGCGCGGGGAAGACGACCCCCGGCACGACGCCCCGGCAACCACGTGGGGACCACCCCCGCTCGCGCGGGGAAGACCGGACACGTTCACCAGCTCGGTCCGGTCGGCGAAGGACCACCCCCGCTCGCGCGGGGAAGACGGGGACTGTCCGGGTGGGACCTGTGGGCGCTGGGGACCACCCCCGCTCGCGCGGGGAAGACACTTGTTGATCAGGCATTTTACAGGGCGACTCGGTGTTCTGGCATCGGTTTGTTCGCGTAGTGGCCTGTGTGGCTTCACTGCTTCCGCTGCCGTCGGACTGCCTAACTGAAGGACCGCTACACCATCTTCAACTGTCTTTGCGGATTACGTGCAATCCGTACCGAGAGGTCTGGGTATCGCCCGAGTAAGGACTGGCCGGCCCGGCCCGCTTGCTTGGCAGTCGTGTCTGAGCTACGGCTGGTGGGCCAACTGCAAGGCAAGCCGTCGTAGGAACAAAGGCGGGACGTGTAGCTCATCACACAGGTTCAACCATTAAGCCCACCTGCTGATTGGTTCCTGTGATCTTGCTCGGTAAGCTGCACTCACTGGGCACACCTCGCCCACAAGTCGAGGGTGCTTGATCCGGCCGTAAGGCAGGGTGATCCAGCGGGACGCGCAGCACATCGCACCGGCTGGAACTAGCAGTCTTCCCTGCTCCAGCGGGGATGTGGACGGTGATGCCGTCTGTAACCCCTGCGGCGAGCGGTCAGCCGCTCGCCGCAGGGGGTCGGCCTCGACTGGACCTCGAGCCCGTACTACCTCCAACTCCACGTGCGCAGAGAAGAAGGTGAGTGCGATCTTAACGAGCACCACCAACGATCCACCGGTCAGCCAGTCGATGACCCTGACGCCTCGTCGCCTGTCGATCTTGGCCTGCGCGGCGCTGCTCGCCTCCGGCATCGGAATGAGTGCCGCCCTTGATACCTGGGCTGACGTGCGCGAGTTGGTCAACCCGCTGCTTGCGGTCGGTGCCACCGGTGCGTCGGGTTCCGCCGCGTTCGTTCTGGCGTTCGTAGCGACCGTCGACGTGCTGCGCCGCTGGATCGGATAGGCCGGCGGTCGAGTAGGTCTACGGCGGACCGAGGCCGGCTATTGGCCCGCCGTAGCCCTACTTTTGCGGCTTGCATACGTCTGGATTGGTTCATTCGGGTGTATTCGGAGCTCGGTGAGTAACGCTTGCCGGACTCTCGAATATGTCCCCGCTGTGGTTCACGGCTTACCGCCGTTCGCAGGAAGGGGCATTCGCACATGGTGGTCGACTGGCGTCTGGTCTGGGCGAAGTCCGTCCATGATCGGCACGGCCGGTTGACGCACTGGTTGCCCTTGCAGCAGCACCTCGACGACTCTGCCGCCGTCGCGGGTAGGTTGGTGGACGAGTGGTTGTCGCCGCAGGTCGTCGGTCGAATCGCGCGGGACCTTCCTGACGGCGTCGAAGGTGTTCGCCTTCTGGCCTGTTGGCTTGCCGGAGTGCACGACGTCGGCAAAGCTTCCAGGGCTTTCTCCATTCAGGTGCCGGTTCTGGCCAATCGGATGCGAGATGCCGGATTGTTCGTGCGGGAGGGCCTTTTCTCGCATCCCGAACGACGTCGGGTGCGGCACGAGCTGGTGGGTCACGTGGTGGTCCGCGACTTCCTGGCCTCTCGCTACGGCTCGCCTCGATCGGTGATCGCCGACCAGTTGGCCGGCGTCGTGGGCAGTCACCACGGTGTGCCGCCGGAGAGGTTGACGCTGCAGGAGATCAGCCATGAACACGAGCTGATCGGCGAGGGTGCCTGGGAACGGGCTCGTGCGTACTTCCTGGAGCGCGCTTCGGCCGGTGTTCCTCTGGACCGGTACCGCGACGTGCGGTTGAGCAGGCCCGGTCAGGTGTTGCTGACCTCGATCGTCATCCTGGCCGACTGGATCGCGTCCAACGCCGACTTCTTCCCACTGCTGGAGGGGCACGAGCCGCCCGAGGACTTCGACGTGGAGGCTCGACTGGAGGACGGTTGGAACCAGCTCGGACTGCCCTCGCGGTGGCGTCCGCAGCGCGTCGGCTCCGATGTCGACTCCGCCTTCCGCTCCAGGTTCAAGCGTGATGCCGCTGGTGCGCGGCCGGTGCAGACGGCGGCTGTGCGGACCGCGGAGGCCATGACCAAGCCGGGTTTGATGATCGTCGAGGCTCCGATGGGTGCCGGAAAGACGGAGGCGGCGTTGTTGGCCGCGGAGGAACTCGCCGCCGCGTTTGGGGCCGACGGGGTTTTCTTCGCACTGCCCACGCAGGCGACCACCGACGCCATGTTCAACCGGGTGGACAGGTGGTTGAGCGCCGTGCCCGGCCGCGACGGCTCGGTGAGCGTGACGCTCGCCCACGGCAAAGCCTCGTTGAACGACCGGTTCGCGGGACTGATGCGTCAGGGGCGGTTCGCGTCCGCCGGCGAAGACGACGAGACGCCGGCCGTGGCGCATTATTGGCTCAGCGGTCGGAAGAAGGGTGTGCTCGCGTCCTTCGTCGTGGGCACCATCGACCAAGTGCTGTTCGCGGGTCTGAAGAGCCGCCACCTGATGCTGCGCCACCTCGGCTTGGCGGGCAAGGTGGTGGTCATCGACGAAGTGCACGCCTACGACGTGTACATGTCGCGGTACCTGAACCGCGTCCTGCACTGGCTCGGCGCGTACGGCGTCCCCGTGGTCCTGCTGTCGGCGACGTTGCCCGCCGAACGACGGGCCGAACTGCTCGCCGCTTACGACGGCGACACCCACGAGGTGCGACCGGATCTCGGTTACCCGTCCATCTCCGCGTCCGGCGGCCTGCCGGTCCGGGAGCTGCCGCTGCCGGACACCGGCACAGCGGTGGCGCTGGACCGCCTGCCCGATGACCTGGACACGTTGGTGTCCTACTTGCGCACCCACCTGGACCAGGGTGGCTGCGCGGTCGTCGTGCGCAACACCGTGACGCGCGTGCAGGAGACCGCCGAACGACTGGAGGACGAGTTCGGCAGGGACAACGTCACCATCAACCACTCGCGGTTCCTCGCCTGCGACCGGGCGCGGATCGACAAGGGGTTGCTCGACAGGTTCGGACCGGAAGGCGCGCGTCCCGGTCTGCACGTCGTGGTCGCCTCCCAGGTGGTCGAGCAGTCCTTGGACGTGGACTTCGACCTGATGGTCACGGACTTGGCACCGGCGGACCTCGTGCTGCAACGGTTGGGGCGGTTGCACCGACATCAGCGGACACGGCCCGTGCCGGTGCGGCAGGCGCGCTGTGCGCTGGTCGGTGTCGAGGACTGGGCGGGGGAGCCCGTGCGGGCGGTGCCCGGCTCACGGCGCGTTTACGGCGATCACCTGTTGTTGCGGTCGGCCGCGCTGCTGGTCGACCGCGACGCGCTGGAGCTTCCCGCCGACATCGCGCCACTGGTGCAGTCCGCCTACGGCACCGAACCCCTGGGCCCCGGTTCGTGGCGGGCGGCGATGGTCGACGCGGCCGAGGACGCTGCTCGCCGGGCTGCCGACCGGGTCACCGCTGCCCGGACGTTCCTGCTGGACGAGGTCGGTTCGACCAGGTTGTCACTCGTCGGTTGGGTACGAGCGGGGATCGGTGACACCGACGACTCCTCTCGCGGTGCGGCGCAGGTGCGTGACGGTGCCGAGTCGCTGGAGGTCCTGGTCGTGCGGAGCGATGCCGCCGGAGGTCTGCTGACACCCGAGTGGATCGAACGCGGCGGCGGGATGCCGATCCCCACCGATCTGGAGATGGAACCGGCGCAGGCCCGGGTGGTCGCGGCGTGCGGACTGAGGCTGCCACCGGCGATGAGCCACCCCGGGATCGACCTCGACGTGATCGATGCCTTGCAGCAGAACTACTTCTCCAGCTTCGAGACATCGCCGTTGTTGCGCGGGCAGTTGGTGCTGGTCCTCGATGACGAACGCCGCGCCGTGGTCAAGCACGGCAAAGCGCACTTCGGCTTGACTTACGACCCTCGCAGGGGACTGGTGCATGAAAAACGATGAGCCGAGGCCGTTCGACCTGATCGACCAGCCGTGGCTGACCGCACGTACGGTGGACGGCCATCCTGTCGAGTTGTCGTTGGCCGAGGTGTTCGAACGGGCCCACACGCTGACCGGGTTGGTCGGTGACGTGCCGACCCAGGTGTTCGCGTTGACGCGGCTGCTGCTGGCCGTGCTGCACGGCGCGGTCGACGGGCCGAGGGACCTGGACGACTGGGAACAGATGTGGCTGCGGGACGAGCTTCCCCACCGGGACGTGCGCGCCTACCTGGACCGCCATCGCGCGCGGTTCGACCTGTTCCACGAACGAACCCCGTTCCTCCAGGTCGCCGGTTTGCGCACGCAGAAGGGCGAGGTGGCGGAGCTGAACAAGCTGATCGCCGACATGCCCAACGGTCACCCGTTCTTCACCACCCGACTGGGTGGGGAGGTGTCGTTGTCGTTCGCCGAGGCCGCCCGCTGGGTCGTGCACTGCCATGCCTTCGACCCGTCCGGGATCAAGTCCGGCGCGATGGGTGACGACCGGGTCAAGAGCGGCAAGGGTTACCCGATCGGCACCGGGTGGGCCGGCTACCTGGGTGGTGTCCTGCCCGAGGGGCGGACGTTGCGCGACACCCTGCTGCTGAATCTGATCCCCTCGCGGGCAGGAGTGCTGCAACGGTCCTCGTCGGACCTGCCACCGTGGGAACGCGACCCTCTGGGCCCTCACGAAGACGCGCCCGCCGGACGTCCGGCGGGCCCGGTCGACCTCTACACGTGGCAGAGCCGACGCCTGCGCCTGGTCCGCGACGGTGAGCGGGTGACCCGCGTGCTGATCTGCAACGGTGATCGCATCACACCGCAGGACAAGCACGACTTCGAACCGCACACCGGGTGGCGTCGCAGCAAGGCGCAGGAGAAGAAGCTACGCCGGGCCCAGGTCTACATGCCGCGCGAACACGATCCGCAGAAAGCGGTCTGGCGAGGGCTGCAGGCGATGCTGCCCGGCGCGGAACGCGCCCAGGACGGGGAAGCCGCCCCATTTCTGGCACCACGGGTACTGGAATGGATCGCCGAGGTCGAGGAGGTCATCGGCGGTGACTTCCCCGTGCGCTTGCACACCATCGGCATGACCTACGGTTCCCAGAGCGCGACCACCACGGACATCGTCGACGACGTGCTGTCGATGCGGGCGGTGCTGCTGCGCGTGCAGGACGCACAACTGGCGAAGACGGCGGTGACCAGCGTTCGTGCCGCGGAAAACGCGGCACAGGCGCTGGGCAGGCTCGCCGAGAACATCGCCACGGCGGCAGGTGCGGGCAAGTTCGAGAAGGAAGCGCCTCGGGCGCGGGCCATCGAATCGGCCTACGCCGAGTTCGACCCGCTGTTCCGCACGTGGCTGCGCGACCTGCGCCCGGCCACCGACCCGGAGGCCGCCGCGACCGAATGGCACAGCACCGCCGACCGAGCTGTCCGGACACTGGGGGCGGACCTGCTGCGGCAGGCTCCAATGAAGGCGTGGTCGGGCCGGGTCGTGGGTGGCCGGCTGATCACCTCGGCCCACGCCGACCGGTGGTTCCGCACCGCGCTGCGCAACGCGCTTCCCTACGCATACCCCGAAACCGATCAGACCGACACCGAAAAGGACAAGGTGGCGTCGTGACCGTCGCGCAGGAACGGGCGGCTGCGTCGAAGCAGCCGAAGTGGGCCGAGCTGACCGAGGTCGGTGCCGAGGTCCACGCCAGAATCCTGCCGTTGCAGGAAGGCGTGCTCGCCAACCGGTCCGACGCCGTGGCCGGGTTGGCGCGGCTGCGGCGCGGTGTGGGCAAGCCCGTGGGCAGCGTGAACGAGATCCTCCAGTACACCGTGTCGGAGAAGTTCGCGGGCCCTGCGGCCGGCGACGAACCGACTCCGGCGGAGACCGCCGCGCACGTGGCGATGACCCTGTACGCGGCGCACCAGCAATCGCAGCGCAAGCGGATGCACCAACGCGGCTACGGCCTGGGTCGAGCGGTGCGGTTGCTGCACCCGGAGGACTTCGGCACGCTCGTGCCACCGGTGCTGCGCCGGTTCCAGGCATTGGGAACCGCGCAGAGCTTGGAGGAACTCGTGCACCACCTGCGCGGTATGGCACAACTGCTGCGCAACAAGGGAATCCCTCTGGACTACGCTCTGCTGGCCGACGAGCTGACCCGATGGCAACGCCGTGGAGGCCCGTCGATCGTGCGCCTGCGCTGGGGCCGCGAGTTCTACCGCGTCCCCGCTCCCGTCGACGACGCCACCGCCGCTCACACCGCCGCCGGCCCGGCAACCGACTCCCGCTGACCCCCACCTCCAGTTCCGAAGGACTTGTCCATGTCTCGCACCATCGTCGACGTCCACGTCGTCCAGACCGTGCCGCCGAGCAACATCAACCGCGACGACACCGGTAGCCCCAAGACCGCCGTCTACGGCGGGCGACGGCGGGCGCGGGTGTCCAGCCAGTCCTGGAAGCGCGCCACCCGGGACTCCTTCGAGCAACTGCTCGACCCCTCCGAGCTGGGGGTGCGCACCAAGCGGGTGGTGGAGCTCGTGGGCGAGGAAATCACCCGGCAGCGCCCGGAGCTGGCGCAGCGGTCGGCGGAGCTGGCCGAGGCGGTGCTCACCGCGGCCGGTATCAAGATCAGCCCGGCGCGCAAGAAGGAGGCCCTGCCGGAATCGGGCTACCTGCTGTTCTTGAGCAACCGACAGATCCAGAACTTGGCCGAGTTGGCGGTCCACGCCGCCGACGTGGCCGGTGAGGGCAAGCCGGAAATCGCCAAGACCGAGGCGCGGGCACGGGCCGACCAGGCGCATTCGGTGGACGTGGCGTTGTTCGGGCGCATGGTGGCCGACGCCACCGACCTCAACGTCGACGCCGCCTGCCAGGTAGCCCACGCGCTGAGCGTGCACGCGGTGGACAACGAGTACGACTACTTCACCGCGGTCGACGACCACAAGAAGGCGGACGAGGAGGAGGACGCCGGGGCTGGGATGATCGGCACGATCGAGTTCAACTCCTCCACCCTGTACCGCTACGCCACCGTCGACGTCGACCGGTTGCACGACAACCTCGGCGACGCCGAAGCCACGCGGCGGGCGGTGGAGGCATTCGTGCGGGCGTTCGTGTCCAGCATGCCCACCGGCAAGCAGAACACCTTCGCCAACCGCACCCTGCCCGACGCGGTCCTGGTCGTGGTTCGCAAGACGCAGTCGATCAACCTGGTGGGGGCGTTCGAGGAAGTCGTGCCCGACGACACCGACGGCGGACGGGTGGTGACCGCGATCGGCCGGCTGGCCGAGCACGCCCGGGAACTGCACGAGGCGTTCGACGAGCAGCCGGTGGACGCCTGGGTGTTCGGGGTGGGGGAGAAGAAGGTGGCTCCGCTGGCCGAACTGGCGCGGCGCAGCACGTTCGACCCGACCGTGCGTGAGGTGGGCACCCTGGTGGCCGAGCGGCTCGCGGAGCAGGCGTGACCACTTTGCTGCTGCGGCTGGGTGCCCCGTTGCAATCCTGGGGCACCAGCAGTCGCTTCGTGCGCCGCAACACCGACCGCGTCCCCAGTCGCAGCGGTGTTCTCGGCCTGTTGGCCGCCGCCCAGGGCCGTCGTCGCACCGACCCGCTGGAGGAACTGCTCGACCTGCGCATCGGCGTCCGCATCGACCAGCCGGGACAACTGGAACGCGATTTCCAGACCGCCCGCACCCGCGACGGGTCCGCCTCGATGCCGCTGTCCTACCGCTTCTACCTCGCCGACGCCGTGTTCGCTGCGGCCGTCGAAGGCGAACCGGCACTGCTGGAAAGCCTGGAACAGGCGCTGCGGTCGCCGGTGTTCCCCCTGTTCCTGGGACGCCGATCATGCCCTCCCGCAGGGCGGCTGCTGCACGGACTGGCCGATGGCTCCACGCGCGAGCGCCTGGAGCGGCACCCGTGGCTGGCCTCACCCACCGTGCAGCGCCGCCATCAAGCCCCGACCAAGGAACTCGACATCGTGCTGGACTGCCCGCCGGGCGAACCGGACGCGGAACTCGTGCGCGACGAGCCGATCAGCTTCGACCCGCGCGAACGCCGCTACGGGTGGCGCTCGATCCACCGCTACCCCTTCGCGGTGCCCAACCCCGGCTACCGCGCACCGCAGGACGCGACCACGCCACCCTTCGCCGCGGACCCGTTCGACCCCATGGCGGCCTTCGAGGGAATCGCCTGATGTACCTGACCCGTTTCGAGATCAACGCAGCCCGCCGCGCAGCCCGCTCACTGCTCGCCTCACCGCAGAAGCTGCACGCCGCGGTCATGGCAGCCTTCCCGCCCAGCGCGCCCACCCCGACCGACGGGCGGGTGCTGTGGCGCGTGGACCGCAATCAGCACCAGGTCCTGCTCTACCTGGTCGGACCACACCGCCCCGACCTGACCCACCTGGTCGAGCAGGTCGGCTGGCCCACCACCCACACCTGGGACACCCGCGACTACCAAGCCCTGCTCGACCGGATCGAAGTCGGCCGGCAGTGGGCTTTCCGACTCCGGGCCAACCCGGTCGGCAACCGCCGCAAGAACGCCGACTCGACCCGATCGCAGCGCTTCGGGCACGTCACCGTCGCCCAACAGACCGGCTGGCTGCTCGATCGCGCCGAACGCCACGGCTTCACCGTGGTCACCGGTGAGCACAAGGAACCCGATGTCGCGGTGCACGGGCGCGAGCACGTGACGTTCAAACGCCAGGGCACCGACGTCACCTTGTCCACCGCGGTGTTCGAAGGACACCTGGAAGTCCTCGACGCCGACCTGCTGCGCGCCGGCCTGGTCAACGGCATCGGCCCGGCCAAGGGTTACGGCTGCGGCCTGCTCACCCTCGCCCCCGTCCGCCGCGTCTGAGGCACCTGTGCCCGAGGAGCTCCGTGCCAGACATCCCCGGTGCCAAGCCGGTCCCGCTGTCCCAGCTCGTCCGCGCCCAGGACCGACTGTCGTTCCTGTACCTGGAACACTGCGTCGTCAACCGTGACGACAACGCGATCACCGCCACCGACAAACGTGGCACCGTCCACATCCCCGCCGCAACCCTCGGCGCACTCCTGCTGGGGCCGGGCACCAACGTCACCCAACAGGCCATGGTGCTGCTGGCCGAAAGCGGCTCCACCGCCGTGTGGGTCGGTGAGCGCGGCGTGCGCTACTACGCCCACGGCCGCACCCTGGCGGCTTCTTCCCGGCTGCTGGAAGCCCAGGCCAACCTCGTGTCCAACACCCGCACGCGGCTGCGCGTGGCACGGCAGATGTACGCGATGCGCTTCCCCGGTGAGGACACCGACGGCCTGACCATGCAGCAACTGCGCGGCCGTGAAGGTGCCCGCGTGCGGCGGCTGTACCGCGAGCACGCCAAACGCACCGGCGTGGAGTGGCAGCGCCGCGACTACGACGTCACCGACTTCGACTCCGGCACCCCGGTCAACAAGGCCCTCTCCGCGGCCAACACCAGCCTCTACGGTGTCGTGCACGCCGTCATCGTCGCCCTCGGCTGCGCACCCGGCCTCGGCTTCGTCCACACCGGACACGTGCGGTCCTTCGTCTACGACATCGCCGACCTCTACAAGGCCGAGATCACCATCCCCGTCGCCTTCGACGTCGCCTCTCGTGAAGTCGCCGACATCGGCACCGAAACCCGCCGTGCCGTCCGCGACCGCATGCGCGACGGTGCCTTCCTCGAAACCTGCGTCCGCGACGTCAAAACCCTGCTCCAGGAGGACGACGGCTTGGTCGAGTACGGACCGGAGGCTTTCGAGGACCCCGACTACGAAGCCCGCAACGTCGTCATGCTCTGGGACGACAACGGCCGTGCTGTCGCCGGTGGCACCAACTACTACGACGATGAGGACGACCTGTGACAGTCATCGTCGTGGCTGCCTGCCCCGTCGGCCTGCGCGGCCACCTCACTCGCTGGCTGCTCGAAATTTCCCCAGGGGTCTTCGTCGGCAAAGTCAGCACCCGCGTGCGCAACCTGATGTGGGTCAGGGTCCTCGACATGGTCAAGTCCGGACGAGCGATCATGGTCTTCCGCGCCGACAACGAACAAGGGTTGGACTTCAAAGTCCACCACCACAACTGGCAACCCGTCGACTACGACGGCGTCCAACTCATGCTCCGACCGGCAGACCCCGACGAAACCGACGACACCGCACAAACCCCCAGCACCCGCAACTGGAGCACAGCGGCCCGCCGACGCCGTTACGGCAAACGCTGATCACCACACCACCAACGAACCGACACCCCAGCTCCGCCCGCAGGAAGACGAGAACACGGACCACCCCCGCTCGCGCGGGGAAGACCGGGACGGAGCTCGCGGCCGGCGGCGGCGAGGTAGGACCACCCCCGCTCGCGCGGGGAAGACTCGGCCTGGCGGTTTCGCCGCCACGGCAGGATGGGACCACCCCCGCTCGCGCGGGGAAGACTGGACGATCGCGTCGAGCTGCGTGGTGCTGATGGGACCACCCCCGCTCGCGCGGGGAAGACAACCTTGCTTATCGCACACTTCAACCGGGGGGTGGACCACCCCCGCTCGCGCGGGGAAGACCGGGACGGAGCTCGCGGCCGGCGGCGGCGAGGTAGGACCACCCCCGCTCGCGCGGGGAAGACTCGGCCTGGCGGTTTCGCCGCCACGGCAGGATGGGACCACCCCCGCTCGCGCGGGGAAGACTGGACGATCGCGTCGAGCTGCGTGGTGCTGATGGGACCACCCCCGCTCGCGCGGGGAAGACAACCTTGCTTATCGCACACTTCAACCGGGGGGTGGACCACCCCCGCTCGCGCGGGGAAGACCGTCGCTCCGGCGACGTGAGGATCTCACCAAACGGACCACCCCCGCTCGCGCGGGGAAGACGGTACCCGTGCGGTCGCGCCACGGCGCTCGCGCGGGACCACCCCCGCTCGCGCGGGGAAGACGGCGACGGCGGGCGCGACCGTCCTCGGATCGCTGGGACCACCCCCGCTCGCGCGGGGAAGACGAAGCCGCCCACGACGCGGTGATGAACGTCGTGGGACCACCCCCGCTCGCGCGGGGAAGACCACGCCGGAAGCGCGCGACGCGGTTCGCAGGTTGGACCACCCCCGCTCGCGCGGGGAAGACTCGACCGCAGTTCGTCGGTCGACCACAGAGGTGGGACCACCCCCGCTCGCGCGGGGAAGACATCCAGCCGTACGAGATGCCCTGCGCGAACCGAGGACCACCCCCGCTCGCGCGGGGAAGACAACCACTGCAACCCGAACTGGGTGGCGGTGAGGGGACCACCCCCGCTCGCGCGGGGAAGACCCTCGTCTGGTTCGTGATCAAAGTGGACGGGTTGGACCACCCCCGCTCGCGCGGGGAAGACGCCGCCACGGAGGTTCACGAGCTGACGGGCTGGGGACCACCCCCGCTCGCGCGGGGAAGACGAGGAGAGGGTCTGTCCCCTCGGCGTCGCACTGGGACCACCCCCGCTCGCGCGGGGAAGACTTGGTCCGCTGTCGCTTCCCGGTTTCCGGATCGAGGACCACCCCCGCTCGCGCGGGGAAGACCCATCCCGGTGAGGTCGGCGAACACCGTCGAGTTGGGACCACCCCCGCTCGCGCGGGGAAGACCACTACGTGCACTACAACGCGGGTTCGGGAGCGGGACCACCCCCGCTCGCGCGGGGAAGACCCACCAGTGTGGTGACGGGCCGCTCGGGTCTCGGGACCACCCCCGCTCGCGCGGGGAAGACTCCCGCAGCGACGCCTACGCCGAGGCGATCGAGGGACCACCCCCGCTCGCGCGGGGAAGACCCGCCTGGCCCTCGATGACGGTCGACGCAAATCGGACCACCCCCGCTCGCGCGGGGAAGACCACGTGCGGAGGTGGGTCGGGCGCACCGCGCGCAGGACCACCCCCGCTCGCGCGGGGAAGACGCCGGACCGGGTGACGCGCCCGCTCGTGTGGTCGGACCACCCCCGCTCGCGCGGGGAAGACCCTTTTTGACCTGTGAGTTTACAGCGTGGTGTGCCGGTTTTGATTCGGTTCATCGTGGTTTCGTTTAATCGGCCTGCCGCCGGTCGGTGGCACGCGCACCCTGCGGACGGCCGAGTGCTCCCATCGGCCAGGCGGCCACATCGCCGGTCCGCCACGTCGCATCGAGTACGAAGGGTAACCGGGTCAGGTTGGTGCGGAGCTGGCTGGTGGTTCCGCCGCCGGGTGAAGTGAAGGGCGATCAGGCCGCCACCGAACCTGATTCTCGCCACCCAGTCCGCTGGCAACCAGCTTGCCGGGGCAGTGGCTGTCAGGACGAGGGTCAGTTCGACGGGCATGATCCAGCGCCGCAGGGGTGCAGTCGTGTACGCGGCCGGGGTTCGTGTTAGCGCGGTGGTAGTGCCAATTTCTGGCCACCCGATGGGGTGTTTGTGACTTTTGCTGGCTGGCCAGTGCAAGCTGCTGTGCCTCTTGCCGACCTGGTACGGGACGTGCGTGATGTGTGCGTGTCTCTGGATGGAGGCGTGTGAGATGTCGATGGTTGGTGGTCGGTGAATTGCGGGTGCAGTCGATCGACTGACCCAGGAGTGAAAGTCATTCACGATCATGGACATGGACTGTCGGCGAACGACCGGCACCGTGGCGATGGGCTTTTGCCAGAATCCCATCAACGACCAGTCGGCGCAGCGGTGATGAGGCGAGGTGCGAACTTCAGATGTCGCCCAGTCGCTGTCGTCAGTGGATGTTGAGTCGGGTGATCGCTGCTTGATCGGAGGCTGGGTGCGGCAGCGGCTGTAGTGGTCGGGTGTTGGCGATGCCTTGATGCCACGGTGCCCCCGGGCGGGGTTCTCCTGCGGTGGGCGCGGCACCAGGAGCCGGGTGGAGTGAATGGTCCGTGGTCGGTCCGGGGACTTGGCGGCATGCCGACGGTCGAGGAGGTCCTTGCGCCGGCGTGGAACTGTCTCCGGGCGTGCGAATAACCGGAGTCGACGAGGTGCGTCGATCGGGAGTGCATGCGGCAGTGCTGCGACGAACGTTTGGTCGCCGGGAGGGAGTTGTGGACGGGCGTTGCCCAGTTGGCGTTCCAGGACGGTGGTCTGATGCCGTAGCGCCAGGTTTCCTCGATCGGAGCAGCACGGCCGGCCGTTGTGCCGTGCTGGCCAACATCGCGGCGGATGGCAACCGTGCCAGTGAGGCTCCGAATACTGGCGCACCCTTGTCTGAGGGCGATTGTCAGGGCTCGGTAGCACGGGCTACGGCGGACTGGCTACATACTCGACCTACGCTGGAAGCGAGACGGTTCCGTTGTCGGGAGGGCCTGCCTCCGACGAACTCGGTGACCGATGTCCGCGTATACCCGGCTGAGCGCGATAGCCAGCCAGTTCGGCGCTCAAAATGGTTCTGGGCCCCGGCCGTGGCGTCCGCTCGATAGCCGGGGGAGGTGGCAGAGTTGCTCAGGCGCTTTCCTCGGCGAGGAGGATGTTGAGCTCGACGCGCCATTTGGTCTTCATGCGTTCGGATCGAGGGTCGGTGAGGTATGCCTCGTAACGACATGCGAAGTGGTCGCCAGCGGGTTCGTCCCACCTGTCGAGCCTGATGTTGTTGTCTCGGACCCAATCGAGCAGCGTGCGGTTGGCACGTCGGGCGTGGTTGACGTAGGTGAGTGCGGCGTACCGGCCCGCTGGCAGCGTGCCCGCGCGGACACGGTCGTCGCCTTCGAGTGCCTCGTGGGTGACGGTTCCCAGTTCGACGTCCATCGGACCGTTCATGTCGATCACGTGCAGTCGGAAGAAGGTGAGGCCGAGGTGGGGCACGTCGCGTGCGTCGAGCCACGTGTGAAGTTCGTCCATCAGCTTGTCGCGGACAGCGAACATGCCTCGAAACGGTGTGACGACACGGATACCCACGTAATGGCTCGCGGGCTTCGACACGATTCTGGGGCCGTCGACGATCTCCACGCGTGCACGCTAGCACTGCGGCAGTGGCGCTCAGCTAACGCTCGCCGGAGCCACAACCACTGGGGCGTGCCGGGTTCGGCGAGGCGACGTTCACCGAAGGAGCCGCGTTCTACTGGGCGAGGTCCACCGAGGGCACCAGGCTCAGCCGAGCGAACGTGCAGCATTTGGTGACGTACTCGTTGGGGCCCATCGGTTGGCGACTCGCCGATGACCATCAGGCTGTCAACGGCCGTGACGGCACCTGGCACCGCCCACCAAGGAAGAGGACGGCTCCAGCGGGGACCCGATCTCACCGAGCGGCTGCCCGACCTCGTTCGGCTCCACCGAGAATCTGAAGGTGACGATTCCTCCGATCATGAGCGCGACGACGAGTGCGACCGCGAGGTTGCCGACGAACACCAGCGACCGGTAACGCAGGACCGTGCGTAGCCGGGCACTGGGCCGCTTGTCGATCAACGCCAGTGGAACGAGAGTGAAGACGAGCGCGTCGCCGGTCTGCACCGTGACCGCGAACGTGGCAGCGAGCGCGGGGATCGCACCGGCCATGAACGCCCAGGATGACGGTGTCGCATGTGGACACGAACGCCTTGGGCCGTCACCGGCGTCGATCATCTTTCGGGCGAGCTCCGTTGGGTTGACGTAGATCGTGGAACATCGCTTCTTCGGTTACGGTGGTGATAAAGTCGGAGCACAGGGGGTGACCTCCTTGTGACCGTTGTGCGGGGACCAGATCACGTCAGCCTCACTCCTGAGGTCGGTGGTTTCGGCGTGATCGTTTGCATCGCTGCAACGAACCTGAGGAAGTCCGGGCGCACGCCGCGACCTAGAGGAGATCGTCATGACGCCGATCATGAGCAAGTCCGATGCCGCCGACCTGGTGGTCGCCGCCCGGATGCGCAAGGGCCTGACCTGGGCGCAGATCGCCGATGAGCTCGGTGCCCCGGTCGTGTGGGTCACCGCCGCCCTGCTCGGACAGCACCCGATGACGCCGGAACAGGCCAAGACGGTCTGCGTTCTTCTCGACCTGGACGACGCCGTCGCGGAGAGCCTGCGGTGCCAGCCCGCTCGCGGCACGGACCCGGCCATGATGACCGACCCGACGATCTACCGCTTCGTCGAGGCGCTGTCGGTCTACGGGCCCGCGCTGAAGGAGTTGATCCACGAGGAGTTCGGCGACGGCATCATGAGCGCGATCAACTTCAAGGTTGACATCGCGCGCCGCCCCGACCCCGACGGTGACCGGGTGGTGGTCACCTTCGACGGCAAGTTCCTCGACTACCGGTGGTGACTCAGATCCGCTTCGCCACCTGGCCGAGCAGCTCCGATTCGCGGGCCACAAGCCACCGCACAGCGACCGCATCCCACCACGAGCACCCCGGCCGGCAACACTGCCACCTTGGGGTGTTACGAGCTGGCGCAGAGACTCTATCTGCGCTGACGTCGCAGGGTGCGTGTCGTGTGGTGGTGGGGGCATCGGATATGGCTGCGGGCATGTCAGGCGCAATATAGGATCATTGGTCTCGAAAATTAATTTATGTCCGGGTTTTCGGCGACTTCAAAAATATTTGGTCAATGAGTTGGCCGGAAATCGGTTCCTGTGGTCGCTACAGGTTGTGGCGTCAAGTCCGAGGGGTGGTCGCATTCGCGAGCGTCGAACTGGTGGTGTACGGCTCGGCATCCCGCGAGACCGAGGTTCGGTGGTCGGTCGCTTCCGATGATTGATCGTCCGCCCACCCACCGCTGACCCAATCGAGGTTGAAACGGCATTGCGGGTGTGCGGGAGGCGATTGGCGTACCTGGGGCGATACGTGGTGAGAGGATTGACGGGCTCACGTTGAGAGGAAATTTCTTGGCGTGCAAGGAAAACACATGAAACTCCATGACGTGGTCGAACTCCTGGTCGACGTACCCGAGGAAGGTCTGTGCGCAGGGGCGATCGGTGCGATCGTTGATGAATACGCCGATTCGGATGCGTGCGAAGTGGAGTTTATCGACAGTGAGACGCGGACGATGGCGATTCTTGCAATGCGTCGCCATTGCCTACGGCTGAAGGATTGATGGCTGTTCTCGCGTGGTGATCGTGATGCTGTCACGATCTGCGCTGTGGGTGACCGGTGGTCTCGCGGTTGGTGCCGCCTGGTCGAGGGGGGATCGGTCGGGATTCGGAGCTGCCCGTGTTGGACCCAGGGTGCTCACCGGGTCTTCGGTCATGGAAAGGATTTCCGTGGTGGCCACGGCCTGGTGCGTGGCCGTCGGGATTTCGACCGGTGCGGGCTCGGTGGCACTGGAACCCACGGCGTCCGGGCCGGTATCGGCCGGCCGGTCGTTCCTGATCGAACAGTTGCGGCGCGACGCCGACGCGCTCGTCGCGGGCGGCGGGCGGCGCGCGGGGGGTGTTGGTGGAGGTTGACAGCCCGCGCGGCAACCGTGACGAGCGCAGCGGGCACCAAGAGCTTCGTGGCCATCACGGTCCTCAAGGTCATGGGGAGGGCCGACTGTCCCTTGAGGACGCAGTGAACCGGTGGCTGCCGAGTTGTCGTTTCGGGCAACGGCGATGACGGCCGCAAGATCACCGTGCGCCGCCGAGGGTGTGCGGCTCGGCCCGGCGAAGGCTCCGCGCTTCGAGCCTGCACGGGCTTCTACTGCTCCAACACCGACTACCTGCTCGCCGGCATGGTGATCGAGGCGGTCACCGGCCGCACCTGGCAGCAGGAGGTGACCGAGTGGATCATCCGTCCGCTCGGCCTGCGGAACACGTCGGCGCTCCACAAGTCGCCCTTCATCTCGAACCCGCACGTCAAGGGCTACGGCATGTTCGCCGGGAAGGGGATCGACATGGGTCCGCCTATCCCCGATGGTGCTAGCGGGTGGACGTGACGTTGTTCAGCCCGACGATCGCCGGCACGGCCGTCGTGATGCTTGGGACCGGTGAGGACGGCAACAGGTTTCTTCAGGCCCTGCTCGGTGGAAAGGTGCTGAAGGCGGCGCAGCTCGCGGAGTTGAAGCGCACCGTGAACGCCGGCGACGGCAGGCGCAGCGTGATGATGTCGGCGAACAGCCGCACCCCGTGGGGTGCCGACAGTCGCCCAGCGCGCTCGCGAACAACTCGAACCGTTCGCCGACGTCCCCTCTCCGCGCGGGAGACGTAACCCTGGCCGTGCCTTCGCCAGGCGGGTCAGCGCCTCGGCCGGCCGCTTCTGCGCCATCCGAACGGCGCGCAGACGTCACCATTTCGGGTGCTACTGCTGGTAGTCGCGGGAATACCTGCGGTAGCGTCCGTCCGGGGTTCGGGCGCACTGTGGAAGAGCGGTGGCGCGGCGGTTGCGCGTCGTCGCAACGGCGGCGCGGTGTTCGTCGACGCAGTCCGAGAACCGCCTTCCCGTCACGTCAAGTCCGGAGTCGAGGTCAGTTCCCTGTCCGCTACGCACACCGATTCGTCCGCGCGCGATGAGGGTTTCGCCGTGTTGGGCGTCCCTGGACCGTTTCCCGAAACGGAACTGCACCACCCCCTCGACCGCAGGTGGTTGCACTACGCGTTCCTGTCGCCGGACAGCGGCCACGCCCTGATCTCGAACCTGTCGGTGCTCGGCGCGGAGCAGCCGGACGACGGCGCGTCGACCAGGTGGGAGCCGCAGCGGATGGCGATCCTGCTGGTGTTCGACCCCGTGCACGGCTGGTCGTCCAGCCAGTTCAACGCCGTGCAGCCCGATTCGCCCTGGTCGGCCTTCCGGGTGCCCCACCGGCACCGGGTGGCCGGTGCGTTCCCGGTCGCGGCGGTGGCGGGCGCGCCTGCGGTGGACCTGCGGTTGTTCCGCACCAGCAGGCCGTGCACGTCGCAGTGCGCCCCGTTCGGGTACGACCAGTTCCTCCGCTGGCAGTCCGAACCCGGTGTTCGGGGTTCGGGGACCTTGCGCACCGCGCACGGGGACGTCACGTGCGACCTGGTGGGTTACCACGAACGTGTGCGCGGCCGGTGGAGTTGGCCGGTGCTGGGCGGCTGGGTCTTCGGCTTCGCCAACGCGCCGTCGGCGGACGCGGTGGGCCCGCCGCCCTGGTCGGTGGTGTTCACCCTGATCCAGCCCCGGTACCCGGCCGAATCCGCCAACGGTTCGGTCATGCTGTGGCGGGAGGGCCGGATGGTGCGGCACTTCCCGCGCCGCCGCCTGGAGGTCGCGGTGCAGGGCGAGTTGGACCGGGACCGGGTGGTGCTGGTCCCGCCGCTGGCCGCCGCCCTCGCCACGGCCCCGGCCCCGCTCGTCCCGGGGCGGCTGCTGATCACCGCCCGGATGGGCGCGGACTGGCTGGTGCTGGACTTCCGGCCGACCACGGCCGCCCGGATCGCCAACCCGTCCGAGACGAGCCTGCGGCCGTTCAGCGTGCACGAGCTGCTGGGCCGGTGCACGGCCGAGGGCGTGGTGTCCGGTCGGCGGGTCGAGTTCGAGACGGGCGGGATCGTGGAGTTCGCGGGTGGTGCCCATGACTGAGACCGGGACGGCGGTCGCCGAGCGGGCACCGCACACGGGTGCGCGGCTGCTGGCCGAGACGGTGACAGCGCTGTCGCAACGCGCACCGGCCATCGTCGCGGCCGCCGCCGACCAGATGCGCGGCATCCGGCTGGCACTGCACTTCCACGACGGCAGCCGGGCCACGATGACGGTGCGCCACAGCCGCCTGGTGGTCGAGCCGGACCTGGTGGGCGCACCCGAGGTCGAGGTGGTCTTCGACGACCGGGCGATGAACCTGGTCTTCGACGCCCAGCGCCCCCCGGTGGAGCAGGTCCTGGCGCAGAGCCTGGACGTCCGAGGGGACCGCGAGCGGGTGCTGGCGGTGTGGCGGGCCTTCACCCTGCTGTCCCAACGCGCCTCGGGCCTGCGGTTCATCCAGCAGCTCTGGCGCGACTACCGCGAACAGGCCCCCCGGCTGTGGGGGGTGATCGCCGGCGACGGCGCTGCGCCGCTGTCCCCGCACGGGGACGTCCCGACCGGCTGGCACGCCGTGGACTTCCTCGCCGCCCGGCAACCGCTGGAGGCGGACGAGGACGGGGGCGCGCGGGCGCTCATCGGCGGGACGGTGCGCACGGCACCGAGGTCGCTGTGGGACGGCCGCCGCAGCTCCGGCTGGTGGGAGACCCAGCGGGTCGGCGACGCCGACCTGGTGGAGACGATGCGGGTGTGCCGGTCGCGGGCCAACCGGCAGATGGAAGACCTGATGCCCGACCGCGAGCCGAAAGCGGCCCTGTACGACCTCATGCGGTCCTACCCGGCGCGCCAGGGCAAGGGACTGCGCCCCACGCTGGTGTTCGCGGCGTGCGCGGCCTTCGGGGAGAAGCCGGAGAACGCGGTGCGGGCGGCGGCGGCGCTGGAGCTGTTCCACAACGGGTTCCTGGTCCACGACGACATCGCCGACGAGTCCACCCACCGTCGCGGGCTGCCGACGATGAACGCCGAGTTCGGCAACGGCCTGGCGGTCAACGTCGGCGACGGGCTCAACCTGCTGGCGGTGGACGCGGTGCTGGCGAACCTGGAAACGCTCGGGCTGGCACGGACGCTGGGCCTCATCCAGGAGGTCATGCACATGTGCCGGGAGTCCATCGAGGGCCAGGCCATGGAACTGGGGTGGATCCACGACCGCACGGTCCCGCCCCGGGACGAGGACTACTTCACCATGAGCACCAAGAAGACCGGTTGGTACACCTGCATCAGCCCGTGCCGGATGGGCGCGGTCTGCGCCGGGGTCACCGACCCGGCCGTGCTGAACCGCTTCGACGAGGTCTTCCGGCTCATCGGCATCGCCTTCCAGATCCAGGACGACATCCTCAACCTCGTCGGCGACGAGGCGCTCTACGGCAAGGAGACCCTGGGGGACCTGCTGGAGGGCAAGCGCACCGTCATGCTGATCCACCTGTTCCGCACCGCGAAGGCGGCCGAGCGCAAGCGGCTCGCGAGGGTCCTCAACCGGCCGCGCAGCCGGAAGTCCCAGGCCGACGCCGAGCTCCTGCTGGCCGCCATGCGCGAACACGGCTCCATCGACTACGCCATCGACCTGGCGGACAGGCTGGCCGCCGAGGGCATCGACCGCTTCGAGAACGACCTGGGCATCATCCCGGAGAACGAAGGGAAAGCAGTGCTGCGACAGATCGCCCACTACGTCACCACCCGGCCGTTGTGAGCCCCGAACCCGCGAACCCGCACGCCGCGTCCCCCTTGTACGAGCAGGACCGGGCGGTGCTGCGACTGGTCCGCAGGACCAACGACCGGTTGCGCGAGCTGTTGTGCACGCTGGCCCGCCGAGGGGTCGCGCTGCGGCGGGCCACGCCGGACCGGGCCCGGTGCATCCTCGACGCGCTGGCCCCGTGGCCCTTCTACAAGGGCGGGCAGTTCCTGTTCGACCTGCTCGAATGGGAAGACCTGATGATCGACGGCCCGCCTCCCGCAGTGCTGACCCGCGCCGACCTCGACGAACTGTTGACGTTGCCGGTGCGGTGGCTGCTGGCCACCGTCGAAGCCGCAGAGGCACCCGCGCCGTTGCGGCGCACCACCGCCGCGCTCAACCTGCCGGTGCGCCTGCTCGCCACCACGGCGCGCTCCTTCGTGCAAAGCGCCCTGCGCGATTTCGAGCAGGTGCTGTCCCCACCACAGGAAACCGCTCCCGACGACCACCTCGCGGACCACGCCACCGACCAGGACCCGCTGCCGGAGCTGCAAAGCGGGTTCTACCTGTACGAAGACGTCGTGCTCGGCCTGTTCGACCTCGTCGGCCCCCACCTGCCCGCCCCGCCCCGCGAGGGAGACGAGGGAGACGAGGGAGACGAGCCGACCCCGGACCACGCAGGCCCGGACAGCGGGGACGACAGCGAAGGTGACGACACCATGACGGCAACGCAGTCCACTGCGGCGAGCCCCGCGCCCAAGACCTCGGCCACGGTCTTCCCGATCGAGGAGACGTTCCGGGTCACCGAGGTCGAGGACCTCGAACACGACTGGACGTTGCTCGGCGACGCCGTCCTGACCGGTGACGACGGCCTTCGGCTGACCCCGAACGAGCAGTACAAGGCCGGAACGGCGCTGCTCGGCACGCCGTTCCCCGCCGAGTCCGGGGTCAGCGTCGAGTTCGACTACTACGCCTCGGGCGGGCAGGGCGACGGCTTCGCCGTCTACCTCATCGACGGTGCCCACGACACCGGGGTCGGCGGCTACGGCGCGGGCCTGGGCTACTCCCTCACCGTCGACCCCGGCGGCAAGATCGTCTCGGAGGGGGTCTCCCGGGGCTACCTCGGTGTGGGCTTCGACATCTGGGGCAACTTCTCCACCACTCTGGCCGGGCCCTCCGGCGGCACGACCCGGCAACCGGACAAGGTCGCGCTGCGCGGATCGGGGAATGAACGCGACGGTTTCCACTACCTCACCGGTGCGGACGCCCCGGGCGGTCTGGCGGCGACCTGGGACGACCAGGCGCACGTGCAGGTCGTCATCGTGGACGCGGTGGTCACCGTGCACCTCACCCGCGCCGGCCGGACCACCACCGTGCTCGACGGCGTCGACCTGAAGCCGGCCCCGGGCCAGGACGCCATGCCCGAGACGTTCAAGTTCGGCCTGTCGGGCAGCACCGGGTACCACACGTCGTTGCACAGCCTGCGCAACCTGGTCATCGCGCTGCCCGCGAAGATGCCGTTGCGGGTCACGGGCCCCGACGAGGTTCCTGCGGGCAGCGAGATCGCCTACACGATCGCCGTGCGCAACGACGGCCCCAACAGCGTGCCGAACGCCGAGGTCGCCGGCACCCTCGTCGCGGGGCTGTCCAACGCCACCGTCGCCGTCACCGGCACCGACGGCGGGGCGCGAGCGGGCCAGGGGAACACCGACGGGCAGGACTTCACCCAGCGGCTGGACCTGCCGGTCGGCGGCAGCGCCACGATCACCGTCACCGGCACCACCGGGCGCTCCGCCACCGGCCAGGTCACCTGCACCGCGAGCATCGGCTCGCCCGAGCACCGCAACACCGCCCAGGACCGGTCCGACTCGCACACCACCCGGCTGACCGCCCACGTCCCCCAGGACGACCTCCAGGTCTGCCAGCAGGGCGTGGTCTCGGTGAAACCCGGCGAGCAGGGGCACATCGCCATCAGCGTGGCCAACCCCGACGACAACGCCGTCGACCTGCCCGCCGCCGAGCTGGTGTTCGACGCACCCACCGGCTTCGAGTGGACGGGCACGATCACGTTCACCCACTACAACGCCAACGGGCAGACCGTGGGCACCGGGGACACCACGCTGGAACCCGTCCTGGAGGACGACAACACGCGGCTGCGGCTGACCGGGTTGCAGGACCTCAGGTCCGCTGAGGGCTACGTGCTCGCCTACGCCCTGGGGATCAAGGCGAAGCCCGACGCCGTGCCCGGCCGTCGCACCGACGGCAAGGCCCTGGTGGCCGACTCCGCACCGCTGCGCCTGACCGCCACCGTGCAGGGTGCCGACGAGGGGCAGTCGTTCACCAACGGTGACGGCAGGCTGCCGGTGATCCAGCCCGCCGTGGTGGAGGTCAAGCAGGGCGAGAGCGGCTTCCTGGCCGTCACCGTCGGCTTCGAGCAGGACGGGAAGCAGGAGGTGGGCACCCTCGACCAGCGGTTCCGCGCGCCCGCCGGATTCACCTGGAACGGGTACATCTCCTACTCCTACTACAGCGGCGGCCGGAACAGCCAGGGCGGTCAGGGCGACATCGAGCACCGGATCACCGACGGCGGCACGACCTTCACGATCACCGGGATGCCCGAGCTCAGGGCGTCCAAGGGCCTCTACCTGACCTACGTCCTCGGCCTCACCGCCGACGAGGACGCCGAGGTGGGCCGGCACGACGACGGCGAGGCCAAGATCGGTGCCGCCGCCCCGCTCGCGCTGCACGCCACGGTCTTCGACAAGGACGAACCCGCCAGGTGTAACCGGTAGTCCGCATTCGGCCGCAGGCTGCCCGGGTGGGGTCGGCGGCCACAAGTGTCGCGGCGGCGTTCGGGTGCTCTCGGTGCGATGGGCACACGAAGGTGGTCGTGGATTTCACTCGGTCGATAAGCGTTCGGGTGACAGGCCGTTAGGGGATTCCCTGCTGGGAGGGCGGTGTGCACATGGCTCCCGGGGTTACGCGACCAGGAGCAGTCCGGCACCCGCCACGACGACCAAGGCTCCGGCAACCGACACCCACGGGGCCGCCCGCAGCCACGCCGCGATCCGCCTTGCCTCGCGCTCCCGGCGTGGTTCCGCCGCCGACCACCGGCACGCCAGCACGAACAGCCCCAGCCCCGCCAGCCACAGCAACCCCGCGCACACCAGCCCCACCGCCGGGCCCGCCATCACCGGCCACCCAGCAGGGGGCGCACCAGGCGGTGGATCTCCGGGGACGGCTCCAACCCCAGTTCGCTGCGCAACCGCACCCGGTAGGCGGTGTACTGCCGCACCGCCTGCGCCGGGTTCCCCTCGGCCAGGTGCAACTCCACCAGCGTCCGGTGGGCGCTCTCCCGCAGCGGATCGGTCTGCACCGCCGCCAGCGCCGCCTGGTGGGCCCGCAGCCGGTCGCCCGACGACCGGAACCGCGCGCTCAGCGCCTCCAACGCGCGTAGCCGGGCCTCGCGCCACCAGTCCTGCTCCTCGTGCAGCCAGGGGTAGTCCCACCCCGGCAGCAGGTCCGTGCGCAGCAGCGCCACCGCGTCGGGTCCCGGCACACGCTCCGGTGAGGTGACGGCGTCCACCAGCCTTCGGGCGTGGTGGAAGTCCACCTCCACACCGGGGCGCAGGCACAGGGTGTCACCGGAGGTGCTCACCAGACCCGGTCCGGACAGCCGCCACAGCGTGGACCTCAGGCACGCCGCCGCCCGTCGAGCGGTCGTTTCCTGCCACAGCAGCGCTGCGGCCACCGATCGGGTGACCGGACTCTCGCGCAACGCCAGCAGTGCCACCAACTTCCGGGCGCTCGGTACCACGTGCACCCGTGCCTGGTCGAAGTCCAGGCCGAAGCCGTCGAGCAGGTGGACGGTGGTGCGGGGTCGATCGTTCATCGCCGCGAACGCCCTTTCTGCCGTCACGGGTGCCGGGCCGTTCGGGTGCCCGGGAATCGCGCGGTCACACCACCGCGCGGAAATATTCGCCCGCTGTCGACCTGCACCGGTGTCGAGTCGGTGACGCGGTCGTGCTGTTTCCGGGCGCGGACCGGTCACGCCCCCTGCCTACCGTCGCGGTCGCACCCAACCGAGGAGGCGGCGATGTTCCTGCACACCAGCAGGCTCCAGTTCGAGGCCAAGCCCGCGCAGCCCGACGCGCTGTTCGCGCGCAAGCTCCAGGAGCTGATCGGCGGGGCCTGGGGCGAGATGACCGTGACCATGCAGTACCTGTTCCAGGGCTGGAACTGCCGGATGGAGGGCAAGTACAAGGACCTGATCATGGACGTGGCCACCGAGGAGATCGGCCACGTCGAGATGCTCGCGACGATGGTGGCCCGCCTGCTGGAGGGCGCGCCCTCGGAGGTGACCGCCAAGGCCGTGGAGGACCCGGTGGTCGCGGCGGTCATCGGCGGGATGGACCCGCAGCAGGCGATCGTCAGCGGCGGCGGCCCGACGCTGTCCGACAGCAACGGCGTGCCGTGGAACGGCCGGTTCATCGTCGCCAGCGGCAACCTGATGGCCGACTTCCGCGCCAACGTCGCCGCCGAGGCCCAGGGCAGGCTCCAGACCGCGCGGCTCTACAACATGACCGACGACCCGGGCGTGCGGGACATGCTCAAGTTCAACCTCGCCCGCGACACCGCCCACCAGAACATGTGGCTGGCCGCGATCGAGGAGTTGCAGGAAGACGGCCTGGAGGGGCCGATCAGCCCGAGCGCGCTGTTCGACGAGGAGCACCAGGAGCACGCGGGCACCATCTGGCACAACTCCGACGGCACGGCCGGGCCGGAGGGCCGGTGGGCGTCCGGACCCGCCCCGGACGGGACCCACGAGTTCTCCTACCTGATGAACCCGGAGCCGCTGGGCGACCAGGCGTCCGCGCCCGCGCCGGACCCGCTGCTGTACGCCACCAGCCCGACCAACCTCGGGCTGATCGAGAGGGCCATCCGCAAGCTCACCTGACCGCCGGACCGGTGACTCGGAGGAGGTGACATGGTCGACACCCCGTCGCGGACGCCGGTCGTGGCGCGGCTGCGCTCGGCGGCCGTGGTCATGGGGCCCGCGTTCGTGGTCGCGGTGGCCTACGTCGACCCGGGCAACTTCGCCACCAACATGGCGGGCGGTGCCGCCCACGGCCACCTGCTGCTCTGGGTGGTCGTGGGGGCGAGCGCGCTGGCGATGTTCGTCCAGTACCAGTCCGCGAAGCTCGGCGTGGTGACCGGGCGCAACCTGCCCGAGCTGTGCCGGGAGCACTACCCGCGACCGGTGACCGGGTTGCTGTGGGTGCAGGCGGAACTGGTGGCGATGGCGACCGACCTGGCCGAGTTCGTCGGCGCGGCGGTGGCGCTGAACCTGCTGTTCGGCGTCCCGCTGCTACCTGCGGCGCTGATCACGGCGGTGGTGTCGGCGGGCATCCTCGCGCTGGCCCCGCTGCGCCGGCGGCGGTTCGAGTCGGTGATCGTCGGGCTGCTCGCGGTGGTGCTCGGCGGGTTCCTCTACCAGGCGCTGCGGCTGGGACCGCCGACCGGCGCGCTGGAGGGGCTCGTGCCCGGGTTCGCCGGGGTGGACAGCGTGCTGCTGGCCACCGCCATGCTCGGCGCGACCGTGATGCCGCACGTGATCTACCTGCACTCGGCGCTCACCCAGCGTTACCACACCACCGACCCGGTGGCGCGGCGGCGGGTGCTGCGGGCCAGCCGGGCGGACATCGTGGTGGCGCTGGGCGTGGCCGGCGCGGTGAACGCGAGCATGCTCATCGTGGCGGCGGGTGCGTTCCACGGCACGGGGCCCGTGCGGGAGTCGCTGGAGGACATGCACGCCGGCTTGGGCGCGCTGCTGGGGCCCGGCGCGGCGTTGGCGTTCGCGTTGGCGCTGCTGGCGTCCGGACTGGCCGCGTCGAGCGTCGGTACGTACTCCGGTCAGGTGGTCATGGAGGGGTTCTTGCGCCGGCGCATCCCGATGGTGCTGCGGCGGCTGCTGACCATGCTGCCCGCCCTGGCGGTGCTGGCGGTGGGGGTCGATCCGACGCGGGCGCTCGTGCTCAGCCAGGTGGTGCTGTCGTTCGGCATCCCGTTCGCCCTGGTGCCGCTGGTGCTGCTGGGGCGGCGGGCCGACGTCATGGGCAGCGCGGTGAACCGGCGCGGCACGACCCTGTTCGGCGTGGTGGGTGCGGTGGTGATCTCGGCGTTGAACCTGTTCCTGCTGGCCCGCACGCTCAGCGGGTGAGGTGTGACGGGAAGGTGAACCGCCCGCCGCGGTCGACGTACGTGACCGCGGCGGGCGGTTCGCGCCGTTCGACCTCGGCGACGAAGTCCGACAGCGGGGACTTCATCAGGCCGTAGTCGTCGTAGTGGACGGGGACGGCGTGCCGGGGTTGGAGGAGTTGCAGCAGGTCGACGCCCTGTTTGCCGTCCATGGTCAGCAGCAGGCCGAGGGCCTTCGTGCCGCCCAGGTGGACCACGGCCACGTCGATGACCGGGTAGCGCTCGCGGAGTTCGCGGTGCACCAGGGTGTCGCCGCTGAGGTAGACGCGCAGCGGCGTGGCGTCGGGGTGCGGCCGGTACTCGACCATGCTGCCCATGACCGGCGGGAGCAGCTTCGCCAGTGGTCCCAGCGCGTGCCGGCCGGGCAGGGACGTGACGGTCGGCGAGGCCCCGTCGCGGGTGAGGGTGAGGTCGGACCAGGTTCCCAGGCCGACGGTCTCCCGGAAGCCGCGCCGGCCCAGCTTGCGGGCGGCGTGCGGGGTGGTGAGGATCGGCAGATCGCGGTCGAGGGAGTGGGTGGCGATGCGGCGGTGCGGCCCCTCCCGCCGCAGTTCTCTTCCTCCCCGCCAGGCCCTCCCGACGGCGCTTTCGCCGACGCGGTGGCACAAGGCGCACCCTCGTGGACTCGTCGTGGCGATTACCGTGTGCGACTCTGGGATGTCGAGTGGTGGCAACCGCTCCACTCGTCGGGTCGACCATCGAAGGGGCGCGATGGACGAAGTGCACGAGCCCGCTGCGGCGTTGATCGACTTCGCGCGGTCGCTGCGGCCCGACGAGTCGCGCGGGGTGGTGCTGGAGCGGGTCGCCGGTCGGGTGCTCGGGGTGGTGGCCGACGCCGACGCGGTGTCGGTGACGTTGTACGACCACGGCCGACCGGGCACCATAGCCTCCACCTCGCCGACCGCGTCGGCGCTCGACCAGGTCCAGTACTCCTCCGGTGCGGGGCCCTGCCTGGACTCGGTGCTCACCGGGACGGTGGTCCGCGCCGAGCTGGACCACGGGGACGGGAAGTGGCCCGCGCTGGCGTCGGCGGCGGTCGGGCTCGGCATCCGGACGGCGCTGTCCTGCCCGCTGTTCGTGCCGGACGCGAGTGCCGGGCGCAAGCCCCGGACGCGGGACGGGCAGCTCTCCGGCGCGGTGAACGTGTGGAGCGCGCGCTCGGCAGCCTTCGACCGGGTCGAGACCGCCCTGATCGCCCTGTTCACCTCGGCGATGTCGGCGATCGTCCTCACCGGGTCGCACTGGAGCGACGCCGAGCGGCAGGCCGGGCAACTGGTGACGGCGCTGGAGAGCCGGGACGCCATCGCGACGGCCAAGGGGATCGTCATGGCGCGCCTGGACCTGACCGCCGACGACGCCTTCCGCTGGCTCACGGCGGCCTCCCAGCACACCAACCGCAAGCTCCGCGATGTGGCGGCCGTGATCATCGCCGACCCGGGCGTGGTCCTCCGGACCGTCGGGACCACGCTCCCCACGGCGCGCCGGCCGGAACCGGGCGTGACCCCGGTGACCCGATCGGAGGACAGGTGACGGACCCGGGCGGCCGGCGCGGTATCCATTGTGGACTGTTGCCGTCCCTGGTCGGGGAGCTCGGCCGGCAGGACACTGGTCAGAGGTCCAGGGACCTCGCGGTGCTGGGCCGGTCGTGTTACCGGGCGACCACGCGGATCGATTTCAGTTCCGCGTCGGAGGGGTCGGGGAGCACCATGCCGGCGGCCAGGCCGCTGCGGACGTAGTCGAGGACCTCGCGGGTGATGACCTCGCCGGGCAGCACGGCCGGCGCGCCCGGTGGGTACGGGGTGATCATCTCGGCGGCGACCCGGCCGACCGCGTCGTGGGTGCTCACCTGCTCGGTGGTGGCGAAGAACGCGTCACGCGGGAGCATCACCGTCTCCAGTTGCAGGTCCTCCGGGGACGGCAGGTCCACCGGTTCCGGGGTCGGCAGCGAGTCGGCGTCGCGGGTGAGCGCGCGCAGCGCGTCGAGCAGGACGGCCGCCGATCGTTCGTCGTCGGCGTGGGTGAAGTGGGCGACGACCCGTCGGTGGTCGGACAGCCCGACGGTGACGCGGCGGTGGTCACGCAGCCAGTCGGCGGCCTGGTAGCCGCTGATGTCCAGCCCGGACACGTCCACGACGATTTTGAGCGGGTCGAAGGAGTTCGCGAGCGCGGGGCCGGTGAACTCGGCTTCTCCCATCACCCGCAGGCCCGGCAGCGCGTCGATGCCCGCGCGGGTGGCGTGGGCCAGGGCGAGCACGGAGGTCAGCAGGGCCTTGCCGTGCTGCACCATCTGCCGCCGCCAGCCGTCCAGGCTCGCGTACACCAGCGAGGTCGCGCTGGTCGTGCCCAGGAGGTCTTCGCGCGCCTTGAGCACGTCGGGGTCGACGCGGTCGCCTTGGAGGTGGAACACCGAACTCTGCTCCACGGCCGCGCCGGACTTGTGCACGCTGGTCACGCAGAGGTCGGCGTCGGCGTCCATGGCCCACGGCGGCAGGTCGGGGTGGAACGGCAGGTGCGCGCCCCACGCCTCGTCCACGATCAGGGGCCGGTCGAACTCGTGGCACGCCTCGGCCACCGCGCGGATGTCGCCGCACGTGCCGTAGTCGGTGGGGGTGACCAGCAGCATCCCCTTGGCCTCCGGTTCGGCCCGGAACAGCGCGCGCACCTCGTCCGGGCCCGGTGGGTGCGCGAGGTGCCGCTCGGCGTCCCAGTGCGGGGAGATCCACACCGGCGAGACGCCGCTGAGGATCAGCGCCGAGATCACCGACTTGTGCGCGTGCCGGGGCACGATGAGCTTCTCGTGCGGCCCCGCGACGGCCAGCATCGCGCTCTTGACCGACAGCGAACTGCCGCAGGTGGAGAAGAACGCGTGGTCGGCGCGCACCGCGTCGGCCATCAGCTCCTGCGCCCGTTCCAGCACGCGGCCGGTGGTCCGGCGGTCGTCCAGGCCGTTGGGCGTGATGACGTCGGCGGCGAAGAGGGCCTCGCCGAGCACGTCGAGCACCCTCGGGTCGACGCCGCGACCCTGGCGGTGGCCGGGCGGGTTGAACGGCACGTAACCGTGGTCGCGGAACTGCTGCAACGCGTCGAGCACCGGCACTTCGCTGTGATCCATGGCCGAGGAGTAACCAGTCGTGGCGAATGGCAATCCGACCGACCCCTTCGGGTGAAACCGGGAGGCGCAGTGCCGGCGACGACGTGACCGGCTGACAGGGAATTGTCGCTATGCGACGTGCTCGGCCAGGGCGTCGACCAGCGTGGGCAGCACGGTCAGCGCGGTCCGGAGCGACGTGAGTTCCATGGGCCGCAACACCACGCGCCGGTCGGCGACCACGAGGAACCGCCGTCCGGTGCCCGCGCACCTGAGGTGCAGGCGCAGCAGGACGGCCAGGCCGTGCGAACCGATGAATTCGACGCCGGTCAGGTCCGCCACCAGCGCCGAAGGCGGCACGAGGCGGTACATCGCCTCCATCAGCGCCCGTTCGAACTCCGGTGCCGAGCGCATGTCGACATCACCGGCCACGCGCACCACGACGGTGGAGCCGAGGGTCTCCGAAGAGATGTCGAGCGTCAAGGACGAGTCGATCATTATCCACCACCTGGTTCGACAGACGACATCGGTCGCATCGCGTCAGGCTGCGGTCTCAACCTCCCCTGCACCGTAGCGCCCTCGTCGTCCGCAGGCCAGCCCGCGCACGAGTGGAAACGTTCCCACGCGCCTTCGAGGGCAGGAAGCGGACCGCACGGCTCCAGGCAATGGGGACGATCCACCGATCGTGGACATCCTCCGATTTCCCGGTGCGGGACGCGGATTCGGGACCCGGCGGTGCCGCCGTCGACGCCGTCATGTCCGCCGCCCGATCCTGTTTGGAGCGTTCCGCGCCGGGAACGTCATCTTCATGTGGATGTGGAGGCCGCCCGGGGTGTACCGGCCGCAGGAGGACACGTGGTTGCTCGCCGGGGCGCTGGCCCAGGCGGGGGTCCCGTCGGGGGCGAGCGTTCTCGACGCGTGCACCGGTACCGGTGTGCTGGGCGTGGTGGCCGGTCTGGCGGGGGCCGGTGAGGTGACCGCCGTGGACATCAGCCGGCGCGCCGTGGCTTCCGCTCGGATCAACGGCTGGGTGCGCGGGGTCGCACTGAAGGCGTTGCGCGGTGATTTCGTGAGCCTGGTGGGGCGATCGCGGTTCGACCTGGTGCTGTCGAACCCGCCGTACGTGCCCAGCGTGCCGGGTGTGCCCAAGGGGGCTGCGCGGGCGTGGGACGCGGGGGAGAAGGGGCGGGCGGTGCTCGACCGGCTGTGCACGGCCCTGCCGTCGTTGTTGACCGACCGGGGAATGGCCCTGATCGTCCACTCCGGGTTGTGCGACGGCGATCTGACGCTGAACCGGTTGCGGGACGGCGGGTTGAAGGCGTCCGTGGTCGCGCGTCGGACCGTGCCGTTCGGCCCGGTGCTGCGCAGGAGGTCCAGGTGGTTGCGGGACAACGGTTACCTGGCACCGGGTCAGGACCGGGAGGAACTGGTGGTGATCCGTGCCGACGTCGCGTGACAAGCGCCGGGTGACGATCGTCCCCGGCGGGCCGGTGCTCGTGGAGGGGCCGGTGGAACTGGTGCTGGAGGACGGCAGCACGGTGGAGTCCGACCGGTTCGTCGTGGCGCTGTGCGCGTGCCGCCGCAGCAAGCGGTTCCCGTTCTGCGACACCAGTCACCGGGCGCGCAGGCGGTGATCCTCACACCGGCTTGAGCAGCGAGCTGCGCCCCTCGGCCCAGGCGGTCAGGAGGTGGTCGCCCAGCCGTTGTTCCAGCAGTCCGGTGGCCCGCACGCCGAACACGACCGACTCGGTCAGCTCCGGCTCGCGGGCCAGCAGGTCACCGACGACGTCGAGCCGCATCACCTGTTCGTGCACGGCGTCGGCCTCGATGTGCTCGGTGTAGAACTCCACGCAGTCCGGGTGCGCGTCCAGGCGCTCCAGCGCCTTGGCCATCCGGGTGGCGCTGGGCGCGGTGGTGATCTCGGCCGCCGCGAAGTGGCCCACCAGCGCCCCGCGCAGCTCGCGGTGCAGGCCGCACAGCGACATCAGGTTCACCGTCGCCAGCATCCGCGCGGGCACGTGCTCCAGGTAGTGCAGGTAGCCGGTCTCCATCCCCGCCCCGGCGAGCAGCCGCGCGTAGAGCTGCGAGTGCATCCGGTCGCCGCGCCCGCCGCCGTACTCGTCGAACTCGACCGCCACCAGCGCGGCCTTCGCCCGACCGGTCAGGCGCGGGATCACCCACGCGTGCGGATCGGCCTCCTTGAGGTGGTAGATCGACCGGTGCGCGAAGTTCTCGCGCACCTGCCACCACTCGCCCCGGTCGAGCAGGTGGTGGCTCAGCCCCCGCCCGTCCACCGGCTCGACCAGCAGTTCGTCCAGCACGTCGTCGATGCCGGGGCGACCGGGCAGGTCGGCGGCCAGCGCGTCGAGGAAGACCCGCTCCAGGCCGGAGCGCAGGCGGATCAGCTCCGGAGCCCACTCCCAGCCCGGCGCGGCGTCGCGGAACCCCCGGTAGTGCAGCTCGTAGCACACGTGCAGTGCGAGCTGGAGGTCTTCGCCGTACGGGTCGGTGTCGCCCGCGCCGGCCGGTGCGGACCACCCCGACGGGTCGGCCCGCAGAGCCGCGATGACCGCGTCGGACAGCCGCCCGCGCGGAGCGGGGAGCGTGGCCGCTCCCAAGGCGTGCAGTGTGTGCGTCACGGCGCAGGGGTACCCGGCCCGATCGCGGTGATGCACGCCGACGCCAGCCAGTCGACCAGGGCTTCCGGGCCGTTCTCGGCCGCTGCCCGCTGGCGGTGCGCGCCGGTCGGTGCTCCGGAGAGCTTGAGGCGCGTCCCGCCCACGTGGTCCACCAGTCGGCGCACCAGGACCGGCGCGGGCACCGCGACGCCGCTCCACGGGTCCACCGCCGGTCCGTCGACGCCGAACCGCGCGGCCGTCCAGGTGGCCGCCGCCAACACCTGGTGGTCGAACTCCGGGGCCTCCCGCCCGGCCGCCAGGTCCTCCAGCGCCCGCTCGACCAGGGCCAGCGTCACGGCGGCCTGGGCGACCGCGTCCGCCGCCGTCACCGCCGTGTCCGCCACCCGCACCTCGACCGTCGGGTACCGGGGCGAGGGCCGGGCGAGCCAGAACGTCATGGCGGCGTCGGTCAGCACCCCGCAGTCGACCAACCGGTCGACGGCGGTGTCGTGCTCGGCGGCCGAGGCGAAGCGCGGCGGTGGTCCCGACCCCGGGAACCGGGACTGCTCCACCATCCGCCAACTGCCGAAACCGGTGTCGCGGCCGTGCGCGAACGGCGAGTTGACCGAGAGCGCGAGCAGCGTGGGCAGCCACGGGCGCAGGTGGTTGACGACCGCGATGGCCGTGTCGCGGTCCGGTACGCCGACGTGGACGTGGCAGCCGCAGCAGTGGTAGTCCGCGACCTGACCCGCGTACAGGTCGGTGATGGCCCGGTAGCGGTCGTCCCCGGGCGGCGGGACGGGTGCGCTGAGCACCGGCGTGCCGGAGGGCACGACCAGCGCGCCCTCCTCGCCGGCCGCCTCGACCAGGGCGCGCCGGCCGGCGGTCAACTGGTGGTGCAGCTCGGTGAGGTCCTGGCACACCCCGCTGGCGAACTCGACCTGGGTGTCGAGCAGTTCACGATGGGCCTTCGCGCCCGCCGGCAGGCCGTTGACCCGCTTCAACACGGCCGCCGCGCGCGGGGTCACCCTGCGGGTGACCGGGTCGGCGAGCAGGAACTCCTCCTCGACCCCGACTGTGCTCACACCGCACCGCCGAGCGGCGCGCGTCCGGTTCCGACCGACGTGGGAGGCGTCTGCATGAGCGGGGATACCCCGCCACGACGGATGTTATCGGCCGGCTCGGCACCGCCGAGGGGGTTGCGGTGGCCACACCGCCGAACCAGGCGGGTGGGAGCCGGCCGCCGACACCTGGCACTGTCGACCCGGTGGCCGTGCGACGAGTTGCGCGCCGATCCCGGCTCGGTATGGTGAAGTCGCACGGTTCAGCCAGCAGCCGCTGCCTTCTTCGCATTGTGCGAGAAAGGTGCGCGTATGCGGATCGCGATGGTGACCTCGGTCGAGTCGGACATCCCTGTGGTGGATCTGTCCGGTGCTCTGTCCGATGAAGGTCACGAGGTGGCCGTCCACAGTGCGCGGGTCGTGCCGCACGGCGACGGGCCGGGGGAGTGGTTGCAGTCGTTCGTCACGACCCTGCGGGAACAGTGGTCGGACAGCCGCCCCGAAATCGTGCACACCCATAGCTGGACGGCCGGGCTGGCGGCGTTGTTCGCCGCGCAGCCGCTGGACATCCCGGTCGTGCACACCTTCCACGACATCACTCACGGACCTTCCGGGCGGCTCGACGTGGAGCGCGCCGTCTGCCGGGGTGTCGCGCGGGTGGTCGCGATGTCGGGCGGTGAACTGCCCACGTTGCTGCGCCTCGGGGTGAAGCGGTCCAAGATCGCGGTGGTGCCCTACGGCGTGGACCACCGCCGTTTCGCGCCGGAGGGACCACTGGCGCTGCGCGGGTCGACCCACCGGCTCGTCACCGCCGCGCCGAACGGCCTGCCCGTGGAACTCGTCGCCGCTCTGCGGTCCCTGCCGGAAGCCGAGTTGCTGGTGCTGGACGGTCCGCCGTCGGTCGACGAACTCGCCGCCCGGCTGGGTGTTGCCGACCGGGTCGTGCGCTTGGCCACCGTCGCCGACCACCTGCCGCTGTTGTTCCGGTCGGCCGACATCGTGGTGTGCGGGCCGTGGTGCGATCGGCCGTCGGTCCTGGCGGTGCAGGCCATGGCCTGCCGGGTCGCCGTGGTCTCCACCACGACCACCGGGGGGATGGCCGACGTGGTCGTGGACCGGGTCACCGGCATGATCCCCGATCAGCGCGGGCCCGCCGGGCTGACCCGCCTGCTGGGCGGGCTGCTGGCCGACCACGCCCGCCGCGAGTCCTACGCGGTCGCCGGATCGGACCGGGCCCTGGCCCGTTACGGCATCGACCGCGCGGCCGGTGACATCGCCGGCGTGTACGCCTCGGCAGTCCACTGTGGACTTTCCTGAGGACGGCCGTGCCGCCGTACCACCGTGCTCGGTGTTCCCCCGGCATGGCGGTTGAGGGACGCCGCCGAGCGGTTCACCGGCGCGGGCGGTGGTCACCACCGTCCCATCGCGACGGCGGCACGCCGTCATGGGGTGGTGTTCGCGTGGGATGAAGAGGAGGGTGGAGGTGTGGTGCACCCGGATGGCAGTTCCGCCGATCGCGTCGCCGCGGCGCGGCGGATCGTGGACGAGGTGGTCAACCGTGGCGCGTTCTACGAGGCGGTCGGCATCGTCGCGGGCGGCGTGGGCGGCGGCGATCCGGCGTCGGCCGACGAGCGGTTCTCGGCCGGGTACGACGACCTCCGCTGCCGGGCGGAAGCGGCGCGCATAGCGGCGATCGTGGACGCGGCGGCCGACGGACGGGCCGATCCCGACTGGGACGGGCGCTAGCCGGCCGGTGGCCGTTCCGCGCGCACTTCGGCAGGAGGGACGAGGGAGGTCGGGTCGAGGGAGCCGTCGACCAGCGCACGGGTGATGTCGCGCACCGGTGTGCGGCGCTGGGCGGCGTGCTCGTGGATCAACGCACTCGCCCGCTCCGGGTCGAGGTCCAGGCCGCCCGCGACGAGGCCGGTCGCGTGGGCCAGGCGCACCCGGTCGTTCATGGCGGTCAACGTCTGCTCGACCAGCCGGTCCACGCGCCGGGAGTCGCCTTCCTGCGACAGTCCCAGCACGGCCAGGTCGGCCAGGGCGCGGGCCAGGTCCTCCTGCCACCGCGCCCAGTGCGCGGTCCCGGTGAACAGGACGTTCAAGCCGCCGAGGGTGCGGTTGTCCAACCGCATCGGGATCGCGTGGACCGCGCGGTAGCCGGCGGCCGTCGCGGCCGGGGTGAACCCGGGCCAGCGGTCGGGTTCCCGGGCCAGGTCGGCGGCGCTGACCACGGTGCCGTCGCGGATGCAGTCCACGCAGGGACCTTCTTCGATCTGCGATTGCAGGAGCTCGACGAACCGGGCCCGTTCGTCGGACGCCGCCACGACCTTGATGCCGCCACGCGGGTCGACCAGCATCACGCCCGTGGCGGAGGCGTCGAGCAGCCGCGTGCACGCGGCGGTGACCATGCGCAGCACCGCGTCGGCGTCGTGCCCGTCGACCAGTTTCGCCGTGATGTCGCTCAACGCGGCGGCGATCTGGTCGGGAGCGGGCACCTTGTCAGCATACGGCCCGCCGGGGTTGCAGCGCGCGGTGACGGGTCAGTCCGCGAGCCGGTCCAGGGGCAGGCGTCGGGCCAGCACGTCGCGCGCGACGTCGAGCACCGACCTGCGGCCGGCGAAGGCGTGTGCCCGCAGCCGGGCGAAGGCGTCCTCCAGGCTGATCCGCAGTTGGGCCGAGAGCATCCCGGTGGCGATGTTGACGTCCTGGTAGGAGACCTCGACACGCACCTCGCCGTCGGTGCTGCCGCTGTGGTCGAGCAGCGACAGGACCGTCAGGTCGGCCAGCACGGCGGCGTCGGCGACCACGTCGGACGGCAGGCCGCCCGGTCGTCGGCGGTAGAGGCCCAGCGTCCCGAGCCTGATGCCGCCGAGTTGCAGGGGGAAGGCGAACACCGCCGCCAGCCCTTCGTCTTCGGCGAGGTCGGCGAATCCGGGCCACTTCGCGCGGTGCGCGCTCAGGTCCGTCACCAGCACCGGCCCGCCGGTGGTGAACGCCTCGACCCCGGGACCCTCGCCGGCGGTGTACTGGGCTTCCTCCAGCGCACTGGCCCAGAGGTCGCTCGCGCCGAGCAGTTCCTGGGCGCGGTGGTCGCTGCGCAGCGTCACCGCTGCGGCGTCGACCCCGGCCAGCGCCCGCACGCAGACCACGCACAGCGCCCGCGCCCAGCCCGCGCGGCCAGGCGACGCCACGCGTTCCGCGACCATCCGCGCCAGCCGGTCTCGACGCTGCCCGTCCAACACCCGTCCTCGCTGCCGCAGGGAGTACCGCCGCACCGGACCACGTTCCAGCCGTGACCACTGCCTCGGTGATCTCGCGCACGAACGCAGTACGTCGCGGACGCGCCCCGGGAGTACCAGGGCATCCGATTATCCCCGGCCCGGTGCCCCTCCGCACACCTGCCTCCTGGCCGGCGCGGTACCGGGCGGGTGGCGCGCCGGCGTGCGAGTAGCCGGCCTGGCGCGGGGTAGCCGGTGGGCATGGTGAAGCGTGCGCTGTGGCAGGGGTTGGTGGCCGGTGCGGCCGGTGCGGTCGTGATGACCGTCGGGGAGAAGCTGGAGCAGCGGGTCACCGGGCGGCCGGACTCGCACGTGCCGGCCCGGGTGCTGGAGCGGCTGCTGGGGATGTCGGAGAAGGCCGGGAAGCAGCCGCGCGTGGTCAACCTGGCCATGCACCTCGGTCAGGGTGCGCTCGCCGGGGTGGTGCGGTCGCTGATGGCCAACGCGGGGTTGCGCGGTCCGGTGGCGTCGGCGATGTTCACCGTCGTGCGGCTGACCAACGACCAGATCCTGGAGAACGCCACCGGTGTCGGCGCGCCGCCGCAGACGTGGCCGCGCGCGGAGTTGGTGGTGGACCTGCTGCACAAGTCGGTCTACGCCTTCGCGACCGGAGCGGTGGCCGACGCGCTGGCCGCGCGGAGCGGACCCGGTCCGGGACAGCGGCACGCCGCGCGGCTCCCCGGTCGGCGGACGGATGTCGGCCCGGTGCGCCGCGCGGTGTCGAGCGGCCGCTGACCTCGATCACACCAGGGGAGCACCTCGTCCCGCACAGCCCTCAGGGCACGCCCGAGGCCCCCGGACCGGGGGAACCGCGTGCCCCGGCCGAAGCCGCGGAACGACAACAGCGAGGAGGAGGGGGATGGTCGACGGAGGAACACCGCCTCGGTCCGGTGGGGACGGTGAGATGACCGATCGGGTGCACGCCTATCTGGCCGAGCGCCGCGACCGGGTGGTCGAGGAGCTGACCGGGTGGGTGCGCCTGCGTTCGGTCGCGGGGGAGTCCGAGCACGACATCGACCTGACCCGGTCGGCGAAGTGGTTGGCGGGGGCGTTGCGGGACACCGGGTTCCCCGTGGTGGAGGAGTGGGGGGCGACGGGGTGGCCCGCGGTCTACGCGGAGTGGTGCGAGACGCCCGACGCGCCGACCGTTCTGGTCTACAGCCACCACGACGTGCGCGCGGCGAAGGACGGGCAGTGGGAGGAGACGCCGCCGTTCGAACCGGCCCTGCGCGACGGCCGCCTCTACGGGCGGGGCACCTCCGACGCCAAGGGGCAGGTGCTGGCCCACCTGTGGGGTGTCCGGGCGCACCTGGCCGCCACCGGGCGCACGGCACCCGCGGTGAACCTGAAGTTCCTGGTGGAGGGCGAGGAGGAGGCCGGGTCGCCGCACTTCGCCCAGGTGGTCGAGGAGCACCGCGACCGGCTCGACGCCGACCTGGTGGTCTTCTCCGACACCGTGCTGTGGCGGGTCGACCACCCCGCGATCTGCACCAGTGTGCGGGGCCAGTTGCTCGCGCACCTGGAAGTGCGCGGTCCGCTGCGCGACGTGCACAGCGGCGCGGTGTCCGGACCGGCCCCCAACCCCGTGCTGGAGCTGTCCGAGCTGCTGGCGCGGTTGCACGACGACAAGGGCCGCGTCGCCCTGCCCGGGTTCTACGACGACGTGGCCGAGGCGTCCGAGCGCACCCGCGCCGACCTGGCCGCGCTGCCGTTCAGCGACGAGGACTGGCTGACCAGGTCGGAGACTCGCGGCATCGGCGGCGAGGAGGGGTACACGGTGCTGGAACGGCTGTGGACCCGGCCGGCGGTCGAGGTGCTGACCGTGGTCGCGGGCGATCCGGTGGGGCCGCCGACGGGCGCGATCCCGGCGGTCGCCGCCGCCGACCTGGGCATCCGGACGGTGCCGGACCAGAAGGTCGCCGACGTGGCCGGGAAGCTGCGGCGCTGGGTCGCGGAGAACATCGGAGACCACGTCGACTACGAGTTGACCGTCGCGGAGGAGACCGGGCAGGAGCCGTACCGCACCCCGGAGGACCACCCGGCGCTCGACGCGCTCGCGGACGCCATGCGTGAGGGGTTCGGCGCACCGCCGGGCCGGATGGGCAACGCGGGCGGCGGACCGGCCGAGCTGCTGGCCCGCACGCTGGACGTGCCGGTGGTGTTCTTCGGCACCGGTCTGCCCGAGGACCGGTGGCACGACAGCGACGAACGGGTCTCGGTGGACGTGCTGCTCGCCGGAGCCGCCACCCTGGCCCACCTGTGGCCACGACTCGCGACACCGCACGAACGCCGCTGACCGCTCTGGCAACCCCGCGCACCAAGACCGGACGGCCCGGCGCGGTACGAGCGCCACGCCGGGCCGGGGTCTGCCGGCGTCGCCGGAGAAGAAGCGGCCTCCGGTCGCCCTGGGGGGAGTGGCGGCCGGAGGCGGGCAGCCCTGGCCGCGCTGGGGGAAGCAAGCGGCCGGGGCGGGTCGAAGGGGATCGGGGGTCGGTACGGCGGTCGCCTCTCGGCGAGTGGCACGACGCGGCTCCAGCCGAACGGTGTTCCGCGAAGGCGTTGTAGGTGAGGCCCGGGGGACACGGACCGCACCGACCTCTCCGTACAACGGCACCACACGTCCCGGTGTTCCCCGTCCGGAGTGCCTTGCATCACCCGCTGGAGGAAGGGGTCGACGGGGATGGCGGTGCTGTTCCGGACCTCACTCGATCGAGCCGCTTGAACGACGGTCGCCCGGGTAACCGTCTGCGATGACGGAAGGCGACAGCGCACCGCTCAACCCCGACCCACCCCACTCCCCGGGCACGCCGCGCATGGACGACCTGGATGTGCAGGTACCGACTGCCGAGCGCACGACACCGGCCGACCAGGACGTCAGCCACGACGAGGCCGTAACCGAACCACCGGACTGACCACCAGAGCCGGCACAGGTCGGACGGCTGCCCGGCGGACAACACCGCCTGACACCCCATCCCGGGTCCGCGCCACGAAGCGGTCGTGCTGGGACGCGTCGCAGCGAACTGGTCATTCGGGACGCGATCCCCACGCCAGGCCGGCTCGCCCGCCGCCCGCTCACCGGCAACCGGGGTGACAGCTCTTCGCCGTCGACCTCCCCCGGTGAGCGCTGACGACCTCCAGCGCCGACCCGGCGGGCACGCTCAGCGCGCCGTCACGCACCTGCGTCGCCAGACCGCCCAGCCACGTCTCCCGCCTGCCCCGCGCGGCGCGGGCGCGCCAGTGCCGGGGACCAAGGGTGGCGAAGCCGTCCACGAGCGCCACCAGCTCCCGCGCTGCGGCGGGCGTCGCATTCCGCTCGTATGCCCGACCGGGCATCGTCAAACGATGTTCGAGCGGTGTCCGAAAAGGGCGCATGGGGCGCTCAACGGCTGGGCCGACACCCGCGTCGGCCCGCGAGGTCCCGGGTCCGGCTCCCGGCCAACGGGCCGAACTCGTCACCGGCACATCACTTCGGCGCGGACAGGTGAAATCGCGAGTGTCGGTGTGTAGGTGGACCGACGTGGGGTAGTCGGGCGCGTCACCGGCGGTTCGAGGTGGTGTCCGCAACGTGGAGGCGGTCTGTCGCCGGTGGGTTCGTGCACCGCACCACTGAGTCGAGGATGGTCATGACGACGGTAAAACCCACGCCGATCGTGCCCCGCGAGGTTGCGCGGCCCCGCCCGAAGGGTTCGGCGCTGCTGCGGCTGTTCTCCACCACCGACCACAAGCAGATCGGCCTGATGTACCTGACCACGTCGTTCGGGTTCTTCCTGGTCGGCGGCCTGATGGCGTTGCTGATGCGTGGCGAGCTGGCCCGGCCTGGCCTCCAGTTCCTGTCCAACGAGCAGTACAACCAGCTCTTCACCATGCACGGCACGGTCATGCTGCTGCTCTACGCCACCCCGATCGTGTTCGGCTTCGCGAACTTCGTCCTGCCGTTGCAGATCGGCTCACCGGACGTGGCCTTCCCGCGGCTCAACGCCCTGTCCTACTGGCTGTACCTGTTCGGCGGCCTGATCGCGGTCAGCGCGTTCCTCACCCCCGCCGGCGCACCGGACTTCGGGTGGACCGCCTACGCACCGCTGAGCAGCGCCGCCCGCACCCCGGGCGTGGGGGCCGACCTGTGGATCTCCGGCCTGGCCGTCGGCGGTCTGGGCACGATCCTCGGCGCGGTGAACATGATCACGACCGTGGTCTGCCTGCGCGCGCCGGGCATGACCATGTTCCGGATGCCCATCTTCACCTGGAACATCCTCATCACCTCGATCCTGGTGCTGGTGGCGTTCCCGATCCTGACCGCCGCGCTGCTCGGTCTGCTCGCCGACCGGCACCTGGGCGCACACGTGTTCGACCCGGCCAACGGCGGGGCGATCCTGTGGCAGCACCTGTTCTGGTTCTTCGGCCACCCCGAGGTCTACATAGTCGCGCTGCCGTTCTTCGGCATCGTCAGCGAGATTTTCCCGGTGTTCAGCCGCAAACCCCTGTTCGGCTACAAAGGACTGGTCTACGCCACGATCGCCATCGCGCTGTACTCCGTGATCGTGTGGGCGCACCACATGTACGCGACCGGCGCGGTGCTGATGCTGTTCTTCTCCGCCACCACGTTCATCATCGCCATCCCCACCGGCATCAAGTTCTTCAACTGGATCGGCACCATGTGGAAGGGGCAGTTGACGTTCGAGTCGCCGATGCTGTTCAGCGTCGGGTTCCTGGTCACGTTCCTGTTCGGCGGCCTGTCCGGCATCCTCCTGGCGTCCCCGCCCATCGACTTCCACGTGCACGACACCTACTTCGTCGTCGCGCACTTCCACTACGTCCTGTTCGGCACGATCGTGTTCGCCACCTACGCCGGCATCTACTTCTGGTTCCCCAAGATGACCGGCCGGATGCTCGACGAACGCCTGGGCAAGCTGCACTTCTGGACCACGTTCATCGGCTTCCACCTGACCTTCCTGGTCCACCACTGGTTGGGCAACCAGGGCATGCCCCGCCGCTACGCCGACTACCTGCCCAGCGACCAGTTCACGACCCTCAACACCGTCTCCACCATCGGCTCGTTCGTGCTGGGAGCCTCCACGCTGCCGTTCCTCTACAACGTCTTCCGCAGCTACCGCTACGGCGACCCCGCCGAGCACGACGACCCGTGGGGTTTTGGCAACTCGCTGGAATGGGCCACTTCCTGCCCGCCGCCCCGGCACAACTTCACCGAACTGCCCCCCATCCGCTCCGAACGTCCCGCGTTCGAACTGCACTACCCGCACATGGTCGAACGGATGCGCGACGAGTCCCACTACTCCATCCTGCGCAAGAACCAGGACGACGTCGAGGTCGACCCGACCACCGAGAAGTACCTCGCGCCCACCGACCGCGAAACCAAGCACGACGACTGACACCGCACGGAGGATTCGGTGACCAGGTACGAACGCCGTCAACTCCGCCGCATCGAGCGGTGGTTCGAGAATACCGATCCGGCCCTCGCTTCGGTGCTCGCGGGCAGGGACCCCGTGACGGCCACCCGACGTACGTCGACCGGGGTGTGGGTCACGCTGCTCGGCATCACCTTCCTGGTTGTCGGAGCACTCGTCCACCTGCCACTGGTGTTCGTGGGCCTCCTGCTGCTGATGACCGCGGCCTGCCTGCACGTCACACGCCTGCGGTCGGCCGGAACGCAGGGCTGAGAGGTTCGTTCGTCGTGGTCGGTCCCGTGCCTCTGTCAGGCAGGCGTGCCTTGACCGGTGCCTCGGTCGAGGCCGCCTCCTGGCGGGCGCGGTTCCTCGGCGGGCCGCACAGTGGACGCGGTCACGAACTTCGGCTGTCGGGACTCTGCGTGGAGCGCGGAGCGCGGCGACGGCAGGTGCGTCGACCACGGCACGGAAGGTGTGACGACGTGTCGAGGGGGGAACATCAGCGGGGTGACGGCAGCGGTTTCGACGCCAGTCCGCAGGAGCGCGACGGAGGCCGGTACCGACCGAGGAGGTGGGCGATGGGCGGGCTGCGGGGTGCGGAGGACGACGAGGCCGCCGAGACGCTGATCCGGCGGTTGGACGAGGTCACCGGCGCGTTGGAAGGGTTGTCCGCCGTCCTGGACCAGGAGGAGGACCTGTCGGTCATCCTCGACCGGATCTGCCGGCAGGTGGTGCACGCCATCCCGGGCGCTGACCTGGTGAGCGTGACGCTGCTGTCCGACGACGGCCCGGTGACCGGGGCGACGACCGGGCAGGAGGCGCTGGAGGTGGACATCGCGCAGTACCGGGCCGGGGAGGGGCCGTGCCTGGAGGCCGCGCGGATCGGTGAGGTGGTGCGCGCGGCGGCGGCCGAACTGCCGGACCGGTGGCCGGCCTTCGCCGGGCAGGCGGCGGGGTTCGGCGTGGTCGGTTACCTGTCGGTGCCGCTGTGCTTCGACGAGGAAACACCCGCTTCGCTCAACCTCTACAGCGAGCGCTCGGCCGGTCTGCGGGCTCTCGACGCGGCGCTCCTGGAGCTGTACTCGACCGCGGTCGAGGCGGCGTTGCGCAACGCCCGCCGTTACCTCCGCGCTCGTGAGCAGGCGGTTCAACTGCGGCACGCGTTGGCTTCCCGGGCGGTCATCGACCAGGCCAAGGGCGTCGTCATGGCCGTGCACCGGGTGAGTGCCGACGAGGCGTTCGCGATGCTGGTCGACCGGTCGCAGCGCGAGAACGTCAAGCTCCGCGACCTCGCCGAGCGCTTCCTCAACGACCTCGTGGCCATCGAGGACTGACGGACCGGGCAATTCCCCGGTCGGGAGCACCCTGGGGTCCGGTACCTCGTCTACGCGCAACCTCCGAGCGGATTCCGCCGTGGCGACCGACGAATCAGTCCCACTCGGTTTGTCCGTACCCCGGAGTGGTATTCCGTGAGCCCCTCGACGGGGTCTCGGGTCCACTCGAACGAGGCTCCGGAGGGACTTCTCGTCGGTCAAACAGCGTGCCGACACCCACGCGGACGACTCGTGTGGCCAGTGGCGTCGTCACGCTCGCGACAGGACGGTGCGCGGGCGCACTCGCGTGCTGACCACCAGCGAGCGGTGAGGACAACATGATCAACGATGAGCAACCCCTCCTGGGCACCGACGTGCCGACCCTGGCGGTGGTGGAGGAGTTCCTGGTCGTCGACCCGGGCAGCGGTCTGCCCGTTCCGGTGGCCGGTGAGGTGGTCGACCTGGCCAACCGGCTGGGTGCGGACCTGAAACCCGAGCCGACCCGTGCGCAGGTGGAGAGCGGCACACCGGTGTGCCGCACGCTGCGCGAGGTGCGCGGACACCTGCTGACCGCGCGGTCGACGGCCTCGGCGGCGGCTTTGCAGGCAGGGGCGCGGCTGCTCGCGGTCGGCGTGCCCCTGGCCGGACCGGCGGAGCAGTCCTCCAGCGACTCGGACCGCCACCAGCGGATCGACGAGGGCTACGGCCCGCCGGCGGCCGAGCACGGCGTGTGCGGCTGCCACGTGCACGTCGCGGTGCCGGACCGGGAGACCGCGGTGCAGGTGTGCAACCACGTGCGGCCCTGGTTGCCGGTCCTGCTCGCGTTGACCGCCAACTCGCCGATCCACCAGGGCGTCGACACCGGCTACGCCAGCCGGCGGTCGGTGCTCACCAGCCGCCGGCCTTGTTCCGGCGCGCCGCCGTACTTCACGTCCGCGAGCCACTACGACGCCGTGCTGGACATGCTGGTCGACAGCGGGGAGGTGTCGGACCCGGCGATGGTGTACTGGGACGTGCGGCCCTCCGACCACCTGCCCGCCGTCGAAATCCGGGTGTCCGACGTGCCCGCCACGGTCGACGAATCGATCCTGCTCGCCGCCCTGGTGCGCGCCCTGGTCACCACCGCCCTCGGGGCGATCGGCCGAGGTGACCGGGGGCTGCCGGTCGCCGCCGAGGCCGTGAGCGCGGCCTACTGGCGCGCCGCGCACGACGGCATCGAGGGCGACGGCATCGACCTGTTCGCCCATCGCCGCGTCCCGGCCGCCCACCTGCTGCGCCGGCTGGTCCGCCACGTCCGGCCGGCCCTGCGCCACACCGGCGAGTTGCGCGCGGTCAGCGCCCTGTTCACCAAGGTCCTCCACAACGGCAACGGTGCCGTCCGCCAACGGCGGGCGTTCCAGCGGCGCGGACGGATCGAGGACGTGGTGGAGCTCCTGAGCCGGGACACGGGCCAGGACTGGCTACCGGACACCGCCGCGTGACCGCGAGGAACGACACGCCGATCGGAAGTGGGCCGGAGGAGCCCGTCGGGCGGTCGGACATCGGCGACTGTGCCCGGCGAGTCGGCCGCGCCTGCGGCGGCGGCTCCGAGTACGCGACCGACATCGGCGGCCTGAAGGGTGTTTTAGGCGGTCGTGCTGGGTAATCTGCCCGGTGCCGGGCCTGTTCGCAGGCCCGGTGGGACCGCGTAAGTGGTAGGCCGGACTCGGCGCGGTGTCGTTGAGCAGACAGCGCCCACGGCGGTCTGGTTGCGCGGTGCGAGCCGGGCGACATCGTGCGGTTCGCACCGTGCCCGCCCTTCACGGTGCCTCCGATCGACGTGATCGCGATGCTGCCGTCCCACTGCTGCTCCACTGTGGACGGTGTGCGTGGTGGTCGGTGAGCGCGGGAAGCCGCGTCGATCGCCCCGCGCGTGCTGGTGGCGTGGTTCACTCGGCGCAGCGGGAGCGGACTCCGGCGGGTAGAATCCCACCGTTGCCCCTCACGGGGGCATGGTGTGCCGGGAAGTCTGGTCGGCGACGTGATCGACGACCCCCGGAGCCGCCCGTGAAACGCCGTGTCACCACCAACCTCTTCAGCCGGGGCTCCTGGCCCGAGGCCAGGCGCATCGCCGACGTCCTGCGCATGGAGACGGTGGGCGGCGTCATCATGCTCGCCGCCGCCGTGCTGGGCCTGGTCTGGGCGAACTCGCCGTGGGCACCGGCCTACGAGTCGCTGCGCGGGCTGGAGTTCGGCGTCGAGTCGCTGCACCTGCGGCTGAGCGTGGGCCAGTGGGCCTCCGACGGCCTGCTGGCGATCTTCTTCTTCGTGGCCGGGCTGGAGCTCAAACGCGAGTTCGTGGCGGGTGACCTGCGCGATCCCCGGCGGGCGGCGGTCCCGGTCGCCGCCGCGGTCGGTGGTGTGGTGGTGCCCGCGCTGATCTACGCACTGATCAACCTGGGCAATCCGGAGGCGTCGGCGGGGTGGGCGGTCCCGACGGCGACCGACATCGCGTTCGCGTTGGCCGTGCTGGCGGTGATCGGCCGGTTCCTGCCTTCGGCGTTGCGGACGTTCCTGCTCACGCTCGCGGTCGTGGACGACCTGATCGCGATCGTGATCATCGCGCTGTTCTACACCGACGAGCTGTCGGTGGTGCCGTTGCTGCTCGTGCTGGTGCCCTTGGCGCTGTTCACGGTGCTGGTGCAGCGCCGGGTCCGTTCCTGGTGGGTGTTGCTGCCGCTCGCCGGCCTGACGTGGGGGTTCATGCACGCCTCCGGGGTGCACGCGACGGTGGCCGGGGTGCTGCTGGGGTTCGCGGTGCCGGTGATCCGCCGGCGCGCGGGCGAGGGGCCCGGTCTGGCGGAGCACTTCGAGCACCGGTGGCGTCCGTTGTCGACCGGGGTGGCGGTGCCGGTGTTCGCGTTCTTCGCCGCCGGTGTGGCGTTCGGCGGTCTCGACGGGCTGGTGTCCTCCCTGTCCGACACCGTGACGCTCGGGATCGTGGCGGGTCTGGTGTTGGGCAAGCTGATCGGCATCACCGCCGCCACGTGGCTGGTCGCCCGGTTCACCAAGGCCGAACTGGACAGCGACCTGGCCTGGGTGGACGTGCTGGGCCTGGCGGTCCTGGGCGGTATCGGGTTCACCGTGTCGCTGCTCGTGGGCGAGTTGGCCTTCGGCGAGGGCAGCGCCGAGTACGACGACGCGAAGGTCGCCGTCCTGCTCGGGTCGCTGTTGGCCGCGATCATCGCGACGATCGTGCTGCGCGGGCGCAACCGCGTGTACCGCCGCATCCACGAGGAGGAGACCCGCGACGCGAACCGGGACGGCATCCCGGACGCCTACCAAAAAGACGTTATTGACTAACACTTGTTAGTAGCTAACACTAGCGGTATGGCTGTTGTGGTGGTGGGTGCGGGTCCGACCGGGTTGGCTGCGGCGTGCGCGCTGCGGTCGCAGGGCGTGCCGGTGCGGGTGGTGGACGGAGCCGACGGCCCGGCGACGACGTCACGGGCATTGGGGCTGCAACCACGCGGTACCGAGGTGTTGGCCCGGCTGGGCGCGCTGGACGACCTGCCGGAACGGTCGGTGGGCATCGGCCGGGTGGTGGTCCACGTCGGCGGGCGGCGGGCGGGGGAGTTGCGCGTCGGGCAGCCGACGAAGCTGGTCAGGCGGCCCGGCCTGATCGTGTCGCAGGCCGAGGTCGAGGCGCGGTTGCGGCAACGGCTGCGGGCCCACGGCGTCGAGGTCGAGTGGTCCACGCGCGTGGAGGGGATCGAGCACTGCGACGAAGGGGCGGTGCTGTCGACCGCCGCCGGCGCTGTGAACGCGCGGTGGGTGGTCGGGTGCGACGGCGCGCACAGCGCGGTCCGCAAGGCCGCCGGCATCGGGTTCCCCGGCGTGCCGCTGGTGGAGAACTTCGTGTTGGGCGACGTCCGGGTCGAACTGCCGCTGCCCCGCGACGCGGTAGGCGTGTGGGTGCGCGGCGCGGAGGTGTTCTCGGCGTTCCCGCTGCCGGACGGGATCTGGCGGTTCATGGCACCCGCGCCGGGCGTCGCGGTCCAGGACGTCCCCGCGTACCTGGCGGACGCGGCCCGACGACACGCCGGCGTCCGCGTCGACGAGGCCGACCGGTGGGTGTGGACGTCGGTGTTCCGCATCCACCGACGACTCGCCGAGACCTACCGGCGGGGCCGGGTGCTGCTCGCGGGCGACGCCGCGCACATCCACAGCCCGTTCGGCGGGCAGGGCATGAACACCGGATTGGGTGACGCGGAGAACCTGGCGTGGCGGTTGGCACTGGTCGAGTCGGGACGTGCCGGAGACGGGCTCCTGGACGGCTACGAGGCCGAGCGCAGGCCCGTGGCGGTCGACGTGCTGGCCTCCACCAGCGGCCTGACCGGCCTGGTCCTGGGCGATTCCGCCGTCGCGCGCCTGGTGCGCGACCGGGTGCTGTTCCCGCTCCTGGGTCTGGCACCGGTCCAGCGGAGGATCTGGGAACAGGCGTCCCAGTTGAAGATCGGCTACGGCCGTTCCCGGTTCGGGCGACGCCCGCGCGTGGGAGATCGGGTGGCCGAGTTCGCCGGGCACGGCGAGTTCCGGTGGACGCTGGTCGTGCCGCCCGGCCACCCGTGCGCGGCGGTGGCGCGTGACCTGCTGGGCGAGGTGCGGGAGGTGCACCGCACCGGTGGTGCGCTGCTGGTCCGTCCCGACGGCCACCTGGCGTGGCGCGGCGAGCCGGGTGCGCTGCGCCGGGACCTGGAGGTCATGCTTGGCCGGTGAGAGCCGACCAGAGCCGACCCGCGGGCGGGCTGCGCGAGGAGCGCAAGGCCCGTACCCGCCGCACCATCCGGGAACACGCCCTGCGGCTGTTCCTGGACGGCGGGTACGACGAGACCACCGTGGAGCAGATCGCCGCCGCCGCCGGCGTGTCGCACATGACGTTCTTCCGCTACTTCCCCACCAAGGAAGCCGTGGTCGAGGACGACGACTACGACCCGCTGATCGCCGAACTGGTCCGCGCCCGACCCGCCGCCGAGGCACCGATGACCGCGCTGCACCGCGCGGTACGTGCGGGCCTGGACACCGTGCTGACCGCCGACCGGGACGCCGTCTACGCCCGGACCCGGCTCGTCGTCACCCACCCCGCCCTGCGGGCCAGGCAGTGGCGCAACGCAGCCACCACCGAGTCACTGCTGGCCCGTGCGCTCGCCGACCGCGAAGGGTCCCCGGTCGACCTGAGGCTGCGGGTGGTGGCCGCCGCCGCCACCGCCGCGCTGATCACCGCACTGACCGCGTGGGTCGACAACGACGGCGCAGACGACCTGCGCACGCTGGTCGACGAGGCGTTCACGACCCTGGGCTCATGACCCCGGTGGAACGCACCGGAGCGCGCCCTCGCCGGCCGCGCGCCGGTGCCCCGGCGAACTGGTTCCGGTGGCCGGGAACGCGATGATGTCCGCCGCTCCACGGGCCGGCGGACGTCATCGGTGAGCGTGGGGACGGGGTCAGCTCAGGCAGGCGCGGACGGCGGCGGTCAGGGTGGACGCCCGGGGGTCGTCGGCGCGGAAGTTCCAGAGGTTGGTGACGTAGGCGAAGCCGACGCCCGCGTCCGGGTCGGCGAAGCCGATCGAACCGCCGGAACCCGGGTGGCCGAACGATCCCGTGCCCAGCATCGGCATCGGGGGGCACGCCCGCCAGAAACCCAGGGACATGTTGAACGAGCGGTCTGCCGGGATGTCGAGGCCCGGCGGCAGGCCGTGCATGAGGGTCTTGTCGGTCTGGATCTCCGTCATGCGCTCCACGGCCGGCGGGTTGAGCAGGCGCACGCCGTCGACGTCGCTCACGGTGGCCGCGTACATCCGGGCGATCGAGTTCGCGTCGGCGATCATGTTCGCGGCCGGGAACTCCGCCGCGCGCCAGGCGCGGGTGGTGAAGTACGCGCTCGTGTGGTCCAGCGCACCGCCCAGTTCGCCCGCGCGGGCCTGGACCGAATCCGCGCCCCACACGGCGTTGACCCACGCGGTGACCGTGTCGGCGTCGAGGCCGGTCGCCTTGATCATTCCGTCGAGCAGCTCCTCCACGCTGAACGGGGCGGCGTAGTGGAGCGGGGAGACGCGGTCCTCGTGCTCTTCGGGGAGACCGATCCAGGCGCTCAATCCCAGTGGGGCGGCGACCTCGTCGGCGAAGAACGCGCCGAGCGACTTGCCGGTGATCCGGCGGACGACCTCACCGACCAGGAACCCGTAGGTGACGCTGTGGTAGACGTGCTCGGTGCCGGGTCGCCACAACGGTTCCTGGGCTTCGAGCGCGCGGATGACGGGGTCCCAGTCGCACGCCTGCCCGAAAGTCAGTGGACCGTCCACGATCGGCAGGCCGACCTGGTGCGACAGCAGCCAGCGCACCGGGACGTCCTCCTTGCCGCCCGCGCCGAACTCCGGCCAGTACCGGGTCACGGGGGCGTCCAGGTCGAGTTGGCCGCGCTGGGCCAGCAGGTGGGCGCAGATCGCGGTGGCACCCTTGGTCGTCGACGCGACCTGGACGATCGTGTCGTCGCCCCACGGCCGACCCGCCTCGCGGTCGGCCAGGCCGCCCCGCAGGTCGACCACGGCCCGGCCGTCCACGTAGACGGAGCACGCCGCGCCGACCTCGCCGCCGTCCTCGAAGTTCGCGCGGAACACGTCGGCGACCTTGCCCCAGCCCTGCTCGACCTGTTCGAACGTGCTGTTCATCGCGGTAGTCCTTTCTCGGTGGGAAAAGCGGGTTCAGGCGGCGGGGTGGATGGCGATGTCGTCGCGACGGGTGTGGGCGCGGACCTCGACGGTGTCGGTGGGGTTCTCCCGCACGGGCAGGGAGTTGCGCACGAAACCCTTGGTGCTGTCGGCGTCCACATCGGCGGGCCCGCGCGTGACGTGGCCGACGCGGATGGGGCAGTCGGCGGCTCGGGCGGTGATGTCGCCGCCGGCGGAGTCGACCTTGATCCCTTCGGCCACCTGGACGTCGGTCTTGCTGGTGCTGTCGACCGGCTCGACGCTCACGATGGTGTCGGCGCGCTCGCCGGCGACAACCCGGATCTCGGTGCCGGCGACGGTCAGCGACGCCGTGACGGGGTTCGGCGTGGCGAAGGTGGGCATGACTGGTCTCCCCTGGTCGTGGCCCGACGTCGGTCGGGCCGTTCACTGGGGACCACGATCACCGGCGGCCCTGACACCGGGCAGTCACCGCCCTGACAGCACCGGGGACGTGAGGTCAGGCGGGTGTCACGGGAGCGGTGGCGGCACGGGGGGTGCCGCCACCGGGGGATCAGTCCAGGGTGGTGTCGGTGCTCTCGCGGATCGCCACGGCGGCGGCGTTCTCCTGGTAGCTCTGCTCAGACACCAGGGTCACCCGGGCGGTGGACTGGAAGGCCGGGACGGTCGCCGCGCCGCAGGAGGCCATCGTCGCCTTGATCTTCGCCACGGTCAGGGCGAGGGCGTCACCGAGGTCGCCGACGTAGGGGACGTAGCCGTCGACGCCCTCTTCGAAGTGGAGCGTGTCCTCGCCCTGGTCGTAGCGCTGCCAGTTGCGGGCGCGGCTGGAGCCCTCGCCCCAGTACTCCTTGAACACCGAGCCGCCGATGCGCACCTTCTTGCCCGGCGACTGGTCGAAGCGGGCGAAATAGCGGCCCATCATCACGAAGTCCGCGCCCATCGCCAGCGCCAACGCCATGTGGTAGTCGTGCAGCAGGCCGCCGTCCGAGCAGATCGGCACGTACTCGCCGGTCCGCTGCGCGTAGGCGGCACGGGCCTGTGCCACGTCCAGGACCGCGCTCGCCTGGCCCCGGCCGATGCCCTTCTGGTCGCGGGTGATGCAGATCGAGCCGCCGCCGATGCCGACCTTGACGAAGTCCGCGCCCGCGTCGGCCAGGAACTCGAACGCACCGCCGTCCACGACGTTGCCGCCGCCGATCGGCACCTCGGGGAACTCCCGCTTGACCCAGCGCAGCGCTTCGGCCTGCCAATCGCTGTAGCCGTCGGACGAATCCAGGCACAGCACGTCGGCACCGGCCGCCACCAGCGCGGGCACGCGGTCGCGGTAGTCGTGGGTGTTGACGCCCGCGCCCACCCGGAACCGCTTGGCCGCGTCCACCACCGCGCCGGGGAACTGCTTGTGCTCGGCGTAGTCCGACCGGAACACGAGGTGCTGGAGGTGCCCGGTGCCGTCCACGACCGGCAGGCAGTCCAGCCGCTCCTCCCACAGGGTGGTGTTGGCCTCGGAGAGGGTGATGCCCTCCTTGCCGCACGTGAGCGCGTCCACCGGGCGCATCCGGTCACCGACCGCGAGACCCAGGTCGTGCCGGTCGGGGTGGAAGTCGCGGTCCGTGACCAGGCCGACGAACCGGCCGTGCGGGGAACCGTCCTCGGTGACCGCCGCCGTGTTGTGCCCGGTGGCCTTCATCAGGCCGACGAGGTGCCGGAGCGCGTCGGTCGGGCGGACCGTGGTGTCGCTGACCACGAAGCCCGCCTTGAAGTTCTTCACGAACCGCACCGCGTCGGCCTGGTCCTCGACGGACTGGTTGTGGTGCAGGAAGCTCAAGCCGCCCGACCGGGCCAGCGCGACCGCGAGCCCGGGTGAGCTGACCGCCTGCATGATCGCCGACGTGAACGGCACGGACAGCCGGATCGAGGACGGGGCACCGACCGCGTGCCGGACCAGGGACGTGCCGAGGTGGACCTGGTCGGGTGTGCACTCCGCTGTCGTCCTGTTGGGCAGCAACAGGAATTCGTTGAACGTCCGCGACACGCCGGGCACGATCTCGACCACGGGAACTCACTCCGAACCACTCACGCCGGGACTCCGGCTCCGAAAAGTGCGCACAGCCTCGCACACCTCGTCCAACGGGTGGAGGTCCGGCGGCCAGTGATCCCGACAGTGCGGCGGCCGGTTCGGGTTCTGACCAGTAAGAATGAGTTTCGGGACCGTTTCCCGATCGTGGGCGATTGTTTTGCCTTGCCATTAGCGGCGTTTTCCTGGGTATTCGACGGTTCTCCGGTGTCAACGCCGTCGTCGGTCACGACGGCGGCTGTCGGCGGCTTTGTCCGGTTGTCAGTTCATGGGGGAGTGGTGACGTGGCCGCACTTCAGGCCGGCGGTCAGACGCGGCATCTGGTGGGGACCGCCGAGCACTGATGGAGGATCTGCTCGACATCGTCTTCTACCGCGTGCTGGTCGGCGCTACCGTGGGTGTCACGTCGCCGGCCGAGAGCCGCACCGCGCGGTACGTCGGGGGCGGGACGGGGGCTCCGCTGATGAGCGACTTCCACGCGGGGGCCTCCCCGTTCGCGCAGTCGGGTACCGGTTCTTTCCCGTCAGTCGGACGGCGTGAGCGGCACGCTTCCGTTACGACCCATCACCTCAGCGACTCGCCCAGCGACGTAAGAGACCACTGTCCGAGAGCCAGGACACTTCAGAAATGGAGTTGATGCGTGATGGAACGACGCGTGTCGGTTGCGACGCACTGGGGCAGTTTCGTCGCCGTGGTCGATTCCGGCCGGTTGGTGCGAATCGAGCCGAGGCAGGACGACCCCGCGCCGTCGCCCATCGGCCCCGGGATGGTGGCCGCCGCCGATGACAGCGCTCGCGTGTTACGCCCTGCGGTGCGCAAGGGCTGGCTGGACGGCGAGCCCCGCGTGCACGGCGCGGCCAGGGGCACGGACGCCTTCGTGGAGGTGGGCTGGGACCAGGCGCTCACGCTGGTGAGCGACGAACTCCGTCGAGTTCGTTCCCAGCACGGGGACAGCGCGGTGTTCGGCGGATCGTACGGTTGGGCGAGCGCGGGCAGGTTCCACCACGCGCAGGGGCAGATCCACCGGTTCCTGGCGCTGGGCGGGGGGTACACCGACTCCCGCAACAGCTACAGCCTCGCGGCGTTGGAGGTCGTCCTTCCCCACGTGATCGGCGGTCATCCGTGGAGCTACCAGAGCCGGATGCCGATGTGGGACGAGATCGCCGACAACTGCGAGCTGGTGGTGGCGTTCGGGGGACTGGCCCTCAAGAACAGCCAGATCAACCCCGGGGGACTGGCCCGGCACCAGACGCGGGACCTGCAACGCCGGTGCCGTGAGGCCGGGGTGCGGTTCGTGAACATCAGTCCCATCCGCAGCGACGCGGCCGGCTTCCTCGACGCCGAGTGGCTGCCCGTCGTCCCCAACACCGACACCGCCGCGATGCTCGGCATCGCGCACACGATGCTGGTCAACGGGTGGCACGACGAGGACTTCCTGCGCCGGTGCTGCGTCGGGTTCGACCGCTTCGCCTCCTACCTGCTCGGCGAACCCGACGGCATCCCGAAGGACGCCGCCTGGGCGGCGAAGATCACGGGCATCGGTCGCGACACGATCATCGACCTCGCCCGCCGCCTCACGACCCAGCGGTCCCTCATCACGGTCAACTACGCGGTACAACGGGCGGACCACGGCGAACAACCGATCTGGATGTCCGTCGTGCTGGCCGCCATGTCGGGCTCGATGGGCCGGCCCGGCTGCGGCTGGGGCGCGGGCTACGCGACGATGGACGCGACGGGCGTCGCCAGGGACCGCGCTTTCGTGGCGACGATACCGGCGGTTCCCAACCCGGTTCCGGATTTCATCCCCGTCGCCAGGATCGCCGACACCCTGCTGCACCCGGGCCGGGTCATCGACTACGACGGCCGGCGGCTCACGCTGCCCGAACTCCGCCTGATCTACTGGTGCGGGGGGAACCCGTTCCACCACCACCAGGACCTGCACCGGTTGACCCGCGCCTGGCAGACCCCGGACACGGTGGTGGTCCACGAAGCCTGGTGGAACACGACGGCCAAGTTCGCCGACATCGTCCTGCCCGTCGCCACCGGCCTGGAGCGCGACGACTTCGCCGCCGGGTTCTTCGACCCCCACGTCGTCGCGATGCCGAAGGTCCGCGAGCCGGCGGGCGAGTCGCGCACCGACCACCAGATCTTCGCCGCCTTGGCCGCCCGGCTCGGATTCGAGCGGGAGTTCACCGAGTCGCGCTCGGAGATCGACTGGGTCCGGCACCTCTACGAGCAGACGAGGACCGAGCTCGGCGACGCCGCCGCCTTGCCGGACTTCGACGACTTCTGGCAAGGCTCCACCGCCGAGCTGCCGCCACCGACCGGGCCGTTTCCCGGCGGTTTCGAGGACCTCCGCGCGGACCCGCAGCGCTTCCCCCTGGCGACGCCGTCGGGCCGGATCGAGATCTTCTCCGAGGAGATCGACTCGTTCGGCTACGACGACTGCGCCGGGCACCCGACGTGGTTCGAACCGGTGGAGTGGCTCCGCGCCGACCTGTCGGACCGGTTCCCGCTGCACCTGATCTCGAACCAGCCCGCCTCCCGCCTGCACAGCCAGTACGACAACGGCGGCCACAGCCTCGGCTCGAAGATCCGTGGCCGGGAGCCGGTGACGCTCAACCCCTCGGACGCCGCGTCGCGCGGCATCGAGAGCGGCATGGTCGTGCGCGTCCACAACGACCGGGGTAGCTGTCTCGCGGGCGCGATCCTGTCGGACGACCTGATGCCGGGCGTCGTGCAACTGTCCACGGGAGCGTGGTGGGACCCGGTGCAGCCGGGCCTGAGCGGAACACTGGACCGCCACGGCAACCCGAACGCCCTCACGGCGGACCGGCCGTGCTCGCGACTCTCCCAAGGACCCAGTGCCCACAGCGCGCTGGTCGACGTCGAGCGCTACGACGGCCCCCTTCCCGACGTGCTCGCCTTCACGCCACCGAGCCTCGTGCCGCCCAGTTGACCCGCACCACGGCCGGTCGTGTCGGTGAAGCCGGGTGCCGCCGTCCACGTCGACGGCGGCACCACCCGAACGAATGATTCGATCTTCCCCCTTGGTCGCGCCGCTGGACACCACGTGGTGGCTTCACTACGTTCCGCGGCCATGACTGGAGTTCAGGATCTCAAGTACCGCCAGTGGTTCAGGGGCGCGGACGTCGACGGCGACGGCGTGATCACCCAGCGGGACGTCCGGTTGATGGGTGAGCGCTACATCGCCGCCCGTGGTGCCGCGCCGGAGTCCGCCACCGTCCGCCGGCTGAACGAGGGGATGGACGCGTTCTGGACCACCGTGATCGCGCCGATGGACCGGGACGGCGACGGGAAGGTCGATCTGCGCGAGATGACCGAGGGGTTCCGGCAGGAGCTGGCCGATCCCGCCCGGTACCCGCAGCAGATCGGGCCGTTGGCCGACTGCTACTTCGACCTGGTCGACCTCGACGGTGACAACAGGATCGACCAGGCGGAGTTCGGGGAGATCTTCGGCCGGGCGGGCAACGTGTCCTCAGAGGACACTGCCGCGGTCTTCGCCGCGCTGGACCTGGACGGCTCGGGCGGGCTGGACCGCGCCGAGTTCCACCGGGCGGTCGCGGAGTTCTTCTACGGCGACGACCCGGACGCCCCCGCCGCGCACCTGTTCGGCAGGTTCACCGGCTGACCGTGCCGAGCCGTCCCCGGGCTCCTGGCGCTCCGGGGCGGGAGCGGCCTTCCGCACACCGGTGGAGGGCCACCCGGCGGGCACTCGGCGAGCGCCTGCCGGGCTGGTGTCGTCGGAGCCGGTGGGGGTCAGGGAGCGACGATCACGTCGACCATGTCCTGCCCCATCGTGTACACGCTCGGGTAGTTCGACTCGGTGCCCTTGCGAATGTGCTCGACGCTGGTCAACCGCATCAGCTTCGGCCCCTTGGCGAAGAGCGTGACGCAGTCGTGGACGACTTCGACGTCGGACGCCAGGTGTTCCTCGATCGTCTCGGTGTAGTCGATCTCACCGCGCCGCACGCAGTAGCCGTAGCGGTCGTCGATCATGGGTTTGGTCGAGGGCAGGGTCTGCTCCTGGTAGGTCTGCCGGTCCAGCCACGTCGGATCTTGCCGGCGCGGGTGGCACTTGCTGACCGCACGGGCCTGCTTGACGGCGTCCCGGGCGGTGATCCCGTCGTAGACCGCGCTGTAGAGGCTGTACGGGATCGTGGTGCCGTCCGGGGCGGACCACTGCCACCGCTGGGTCCGGCCCGCCGCCGCCGGTGTCGCCGCCGCCAGTTCCGGCACCGCCGCCGGGTCCGGGCACGACACCAGCGGTTGCACGCCGATCTCGGGGTCGCCCACCGGCGTCAGACCTGCCCGGGTGGTCACGGGCTCCGGCAGCGCCAACTTCTCCACGGCCGCCATCGCGACCGCGGCCCGGTCCTCGGTCGGCGGTGGAGAGTCTGCCGATGCCGAACATCCCGCCACCATCACCACGGCACACATCACCGTCAACGCACCACGCACGACAACCCCCGTCGACAGAACAGATTCAGCCCGGACTGTACCTAGCCGCACTCCCGTACGGCACCGGCCCTGGGGCATCAGCGGGCGCAGGGGCTTGGGGAGGACGGACGCGCGGGGGCGTTCAGTGCTGTGATGCCGGCTGTGGCTGTGTGACGCAGTGCGTCCGGCCCCACGCCGGCCTGCCGCCGGGCTCGTCCCCGGTGCTCACTCGGCGGCGATGAGGGCTTGCGGTGCGGCCTGTTTGATGCGGGTGCGCAACCAGCCGAGTTGGCGGGCGGTGTCCTGCTCGCAGGCGTTGACGATGTCGAGCAGTTCGCGGTCGCGCAGCCCTCGTGCCGCTTGGCCGACGACGGTCCAGGTGATGTCGGTCAGGCTGGCCAGGGTGTAGAGGTCCTGGAGGTCGCGCAACAGGCCCACCGCCCCGCTGCGGACCGACTCCAGTCCGGTCGCGTGCAGACGTTCGGGTTCGTCCTCGCGGTGCTCGCCGTAGCGCTCCACGACCGGTGCCAGCGCCTCGGCCTGGCGGTCGACCCGGCCGGCGAGGACCTGGCAGGTCAGGTGCACGTCGGGTTCCTCGCCGTGCCCGCGACCGACTTCGCGGAAGGCGTCGGCCAGCGTGGTCAGCGAGGTGTGCAGCAGTCCCAGGTAGGTGGACAGGTGCATGGTTCAGCCCTTCCCCTCGGCGTGCGGCACGTGGGGCGTGTGATCCGGGGTCGGTGGCGGTGGCGGCGGTCCGGTGGGTGCCACGTCCTCGTGGACGTCGTCTTCGCCGGTGGTCGCCGGGACGCTCGCGGGGTCGTGCGGGGCGGACGCCGTGGTGGTGGGGGCGGGCGCTGGTCCAGTGCCCTCGGCGAGCCTGGTGACCCGCGCGGCGGCGATCTTGAACAGCGGTTGCTTGGACACCGGGTCCCACTCGGTCAGGGTCAGTTCGTTGGCCGCCCGGCCATGCCCGCCGTCCTCCGCGTCCCAGTAGCCGTAGTGGAACGGCACGAACACCACGCCGTCACGACCGCGTCCGACGCGCGCGGGTGCCTTGACGTGGCCGCGCGGTGATTCGACGCGGACCAAGTCCCCTTCCGCCACGCCAAGGGCGGCGGCGTCCTGGACGGACAGCTCCACCCACGGTTCCGGCGCGGCACGGCGGAGCTGCCGGGAACGACCGGTCTTGGTGCGGGTGTGGAACTGGTAGGCCGTGCGGCCCGTCGTGACCAGGAACGGGTAGTCGTCGTCGGTCTGCTCCGGCGGGGGCGTGTACTCGGCGGCCTTGAGGAACGCGCGACCGTCAGGGCGCTGCGCCTTGTACTGCTCGGGTGAGATGGTGCCACCGGTGAGCAGGTCGTGGCCGAAGTCCTCGCAGACGTCCGCGTGGGTGGGGAACACTCCATCGGAGTAGAGCCGGTCGCACCCATCGGGATGCTCGTCGTCGCACGGCCACGGGATGCCGCTGCCGCCGCGCAACTTGTCGTAGGACAGGCCGGTGTAGTCGCACAACCTGCCCCGGCTGCACTCCTGCCACGCCTCGAACGCGCCCACCGGGTCCGACCACTTGACCAGCGGCTCGCCGTCGCGGTCGCGGAAGTCCATCCGATGGGCGTAGTCCAGGAAGATGTCGAGGTCCGGACGAGCGTCACCGGGCGGTTCGACGGCCTTGTCCGACAGGTGCACGGTGCGGTTGACGTTGGTGAACGTGCCCTGCTTCTCACCCCACAGCGCGGCCGGCAGCACCACGTCGGCGTACTCGGCCGTCTCGGTGCGGAATCCGTCCTGCACCACCACGAACAGGTCTTTCTTCGCGAGGATCTCGCGAACGCGCGGCAGTTCGGGCAGCGATACCGCGGGGTTGGTCGCCGAGATCCACAGGAACCGGATCGACCCCTGCTCGGCGTAGCGCCAGAGCTGCATCGCGTGGGTGGGCGGTGCCCAGTGCGGGATGGTCAGCGGGTCGACCTTCCACAGCTCGGCCAGCTCGCGGACGTGCTCGGGGTTGTCCCAGTTGCGGAAACCGGGCAGGTCGCCGTCCGCACCGCACTCGCGGGTGTTCTGCGCGGTGGGCTGGCCGTTCATCTGGAGGATGCCGCAACCGGGCCTGCCGATCAGGCCGCGCAGCAGGTGCAGGTTGTTCACCTGGCAGGACGCCGCAGTGGCCTGGTGGGACTGGTAGAAGCCCTGGAGAACCGTGGAGAGCACCCGCCCGGAGGTGCCGAAGATCCGCGCGGCACGCCGCAGGTCGTCCGGGTCGATCCGGCAGATGCCGGCGACGTGCTCCGGCGTGTACGGCTCGACCGTGGCGGCCAGCTCGTCGTAGCCGAGGGTGTGGGCGTCCACGTAGTCGTGGTCGATCCACCCGTTGACGATCAGCTCGCGGATCAAGCCGTTCATCAGCGCTTGGTTGCTGCCGGGCAGCGGTGCCAGGTGCACACCACCGGATTCCACCGCCGCCTCGGCCACCTTGGTCCGCCGGGGGTCCACCGCGACCACCACGGGCCGGTCGGGGCCGTGCAACCGGTCCAGCACCCTCGACCACAGCACCGTCTGCGTTTCGGCCATGTTGTGCCCGAACAGGAACAGCGCGTCGCACGAGTCGATGTCGCTGTAGCTGCCGGGCTGGCCGTCGGAGCCGAAGCTCTCCTTCATCGCCGCCGCCGCCGTCGCCGTGCACAACCGCGTGTTGCCGTCCATGTGCGGCGTGCCCAGACCGGCCTTGCCGATCACGCCGAGCGTGTAGTACTCCTCCAGGAACAACTGGCCGCTGGTGTAGAAGCCGTGCGACAAGGGCCCCACCTCGTCCAGCAGCTCGCGCGACCGCCGCACGACGAGTTCCATCGCGGTGTCCCAGTCGGTCTCCACCAGTTCACCACCGCGCCGGACCAGGGGACGGGTCAACCGGTCCCGGCCGTTCCACTGCCACGAGCCGTACAGTCCTTTCGGGCCCATCCGACCGTGGTTGACCACGTCACCCGCACGACCCCGCACACCGACCATGCGGCCGCCCTTGACCGCGATGTCGCAACCGCAACCGTTGCTGCACAGCACGCACGCCGACTGCACCCAGCGGTCCACGTCTGACTCGGTCAAGTCGCGGTCCAAGTGCAGGTCGACCCGCACCGGCCACGGCGTGTCCTTCGCGTGCGGTGTGCGCGCACCCCAGATGTCCGCGATCCGGTCGGCCATGCGATCCCCTCCGTCGATCCGGTGTGCGCCCGCCTGTCGGCTACCCGCGTCGACCACCGCCAACCACCGTCCGGCCGATCGGCCCGGGTGCGCTCAGGACCGACCGGCTGCGGTGCGCCTCCGGTTCACCCGTCGGTGGTGTGGACGACCGACGATTCGCCGTCCCGCTGGTGTCGACTGCCGTTCTGCGGGAACACCTCCGACATGACAGGGGAACCACAGGAACCGGAGGACCTGCCCGTGATCGGTGGCTTGGCGGAGCTGGCGGACCTGCTCCGGGACTCGCGGCAGGACGAGTTGTACGTCCGCTGGTCCAGAGGGCCGGGGACGGACCTGGGTCCGAGCGCGCGCAGTCGGGACGAGTTGACCGGAGTCCCCCTGTCCGGCCTGTCGGCCAACTCGCTGCGGGTGGAGCCCTGGTGGGGCGACCGGTCGGTGGAGCTGTGGCTGGCTCGCCGGCTGTACGACTACCGGCACCTCGGCGAACTCCGGGGGCCGGGCGTGCGGCCGTGGGTGCTGCACGGCCGTGAACTGGGGCGCGGTCCCGACAACGAGCCGCTGGTGGCGTGCGACCGACCCGTGGCCTGGGTCGCGGACGAGGTCTTGCGGGAGGCGGAGAAGATGGTGGAGGAGCAGGGCAGCGCGACCTGGGGCCCGCTGGACCGCCGCCGGCACCCCTGACCGGCCGCGCTTCCCCGCCGACGAGGGGAAGGCCCGCGCGGCGGTCCGGCCGCCGGTTCGTCCTGCCCGGTTCGCGCCCGCCTCTGGTCCGGTCCTCTGGTTGGATGTTCGGGTGAGCGAGAACTATCCGAAACTGCTCGAAGACAGAGAAGTGCTGCTCGTGCGGGGCGACGACCGGCAGTGGGCGCGGTTGCGCGGTTGGCTGGACGGCTACGACGGGCCGCGACCGCTCTACCGGATCGAACTGTTCCCCGGTGGGGACCGGTACACCGCCACGGCCTCGGACATGTTCGAATCGCTCGTCCGGCTGCGCTGCCAACTGGAACCCGACGGCTGGATGATCGCGGTCCAGGGGGCGCGGCGTGACACCTACCCGAGCGGGATGGCCAGGGACATGGGCGGCGGGCTGCGGGTCTACGTCATGCGGCCGGGCCGCAAGGCCGGCACCGGCGACATCGTCGAGACGCTGGCGGACGCGACGGTCGAGCAGTTGGGGACTGTCGCGGAACAGCAGGCGTGGCGCGACGCGTGGTTCGCCGACGTCGAGAGCGGCGGCCGTTGACCGTGCGCCCGTTTCGCTGCGCACTTGGTGGTGCCGGCGCTCGGTAGGGCGTCGGTCGACGCACTAGGACGTGCCGGCGGGCACGGGTCGGCGGTGCTGGTCGCGCAACAGGGGAGTGGTCGTCCGCGCGATGATGAAGTACTCGGCGATCAGCACGCTGAGCAGCACGGAGGCCCAAGTGCTGGTCGTGTAGACGTCGTCGAAGGTCAGCGACGGAAAAGCCCCTCGGAGCGCCGCGCCGACACCCAGGAAGACGCGCAGCAGCACGGCGGCGAAGCTCAACGCGTAGTTGCGGATCATCCAGACGCGGTGTAATCGCAGCTCGCCGGCTCGGATGGCGCGGTAACCCTGGACCAGGGTGTAACCCCAGGCCGCGGCCAACAGGTAGAAAGCGGTCTGCGCCGGTACACCGCTCACGGAGAAGGTGGCCGCGAAAACCGACGCGATCGCGGCGAAGACGACGCTGACCAGGTACACGCGACCGAGGAGGCGGTGTGCTCCGGGGTACCGCACGCGCAGCCGCTTGGCGAACTGGAGGGGCCCGATCGCCAGCAGCAGGATTCCGGGCAGGGCGTGGACCACGAGGGACAGGTAGTGCGCGGCCACGGCGGGGTCGAGCGGAATCCGGCTCTGCGACGGGTCGAAGGTGGCGAACGGGATCGCCGAGATGACCGATATCGCGATCGCGGACGTCGTGACCAGCCCCCACAGCACGCGTTCGCGACGTCGGGACCGGTTTCGGGGTTCTGGGGTGGTCACGGAATTCGAGCTCCGTTCCTCGGTGGTGCCGATGAGTGCCCTGCAAAAACTAGGAGCCACCGGACCCGTTGTCCTCGGCGCTGGGTACCTCGTGCACCGGGTCTCCGGTACCGGGCGACGTCGCGCCTCCTACCGCAGGAGGAGGCGGGCGCGTGCCGGGTCGGGCGCGGCCTAGGATTCCGGGGTATGCCCTCGCCGCTCCGCGATCGCGACCGGTTCGTCGCCGGTGCGGCCGTGCTGGGCACCGGTGCCGGGGTGCTCAACCTCGCGTACGCCCTGGACTGGGGCTGGATCCTCGCCCTGGTGATGCTCCCGGCGCTGGTCGTGCGGGTGTTCTGGCGGTCGATGCCCGGTTGGCTGCTGCTCTCCTGGGTGGCGGTCCCGACCGTCGTCGGCGACGCCGCCCTGGTGACCCAGAGCGCCTACCTCGTGGTGACCGTCGCGCTGGCCGTGGTCGCCGCCGGCCCACCGCGCCGGCTCGACCACGTGGTGACGGTGCTGTGCCTGGTGTCGCCGTTCCTGATCCGGGTCCTCGACACCAACGGCTGGCACCGGGGGATCGGCGGCTGGATCTGGCTCGGCGGGCTGCTGATCGGCTGGGGCCTCGGCCACGTGGTCCGCCGGCAGTGGGCCCTCATCGACGAGCTGGAACGCACCCGCACCAGGCTGGCCGAGGCCGCCGTGACCGAAGACCGCCAGCGCATCGCGCGGGAACTGCACGACCTCGTCGGGCACAGCTTCAGCGTCGTACTCCTCCACCTGTCCGGAGCGCGGATGATCCTCGATTCCTCCCCCACCCGGACCGCCGGCGCGGTCGACGCACTGCGGCAGGCCGAGACCGTCGGCCGGCGGGGCATGGACGAACTGCGCCAGGCACTGATGCTCATGCACCGGGGTGCCCGGTCGCTGGAACCGGCCGAACCCGGTGATCTCGACCTCCTGGTGGACGGCTACCGCGCGGCCGGGATGCGCGTCCGCGTCGAGGTCGACGGCGACCTGGACGCGGTGTCGGCCGCACCGCGCATCGTGCTGCGCGACGTGCTGCGGGAAGCCCTCACCAACGTCGCCAAGCACGCCCGTTCACCGGAGGCGGTGATCCGCATCGGCATAACCCACGACCGGGTCACCGTCCGGGTCGAGAGCGCGCTTCGCGCAGGTGCTCCGCGCGCCGGGGCCGGGATGGGCCTGACCGGGCTCGAACACCGGGTCGGGGCGGTCGACGGCACCTTCGAGGCAGGGCCGGAGCTGACCCGCTGGGTGGTCCTGGCCGGCCTGCCCCTCCGCCTGTCCGGAGCGCCCGCGTGATCGGCGTGCTCCTGGTGGACGACCAGCCGATGGTGCGCGCCGGGCTGGCGCTGGTCCTGGGCACCCGGCCGGACATCAGGGTGGTGGGGGAGTGCGCCGACGGCGGCGAGGTCGTCAGCGCCGTCTCCCGGTGGACGCCCGACGTGGTGTGCATGGACGTGCGCATGGCCGAGGTGGACGGGATCGAGGCGACGCGACGGGTGCGGGCCGCGGGTGGGCCGCCGGTCTGCGTCCTCACCACCTTCGGCGACGAGGACATGCTCTGGTCCGCGGTCGACGCCGGAGCCTCGGGGTTCGAGCTCAAGTCCGCGACGCCCGAGAACCTGATCGAAGCGGTGCGCACCGTCGCCTCGGGCGGTACCTGGATCGACGGCACCCTGCTCGGCCCGATCCTCGACTCCTACCGGAGCCTGCGCCGGCCACCGGATCGTCGCGGCGACCGCACCGGCACGCTCTCCGAGCGGGAACTCGACGTACTGCGCCTGATGGCGCGCGGGGCGGCCAACCACGAGATCGCGGCTCGGCTGAACCTGGCTGAATCCACGATCAAAACCCACGTGGGCAGCCTGTTCGCGAAACTCGGCGCACGTGATCGCGCTGCGGCGATCGTGTTCGCCTACGACGCGGGACTCGTCCGCCCGGGAGGCTGACCGCCGGAAGCCCGGCCGACTGCCGCCGGCGGGGATCGGTCGCGCCCGTGGATCGTGCGCACGGTGCCCTCCGGCCTGGCCCCTCTCGGGCACGACCTCCGGGTTCGGGCCGGGTCGTAGCGCCGGCGCTACCACCCGGCCCGGTGCGTCTTCCCCGAGCGTTCTCGCCGAGTACGGCCCGACCGCGGTGATCCGGAGTGGTCCGAGTCCCGGGGTGGCGGGTCAGGCGGCGATCGGGCCGAAGATCCAGTTCCCCCTGGCGTCCTCCTCCGGGCTGCGGAAGAACTGCTCGTTGGCGGCGTGGAGCTCGGCGCGGTCGATCCGGCCGTTGCCGTCCAGGTCGAGCTTGTCGAACGCGGCGTTGCCCGCGTCCTCGGACAGGCGGAAGGCGCTGGCCGTCATGCGCACGTACTCGGTCCTGGTGATCCGGCCGTCGCCGTCGACGTCCATCAGGTCGTAGAAGGCGTCGGCGATCGGTGCGATGTGGGTCTGGTAGCCCGCCTCGGACGTGGTCACGAACCGGTCCATGCCCGAGGAGTACTCGTCGACGTCGACGCGGTCGTCCCCGTCGGTGTCCATCGGCCGCGTGACCGCTTCCCACAGCGTGTTGTAGCGGTCCCGGACGAGCTCGCTCTGGGGCGAGCCCGGCGCGTACCCGAACGCGGTGACGAGCCGGTCGGCGGACGCCGTGTAGTCCATCCTGTCGATGGTGCCGTCGTCATCCACGTCCAGCAGGGCGAAGAGGTGTGCGAGTTTCCGCTTCAGCAGTTCGTTGAGCACGGGGTGCGGTCCTTTCTCGGAGGTGCATTACGCTGGCCGCGTGAACGCTACTGTCCACGATGCGACCACGCGAAGGTGGCTCGGTGGCTGACCACGTGGTAGACGGAGCCAATGGATTCGTGGCCTCCCACCTCATCGGCACGCTCTTGGCGCGCGGTGACTCGGTGGTCGCTTTGGCGCGCGCCAGCGAGGAAGTAGTCAGGAGGAAGGTCTCCGACGCTTTGGCCACCCTGCACCTGGACCCCGCCATGGCGAAGAAGGTGCAGGTCAGACCGTTCTCGCTGGCGGAAAGCGACCTCGGTATCGCGCTGTCCGAGGTGTTCGCGGAACCGTGCACCTATTGGCACAGCGCTGCCCTCATCACGTTCTTCCCGCGTCGTGAGGCCGAGTTGCGCGCGGTGAACGTGGTCGGCTCGGCCCATACCGCTGCCGCGTTCGCGAAGTACGCGAAATCGGGTTCCCGGTACGTCCACGTCAGCACGGCCTACCAAAATGGCACTACTCAGGGTAAAGCGCTGGAGCAATGGCCTGAATTCGGTCACCCGTCCGAGTTCAGAAATGACTACGAGCACTCCAAGAGACTGGCCGAAGTCGCACTCTCGCAGACCGGACTAGTGCAAGAGGGTGGTGTGCTGGTCGCCCGTTTGGGTGTCATGGTCGGCCACTCCGGTACCGGCCGAGCGCTGTCCGACCTCGGCATCTACGACTTCCTCCGGGTCATCGCGCTGTTCGCGAGACGCACCCCCGGCCAACGCGTCCGCTTCGTCTGCCACCCGGGGGCGGCCCTGCACCTCACCCCGGTCGACGGCACCGTGGACCGGATGCTGGCGCTGGCGAGCGGTCCGGCAGACCGGCCGGTGCGGCACCTCGTGCCCCCGGTCGCGGTGCCGGTGGCCGACCTGTTCGCCGCGATCTCCGCGCACCTGCCCGTCGAGCTGGTCGCCGCCACCGCCGAGGACGTCGAAGCCGAGCCCTTCGGCAGGTTCGAGGCGATCGTCAACATGCGGTGCAAGTTCACCTCCCCCTACTTCCGCCACGAGTACGAGTTCGAGTCCCACCAGGACGCCGAGCCGCCACCCGTCACCCCTCGGGTCCTCGACCTCCTCATCTCCTGGTACGTCCGCGAAGGGCTCCCCGAATGACGGACTTCGTCACCCGCTTCCGGGCCCGCCCGCGCGCCGACCGGAAGGTCACCCACCTCCCCGACGGACGGCCGCCGGTCGAGCTGACCCACCTCCGACTCGACCGGCGGGCCAGGGCCGTGGCGGCCTGGCTGACCGCAGCCGGGATGGCGGGCAAGCCGGTGCTGCTGCTCTACCCCGCCGGACTGGACTTCCTCGTCGCGTTCCTCGGCTGCCTCTACGCGCGTGCCGTGGCGGTGCCCGCGCCCCTGCCGCTGTCGGGGTCCTCGCGGGTGGACCGGGTGGACCGCCTGGTCGAGGACTCGGGTGCGCGGTTGGTGCTCACCGACGAGGCGCACGTGGCCGCGCTGGGCGGTTTGTCGGCGCGCACCTTCGACGAGACCGCCGCCCCCGGGGAGCTGCCCGAGGTGGACGCGGACACCGTCGCCTACCTCCAGTACACCTCCGGGTCGACCAGCCGACCGCGCGGCGTCGAGGTCACCCACGGCAGCCTGACGCACAACCTGGAGCTGTTCGGGAAGATCAGCGGCGACGTCCCGGTCCGGCGGATCGGCGGCTGGCTGCCGCACCACCACGACATGGGGCTCGTCGGGCTCCAGTTGCAGGCCCTGCACGCGGGGGCCGACCTGGTGCTGCTCTCCCCGGAAGCGGTGATCGCCCGTCCGATCCGCTGGCTGCGCGCGATCAGCGATCACCGGGTGGACTGGACCGCCGCCCCCGACTTCGGCTACGCGTGGGCGACCCGCCGGGTCGGCGACCAGGAACTCGCCGGACTCGACCTGTCCTGCCTGACGATGGCGGTCAGCGGAGCCGAACCGGTCCGGCCCGCCACGCTGGACGCGTTCGTGCACCGGTTCGCCCCGGTCGGGTTCCGCCGCACCGCGTTGAACCCGGGGTACGGGCTCGCCGAGTCCACCCTGGTGGTCACCTGCACCTCACGCGGCCTCGGGCCGACCGTCCGGTCGTTCACCCCGGCGTCGCTGGCCGCCGGCGAGGTCGTGGCCACGTCGGACGCCGACGGCGTGCCGCTGGTCGGCTGCGGCGAGCCGGGCGGGATGGAGGTGCGCGTCGCGGACCCGGCCACGGGCGTCGCGGTGGACGACGGCACGATCGGCGAGATCAGGGTGGCCGGGCCCAGCCTGGCGGCCGGCTACCACGGCGACCCCGCCGCCACGCGCGCCACGTTCGTCACCGGCCCGGACGGTCGGTGGCTGCGGACCGGCGACCTGGGATTCGTCCTCGGCGGACAGCTCTACGTCACCGGACGGCTGAAGGAGCTCATCATCGTCCGTGGCCGGAACCTGTACCCGCACGACATCGAGTTCGCGGCGCTGGAGGCGCACCCGGACGCGGGCAGGGGCGCGGCCTTCGGCGTGCGGGACGCCGATTCGGGGGAGCACGTCGTGCTGGTGCAGGAGATGCGCCGCGCCGCGCGGGGCGACCCGGGCGAGTTCGCGGAGGCCGTTCTCGACGCCCTGACCAGGCAGTTCGGCGTGGCCGTGAGCATCGTCGTCGTCCGGTCGAACACGATCCGCCACACCACGAGCGGCAAGGTCCGCCGGGGGCACATGCGTGACCTGTTCCTCGAAGGTGGGCTGTCGGCACTGCGCAGCGTGCCGACACCTGCGGTAGCCGCCATCGTCGCCACCTCGAAGGGGTCCCATGTCTGACGAGTCGTTGAGGGCCTGGCTCGTCGACGCCGTGGCGGGATACCTGGAACTGCCGCCGTCCCAGGTCGGCACCGAAGTGCCGCTGCGCTCCCTCGGCTTCGACTCCGCGCACGCCATGGGATTGTGCGTCGACATCGAAGAACGGTGGGGCGTCCTGGTGGAGCCCACGCTGGCCTGGGACTTCCCGAGCATCGACGCCATCACGACGCACCTCGGCCCGCAGCTCGACCGGCCGTGAGCCGCGCGGGGTTCGTTCACCGCGTGCGCAGGACCCGTTTTCACCTGTCGACGTCGATGGGGCCGGGGCGATTGACTCGCTCCGGCCCCATCCGCGCGCACGTCAGCTCTTGAACGCGTCCTTGACCTTCTCGGCAGCCTGCTTGAGGTTGCCCTTGACCTGGTCGCCCCGGCCCTCGGCCTCCAGATCGCGGTTGTTGGTGGCGTCACCCACCGTCTCCTTGACCTTGCCCTTGAGTTCGTCGGACTTGGCGTCGAACTTGTCGTCGGTGCTCATACCCGCGAATGCCCGCCCGACGCGGTGTCGAAACCGGTCGAGCGCACAGGATCAAGATCACAGCGACGAGCCCGTGCCCCGGGTGTCGTCGCGGTGGGCGCGCGGGAGCCGGGGTTAACGGTCCACTGTGGACTGTCGACGGCCTCGGGTCGCGGTGTGAGGACCTGCTCGAACGTTGTACGGAGCCTCCGGCACGGGGGATCGCATCCGCTGCGGTGACCACTCGTGGCCTGATCCTGGGAGCTGCACGCCGGCATCGGCCGGGAACACCTGCCCGGAGAACTCGGGTGCGGCTCCGGCGTGAGCTGGTGGCGGTGCCTGTGTGACTGGGGGGGGCAGCGGGGAGTGACAACAGTTGCACTAACTGTCACTGGCATCCAATTTCCGGGATGCGCGGTCCACGCGACCCCTCATGAGGGCGGACAGGTCAACGCAACTACGCCGGTGCCGCTGTTGGCCGGCAATGACACAGGGACGCCCTGCGTCAAGGTGTGAACTCGAACAGGGGATGTGGCGAGCGGACCTCGATTGCTGAGCGTGCTCAACTGCCGGTGGGACCGGACTCCGATCGAGCACCGGACATACCGACGTGGAGCAGGCGCTCGGTCGAACGCATACAACAGGTCACGGCCCGACGGGCCCTGGCTGTCGCCAACTAGGCTTTTCAGGTGAAGCGCCAATGGTGACGGCCGGCGGGCGCGCGCATCGCACATTCGAGTGGAGGGCGCGCTTCGTCGTTCCGCGAGCGCGACGCGCCGCGCATGCTGGAGCGCGGGTCGGCCCGAAATCATCGCCACGTTCGACTTCGGCGGGCGGTTCGGGTTCGATCACGACAACGCATGGAATGCGCAGTTCGACAGGGGGTGTCGGCCAATGTGGCAGTGTCGACATCCTTTACCGGGGTTATGCGGTCCCAGTGTCGGTTCCACAACCTCGGCAGCGACCGTCGACGACCGGTTCGAGCACTGTGCCGCACGTCGGGCGGACATCCGGTCCTTGATCATTTTTCCGGGCGACCAACGAAGCCGGCCATCACGGCCGATCAAGAATTGACGAGGAGAACCGACCGTGACCACTACCACCACTTCCATTCTCAGCCGCAAGCTGCAACACATGTTCCGAATGCTCGACAGTGATCAGGACGGCTACGTGACGGCGGACGACATTTCCGCCCGCGCCGACGCCCTGGCCGCCCCCTTCTCCGCGCAGCCGGAAAAAGTGCGGAAGCTGAAGGAGTCGCTGCACCACGTCTGGGACCAGTACCTGCGGGAGGCGGACGAGGACGGCGACGGCAAGCTGACCGCGGCCGATTACGAGCGCGGCATCCGCGCCGCCATCGACCGCGACTCCGACGGGCTCGTCGACGCGCTCCACCGCAGCGCCGCCGCCTGGTACGACCTGTTCGACGCCGAACGCGAGGACCACCTCAGCCTCGACGAGTACACCACGCTGGCGCGGGGCATGGGCAGGACTGCTCACCAGGACAACGAGCAGGCGTTCCGTCGTCTCGACCGCGACGCCGACGGCCACCTGCGGGCCGAGGACGTCCGCACGGCCATCGTCGAGTTCTGGACGAGCGAGGACCCGGACGCGGACGGCAACTGGCTCTACGGCCCTCTGTAGACCGCACGTCGGGAACGGCCGAGGACGGGGTTCCGCATCCGCCCGTGGATCGTCGGACTCTGCCGCCCCTCGACGCCGACGCCGACCCGTTGCCTCCACGAGCGTGACGGGTCGGCCTTCGTCACCGGCACCAGGACTTGTCCAGCTTCGGCCGGAACTCCGGTGCTCGGCAAGAAATCATCAACTCGGGCGTCTCGATCGAAGCCGCTCACCGCCGACGCGGGCGTTCGAGTTCCGGAGAGCTCGGTTCGCGCCGGTCAGGCGCTGTTCCGCCGGATATCCCCACGACATGTCCGGTACCCGGGGAGGCGGTGCAGCGCGGACTTGTCGTGCACTCCTGACCTGGCCGGCTGTACGGGAATGGATGGGTGTCATGTATATCGGGCAGAACGACGTGCTGATTTGCGAACACCGCTCGGGCTGCGCCCGGGAGGACGGTGTCGGGCAGGTGCTCTCCGGTCCGGTGGTCGGGGGAATGGCCGGCTCTGCCGACCACGGAGCACGCCGGCCGGTCACCTGCTGGACGCTCAGTGCCCTCCAGGCCAAAATCCTGGAGGGTGTCGCGGCCGGCTTCTCCAGCGGGCGGCTGTCGAGGGAGTTGTACTTCAGCGCGAAGACCATCGACTACCACGTCCGCGTCATGTCCGACAAGCTCCAGGTGCCGAATCGGGTCTCGCTGGTCTCGAAGGCATTCGTCCTCGAACTGCTGCGAACGGATTCGTGGCCCCCGCGTGTTGCCTGTGACACCGTGAACTGACGCGCGGTGGTGCGCGACTGCGGTTCGGGCGGTCAGGCGCGAAGAGCATGTTGTCAGGTGCCCCTGAAGTCGGCCGACCTCGTCGGCATCCGAGCCCTGGAGAAGTGACCGTGTCGGATCTGGATGAGTTCTCAAGTTCACCGCAAACGCTGCTGGACCCGCAGGACGAGGTAAAACTGGTCGGTCGGTACTACGACGAGAAAACAGCCAGGCTCGTGCGCAAGTACGGGCCCGGCCCCAGGATTCACTACCACGTGGGTTACTACCCCTCCTCGGCACGGCCGCTGCGTGCTCGCGGCACGACGCCGGATGCCATCCGTCGCAGCATTCGACTCCACCAAGAGGGTTTGTTGCGGTACGCGGCCAAGATCTGGGGTGCCGAACACCGGCTGTCCGGGAGAATCCTGGACATCGGCTGCGGTCTTGGCGGCGGCTCGATCTTCTGGGCGCAGGAATACGGGGCGGACGTCACGGCGGTCACCAACGCGCCGGAACACGCGCCGATAGTCGACGGCTTCGCGCGGGAATGCGGAGTGGACCGGAAGGTCCGCACGCTGGTCTGCGATGCGATGCAACTCCCCGTGGACGGTCCCTACGACGCGGCCGTGGCGATCGAGAGCAGCGGGTACTTCAACCGCACCCGGTGGTTCGAGCGCCTGGCGCGCGTGCTCCGCCCCGGCGGGAACGTGTGCGTCGAAGAGGTGTTCCTCACCCGCCCTCGCGGGGCCGACGTGTGGGCCGAGTACTTCTACACGAAGCCGGCCACCGTGCTCGACTACGCGGAAGCCGCGCGATCCGCGGGGTTCGAACTGGTCGATGAAGTCGACGCCACGTCGGAGACCCTCCCGTTCTGGGAGGAGAGCACCGCCTGGACGAAGGCGGTGCTGGACGGTGACAGCAGCCTTTCGGCGGCGGACCGCAGGCAGTTGAGGATATCGCTGATGGCGAACCAGGCGTTGGGCGCTGAATGGCAGGCAGGGGGCTTGCGCCTGGGTTTCCTGCGCTTCGAGCTGACGTGAGCGAAGGCGCTCGCCCGGGTTTCCGGGCCGAGCGCGGAGCGGACAAGCCCCCCATCGAGATGAACGGCGACAGCGTCGGGCGGTCGGCTCGCGAAATCCGCGCCGGCGCACCGGCACGACCACGCGCGGGCAAGGCCGCACCGCCGCCGACTTCCCGCCACCTCCACGACGATACGGAGTTCTTCATGGCGCTCAGACAGTCTCCCGCTCCCAGCGACGTCGCCGACATGTACGACGGCATCGGTCAGATCTACGGTTCCGCGTGGGGACCCAACATCCACTACGGCTACTGGGAGAACGACGCCGACGACAGCTCCGTCGAAGAAGCCACGGACCGCCTGACCGACATGATGATCTCGGGTCTCGCCGCGCGGCCCGGCCAACGGGTCCTGGACGTCGGCTGCGGCATCGGCCATCCCGCGCTGCGGCTCGTCCGCGCTCGTGACGTGAACGTGGTGGGCATCTCCGTCAGTCACGTCCAGGTGGCGCGGGCCACGGAACACGCGGCTGCGGCCGGGCTCTCCGACCGGGCCGTGTTCCAGTTCACGGACGCGATGGACATGCCCTTCCCCGACGGCTCGTTCGACGCGGCCTGGGCGTTGGAGTCGATGTGGCACATGCCCGACCGGGGCCAGGTGCTCTCCGAGATCGCCCGCGTCCTGCGTCCCGGCGGACGCCTCGCCGTCGCCGACGTCATCGAGCGCGGCCCGGTCAGCCCCCGGGGACGCCTGCTCCTCGACCACATCTGCGAGAACTACGCGGTGCGCTCCCTGGGCACCGTGGACGAGTACCGGACGGCGTTGGCCGCCAACGGTTTCGTCGACGTCGAGATCCGGGACATCAGCGACAACTGCTCCCGCACCCTCGCGCTCATGGCCGACGCCGTGGACACCGTCCGCGACAGGCTGGTCGATCTGGTCGGCGCGGAACAGGCCACCTCGCTCATCGACTTCATGCGTTTGTCCGCGATCACCCCGGAGAGCGGCTACCTGTTCCTGACCGCAGTCCGCGCGTGACCGCCGTCCCCGGCCTGCGCCACACCTCGGCGCAGGCCGAGCGGGTCGGCCCGACGCACGCGGATGTCCGTCCTCACCGCCGTACCCGCAACTCGGTCAACGCCCGCAGCGGGAACACCGGCCGATGACGTGGCGGCGGCCCCGGCACCAGGGACAGACCCGGCACCCCGGCGGCGATGGCCCGTACCGCGATCTCCAGTTCCGCGCGGGCGAAGCCCGCTCCGAGGCAGAAGTGGATGCCGTGCCCGAACGCGAGGTGCGTGGCAGACCGGCTGCCCGGACTGAACGCGGCCGGACACGCGTGGGCGCGAGAGTCCCGGCCCGCCGCCCCGTACAGCAGGAGCAGCCGGCTCCCCGCAGCCAGGTGGACGTCGCCGACCACCACGTCACGGATCGCGGTCCGGTACATGCCCGCCAGCGGGCTGTCGACCCGCAACCCCTCCTCGACGAGGTCCCGTGGGGCGATCGTGCCGTCGACGACCTCGGCCCAGCCGCCGGGTGACCGGAGTTGCTGGAAGAGGATCGTGCCCAGCGCTTCGGCGCAGGTCATGTGTCCCGCGAAGATCAGGGTGGGTACCTGCACGGAAACCTCGTCGGCGGTGAGCGTGTGGCCCGCCTTGCCGTCGTGGAGCAGTTCGCTGATCAGGTCGTCCCGTGGTGAGGCCAGCCGTTCCCGCACGAGCGAACGGGCGAACGCCCCGAAGTCCACCAGTCCTTGGGCGCAGGCGCGCAGCCGGTCGGGATCGGCCTCGCGCTGCAACATCATGAGTTCGATGCGCTGCTCGGACCACGTCCGGCAGCGGGCGAGGTACTCGTTCGGGACCCCGAGGCGTCGGCAGATCACCTCAAGGGAGTACGGAACGGCGAACGCCGAGATGAAGTCGAACTCCTCCTCGACCGCAGCACGGTCGAGGAGGCCGGTGGCGATCGCACGCATCGCGGGTTCGAACGCCCTGACCCTGGCCGGCGTGAAACCGGCGTTGAGCACCTCCCTGATCCTGGCGTGCTCGGGCGGGTCGAGCGAGCCGACAGCCACGGCACCAGCGCCGCGCCACGTGCGGAACATCCGGCTGACGTCCTCGGGCAGCGCGACCGTGGGGCGGGGGTTGTGGTCGCGTGCCGAGAAGCTCCGGTCGTCCCGCAGCACGGCGAGCATGTCCTCGCGCCGGGTGACGCACCACGCGTCGAGCAGAGGGGCGTAGAACACCGGCTCGGCATCTCCGATGTCGGCCAGGAACGAGTACGGGTCGTCGCGATGTGCGCCATACGGGTCGAACGGCCTGCCTTCCCGCACGCGCCTGGTGTCGGCCGGTACAGCCATTTCGCTCCAGCTTCTCCGTGAACCATTCCCGGTGGCGCTCGGTCGTGTCGTGCGATATCGCCCGGCGTACGACTTGTGCGGTCGACCTTGGTGTCGCCCACCGGGCACCAATCCGCAGAATAGTCCGATCCGGGTCTCGGGCCGCCTTCTTTGGGGTTTTTCCTAAAGTCGAAATACGCTCAGGCCATGTCGTTGACACGTCCGAACGGGTCGTTCAGGATATCGGTCGGAACTACCGCCCAATTCCCAAGGTCCACTGGGGATGCGGATTGCGTGCAGGTCGGGAGCTGTCCGCGCAATAGGTGATGTGGGGTGATCGTGAGCGTGCTCAGTGGCCTGATCGACGCGGTGCCGGGTCCTCGGTGGGCAATCCGCGAACCTGGGCGCGGGCCCGTTCACGGTTCCGGTGGAGGTCGTCGATGAGCACCCCGGTTCAACTGCCCTTCGAGCAGGCGAACGTGCTGCAACTCGCGCCAGGGTTGCGCACGCTCCAATCCCGGGGCGCGGTCCACCGGGTTCGTACTCCCGGGGGTGACGATGCGTGGCTGGTCACCGGGCACGCCCGGGTGCGTCAGTTGCTCGACGATGACCGGCTCAGCCGCTCGAACCCCGATCCGGAGGCTGCGGCGCGGGACGGCGGGTCAGCGCTCCTCGCCGGCCTGCTGGGCGGCTTCGCCACCGACCACGCCCGGTTGCGCGCGCTGCTGGAGCCGCACTTCGCGCCCGAGCGGATGTCGGCGCTGCGGTCCTACGCCGACAAGGTGACCGGGCGGCTGCTGGACGAACTGGCCGGGCAGGAGTCACCGGTGGACCTGCGCCGGGCGTTGGCCGTGTCGCTGCCGATCCAGGTGATGTGCGAGTGGTTGGGCGTGCCGCAGGAGGACGAGGACCGGTTCGGCAGGTGGATCCAGGACGCCGCCGACGTCGGGGACCCGGTCAGGTCCAAGCGGGGGGTGGGCGCGTTGCTCGGCTACTGCCGGCACCTCGTCGCCGGCAAGCGGCAGGACGCGGGCGACGACGTGCTCTCCCGGATCTGCGCGACCGAGGGGATCGCCGACTACGAAATCCTCGGGCTGACGGCGTTGTTGCTGTTCGGTGGTTATGAGACCACGGTGGCCCGGATCGGCACCTGCGTGGTGCTGTTGTTGGCCGACCCCGAGCAGTGGCAGGCGTTGCTGGACGATCCGAGCCTCGTCCCCGGTGCCGTCGAAGAAACCCTGCGGAGGTCGATGCCGAACCCGCACAACGGCGGCATGCCCCGTTATGCGGTGACGGACTTCGAGATCGACGGGGTCACCATCCGGACCGGCGACTTCGTGCTGCTGAACATCATCGCGGCCAACCACGACGAGACGGCCTTCCCCGGCCCCGAGCGGGTCGACGTCACGCGCGACACGGCGGGCAGCCTCGCGTTCGGGCACGGCGCGCACCACTGCGTGGGCGCGGCGCTGGCGCGGATGCAACTGCAAGTGGTGCTGGCCCAGCTCGTCGCGCGATTCCCGACCATGCGCCTGGCAGTCGGTGTGGAGGAGCTGAGGTTGCGCCACGACACGCTGATCGGCGGGCTGGTCCGACTTCCGGTGACGTGGTGATGGGATTCTGATGCTGCACAAGCTGTCTGCGGGCGTGGTCACGAGAAGTCCGGGTTCGGTCCGCCCCTACCTGCTGTTGATGCGACTGGACAGGCCCACGGGGTACCTGCTCTACCTGCTTCCGGGGCTGTGGGCCGTCGCCCTCGCCTCCGGGCAGCGACCAGACCCGTCGGCGGTGGTGGTCGTCGCCGTCGCCGCCGTGCTGGTGCGCGGCGCGGCCTGCTCGGTCAACGACGCGGTGGACCGGGACGTCGACGCCCGAGTCGCCCGCACCGCGTCCCGTCCCGTCGCGTCGGGGACGATCGGCGTCGGGAACGCACTCCTGTTCGCCGCCGCACAGGCCGTGGCCGCGCTGCTGGTCCTGGCGGTGGCGAACGTGGAGGCGGCCCTGGTCGTCGGGGCCTCGTACCCGCTGATCGTCGCCTACCCCTACATGAAGCGCGTCTTCTTCTGGCCCTCGGCGTTCCTGGCGATGGTGATGAGCGTCTACGTGGTGGTCGGCTGGACAGCGGTGACCGGGAGCGTGGACCACCCGCCTGCGGTGTACGGCCTGTACGCCGGCGGGGCGTTCTGGACCTTGGTGCACGACGCGATCTACTCCCACCAGGACAAGGAGTACGACCGGAAGATCGGTGTCAGGTCGTCCGCCCTGCTGTTCGGCAAGGCCACCAAGGCGTGGCTCGCGGTCTTCGTCGTGCTCAGCGTCGGCGGTGTGCTGTGGGCCGGTTCCCGGACGCCGGTGGGGTGGGCGTTCTACCTGATCGTCGTGCTCGCGGGGTGCTTCTTGTCCTACCTGGTCGTGCGCGTGGACCTGGACGACCCGAAGTCGTGCTGGGACACCTTCGTCGCCAACACCTACTTCGGTTGGATCATCCTCGCGGCCGTGGTCGCCGGGCAGTTCACATGACGGACGAACCGCGTGCGGCCGAGTCGGTGTGGCAGGGGAGCGGCGTCGACCTGGACGCCTACCTGACCCGCGTGGGCTACCTGGGCGACGTGGCTCCGGACCTCGCCACGCTGCGGGGCCTGCACGTCGCCCACGTCGACGCGATCCCCTTCGACAACCTCGACGCGCTGCTCGGGCGCACGGCGGTGCCGCTGGACCTGGGCAGCGTCCAGGAGAAGATCGTGCGGCAGGGTCGCGGGGGCTGGTGCCTGGAACAGGTCGTGCTGATGGCGGCCGTGCTGGACCGCATCGGCTTCACCTTCACGGCGTTCGCCGGCAGGACGCGCATCCGCACCGGGAACAGGTTCGGACCGGCCCTGCACGTGGCCCTGTGCGTGGAGATCGACGGTGAACGGTGGCTTCACGACGTGGGTTTCGGTGGCTACGGGCCGCAGGAGCCGATCCGGCTCGTGGAGAACGCGCGGTCGGACGGCGACTGGTCGTTCGACCTCGTGCGGGAGCCGACCGGCGAGCACGTGCTGCGGTTCCTGCGACCGGAGGGGCCGACCGAGCTCTACGGCTTCACCACGGACGTGCGCTACCCGTCGGACTTCGAGCTCCTCAACCACTTCTGCCTCACGCACCCGCGCTCGCCGTTCAACCACCGGATGGTCCTCCAGCGCACGCGGCCCGAGGTGCGGCACGTCCTCGTCGGCACCGTGCTCACCGAGATCCGGCCGGGGGAGCCGGCGACGTCCCGCGAGCTCGACGAGGCCGAGGCGCTGTCCGCTCCCGAGGAGGTCTTCGGGATCACCCTGGGGCCAGGCGACATCCGCACCCTCGGGAAGACCTTGGCCGACCCATGACGCGCACACTGCTGGTGGACAACTACGACTCGTACACCTTCAACCTGTACCAGCTCCTCGCCGAGATCAACGGCCAGGAGCCGGTCGTCGTCGTGAACGACGATCCGATGTTGTCCCGCCCGCTGCCGGAGGACGTCGACAACATCGTCGTCGCGCCGGGCGCAGGCCGCCCGCAGCACGCCCGGGACATCGGCTTCGTCGGCGACCTGCTGCGCCGCACCACGTTGCCGGTGCTCGGCGTCTGCCTCGGACACCAGGTGATCGCGCACCTGGCCGGGGCCTCGGTGGTCGCCGCGCCCGAACCGAGGCACGGGCACCCGGCCAAGGTCTCCCACGACGACGACCCGCTGTTCGCGGGCATTCCGCGCGAGTTCGTCGCGGTGCGCTACCACTCGCTGTGCGTCGAGGAGCCGCTACCCGAGGAGCTCATCGCCACGGCGTGGGCGGACGACGGTGTGCTCATGGCGTTGCGCCACCGTGATCGGCCGCAGTGGGGCGTGCAGTTCCACCCCGAGTCGATCGCTTCCCAGTGCGGCGGCGAGATCCTGCGGAACTTCACCGACCTGGCCCACCAGGCGCGAGGCGGGCGGCGGCCGTCGATCACCCTCACCGAGGCCGTGGACGCGCCACGCGACGACACCCCCGGCAACGTCGCGGAACTGGGCGTCGTGAGCGGGGTCGTGCGGACCGCCGCCGACGCCGAGGCCATCTTCCTGACGCTGTTCGCCGACCAGCCGCACTGCTTCTGGTTGGACAGCAGCCGCGTGGAGGACGGCCTGTCCCGGTTCTCGTTCCTCGGAGACACGTCGGGGCCGCTCAGCGAGGTCCTCACCTGTCGCGCCGGCAGCGGAGTCGTCGAGGTGCGCGATGCCGACGGCGTCCGCCTCGCCACCGGCAGCGTGTTCGACGTCCTCGATCAGCGGCTGCGCGACCGGCGCATCCCCGACCCGGCCCTGCCGTTCGACCTGACCGGTGGCTACGTCGGCTACTTCGGGTACGAGCTCAAGGCCGAATGCGGTGCCGAGGCCCGTCACACCGCCGAAACACCCGACGCCGTCTGGATGTTCGCCGACCGGGTCGTCGCGGTCGACCACCAGGAGGGACTGACCTACCTGGTGGCCGTCCACGACGAGAAGACCGCGCGCGACGCGCGGGAGTGGGTGGACCGGACGTCCGCAGAGCTGGTCGGCCTGCGCCCGGCCGACACCGAGCCGGTCGTCATGCCGCCCGCCGACCTGGCCCCGGAGGTCGAGGAGCACCTGGTCCGTGGCCGGAACCAGTACCTGGCGGACATCGCGGAGTGCCGGCGGCAACTGGAACTGGGCGAGAGCTACGAGATCTGCCTGACCGACACGCTGCACCTGCCGTTCCACGATGACGACACCTCCTTCTACCAACGGCTGCGCCGGGTGAACCCGGTGCCGTACGCCGCGCTGGTGCGCCTCGGCGATGTCACGGTCTTCTGCGCGTCGCCGGAGCGCTTCTTGCGCATCGAGCGCGACCGCACGGTCACCAGCAAGCCGATCAAGGGCACCGCCGCCCGTGACGCCGACCCCGTGCGCGATGCCGAGATCGCCGCCACCCTCGCTTCCAGCGCCAAGACGCAGGCCGAGAACCTGATGATCGTCGACCTGCTGCGCAACGACCTGGGCCGGGTGTGTGAGGTGGGCAGCATCGACGTGGACCCGTACCTGGCCGTCGAGAGCTACCAGACCGTGCACCAGCTCGTCTCCACCGTCCACGGCCGGCTCAAGGACGGGGTCAGCGCGATGGACTGCGTCCGGCAGTGCTTCCCCGGCGGCTCGATGACCGGTGCGCCGAAGCTGCGCACCATGGAGATCATCGACGGCCTGGAGACGGAGGCCAGGGGCGTGTACTCCGGCACCCTCGGCTACTTCGGCCTCTCCGGCGGCGCTGACCTGAACATCGTGATCCGCACGGCCGTCCGGGTCGGCGACCGGATGACCATCGGGGCCGGTGGGGCGATCGTGCTCGACTCCGACGCCCAGGAGGAGTATGAGGAGATGGTGCTCAAGGCGGTGTCGTCGCTCCGCGCCTGGCGCGCGCCTGCGGTGTCGGACGCGGACGGCTTCCGGCGATGAGCGACAACGCCGGATTCCAGCGCGGGGCCGGTGGCTCCCGTGCCGACACCCGAAGGAGGTCCCGATGCCCGGTACCGCGACACGTGAGGAGTACGAGCGCGACCTGTTGGTCCAGCTCACCCGTCGCTGGGGCGGACAGGTGGCGGTCAAGAAGGACGAACTCGACCTGGACGGGCACTTCGACGCGGCGCTGCCCGACTTCCCCGACCACCTCGTGCCGGTGCTCGGCCTGCCGGGTGCCGACCGACTCGACCGGGACGCCCGCGCACGCATCCTGTCCGCCGCGTGGATCGCCTACAACGCCAAGACCGCCGCCATCGAGGACGAGATCATCCTCCCGGCCTGCGGACTGATGCTCCGGGAGGACGTTCCCGTCCGGCGTGACGACGTCGCCGTCGACGCGCTGCACCAGACGATCATCGACGAGCACTACCACATCCTGATGTGCCACAACGCCGTCGGCGTCACCCGCCGTCGGCGCGACCTGGCCGGCGTGCGGTTCGCGCCGGACGCCTGGTCGGTGGTCAGGGGACGGGCCGCCGCCCGGGTCGGGCTGTCCGGGTTCGACCGCGACATCGTCGACATCGCGTTCTCCCTGGCCGCCGAGACGACGATCAGCGGGTTCCTCTCCGCGCTCGCCACCGCCCAGGAGATCCAGCCGATGAACCGGATCACCACCGACCTGCACCGGCGGGACGAGAGCGGCCACGCGGTGGTGTTCCGCGAGCTGTGCGGCTCGCTCTACCGGAACCTGGACGGCGCGCAGCAGCAGACGTTCCGCGAAGCGCTCGTCAGTGGCTTGGCCGCGTTCCGCTCCGCAGACCTGGAACCCTGGGTGACCGTTGCGGCGCAAGGTGGTTTCGAAATCGGCGTCGACCAACTGGGCGAGTGGGCCGCGTCCCGTCCGGCACCCGCGCGGGACACCGGACCGCTGCGGCTGCTGCTCGACGACCTGGGCATCGGTCACGATCTCGTCGAAACGGTGCAGGTGAACCGGACTTGACCTCACCCATCACGTGATCGCGAGGTTAGACGAGCGATGGAGCGCTCATCCCGCGTCGGGATTCGTGTACAGCGTCCCCTCCGACCAGACGTAACGAGTTCCACCCCACCGGGCCGCCGACTCCACGTCGGGGAAGAAGCCCCGCCCTTCCAGGTTCGCGCTGGTGTTGCACAGCACGGGTATTCCGCTGATCTCGGCGTAGGCGACGAGGATGCGCGCCGTGGCGGTGTCCTGAGTGGACGCGATGGTCTGGAGCCGGGCCGTGCCGTCCAGGTGGACGACCGCCGGGACGCGTTCGGCCCAGCCGGGCCGCATGCGGTGCTCGAAGATCATGTAGGGGTCGGGCGTGCCGGGGTCGAAGACCTCCGGCGCGCGTTCCTCCAGGCAGAGGGGTGCGACGGGCCGGTACCGGGCGCGGTTCTTGATGTCGTTGAGCCGGTCCTTCATCCGGGTGCCGGTCGCGGTCGCGAGGATGCTGCGGTTGCCCAGAGCGCGCGGACCCAGCTCCGCGCGGCCGGACAGGACGACCACCGGTTCGTCCTCGGCGTGCAGGAGGGCGGCCAGTTGCCGCTCGTCGCAGGGTTGTGCGCGCCACCCGTCGGGGAGGGTGCCGGTGGTGCTGCGCGGTCCGCTGTAGACGTTCCACGCCAGCGCCGTCCGGCCACGCCGGAACATCTCGCAGGCCGCTGTTCCGATCGCCGCCCCCGCGTCGTTGGGGAAGGGCGGGACGAAGACCTCCTGGAAGACACCGCAGGCCCGGATCGCGGTGTTCCACTTGATGTTCAGCGCACAACCACCGCCGAGCACCAGGTTGTGGCCACCGGCCGGGAGGCGGCTCCGCACCGCCGAGGTGAGCCGCTTGAGCAGGTGGTCACTGAGGTAGGACTGGTAGGTGGCGATGAGGTCCGCGTTCGACAAGCCCGGCATCAGCTCGTCCCGGTTCGCGGCGACCTTGTCCCCCAGGATTCCCACCCGGTCGACGGGAAGGTCGCGGAACTCGGCCATGAGGTCGTCGAAGACGGTGAAGGCACCGGTCTCGACCCGGCCCGTGGCGGCGTAGGCCATGGCTTTCCCGGCGACGGAGAGGTGGTGGCGGATGGCCCGGTCCGACGCCATGTCGTCGGTCTCGCGCAGGTACGGTTCGAACCGCGCGCAGAAGGCCGCGAAGCTGCCTCCGAAGACGGGCATGAGGGCTTCGACGAAGGTCACTTCGCGGGTCGCGGCCCGCACCCGGTAGAGGCGCGGCGTGATCATGCCGTCCCAGACCAGGACGAGCGCGTCTTCGCCCCTGGCGGCGAACGGGCTGGAGCAGTACGCGCCGATGAGGTGGTTGGCGACGTGGGGGTAGCTGGCGTAGTGGTCGAAACCGTGGCCGCTGAACGTGTGGCGTTGTAGCGGACCGCCGTCGCCAGGGCTCTCGACGTACGGTGCGACTCGGAGCTGTACCGGCAAGCCACCGGCGTGCACGTTGACGGCGAACTCGCCCGCGGCGTCTTTCGTGTACCAGCCGTCGACCACGAACTGGTCGACGTCGGTGGGTGACAGACCTTCCGCTTCGAGGATCTCGGCCACGCGTTCCAGGTCTCCGAGGGAGCTGTAGCGTTCGCCGTTGCGCAGCTTCTCGACCTCGTGGCTGAAGAGGAGGCGACCGTTCTCGATGACGGCGACCCCGCCGTCGTGTGATGCCTTGATCCCGCAGATGAGCATTGGTGCGTCGCCCTTTCTGGCCGTGCAGCCTGAAAACCGGAAGGCAGGGGGGACCCGGTCAGCACGCCGGTGCGGGGGAGTGCCTAGTGGCGGTTGAGCCGCACCGGCAGTGAGTCGAGCCCCCGGATGATCGTGCTGTTGCGCCACCGCAGGTCGTCGGGGTCGACGGCGAGCCTCATGGTGGGGAACGCGTCGAGCAGGGCATCGAACGCCACCTGCACCTCCACCCTGGCCAGCGGTGCCCCGAGGCAGTGGTGCACGCCGTGTCCGAAGGCCAGGTGGCCGGTGACGGGCCGGCGGACGTCGAGCGCGTGTGGATCACCGAAGCGCTGCGGGTCACGGTTGGCGGCGGCGATCGCCGGCAGGACGAAGTCGCCGGCCGGGATCTCCACGCCACCGATGCTCAGGGACTCCGTCGCGCAGCGGAAGGTGGCGTGCTTCAGCGGGCTCTCCAGCCTCAGGAACTCCTCGACCGCACCGGGGAGCAGGGAGCGGTCCTCGCGCAGTGCCTCCCACTGGTCCGGGTTCCGCACCAGGTGGAGCGTGCCGTTGCCGAGGGCGTTGAGGGTGGTCTCGAAACCGGCGATGAACAGCAGGTAGGCCGTCGAGACCAGTTCGGTCCCGGTCAGCCGGTCGTCGACGTCGTGCGCCGAGATCAAGGCGGTGAGCACGTCGTCGGTGGTCGCGCGGCGCTTGCGCTCGATCAGTTCGCCGAGGTACTCGGCCACTGCGGTCGCGGCGGCGGCGGCAGCCTCGGGGGAGTCGCCGGAGACGAGTTTCCTGGACCAGGACTTGAAGTCCTCCTGCTCCTCGACCGGGACGCCCAGCAGCAGGCAGATCACCCGGATCGGCAGCGGGAACGCGAAGGCGTCCAGCAGGTCCACCGTTTCGCGGTCCGGGAGGGCGTCGACCAGGCCGTGGGTGATCTTCTCGATCTCCGGCCGGAGCGCGTCGACGGCGCGGCTGGTGAAAGCCTTGCTCACGAGCTTGCGCAACCTGGTGTGGTCCGGTGGGTCGGTGTGCATCATGTGGCTGGCCAGGGCCGAGGAGAAACCGCCGCGCTTGCCGCGATCCGGCTCCTTCTGCGCGAACAGCCCGTCGATCCTGGCGAGGTCGGTGCTCAGCCGGGGATCGGCCAGTGCGGAGCGCACAGTCTCGTAGCCGGTGATCAGCCAGACCCGCAATCCACCGCACAGCGGGGCTCCAGGCGGCATCACCACCCGGTGCGCCGAGCCTTCGGCGCTGAGCTTCGCGTACACCGGGTAAGGGTCCTGCACGAACGCGTCATCGAGTTCCAGCGGGGCGGAGTCGTGGTCCATGGGCACATCCTCGAAACGAGGGCTCCGGGGTCGAGGTGATCCGCGGTGGTGTCCTTGAGTGCGGGCGTCTTCGTAGAACCAATATCAAGGACGACCGGCCGCCGCAACGACGGTTATCAAAAAACCCAACTGCGCCGCGCGGTACGCCGATTCGTGCTCACCGAATCGACCACAGACCGGCAGGAGGCGATGAGACGGTGAGAAGGCCACCCACGGTGAGAATCGGTGACCAGCTCACCCGATGGTTGGCTCGTCGGAGTGATCCGCTCTCGTGCTCTGGCGCTGCCTGGACGGAAATCGCATCGTGAGTGGCGTGGATCGCAGCTACCTCCCGCCGCACCGAGTCGGGAGCGAAGAAGACCGTGCCCACTTACCGGTGTCGAGGCGGATCCAGCGACTGGGGAGCGGGCTCATGAGCGGGAACTACGTCAGCGACCTGGTGGAGGTGCTGGCCCGCGATCCCGCGCGGACAGTGCTGTGGTGGCAGGGGGACGCGATCAGCGCGGGGGCGCTCATCGCCGCGATCGGCCGTGCGGCAGGCGGTATGCGTGCCCGGGTACGGGGACCAGCGGCGGTAGGGCTGCTGACGACCACGAACACGCCGGGCACCATCGTGCTGCGGTACGCGGCAAACCTCATCGGTGCCACGGCGGTGCACCTCCAGACGGCCAACGCGGTCGACCCGCTGGACCGCATCGACGTGGGCGCGTTGCAGGACACCGCCCGGCTCGCGCTGCTCGCCGTCGACGCCGACCACCTGGCGACCGCGCGGGCGTTGTGCGGGACGCTCGCCGAACCGCCGGGCCTGGTGGCGCTGGAGGCACTCGGTGACGACGTGCTCGACCTGTCGGCAGGCCCCGGCACCCGGCCCGTGGTCGAGGACGTCGAGCCCGAGCGGCCGGCCACGGTCACCTACACCAGCGGCACCACCGGCGCTCCCAAGGGAGTCGCGATGTCGTTCGGGGTGCGGCGGGCGGTGCTGCGGGGGTTGGCAGCGGACCCGGACACCGTCTACCTGTCCACGTTGCCGCTGAGCCACTCCAGCGGCGCGCTCACCGACCTGGCGCTGGCCGCAGGGGGTTCGGTCGTCCTGCACCCCGGGTTCGACTCCAACGCGGCGCTCGCCGCCGTGGCCCGGTACGGGGTCACCAGGATGGCCGTGTCGCCGCCGCAGCTATACGCGCTGCTGGAACACCCCGACGTGCGGACTACGGACTTGACGAGCCTGCGCACCCTCACCTACGCGGGCTGCCCGGCGGCACCGGCGAGGCTGGCCGAGGCGGTGCGGGTGTTCGGCGACGTGCTCGTCCAGGCCTACGGCACCAGCGAGGTCGGGCCGATCACCGAGCTGGCACCCGCCGACCACCGCGACGCGAGCCTGCTGGCCACCGCCGGACGGCCGGTGGTCGGCGCAGTCGAGGTGCGCGACCCCCTTTCCGCGCAACGGATGCCGATCGGCGAGGTGGGCGAGGTGCGGGTGCGCTCACCGCTGGTGATGCTCGGCTACTGGCACGACCCCGAGCTGACCGCGAGCGCGTTCGACAGCGACGGCTGGCTGCGCACCGGCGATCTCGGCCGTTTCGACGAGCGCGGTTACCTGACGCTGAGCGGCCGGATGTCGGAGGTGATCAAGACCAAGGGTATCCGGGTCCACCCGGTCGCCGTGGAAAACGCGCTGCTGGCGCACCCGGACGTGCGGCAGGCCGCGGTGTTCGGGGTCACCGACGAGAACCGGGTCGAGCACACCTGTGCCGTGGTGGTGCCCCGGTCCGGCTCCGAGGTGACGTCCCACGAGCTGATCCACCACGTCGGCGAGGCGTTGACGCCCGGCCACGCGCCCGCGAACATCCGGTTCCGCGCCGAACTGCCGCTCGACCAGGCGGGCAAGCCGGACAAGAAGGTGCTGCGATGACCGTGTCCGTGGCGGCGATCCTCGCCGAGTCGGCCGGGCGGCGGCCGGAGCACCCGGCGATCGTGTCCGGTGCCGAGCGGGTCACCTACCGCGAGCTGTGGCGGCGGGCGCGGTCCTGCGCGGCGGTGCTGCGGGCGCACGATGTCGGGCCCGGTGACCGGGTCGCGCTGCTGCTGCCGAACACCCCGCACTTCGCGGCGGTCTACTTCGGCGCGCTCGCGCTCGGTGCCGTGCCGGTGCCGGTCAACGTGCTGCTCAGAACCGCCGAGATCGCCTACGTGCTGGAGGACTCCGGAGCCGTTGCGCTGGCGACCGATCCGTCCCTTGTGGGCAGCGCGCCGAGGACGGTCGAGGTGCTGTGCGAGGAGCTGCTCGCGCCGGCCGAACCGATCGACTCCTACCTCCCGCGCGAACCGGGGGACCTCGCGCTGGTGCTCTACACCTCGGGGACCACCGGCCGACCGAAGGGCGCGATGCTGAGCCACCTCAACGTCGTGCTGAACGTCGGCACCACGGTGCGCTCGCCGTTCGACTTCGGGCCGGACGACGTGCTGCTCGGCGCTCTGCCGCTGTTCCACACCTTCGGCCAGGTCTGCGGCATGCTCACCTGCTTCGCCGCGAGCGCGACGATGGTGCTGATGCCGCGCTTCGACGGTCCCGAGGCAATCCGGCTGATGATCGCGCACGGCTGCACGGTGTTCATGGGCGTGCCGACGATGTACCTCGCGCTGCTCGACGCCACTGCCTCGGGGCGACCGAAGCTGGACCGGGTCTTCTCCGGCGGTGCCGCCCTGCCGGTCGAGGTGCTGGAGGACGTCGAGCGCACCTTCGGCTGCCGGGTGTACGAGGGCTACGGGCTGACCGAGACCTCGCCCGTGGTCGCCTACAACCAGAAGGCGTGGCCGAGCAGACCCGGCACGGTCGGCAAACCGATCTGGGGCGTGCGGGTGGCCATCGCCCGGCCCGAGGTCGAGGGTCGGATCGAGCTGCTGCCCGCCGGTGAGCCCGGCGAGGTCGTGATCAGCGGCCACAACGTGATGTTGGGCTACCTCAACCGGCCGGAGGCCACCGCCGAGGTGCTCGTGGACGGCTGGTTGCGGTCCGGCGACGTCGGCGTGCTCGACGACGAGGGCTACTTGCGCCTGGTCGACCGCAAGAAGGACGTGGTCGTGCGCGGGGGCTACAAGGTCTACCCGCGCGAGGTCGAGCAAGTGCTGGTGGGGCACCCGAAAATCGCGCAGGTCGCGGTCATCGGCGTGCCGCACGAGCGTCACGGCGAGGAGGTGTGCGCCGTGGTGGTGCCGAGGTCCGGGGCCGCGCCCGGAGCCGAGCTCGCGCAGGAGTTGGTGACGTGGGGGAAGGAGCGCCTCGCCGCGTACAAGTACCCGCGCCGGGTGGAGTTCGTCACCGGGTTCCCGTTGGGGTCCAGCGGCAAGGTGCTCAAACGCGAGCTGTACCGCGCGGTGGCCGCGCTCGATGAATCAGCGGCCAGCGGTCGTCACCACCTTCCGCCCCATCTCAGTGAGCAATGACCTTCCCCGCGCACGACCGGAAAGAGGGCCGACAAGTGGTGCAGCCGTTGGACGTGTTAGGGCGTGGCGTGGAACTCCTCGCCGACAGCAGGCGGGAATTCCTTGAAGTGCAGCGCATCGCCGGGCGTTTTCCGGCGGCCGGCACGCGGACCGACCAGGGCGACTCCACCGAGATCAGCATCTGGTGCAGCAACGACTACCTGGCCATGGGGCAGCACCCGCAGGTGCTCGCGGCGATGAAGGACGCGATCGACCGGTACGGCGGCGGCTCGGGAGGGTCCCGCAACATCTCCGGCACCAACCACGTGCACCACGTGCTGGAACGGGAACTGGCCGACCTGCACGGCAAAGAGCAGGGATTGCTCTTCGTCTCCGGCTACAGCGCCAACGACGGCGCGCTGACCGTGCTGGCCGGCGGCATGGAGAACTGCGCGGTGTTCTCCGACGAGAAAAACCACGCGTCCATCATCGACGGCCTGCGGCACAGCGGTGCGGAGAAGCACATCTTCCGGCACAACGACGTCACGCACCTGCGTGAGCTGATCACCGCCGTCGACCCGGCCGTCCCGAAGCTGATCGTGCTCGAATCGGTGTACTCGATGTCCGGCGACATCGCGCCCCTGGCCGAGATCGCCGACATCGCCCGCGAGCACGACGCGGTGACGTTCTTGGACGAGGTGCACGCGGTCGGCATGTACGGCCCGCAGGGTGCGGGCATCGCCGCGAGCCTCGGCATCGCCGACCGGTTCACCGTCATCATGGGGACGCTGGCCAAGGGCTTCGGCACTGCGGGTGGCTACATCGCGGGCCCCGCGCGGATCGTCGACACGATCCGCAACACGTCCCGTCCCTTCATCTTCACCACGTCGCTGCCACCCGCCACCGCTGCGGGCGCGCTCGCGGCGGTACGGCACCTGCGGGCGTCGGACACCGAACGGCACCGGTTGGCGCACAACGCCGGCTTGCTGCACGCCCTGCTGACCGAGCGCGGCATCCCGTTCCTGTCCGACCAGTCGCACATCGTCTCGGCGTTCGTGGCGGACGAGGAGAAGTGCAAGCAGGCGTCCGCGCTACTGCTGCGCGACTACGGAATCTACGTCCAGTCGATCAACGCTCCCAGCGTCCGCGCGGGCGAGGAAATCCTCCGCGTCGCCCCCAGCGCGGCACACACCGCCGAGGCCGTCCACGGCTTCGCCGTCGCTCTCGACGACGTCTGGCGGGCAGTGGACATCCCCCGAGCGGACGCACTGATCCGGTGGTGAACGTGGTGATGCTCCGGGAGGCAAGAGCCAGGCCGGTCGTCGGCCCACAGGACCGACGACCGGCTCGACCCCCGCGACACGTTACTAGAAGTGGTTGGCGATCAGTGAAGTCTTGGCTTGGGTTTGACTGGTCGGGTCGGGCAGGGGGATGCCGGGGCAGGTGGAGTCCTTCCTCGGGATCTTCCCGTCCACGATGAAGGATTCGACCACGTCGTCCACGCACGGGTTGCCGAACGCGTAGACGCCGTGGTCACCCTCGTCGGTCACGGTGAGCATGCGGGAGTTCGCGAACTTCCGGTGGGCTCGCTGTGCTCCCTCCAGAGGCGTCGCGGGGTCCCGGGCTGATTGCACCATCAGGACCGGCGGCACGCCCTTGCCGGTGGGGGCCTTGAGCTGGAGCGGCGGTCGCTTCCAGAACGCGCACGGAGCTGTCGTCTGGTACCAGCCGGCCAGGGGGTACTGCCTGCCGAGGCGTTCTGCTTCCCGGGCCAGGTGGTCACGGCCTCCGGAGAACTTCGTGTCGTTGCACGAGATGGCGAAGGCGGTGGCGCTCGCGGCGTCGGGGTACTGGACCACGGGTGCGGCTGCGGTGGCGGCCGGTGCGGTCGCGGTCTGGGCGAGTTCCGAGAACGTCTGTGCCGTGTAAGGGAAGTTGTTCTTGCTGTACAACCCCTGGATCAGGAGCAGGTCGAGCATGACGCCGTTGAAGACGGTGCCGTCGGGGCGCTGGACCGGGGACTTCACCAGCTTCGCCCTGGTTTCCTCGTACTTCTGGCGGACCTGCTCCGCCGTGGTGCCCAGCCCGTAGAGGCTGTGGTACTTCGCCGCCCACGGGAGGAAGTCCACTCGGAACCTGCGCTCGAAGCCCGGACCGAATTCGGCCGAGGAGTTCTGGAACGTGGTGGTGAAGTCGGTGTTCGAGTCGAACACGAACTTGTCCACCCGGTGCGGGAAGTAGGTCGCGTAGTGGGCACCCGTCCAGGTGCCGCCCGAGTAGCCGATCCAACTGATCTTGTTCCGGCCGAGCAGGTGGCGGAGCAGGTCGTAGTCCTTGACCGTCTGCTCGGTGTTCACGACCTTGCCGAACTCGCCGGAGTGGCGTTGGCAGGCGGCGGCGTGGCGCTCTGCCGCGTCGTAGATCAGCTTGACGTTCTCCCGGCTCCGGTCGCGGGGGTCGGTCACCGTCAGGGAGTCGGCGTTGGCGCAGGTGAGGTTGGTGCTGGCACCCACTCCGCGCGGGTCGACGCCGATGATCTCGAAGTTGTCGACGAGCCTCGACCTGGTCTGGAAGTGCAGGGGCAGGATTCGACCCGGCGCGCCGGGGCCTCCCGGGTTGGTCACCACGCTGCCCCTGGTGCCGCCGGGCTTGGGCTTGAGGCGGCTGATCGCGATGGTGATCGTCTTGCCGTCGCGGGGGCTGCGCCAGTCCTGCGGCGCTGTGTAGGTGCTGCACTCCAGGGTGGGTTCGGGGATGTCGTCGCACGGTGCCCAGGTGAGGCGCTGGGCGTGCAGCGGGGTCCGTTGGTCCTGCTCCCCGGCCTGCGCCGGGACTGGGAGCGTCGCCACCAGGGCGACCGCTGACACGGCCACCACAACTTTTCTCATGAGTACTCCTCGGGTCGTGGCACCACCTCATATGTGCGGTGGGTGGAAAACAACCTGGGAAGCGACGAGCGTTCGGATATACGAAAGAAACCGGCCGGTGGTCGCCCGGGAGGTGGTGCCGTGACGAGCTTGAGCTCAGGTCTTACGGCACTTGTGGCGCGAGGTGCCGGGTGGGCGCGCTATCGGGCATGCGGACAAACTGCGTGAACGCACCGAGGCCGACTCCTATCCGGCCTGTGACTGTTCGTGAACTGGCCGGACAGGACTTGTCACCGTTCGGGACGGAAGCGGCGCGGAGCGTCACCTCGGAGGCGATTCATTCCGCGATCACGTCGTGAGGGAACGTGCGCGGCGAGCTCGGTCGATTTCCATTATTACGATCCGTAGGCAGGTCTTGGCCACGCCCGCGATGTCGCCGGGTGACGCTTCCCGGGCATTCCTCGGCTGAGTCGTCGTCGGGGCTGTGGGCACGACCGGAGCCGCTGATCCACGCGTGCCGGTGACCGGGCTGCGTCCGGTTGGACGAGTGCCGCCACTCTGTCAGGAGGCTTGCCGGCGCGCGGATGCCCCGGTTCTGGGCTACAGGTGTCGGGCGCGGTGTCGCGGGGTATGACAAGCGTGATCGTGCCTGCCGGGCGCGGTGTCGTGCCGGGGTGCCGGTGCGGCGACTCCTTCGGACACAACCACAACGGAGCAGTCATGCCCTGGGTCAGTCGTCATCGCCGTCGGGTGCCGCACAGTTGGTTCCGCACGACCAGCGTGCAGGCCCACCACCGCCGGTCGCCCGCCACCATCCCGACCGTGATCGCCGTCGTGCTGGCCGTGGCCCTGTTGGTCGTGCTGATCTTCTAGCCGCCGGCAGCACGACCAGAACATCCATACCGAGCAGTGCAGGGAGAACGACTTCCCGTTCCCGGCACACGATCACGGTGATCGACTCTCGTCAGGTTTCCGGCGAGACTGGTGGTGAACTCAGGTCCACGCTCAGCGAGCCGTAGGTGGCCGGCTCGCTGAGCTGTGGCGGCAAGTCGGCCTCGGGGCTGACAGCGGAATGCCGAGTCGTTCGGATTGGCTGATTTCTTCGGCGGGACACGGCAGCTCCGGTAGTCCGATGGTCCACCGGCCTCCCCGTCGATCAGGTCGTTGGTAGGCCAAGCAGGTGGTTTCCCGTCACGGTCGGGGGATGGGCGATGGCCACCCGTCGGAGGCCGCGCACATACTCAGGACGCGCTGAGTTCGCGCAGGAACCGAACGAGGACGGGAGCACCGCACATGGCACACCGCACGCTCGCCGCAGCCACCACCGCTGTTTTCGCCGCCACCCTGCTCGCCGCCGCGCCGACTGCGGCGAACGCGGCCGAGCACCTGGTCTTCCTCGCGAGCGTCGACGTGGGGACCGGTGTGTGGGAAGCCGCCGGCGGGACGTCCGTGACGCTCGGCGACTTCACCGACGACCCGTCCCAGCACTGGTACTGGGACCCGGACGAGGACACGTTCCGCAACGCGGCGAGCGAACAGTGCCTGGCAGCCGCCGATGGCGCGCTGTGGCAGGCATCGTGCGACGACGTGGACGCCCAGCGGTGGGAGCGGAGGCCGATCGGCGATCCGAACTCCACCCCGTCCCTGTTCGCGAACGCGGGCGGCGGCGACTGCGCCACGCACACCGGGCCGGCGGGTCAACTGGAGCTCGCGCCGTGCGACCCGGACCGTGCGGACCAGCAGTGGAACATCTATCTGGTGTGAGGCCCCGCCGTTCTGCCGCAGGCGGATCACGCGATCAGCGTCGCGATCACCGGCAACCCCGCTGGGGCAGCATGACAACCCCGCCAGCGTGTCTCGACAGAACGGGCGAGTGGCAACAGGCGTGCCGGCGACTCCGGTTCCTTGACGTGGAGGAGCAGAGCCCGCAGAACGCCGCGCGAGAGTTCGCCCACCCGCTGCTGTGGTGACGGTAGCGTGTCGGTGTGCGAATCCTGGGTGTAGTGATCGCCGTGGCGGCTCTGACGGCATGCGGGACCAGTGAACCTCCACCGGTCGACATCGCGAAGGTCGACCCGTGTCAGGTGCTGGTGGACGAGGAGACGAGCGGGCGGGGGCTGGGTCGGGGTGTCGAAATGGCACCGGTCGGGGAGTGGCGGCTCTGCCGCTGGTCCGCCGAGGGCGACTCCGGGTCGAAGGTGCGCTCCGTGACGGTGTCGACGATGTCCGTGCTCGCTTCCACGTTCGCGGAGTCCGCGAACGCGAGCTACACGGTGTCCGATCACGCCGATGTCAACGGCCGCAAGGTGGTCCGGTTCGTCGAGAAGAAGCCCGCTCCCGGCACGGAGGCGTGCGGTGCACTGATCTCCTTCCACGACAAGGCAACCGTCCACGTCCAGATCGCGGTGCCGGCGAACACCGGTACGTCCTGCGACGACCTGGAGCCGCTGCTCCCGCTGGTCGAGAGCCGGGTGCGTTAGCTCGATCAGCGCTGCCCATCTCCACCACGGTCGTGTCCATGGCCGCCCCTGAGCCTCCACCGCCGCATCCGCGACGGCGAACGCCTCGCCCCTCGCGCGAAGTGCGGAGCGTGCCGTTACGAGGCGTGACGACATCCGATAGGTGCGAATGCGGTGACATCGGGTGACGCCACGGGTGCGCTCGCCTCGATGAGCCCACCATGTGAGGACAGGCCGCGCAGGTTCGCCACGACCTGTCGGGGTCGAGGGACGAAACCTGTGCGGCACAACAGAAGGAGAATTCCGTGAAATCGTCGAACTGCCTGCTGGCTGTCGCGGTCGTCGTCGCCGGAGCCCTTCTGTCGCCAGGGTCCGGGGTGGCCGCCGCTTCCGGATCGTCCGAGGCGTCCGTGGCCTCTGCGGGCACCACCCTGGATTGCTTCCGCCCGGGATTTTCGGACAAGGACTCCCGCGCCGGGCGGTTGAAGGTCGATGCGGACCTGTACGCGGGCCCGGACTTCGCCTGCCCGAAAAACGCGCACGTGTCGCCCGGTGAAACCGTGGAGTACATGTGCCGCCGCAGCAATGACGGGCGGTACTGGACCATGGCCGTCAAGAGCAACGGCAGTCGAGGATGGCTTTCGAACTCCGCGCTGAACAACGGAGGGTCGACGGTGAACTGCTGACCAGCGGGGTTCAGCGGGTGGTCGGCAGGTAGCGCGGGGCCTTGCGGGCGTGGGTGGCCTGTTCGTAGGCGTAGGCGTAGCCGAGGAGGTGGGCGTCGGTGAAGCGGGTGCCGATGAAGGACAGGCCCAGGGGCAGGCCGTCACTGTTCGAGGGCTGGGGCGGGCGGGTCGGTGGGGGTGACGATGGCGTCCAGGCGGTGGCGGGCCGGCACGTCGTCGATGCCCTTCCTGGCCTCGGTGGTGGCGGCGTCGCGGTGGGCGCGGTAGGCGGGGTCGGTGGTGTCGCCGTCGGTCTGGTCGGCGAGCTCGAACAAGTCCTGGCCGAACTCGGCCAGTTCGACGTCGGCGTGCCGCCTGCCGTAGTCGATCAGACCGGTCAGGTTTTTCGGGTGGGTGCCGGGAGTGGCGGCGAGGTAGGCGTTGAGGTCGTGCTTGAACTCCGTCAACAGGGCGGGCAGCAGGTGTTTCGCGGCCATGTCGTCGGTGTTCGGGACGTCGGCTCCTTCCACGACGGTGGCACCGAGGTCGCGGAGCTTGCTCACAGGAGCGTCGAAGACCCGGTCGATGTCGGGGTCGAGGCCGGTGTGCCCGGTGCGCCACACCCCGATTCGCTTGCCGCGCAACGCATCGCGGGTGAGTACGCCGCGCGGGTCGGCGGGCAGCGCACCGGCGGCGGGAGCGGTGTCGGGGTCGGCGGTGTCGGTCGCGTGCATCGCCCGGAGCGTGAGCGCGGCGTCGGTGACGTTGCGCGCGATGGGGCCGGGGGTGTCGTGGCGTGAGGTGATAGGCACGACACCGCTGCGGCTCACCAAACCCAGCGAGGGGCGGATGCCCACGGTGGAGGTGGCGGCGGCCGGGCACAGGACGGAGCCGTCGGTGTCGGTGCCGATGGTCACCACGGCCAGGCTCGCGGCAGTGGCGGCGGCCGAACCGCTGGACGAACCGCAGGGACTGCGGTCGAGCACGTAGGGGTTGCGGGTCGCCGTGACACCGGGAACGCGTCCCGAGCGGGTTTCGACCCGGCCAGAGCGGTGGAGCCCGCCGTGGTCGGCTGCCGGGCGGCGGTGTCCATGTTGTCCTTGAGCAGCACTGGAATCCCTTCCAACGGCCCCCGCATCCCGCGCTGGGCGTCGCTCTGCCGCGCAGACTCGACGGCGTCGGGGTTGACCCGGACCACCGCGTGGATACGCGCGTTCACCTTCTCGATGCGCCGCAGGAAACCCCTGGTCAACTGCTGGGAGGTGAACAGCCCGGAGTCCATCCCGCGTTGCAGGTCGACCACGGTGACCCGTTCCACGAGGGCACCCAGCACGGAGTCGGATAGCGCACCGGCCTGTGCCGCCGGAGGCCCGACCAGGCTGACCGCCACCCCCACCACCACACCGCTTACCGACTTCCTTGCCGACGAGCGCACCGAACCCCTCCGCTCCCGGACCCGTCGCGCCGTTCACAACGGCGCATCGCATGGGCTCCGCCATCTACGAGGAACCTCGTGCTCCGGCCACCTGCACACGGTGATGCCGTCACGCGTCCCACAACTCTTGGCGGTGGCCGGTCGGAGCTGGGGTGGAAATCGACGTCCAATTTCTTCAGCGCGTCGACGTCACCACAATGGTGAGACACCCCCTCGGAGGGGTTGGATTGGTCGAGATTGATCTCAGTGGCGAATATAACGGCAACGACCTGGAGGGGTAACGTAAAGTTGCCGGTTGACTGCCGAGTGCGCACGGTTCGTTCCAGGCGGCCTCCATTGTGCACGACCTGGGGTGCCGGACTCGTTTCCCGCCTCGGTTCGGTGGCGGTTACCGTGCGAGACTGCGGTGCGCTCCACCGGAGAGCCGCACACCACCACGAAAGGCATGCCGATGGTTCCCGAAGACCTCGCCGTCTGGCGTCGCCGGCAGGACGCGGGCGAGTCGAACCCCTGGTCGGATGGCCTGCGCCTGCTCGCCGAGAACGAGCAGCCGGCGGCGTTGGACACCGGCTACCTGACGGCCGACGACCTCGCGAATCCCGATATCGTCGCCAACACCCGGGCGATCGAGGAAACGGCCGCGCTGATCACGTGGGTTGCCGAGGACCAGGACGAAGGCCAGGCGTTCGGCTACTGGCGTGGTCCGAACGCTCTCCCGCTCGCCGCCGCACCCATTGTCAGCCTCGACAACGAGGGCCAGTTCCAGCTCCTCCGGGGTGCCAACCTCAGCGAAGCCCTGAGCGACGAGTACGGCCAGTGGGCCGACGACGGGTATGCCGGTGTGATTGCGCGGTGCCGGTCGCAGGGCGTCACGATCAGCGCCGACGATCCCGCCGAGCTCCCGGAGCCGACGGTGACGCCGACCCCGGCAGAGCACCACGTCACTCGCTACCGAGAGTTGCTCGCGGACGGTGAACCCGGAGTTCAGCCGGATGCCTGACGACGTCATCGACGCCCGTCCCGAGCAGGTGATGGCCGTGATCGAGCAGATGGTCGACCTGCCGTGGCCGGACGGCGACGAGTCGCTGGATTGGGAGATCGACGGGCTCGCCGGGCAGACCGGCGTCCACGCGCACGTGCTTCCCCTCGGTGCCACCTCGGACGCGGCGGCCCTGGCGTCCCTGACGACGCCTCTCGTCAAGCTGGCCGACCAGCGCTGGGTCGTCCGCTACCGCTTCGACGCGACGCTCTTCACCGACGACGACACCGATCCGGTCGACCCGCGCAGCGCGCCCGCGAGCCTGGTGCGAGCGCTCGGTCCGGACAACGCGGCGTTGTGGCGGAACGGGAAGAACGCCGTGATCCTGGTCGACAACTCGGCCACCGCGCCGGCGACCAGCAGAGCCGCCGTGCTCGTGCTGCCGGCACCGTGGCTGGCCAAGCCGGCCGCCGAGAAGGAGGAATGGCTCCAGTCGCCACTCGTCGCGGATTTCCTCTCCGGCGACAAGAGCCGCATCCTCGCTGCGGTGTGGGCGGTCTTCGCGACCCGTGATCCCGCGAGCCTGGTACCGCTGACACGGGCGTTGCCGGCCATTGCGAAGGCGACCGCGAACGCGGAACTCGGCGGCGCGCTCGCGTCCAACAGCTCCCACCTGGATCACGTACTCGACCGGATCGAGCTCTTCGGCAAGGGCACCTGCCTCTGCGCCGCCTACCTCTCGCACCAGTTCTACGATCCCGCGAAGGAAGAGCGCCGGGGGCACGTCCGGGTCGTGGAAACGGTACCCAACGACGGGCGATGGGTTCCTGACCGCATCTGCGAGTGCGGTGACTGTGGCAAGCGGTTCCAGGTCGAGTACGGGGAGTACCACTACCCCTGGTGGAAGTGGACCGAGGTCGTCCAGCCCAAGGGCAAGCGTGCGTGACCCCTACCTCTTGAGGCGTTCTGTTCAGCGGTGCGCTCGACGCCAGAGGGCCGGCCAGCCCGCTTTGCCCAACAGCGCGGCCGGGACGAGCAGCCCGTGTTCGGCGATGCGCTGCCAGAACAGCTCTACGGGCACGCCGAGCTCGCTCGCTGCGGTCAGCGCCGACTGCCACGGCCCGTGCTCGTCGGCCAGATCGCTGACAGGGAAGCCGGGAACCGTCGTACTTCTCACCGCCACCACCTGAACGGTGTCGTCCTGTGTGGACTGTTCTGCGCAGGTGGTGGTGATCGCCAGTACGCACACCAGCTCGGTCGAGGGCAGGCGTGCGACCGATCGGATCAGCGCGTGATCGCCCACCAGCGCGCCTACGGCAGCGCGGACCGCCCGCGCCACCACTTCCATGGCGTAGGCCGGTGCGATCTCCGGGCGGCGCACGAGCGCGCGCAGCGTTCGCGGCAGTGGGGTGCCGTCGGTGAGCGTGCCGAGCCGGTCGTGCTCGGGCAGCGCTGGATCGAGTCGGCCCACTGCGGCGGCGAGCGGTCGGACGCGAGTGGCCTGCCACAGGACCGGCGTGTCGAGATCGGCATCAAGGCCCGTCCGGAGCAGTTCGACGTGCTCGACCGGACCGAGGCGCTTCAGCGCGACCACCGCCGCGTCCGGTTCGGAGTCGGCACCGCGCCCAGGTCGTCCGAGTCCCCGCGCCAACGTGGCGTACGCGCTTCGCGCCGACCTGGCCGGTGCCGAGGCCAACTCATCATCGCGCATCCACGCCAGCGATTTTCGATCTCTCGTCGGCGGCGCGAGCTGCGGTTCTTGCCGTGGGCCTTACGCGATCATTCGGGCGAGTCGGGTGAAGCGGACCGAGGTCGCGGCGATCGTCGAACAGGACTCGTGACGACGGTCGTGCACGAAAGGCACAGGAGGTACGAGGAGATAGGAGGACAGGATCGGCGTTCGGTACCTCACCGGCGCTCGGTGGCCATAGGCTGCCGGTATGGCGTTGATCCCCCGAACCGTTCCACAGGTGGACGACCCGCAGGCCGCAGCGGTGTTGGCCGGGCGTTGGTCCCGGGTCCGCCGGTTGTTGTCCATCGCGGCCTTGGTGGTGCCGGGCCTGCTCGCCGTGGTGTGTTTGGTGTTCTTCGTGCTGTCGGGATTGCGCTGGTGGGCCGCGATGTCAGCCGTGGTCGCGGTGGGCATCGCGGGTGCGCTGGCGTGGTGGTTGCGCCGGGCTGTGCTCGAACCCCCCGGCTGGACGGGGGCGGTCGGGCTGTGCGTGGGCTGCCAGTTGCTCCTGGGGTGCATCCCGGGCTACGGCGCGGCGGCCAACGCGGCGTCGACACTCGCACGGGCGTCCGCCGGCGTGTTGTTCGCGGTGTGCTGGGTCGCCGCCGGCGTGGCCGTCTTGGTCGCGCACCGGGCGCAGCGCGCGCTGATGGTTCCCGTGGTCGCGGATCTCGGGGCCACTCCGTTCGTCGTCGCCCTGTCGGTGAGGTTCGCGATCACCACTCCCGACCTGGTGAGCGCCCGGGTGACCGTGGGTCGGGACGGCGTCGAGTGGGGCGCTCGCCTGCACCGGGGGCGCGGTTCCGGGCCGCGAGTGGCCGGGGGTGTTCCGTTCGGGCGGTTGCGCGAGGTCCGGCCCGTGGTCCTGTCCGGGCACCCCGAGTTGCGCCCGTGGATGACGATGCCCGACGGGACGCAGCTCTACGCGCAGCCAGGACCGGCCGTGGTGCTGGTCGCGGATTCCGGGGAGTGGATGATCCCCGTGCACGACGCGGCGCTGGTCGCCCAACTGGTGCACAAGCGCGTGACCTGGGCATCCCGTCACACGCAGGCTCGTCGATAACCCGATTGGGTGAAGAGAATCCCCGTTCTGCCCGTATCGCGCCCGATCGCCGACTAGCGTGCCGTGGGCGGGACCGCGATCCGGCGGCTGCGACGAAGGCAGAAGGAGAGTTCGGTGATCAGCTCTGATCCCGTGAAAGCCTCCGAGGAACTGGAGAAGTGGGCCTCGGGGCTGGAGCAGCGCGCTCGGCAGTACGCCGAGTTGCAACAGCGCATGGACACCACGACGGCGACCGAGTCCTCTCCGGACGGCGCGGTGCGGGTGACGGTCGACAGCAACGGCGTGCCCACCGAGATCACGCTCGGCGAGCGTTCCCGGGGTCTCGATCCGGCGCAGGTCTCGGCGCAGATCATGACGTGCATGAAGCGCGCGCAGGCGACGTTGCGCCGACGGGTCCAGGACCTCATCGCGGCCACCGTCCCCGCCGATGACGAACCGGCCCGGGGCATCTTCGCGCAGTACGAGCAGCGCTTCCCCGACGTGCCGGGCGACGACGCCGGGCCGGCCCACGAGGTGACGCGGGAGATGAAGATCGGCGGCGTGGAGGACGAGAATCCCGTGCCGCCACCCGCTCCGCGCGCCGCACCCCGACCCGACCGACCCGACCGACCCGACCGACCCGACCGACCCGACGACGACGGCTGGGACGACCGGTCCTTCCTGCGCTGAGGCGGAGAACATGAGCGATGGATTCACCGTCGACTCCGAGGAGTTGGCGACCCACGCGACCACGGTGGACGGTTTCGCCGGTCGCGCCGACACCGCGACCGACGCCGGTAGCCACGTGGCGGGCTTGGACGACGCGTACGGGCTGCTGTGCCGCCCATTCGCGAGCCTGCTCAAGGAACCGCAGCAGCGCGGTGTGGACACGCTGGGCGACACCGCGAGCCTCCTGCACGACATGGTGGGCGGGCTCGACGACTGCGCGAAGACCTACCAGGAGGCCGAGGCGAAGGTCGAGGCCGTGATGAAGGCGCTGCTGGCGCAGTTGGACGCCGTCGCCTCCGCACCGGTGATCCGAGGGGGACGGTAGTGGTCGACGTGGACAACTCCAGCGACAACCCGCTGGTCGACCAGCGGTCCGACCTGCGCGAGAACTACCTCCAGGACCTCAACCCCCTGGAGAACATGGGCGCACCCGACCCGAACGCCGGGAGCACCGGGTTCATGACGGGCATCACCGCGTTCGAAGCCGGCTGGACGATCGCCCAGGGCATCGACCAGAACGACCTGGGACTGATCATCTCCGGCGTGGCGGGCGTCGCCCTGGACGCGGTGAGCGCGGCGGTCGACCCGATCGCCTACGTCGCCGGGCAGTTGTTCTCCTGGATGCTCGAACACGTCGAACCGGCCCGCGCCGCGCTGCACGCGTTGACCGGCAACCCGGACATGGTCAAGGGCTACGCGGCGACCTGGACCAACATCGAGCAGGAGGTGCTCAAGCTCGGCGAGGAGTTCGAGCAGGCGGCCAAGAGCGGCGTGACCTCGTGGACCGGGCGGGCGGCGGAAGGCTACCTGCGCAAGGCCGACGCCGTCGCGGGCATCGCCAAGGGCGCGGCCGGCGGGGCGCACGGCATCGCCGGGATCACGCTGGCCATGGCCGAGGTGGTCGGCGGCATCCGGGTCGCGATCCGGGACCTGCTGGCGACCCTCGCCGGCGCGCTGGTGAGCTGGGCCATCGAGCTGGCCTGCACCGTCGGCGCAGCCGCGCCGGTCGTGATCGCGCAGGCCACCACGAAGATCGCCCAGGTGGTGCGGACGGTCGCCTCGATGCTCAAGGCCCTGGGCAAGGCGCTGGCGAGCGCGTTGACGTGGCTGGTCCAGTTGCGCGACCTGTTCGACGGGTTCTGGCGCGCGCTCAACGAGCTCAAGAAGAGCCAGGCGACCGCACCGGCGTGATCTCGACGGGGCTACCGCTGGACCCTGCGAGCGGAACCGCTCCAAGCCGGAGGGACGGGGCGGTCGGCCTGTGCTGTGACGTGCGCCGTCGCGATGGCGAAGGCCGGGCCGCACGACTGTCCGGGCCAGGTGCTCGACGTGACGATCTTCTAGAGTGGCGTTCGTGATCACCGAGGAAGAGCGCGCCGCTCGCTCGCAACGTGCCCGTGACGCCGCTGTCGCCGCTGCGACGGAGTTGGGGCTGGACGCGTCCGAGGCGACGATCGTGTACGACGTCTTCTCGGTGGTGGTGGACCTCGCACCATCGCCGGTCGTCGCGCGTGTGCCGGTGGTGGTGCCGCGCGGTACCACCTCTGCGGGTTTCCAGCGCACGGAACTGGACGTGTCGAGGTGGATGGCGTCACGCGGCGAGCCGACCGTGGTCCCGAGCGGGCTCGTCGCGGCGGAACCCGTCGAGCGCGACGGGTTCGCGATGACCTTCTGGGAGAAGGTCGAGGGCGTGGTGCCCACCGACTACGACGCGGTGAAGCGGATGCCCGCCGTCGCCCGCCTGCACTCGATCTTGGCCGAGTACCCGGGTGGGACCAGTTTCTTCCCGGGCATCCAGGGGTACGTCGACCTGGCTTTCGGCGATCTGGAGGGCCGTGACGACCTCCTGTCCACCGTGGACCTGGCCCGCGCCCGCGCCGAGTGGGCTGCTCTCTCGCCCGTCGTCGCATCGCCTTCTGCTTTCGCACAGGCGTTTCCCGGCGTTCCCGTTCAGGTGGTCCACGGCGACGCCCCGTTCTACAACCTGATCGAGACCGCCGACGCCGTGCTGTACTCCGACTACGAGCACGTCGGCGTCGCTCCGATCGAGTGGGACCTCGCGCACACGGGCGAGGAGGCGATCGCGGCTTACAACGCCGCTGCGGCGGACCTGGGTCTGCGCGCGGTCGACACCGCCGTGCTGCGTGCCATGGAACGCCTGCGCGACCTGCAAATGGTCGCCTGCCTGGCGATGGCCCCGCAACTCCCGCTACTGGTCGACGGCTTGGCCTCGTCGCTGGAGACCTGGCGAGCCACCGAGCCCTGGTCGGCCGGAGAGGTCTTCCCGAAGTAGAACGACCTGGCTACACCGCATGACAGAACGGGGACAACGTCACCCCACTGTGTCGGGTGTTCGTGACGAACAGCCTTACGCCGCGCCGTGTCGCCCGCATCCGCTCGCCAGACCCGGCGTCCTGCCGGCGACACCAGTAGCGTTCGGCCATGGCCTCAGTCGATCCCGCCGGCAGCGCACCGATCGTCGTCACCGGAGCCCGCACGAACAACCTCCGGGACGTCTCCCTCAAGGTGCCCAAGCATCTGCTGACCGTGTTCACCGGGGTGTCCGGCTCCGGCAAGTCGTCGCTCGTGCTCGACACGATCGCCGCGGAGTCGCAGAGGCTCGTGAACGACTCCTACTCGACGTTCATCCGGGCCCGGCTGCCGCAGATGCCCGCGCCCGACGTGCAGGCGATGGACGGCCTGACCTTCACCGTCCTCATCGACCAGCGCCGGTTCACCGGCAACTCGCGCTCCACCGTCGCCACCGCCACCGATCTCGCCTCGCTGCTCCGGCTGGTGTTCTCCCGGATCGGCGAGCCGTCGGCGGGCTACTCGCCGGCCTACTCGTTCAACGACGCCTCCGGGATGTGCCCGACCTGCGAAGGGCTCGGCACCGTCTTCGACATCGACGTCGACGAGCTCATCGACCCCGAGAAGAGCATCGACGAGGGACCGGTGCGCTTCAGCATGTTCCGTCCGGGCGTGTACCGGTGGAAGCGCTTCGCCCACGCCGGCCTGTTCGACCGGTCGAAGCCGCTGAAGGACTACACGCCGGAGGAGCGGGAGCTCTTCCTCTACGCCGACAGGCACAAGCTCGAACACCCCGACCCGGAGTTCCCGAAGAGCGCGCTCTTCGACGGCGTGATCACCCGGATGCGCGACGTCTACTTCAAGCAGGGGCGCTCCAAGATGTCGGCCTCGGTCCGCGCCGAGCTCGAACAGGTGGTCACCACGCACCGGTGCCCGGACTGCCGGGGCGCGCGCCTGAACGCGGCGGCGCGGGCGAGCCTGATCGACGGGCGGTCGATCGTCGACTGGGTGCGGATGCCCGTCTCGGACCTGCGCGGCCTGCTCGACGACTTCGCGGACCCGAGGGTGGCCCCGGCGCTCAACGGCATCCGCCACGTGCTGGACGCCCTGCTCTCGGTCGGTCTCGGGTACCTCACCCTCGACCGCGAATCGTCGACGCTGTCCGGCGGCGAGGCGCAGCGGGTGAAGATCGTGCGGCACCTCGGCAGCGCGCTCACCGACGTGACCTACGTCTTCGACGAGCCGAGCGCCGGGCTCCACCCCGCCGACATCCAGCGCTTGGTCGTGCTGCTGAAGCGACTGCGCGACCGCGGCAACACGATCCTCGTCGTGGAGCACCACCCGCAGGTGATCGCCGTCGCCGACCACGTCGTCGACCTCGGCCCCGGTGCCGGTGCCGGCGGTGGCCGGATCGAGTTCGAGGGCACGCCGCACGACCTGCGCGACAGCGGGACGATCACCGGCCGGCTGCTCGCCGAGCCCCTGCACCTGCGGCCGGAGCCGCGCACGGCGCACGGCGTCGTGCGGGTGACCGGTGCCCGATCGCACAACCTGACCGGGTTCGACGTCGATGTGCCGCTCGGCGTGCTCACGGCGGTGACCGGTGTCGCCGGGTCCGGGAAGAGCTCATTCGCCACGGTCGAGCTGCCGCGACAACATCCGGACTTCGCGGTCGTCGGCCAGGAGCCGCTGCGCGGCGGGGTCCGGTCGATGTCGTTGACCGTGCTGGGTGTTTCCGACGCCGTTCGCGGCGCGTTCGGCGCGGCGTCGGGGCTCGACCCCTCTTGGTTCAGCTTCAACGGTCGCGGCGCGTGTCCCACCTGCAAGGGCAAGGGGCACATCACCACCGAGCTGGCGTTCCTCGACGACGTCTCGACACCGTGCGACGAGTGCGGTGGGCTGCGCTTCAACGACACCGCCCTGTCGGCGCGGCTGGACGGGATGTCCATCGCGGACGTGCTCGCCGCCGTGCCCGCCGACGTCGCGGCGCTGTTCGCCGATCACGCGGGGATCGCGAGCGCGATGTCCTGGGTGCGGCGCACGGGGCTCGGCTACATGGCCGTGGGCCGCTCGCTCGACACCCTCTCCGGCGGTGAGAAGCAACGGCTGCTGCTGGCCCGGCACCTCAACGATCCGCGCCGCGACCCGGCCGACCGGATCGTGCTCGACGAGCCGACCACGGGGCTGCACCCCGACGACGTCGACACCATCAACGCGCTCTTCGACGACCTCGTCGACCGGGGAGCGACCTTCGTCGTGGTCGAGCACAACATGCGCGTGGTCGCCCGCGCCGACCACGTCATCGACATCGGTCCCGGCGCGGGGTCCGAGGGCGGTCGGCTCGTCTTCGAGGGCACGCCCGCCGAACTCGTCGCGCGACAGGACTCGCTCACCGGTCTGGCACTCGCGGCGGCGACGCGAGCAGTGCACTGAGGACCGGGGAAGTCCCGGCTTCCGGCGTCGGCGGGCTGTCAGCCGTCAGCCGCGTCCGCAGCGGGCGTCGATGACGGCCTGCGCGTCGTCGGGCAGCGTCGCCGGGTTGTCGAAGAAGCGCCTGGACTGGCAGATCCGGACGAGGCCGTCCCACACCTCGCGGTACAGCAGGGGGTCCGCCCGCACACTCCTCGCCTGACGCGGTGTGAGGGGGAACTTGTAGTTGCCGTCCCAGTGGCCCTGCCCGACGTCGAGGTCGAGCAGGTACGCCGCTCCGCGCCGGACGATCGCGGGAGCCCGGTTCCAGTCCTCTCCCCGGGGACGGAAGATCTCCTCATCGCCCTCGGGCAGCCGCAGGAAGACTCCCCGGTCGCCGGCCACCCCGTCGACGAGTGCCGCAGACACGGTGATCCACACGACGGTGTCGTCCCGGACGCCGATGTGCGTGGCCGTCCAGCGGTTCGCGGGAGGTGCGGAGGGGAAGTCCCAGGCGACGGTCCGCGCGAGGTCGGGGTCATAGCGCGAAGTCGAGTGGGGGAGGAGGCGGACCTCGTGGACGCCGCCCAACGCGTCGATCACCACCCGGGCCTCGGCGCTGTCGACCGGTCGCCCCAGCGCGTTCGCGAAGGTCTCCTGCGGAGCGGCTGCCGGAGGCCGCTTCCTCTTGGTGCGCTTCGGTTTCGCCATGACCTCGTCCTCGACGTCGTGACCGGTCACGACCAGTTCTTGAGTTCGGCGTCGACGCGGGGGTCGGTGCGAACCCACACCTCGCCGTCGGCGGCTCCCGGTGGTGCGTCGACGATCTCAAGTCCGAGCGACCGGACCAGTGCCAGGAGTTCGTCGCGCGCGTCGCCCACCTCGTCGAGCGTCCAGCCGTCGAGGAGGACGTAGTGCACCCCCCAGCGGTCGTTGCACCCGGAGTCCGCCCAGATCCGGCGGAAGCGGGTCAGCTTCTCCTGGTCGAGTGGCGCGGTCGTGAACTGCTCTTGGGCGAGTGCGCTGGTCGCGGCGAAGCCTTTCGCGATGTCCTCGGCGCTCCACCACTGTGCCGCTTGGGCGACGGTGGCGGGGGTGAAGTCCTCGGTCGCGAGGAAGTCCTCCAGTGGGTGGGCGACCCTGATGTCCTCAAGGGTGGTCTGGGCTTCCTGCAACCGGGCGACCAGGCCGTCGGCCATGGCGCAGGGGCCGGAGAGGGTGAAGATGCCGGTGGCGGCGACGAGGGTGCCGCCGTCGGGGTGGGGGACGTTGCGCGTGGTGTCGGTTTCCGGTGCGTTTTTCGCCGGGTGGAGGAGGTCTGCCGGTACGCCGTCGTAGAGGGCGGCCTGGGCGTGGGGGTCGTTGGAGCAGTCGAGTGGGCTGGTGTGGTCGAAGGTGACGACCAGGCCGCGTCCGTCTGCGGTGAACCAGGCGTTGACGGTGTCGCCCTCGCCGTTGCCGTAGCCGAAGTGGGTGGTGCCGGCGGCGGTCGTGGGTTCGCGCCCGTCGACGCGGGTCAGGATCTCCAGTCGACGGCGCAACTCGCGCGGGTGGGTGCGCCGCAACACCGACTCGTCGAACTCGTATCGCAGTCGCGCGCGCAGCAGGGCGGCGATGTCCGGCAGCCAAGGGCCGTGGTCATCGAGCGCGGTGAAGCCGCCAAGGATGAAGTTGTCGGTCAGGGTGCTGTAGTCATCGCCGTCCGTGACGAGGAAGTACTCGCTTCGCGAGTCCTGCACCCCCTTGGCCCGGCAGATGATCCCGGAATTGAACATGAGCAACAGCGCTTCTTCGTTCTCCTCGTCCTCGACGAAGAACGACGCGTTGTCGTCGGCGCGGTGCCGGTCGATGAACTCCCGGAACGCGTCGTAGGCGGAGTGAGGGCCACCCGGGAGCCAGTCCAGTTCGTTGCCCTTGTCGTCGTTGAAGGTCAGCGGCCTCATTGTCATCCCTGGTGTGTCGGGTCACGGGTTGTTCCCTGGACGTCGCCGGCGCGGTCGTGACGCGTCTCGCGGGCGGCATGCCGCCTCAAAGGATGCCCGACCCACACCGGTGACGGAGTGGAGGGTTCCGGCTGGACGTCGAGCCGATCGACGCCGACGAGCCTCGTCGGCATCTCCTAGGCGCGCACGGATTTGTAGCGCAGCAGGACCGCGCCCGACCGGAAGGTGCGGTTCCCCACCAGCTCCAGCGTCAACCACCTGTCCAGCGACGGGAAGAACGGCGTGCCGCCGCCGATCGCGACCGGCGTGACCAGGATGTGGAACTCGTCCACGAGGCCGGCCCTGATCAGGGGCGCGGCGAGCGTGGCACCGCCCACCTCCATCAGGCCCTCGGTCTCGGCCTTGAGCCTCTTCGCGACCTCGACCACGTCTCCCCGCTCCACCCTGGAGTTCCAGTCGACCGACTCCAGGGTCTGCGAGAAGACCACCTTCGGCATCGCGAGCCACAGCCGCGCGTACTCGGCCTCCACCGGGGACACGTCGGGTGCGTCGCCGGCAGTCGGCCAGTGGGCCGACATCAGCTCGTACAACTTCCGCCCGTACAGCGACAGTGCGACGTCCCCGGTCCGGTCGTTCCAGTACTGGTGCAGTTCGTCGTCCGGCGTGCTCCAGTCGAGACCGCCGTTCGCGTCGGCGGTGTAACCGTCCACTGAGACGTTCAAGCCATAGGTCAGCGTTCCCATAGCTGTACAGACTGCCAAACCGGGGCGAGTTCGGCGCAACTTCGTGACGATCGGTGTCGAACCGCTGGTCAGCTCGGGGGCAGATCGGTGGTCGTTCTTTCAGCATCGTCCCGGGGCCGGTCGATGGTGAGTCCACTTCGGTCGCCGAAATGAGCCATGCTGGGTGAGGGGACCTGGGGCGCTGGTGTGCGGCGGACGACCGGTCGGCGCGAATGGGCTTGGATTTCGCGAAACCGGGTACTCCGTGAACCCCTGTCGCCTGGAGGGTCTTGATGGACGCGCACCACACGGTACCGACGTTCGGCGTCGAAGAGGAGTTCTTGCTTGTCCACCCGGACACCGGGCGGCCTGTCGCACAAGGAGAACAGGTCGCGGAGTACGCGAAAGACGGTTTCGGCGTCGTGCTCGACACCGAGTTGTCCGCCGCGCAGGTCGAGACGAACACCGCCGTGTGCCACGACATGACCGAAGCGCTGGAGCAACTGCGGGGTCTGCGCTCGGTCGCCGCGGAGTCGGCCCGCCGGGCCGGGGCGCGACTCCTGGCGATCGGCGCACCCCCGTTCGGCGGGCCGAGGTCCGAGCTCAGCGACGACCTCCGGTACCAACGCCTGCACGAGGACTACCGACTGCTGGCCGAGGAGCAGTCCATCTGCGGCTGCCACGTGCACGTCGGTGTCGAGGACCCGGAGATCGCCTTGCAGGTCTGCAACCACCTCCGGCCGTGGCTGCCCGTGCTCAGCCTGCTCACCGCGAACTCGCGGTACGCGCAGGGGCGCGACACCGGTTACGCGAGTTGGCGCTCGGTGGTGTGGTCGCGCTGGCCGTCCGCCGGTCCGCCGCCGTACTTCGAGTCGCTGGAGCACTACGAGCGGACCACCGCCATGCTCACGGAGTCGGGCGCGGCCCGCGACGAGCGGATGGTGTACTGGGACGTCCGGCCGTCCTCCCGGCTGCCCACGGTCGAGGTCCGCGTCTCCGACGTGGCCGCCACGGCGGACGAAGCCGTCCTGCTGGCCGCCTTGACCCGCGCGCTGGTGACCACCGCCCTGGCCGATCTGCACCGCGGCGTGCGAGCCTCGCCGGTCCCCGCGGAATGGCTGCGCGCGGCGTCGTGGCGCGCGGCCCGGGACGGTCTGGCCGGCCAGGCGCTCGACGTGTACTCGGGTCGGCTGGTACCCGCGCGCCCGCTGGTCGACCGGCTCCGCGAGGTGGTGCACGACGCGCTGCGCGCGAGCGGTGACCTGGAGCTGGTCGAACGCCTCTTGGCGGCACTGGACCGGGACGGCACCGGCTCGGACCGCCAGCACCAGGCGTTCCGCGACGCCGACGTGTCGGGAGCGGTGCACGACCTGGCCGCGCAGACCTTGACCGGGTGCGCTGAAAGCTCTTCGGCCATGCCCGCCGCCCTGCGCGCGAAGTCCTGAGACCGGACCGTCACGCCGTGCGGCGCGGCCGAGCCATGGCTTGGTCGCGCCGCACGGCGTTTCCGTAACAGCAGGCGAAAGACCTGCGCCTCTGGTGGTGGGATGTTCTCCGACGGGGCCTGCCGAGGTGCGGTGGAATCAGATCGCTCAGGTTTGGACCCGCGCCAGGAAGTAGAGGGGACGGGACGACGGGAAGAACGGCTCGCCGACGTCGTCCACCTTTTTTCATTTCACCATGCATGTCGTGAAAGCCGTCGTCACGCAACTCTCCGGTGCCCTTAACGCTGCCACGCCGCCCAAGGGCAACCGCTCCTGCCACTCGGCTTCGCCCTCGCCGCAGGACCGCACGAACTCGCGGGTCGTCTCCCACGAGGGCAGCCGGCTGCCGGAAACGCATTCGTGCGACGTCGTGTGGGAAATCCGGCCGGACCGGCCCGCCATCGCGCGGAAGGTGCCCGTCATGCGTCCTGCCCTGTTCGGACGTGTTGTCAGCTCCCGTAAGCCCCTGTCGGACAACATGCTCGTGCCCGGTGTTGCGTCGGCCGCTGGGTGGGCGGGTGGCTGCGGAGGTCGAACGAGTCCGAGTGGCAGCAGGACATCGGGGACTACGGGACCTACGCGGGTCCGGTATACCGCGCGGCCAACGGGCAGTGCGTGGACTGGAGCGGCGGCATCGGCGGTAACAGCATCACGGTGTTCCGCATGGAATGCGGCCAGGAGGTGAGGCGGGTTCACCCTGGGCCGGAAGCCGTCGTCAGAAGGTGGTCATCGCCTCCAGAACAGCAGGTGGGTCACTCCGCTGCGGCCGGTCAACGATTCCAGGTGGAAGCGGTCGAGGAGCTCGGTGTGGTCCTCCCACAGGCGTTCGCCCCTGCCGAGGTCGACGGGTGCGACGGCGACGTGCATCGTGTCGACCAGGTCCGCTTCGAGGAACTGGCGGATGGTCGTGACCCCGCCGCCCAGGCGCACGTCCAGGCCGCCGGCGGCTTCCTTCGCGCGTGCCAGCGCGTCGGCCGGGGTCGTGTCGAGGAAGTGGAACGTGGTGTCGGCCAGCGTGAAGGACGGGCGTTCGTGGTGCGTGAGCACGAAGACCGGCGTGTGGAACGGCGGGTTGTCGCCCCACCAGCCCTGCCACTCGTGGTTCTCCCAAGGGCCCCGCTGGGGGCTGAACTTGTTGCGCCCCATGATCTCCGCGCCGATGCCGTGGCGCATGTCGCGGGTCAGGTAGTCGTCCAGGCCGCGCGTGCCGCCGGGTTCGGTGCGGTTCGCCCAGCTCGCGGTGGCACCCGCCCAGGAGAACATCGTGGCGGGGTCCGCGTGGCCGAATGGCCGCTCCAAGGTCTGCCCCTCGCCCGAACCGAACCCGTCACGCGACACGGTGAAGCACTGGACCCTGAGCAATTGCGGCATGTGTCCCCCTAGGACAATTCCGACTGCGGACCGCAGCCGAAGGCACCCTAGTTAGGCTGATTGCCTGACGCAACCGGCTGGAGTCGACAGCTTGGTCGTACAGCGGTACGTGATGTTCAGCGATCACCGGCACTTCCGCGAACTGCTCGGTCAAGCGTCGTGGGTGCGGGTCAGGACGATCCCAGACTCGTCCCAGATCCATTCGAGACCACCCCGCCACAGTGGGACCAGTCCTGATCCGATGAGAACGTTGTCCACGAACAGATCCAGGGGGAAGAACACATGAAAACCACGGGGGTACGCATCGCGGCGGTCCTCTTCGCCGTGGCCGCCGCAGTCGCCGGCGTCGCCGGCACCGCCTCGGCCCAACCGGTGACCGCGCTCAGCCAGGACGCCTACAGCGACCTGATGATCGATGGCCACTTCGTGGCGCGCACGAAGTTCACCGCGTACGGCGACAGCTTCACCATCACCAAGAAGTCGAACTACCACGACGGTGTGCCGTACGTGGAGTACGCGTACATCAAGGTCAACGGTCAGGCGCAGACCGGCACGCACTACGGGGTCGCGACCGTCGGCGTGCCGGTGAAGTACGACCACAACTTCGGTGAGAACCGGGCGGTCAAGTTCCGCACCTGCATCTCCGAGGCGTGGTTCGACGACTGCGACGACTGGCAGACCGGCTACGCCTAGTAGCAGTGCGGTGCCCGGCCGGTCGATCCTCACCGGTCGGGCATCGCTCCGCGTCGGCCGTGATCGAGGGCCGTCGACCGGAATCGGTCGAAGTGGGAAGCAGGTCGAACAGGACAACAGCGACGTGTTCGACAGGGCGATCGCCGGATTTCGATGCCCGCCGGCGAATACGTTCGGAGCGCCGTACTGGCTGCTCTGCGGACATGGGGGTTGGCGTGGTGGCCCCGGTGGTATGCCCGGTGTTCGCGCGCCGGAAAACGGCGCGTGCACCTTGCGAAAGGACGGGCCGGGGTATGCGGCGGTGGATGACCCTCAACGGACTGGCGCTGGTGATGTTCGGCGCGTTCCTGGTGTTCCTGGTGTTGCAGAGCGTGTTCGGTTGGCAGGCGCAGAATGCGGACCTGGCCGACTACGGGCAGCCGGCCCAGTCCTACCTGGCCTACCTGGGCAGCGGTGACTTCGTCGAAGCCACGTTCGAGAACTGGGAGTCGGAATTTCTCCAGATGGGCTCCTACGCGCTGCTGACGGCCTGGCTGGTGCAGCGCGGTTCGGCGGAGTCCAAACCGCTCGACGCCGACGAGGAGAAGTTGTCCCGCCAGGGCAGCGACGACCCGGACGCGCCGGGACCCGTGCACCGTGGCGGGCTGCTGCTGCGCCTCTACGAGCACAGCCTGTCGATCGTGCTGCTCGGGCTGTTCGCGGGGGCGTTCCTGCTGCACCTGCTGGGCGGCACCGCCGCGTACAACGATCAGCAGGCCCTGCTCGGCAAGCCGCCCGTCTCGGTCGGCGAGTTCCTCGCGAGCAGCGACTTCTGGTTCCAGTCGATGCAGAACTGGCAGAGCGAGTTCCTCTCGGTGGGCGTGCTGGTGGTGCTGTCGATCGTGCTGCGGGAGAAGAATTCCTCGCAGTCCAAGCCGGTCGCCGCACCGCACCGCAAAACCGGCCCCTGATCGGATCTCCGCATAACGCATCAAGGTGAGCACCGCTACGAGGTGAGGCCGTGATGGGTGGGGTACCGGCCCTATGTCCACCAAGACGGGGGTCGCCTGAACGGGCCCGCTTGGCGGGCGGCTGGTTGCCCAGCGTGATCGGGGCACGTCCTGGCGTCGGCGGGAAGGTCTGGAACGGCGCACGGGACGCCACTTCCGGGCGTGCGATCGCGCCGATCGGCGGGCCGGGGACCGGATCGGGTTGACCTGTCCGCTTCTGGGAACGCTGGGGGAGATGTTCTCTACCGGGAGGTGCCCGACCATGGCCGACCAGCACAGCCCCACCGCTCCGGACGAGTACCCGCGTCCGGACGACCAGCGCCGACGCGCGCAGGAGCACCCCGGCACCGACCGGGCGATGGAGCCCGAGCCGGACCACGGCGAGCACTCGTACCGGGGCTCCGGCAAGCTGACCGGCCGGCGCGCGGTGATCACCGGCGGGGACTCCGGCATCGGGCGCGCGGTGGCCATCGCGTACGCCCGGGAAGGCGCGGACGTCGTCCTGTCCTACCTGGAGGAGGAGCAGGAGGATGCCGAGCTCACCGCGGAGTGGGTGCGCGAGGCGGGCCGGCGGGCGGTGCTGGTGCCGGGGGACATCACCGGGGAAGCGCACTGCGCGGACGTGGTGCGGCGGGCGGTGGCGGAACTGGGCGGCATCGACCTGCTGGTGAACAACGCCGCCTACCAGATGTCCCAGGCCGACGGGTTGGCCGGCATCTCCACCGCGCAGTTCGACCGGGTGCTCAAGACGAACCTGTACGCGATGTTCTGGTTCTGCAAGGAGTCCGTCCCTCACATGCCGAGGGGCGCGGCGATCGTCAACACCGCGTCGATCCAGGCGTCCCAGCCGTCGCCGAACCTGCTCGACTACGCCACCACCAAAGGTGGCATCGTCACGTTCACCAAGGGGTTGGCGCAAGACCTGGCGGATCGCGCGATCCGGGTCAACGCCGTCGCGCCCGGACCGGTGTGGACACCGCTGATCCCGGCGACCATGCCCACCGAGGAGCTTGACTCGTTCGGCGCGCAGACCCCGCTGGGCCGTGCCGCGCAGCCCGCCGAACTCGCGCCCGCCTACGTGTTCCTCGCCTCCGGGGAGTCGAGTTACGTGTCCGGCGCGGTGTTGGCGGTGACCGGGGGCGTGCCGATGCCGTGAGTCACGGCGTCGGCTTCACCGACCGCGACCGAAGAGCAGCGCCATCACCTCGCGCAGGTCGGCCGCGACCACGGGCGCACGGACCACCTCGTCGCGCCTCGTGGCCGGTGTGGGCACCAGGATCGGGTGCGCACCGGCGGCCAAGGCGGCGTGGACGTCCGCTTCGATGTCGCCGACCACGGCGGTCCGCTCCGGGGGCACGCCCAGCGCCGCGCACGCGGCCCGCACCAGCGCGGGCCGCGGTTTCCGGCACGGGCACCCGTCCTCCGGCCCGTGCGGGCACACCTGCCAGGAACCGAAGCGGCCCAGCAGTTCTTCCACCCGCGCGTTGACGGTGTCGACCTGGGCGCGGGTGAGCAGTCCGCGAGCGATGCCGGACTGGTTGCTCACCACCCCCGTCCGCACCCCGGTCGCCCGGAGCCGGCCCAGCAGCTCGCGCGCTCCCGGCATCGGCTCGACCAGGCGGGGATCGCCGTTGTACGGGACGTCGCGGACGAGGGTGCCGTCCCGGTCGAACAGAACCGCGTCGAAGGCCACCCGTTAGTCCTAGCCCGCTTGCACGGTGCTAAACCATCCGTGCGGGGGAGAAACTGTTGTCCGGTGACCGTTTGTCGGCGGTTGTGGGGGCTAAGACTCCTATGTGGAGCATGAGGTTCGACGTACTCCGGTGAGGATCGTTGTCGCACGGCTGGACAACGACGGTGATGTGCTGCTCGCCGGACCGGCGATCCGGGCCGCTGCGGCGTCCGGTGACGTGGTGCTCCTTTGTGGACCCCGCGGCGAACGTGCGGCGGGGCTGCTGCCCGGTGTCGGTCACGTGGTCCGGTGGCACTGCCCGTGGATCGCCCACCCGGCCGGCGAGTTCTCGCCGGAGCACGTGGAATGGCTGCGGGCGGTGCTGGTGGACCTGGCCGCCGACGTGGCCCTGGTGCTGACCTCGTTCCACCAGAGCCCCCTGCCGCTGGCCCTGCTGCTCAAGCTGGCGGGTGTGCCGAAGGTGGTGGCGCGCTGCACCGACTACGCCGGTGCGCTGCTCGACGTTCGGCTGCGGGACGACCCGGACGTGCCTGAAGCCGAGCGCGCGCTGTCGGTGGCACGGGCGGCCGGCTTCGCCCTGCCACCGGGTGACGACGGCCGGCTGCGCGTGGACGCGCCGGAATCGTCCGTGCCCGGCCCGTACGTCGTGCTGCACCCCGGCGCGACCGCGCCCGCCCGCACGTGGTCACCCGACCGGTGGGCACGGGCCGTGACGGCGTTGGCCGAGGCCGGGCACCGCGTGCTCGTCACCGGGGGACCTCGGGAGACGGCGCTGACCGCGCACGTCGCCGGTGTGCACGGACAGGATTTGGGTGGGCGCACGACCTTCGCCGAGCTCGCCGGTGTGCTGCGCGGCGCGGACGCGGTGGTGGTCGGCAACACCGGACCCGCCCACCTGGCGGCGGCCGTCGGCACGCCGGTGGTGTCGCTGTTCTCGCCGGTGGTGCCCGCGACCAGGTGGGCACCGCACGGCCGGCACGTCCTGCTGGGCGACCAGCGCGCGCCGTGCCGCGACACCAGGGCGCGGGAATGCCCGGTGCCGGGCCACCCGTGCCTCGACGACGTGACCCCGGCCGCCGTCGTGGCGGCCGTCGCGGAACTGAAGGGGGTGCGCGCGTGAAGGTGTTGCTGTGGCACGTGCACGGGTCGTGGACGCACGCGTTCGTCCAAGGCCCGCACGACTACCTCGTGGTGGGACCGCCGGAGGGCAAGGGCCTGCTCGGCCGCGACTGGCCGAACGCCCGGGAGGTCGGCTTGACGGCGGACCGGGCGCACGTGGCCGTGGTGCAGGAGGTCGACCAGCTCGATCTCGTGCCGGCCGGCGTGCCGGTGGTCTACCTGGAGCACAACACCCCGCAGCGGCCGAACCTGGTCCACCCGGCCGCCGGGCGCGTCGGCCTGATCGTGCAGGTCACCCACTTCAACGACCTGATGTGGGACTGCGGCACCACGCGCACGACGGTCGTCGAGCACGGGGTGGTCGACCCGGGCCACCGGTACACCGGCGAGCTCGCCCGCGCCGCGATCGTGGTGAACGAACCGGTCCGCCGTGGCCGGGTGGTGGGCACCGACCTGCTCCCGAGGTTCGCCGAGGTCGCGCCGCTCGACGTGTTCGGCATGGGCACGCGGCAACTGCCGGGGGGCCTGGGCGACCACGACCTGCCGACCCTGCACCGGGAACTCGCCCGACGCCGGGTGTACGTCCACCCGGCGCGGTGGACGTCGCTCGGGCTGTCCTTGGTCGAAGCGATGCACCTGGGGATGCCGGTGGTGGCGCTGGCCTGCACGGAGGCGGTGCGCGCGGTGCCGCCGGGGGCGGGGGTGCTCTCGACGGACGTGGACGAGCTGGTGCGCGGCGTCGCCGAACTGGTGGCGGATCCGGCGCTGGCGCGGCAGAAGGGGGCGCTGGCCAGGGAATTCGCCCTGGAGCGCTACGGGATCGACGCGTTCCTGGGTCACTGGGACCGGATCTTGGCGGAGGTGAGCGGATGAGGATCGCACTGGTGTCCGAGCACGCCAGCCCCTTGGCGGAGCTCGGCGAGGTGGACGCGGGCGGGCAGAACGTGCACGTCGCCGCGCTGTCGGCGGCGCTGGCCAGGCTGCGCCACGACGTCACCGTCTACACCCGGCGGGACGCGCCGGAGCTGCCCGAGCGGGTGCGCGCGGCCGACGGGTACGAGGTCGTGCACGTGCCCGCCGGCCCGGCCCGTCAGGTGCCCAAGGACGAACTGCTGCCCTACCTGGGCGACTTCGCCCGCTTCCTGTCAGCGGAGTGGAGCGCCGAGCCGCCCGACGTGGCGCACGGCCACTTCTGGATGTCCGGCGTGGTGGCGCTGTCGGCGGCCCGGACGGCGGTCGTGCCGGTCGTGCAGACCTACCACGCGCTGGGTGCGGTCAAGCGCCGGCACCAGGGCCCGGCCGACACCAGCCCGCCGCAACGGGTCGGCCTGGAGCGGGCGCTCGGGCGCGACGTGGACCGGGTGCTGGCCACCTGCCGCGACGAGATGGCCGAACTGGTGCGGATGGGCGTCCGCCGGTCCCGGATCTCGGTGGTGCCGTGCGGCGTCGACCAGACCCTGTTCACCCCGCACGGGCTGCGCGCCCCGAAGACCCGCAGGCGGATCGTGTCCGTGGGCAGGCTCGTCCCCCGCAAGGGTTTCGGTGACCTGATCGGCGCACTCCGGTCGATCCCGGACACCGAGCTGGTGATCGCGGGCGGTCCGGAGGCGCACCGGCTCGACGACGACCCCGAGGCGACGCGGTTGCTGGCCCACGCGGAGCGGTGCGGGGTGCGGGACCGGGTGCTGCCGCTGGGGCGCGTGTCGCGTGCGGAGATGCCCGCCCTGCTCAGGTCGGCCGACGTCGTGGCCTGCGTGCCGTGGTACGAGCCGTTCGGGATCGTGCCGCTGGAGGCCATGGCGTGCGGGGTGCCCGTCGTGGCCACCGCCGTGGGCGGACTGACCGACACCGTGATCGACGGGGTGACCGGGGTCCTGGTCCCCCCGCGCGACCGGCGGGTGCTGGCCAAGGCGTTGAACTCGCTGCTGGCCGACCTGAGCCGCCGCGAGGCGTTCGGCATCGCCGGCACCGATCGCGTGGCGGCGCGCTACACGTGGGACCGGATCGCCCAGGACACCGAGCGGGTCTACCTGCTCGCGGGCGCGGGACAACCGGTCGACCTGGCCGTGGGAGGTGCGCGGTGAGCGTCGAAGCCCACCTGGACGGGCTGGCCGAGTCGTTGGCCGGGCTGCGCGCGCAGGCCCCGCTGCTCGCCCGGTGGGGTGCGACCCTGGCCCGGCGGCTGGCCGGCGGTGCCCGCCTGCTGGCGGCCGGCAACGGCGGGTCGGCCGCCGAGGCGCAACACCTGACCGCCGAGCTCGTCGGCCGCTACCGGGACGACCGGGCCGCGTTCTCCGCGATCGCGCTGTGCGCCGAGACCTCCAGCCTGACCGCCATCGGCAACGACTACGGCTACCAGGAGGTGTTCGCCCGCCAGGTGAGCGCGCACGCCCGGCCGGGGGACGTGCTGGTGCTGCTGTCGACCAGCGGCCGGAGCCCGAACCTGGTGCGCGCGGCGCAGGCCGGGCAGGAGGCGGGCGCGCTGGTGTGGGCGCTGACCGGTGCCGCGCCCAACCCGCTGGCCGACCTGGCCGACGACGTGCTGGCGCTGCCGGGAGAGGCGTGCCACGTGCAGGAGTCGCAACTGGTCGCCGTCCACGCCCTGTGCGAGGCATTCGACAGCGCGCTGCGCGCGACGGAGCGGAGGGCGTCGTGAAACTGGTCGTGGTCGGTGACGCGCTGCTCGACGTGGACGTGGAGGGCGTCGTGGCGCGGGTGTGCCCGGACGCGCCCGCCCCGGTGCTGGACGTGACCGCCGAACACGCCCGTGCGGGCGGTGCGGCGCTCGCGGCGGCCTTCGCCCGTGCGGACGGCCTGGACGTGACGTTGGTCGGCGCGGTCGCCGACGACGAGGACGGCCGTCGGTTGCGCGCCCTGGTCGAGGTGCCCGCCGTCCTGGGCGGCTCGACCTCGGCCACGCCGGTCAAGACCCGGTTGCGCAGCGGTGGCACGTCGGTGGCCCGGGTCGACCGGGGCGGCGGTCCCGGCGGACCCGAGGTGACCGACGAGATGCTCGACGCGGTGGCGGCGGCCGACTTCGTGCTGGTCTCGGACTACGGGCGGGGGCTGGTGCGCGACCGGCGGCTGCGGGCGGTGCTGGCCCGCCGGCCGGTGGTGTGGGACCCGCACCCGCGCGGCCCGGCCCCGACGCCCGACGCCCGGTTGGTCACGCCGAACCTGGCGGAAGCGTCCGCGTTCGCGGGCACCTCCGACCCCTACGCCGCGGCCGAAGCGCTGCGGGACCGCTGGCGCGCGCGTGCGGTGGTGGTGACGATGGGGTGCCGGGGTGTGCTGCTGCACCAGGGCGGCACGCCCGTCGTGGTGCCCGCGCCGAAGATCACGGTGACCGACCCGTGCGGGGCCGGGGACCGGTTCGCCGCCACCGCCGCCGCACGGCTGGCGGCCGGGGCCGCGCCGGACGACGCGGTGGCGGCCGGTGTCGCCGCCGCGGCGGACTTCCTGGCACGGGGCGGGGTGGACGGACTCCGCGATGGGGTGTCCACTGTGGACAAATCCGACGCGCTGTCCACAGTGGACGCGGTGAGGGCGCGTGGCGGGGTCGTGGTGGCGACCGGTGGGTGCTTCGACCTGCTGCACGCGGGCCACGTCCGCACCCTCACGGCCGCACGGGCGCTGGGCGACTGCCTGGTGGTGTGCCTGAACTCCGACGCCTCGGTGCGCCGGCTCAAGGGGCCGGGACGCCCGGTGACCGGGCAGGACGACCGGGCGGAACTGCTGCGCGCCTTGGACTGCGTGGACGAGGTCCGGGTGTTCGACGACGACACCCCGCAGCGGGCGTTGCGGGAGCTGCGGCCGGACGTGTGGGTCAAGGGCGGGGACTACTCGGCCGAGTCCCTGCCGGAAGCGGAGCTGGTGCGCGGTTGGGGCGGGCGGACCGTGGTGGTGCCCTACCACCGGGGTCGGTCCACCACGGGGATCTTGGCGAGGAGGACTTGATGCTGGGACAGGTGCTGGTGACCGGTGGGGCGTCCGGGCTGGGCGCGGCGGTGGTGCGCGCCGCACGGGCGGCGGGCGGTGTGCCGCTGGTGCTCGACAAGGCGGCACCGACCTCGGACGACGTGGCCGACTTCGAGGCGGTGGACCTGTCCGACACCCGCGCGGCGGAACGCGCCGTGGCGGCCATCGCGGAGCGCAACGGCGGGCTGCGCGCGGTCGTCACGGCCGCCGGCACGGACTCGTGCGGCCGGCTGGTCGACGTGCCGGGGCCGGACTGGGACCGGGTGGTGCTGGTCAACCTGCTCGGCACCGCGGCGGTGGTGCGCGCGGCGCTGCCGCACCTCGACGGCGGCCGGGTGGTCACCATCGCGTCCACCCTGGGGATCAGGGCGGTGAGCGACGCGACGGCCTACTGCGCGTCCAAGTTCGGCGTGGTCGGCTTCACCCGCGCGCTCGCCGCCGAGACCGCCGGGCGCACCGGGGTCACCCTGGTCGTCCCGGGCGGGATGCGCACGCACTTCTTCGACGACCGCGAGGAGCGGTACCGCCCGCCCGACGACAGCCGGCTCAACCCGCCCGAGCGGGTCGCCGACGCCATCGTCTTCGCCCTGCGGCAGCCGGCCGGGTGCGAGATCCGGGAACTGGTCGTCGCCCACGCGGAAGAGGGTTCCTGGCCGTGAGCGTCGAAGAGGTGTCGACCACTTACCACGGCCGCCGGGGGGTCGACGTGGGCGTGCGCACCGCGCGGGACGCCCAGGCGGCCTGGGGCGCGACGCCGGCCGCCGAGCGCGGGGCCGCCCTGAAGGCCGCCGCGACCGCCGTCGAGGACCGGGCCGACGAGCTGGCCGCCGTGCTGGAGGAGGAGACCGGGCGGCCGGCGTCCTCTGGGCGGGACGGGGTGCTGGCCGGGGCGGGCACGCTGGCCCAGTACGCCGAGCTCGGCCCGGTCCACCGGGGCCGGGCGCTGCACGGCTCGCCCGACGCGGCCGACTTCGCGATCCCCGAACCGCGCGGCGTCGTGGTGGCCCTCACCCCGTGGAACGACCCGGTGGCCATCGCCTGCGGGCTGCTGGGCGCGGCGCTGGTCACCGGGAACACCGCGGTGCACAAGCCCAGCGAGCGGAGCCCGCGCACCGGGCGGCTGCTGGGCGAGGTGCTGGCACCGCACTTCCCTCCCGGCGTGCTCCAGACCGTGGACGGGGGCGGGGACGTCGGTGCGGCGCTGGTCGCCGATCCCGGCGTCGACGTGGTCGCGCACGTGGGGTCGACGGCGGCGGGCCGGGCGATCGCCGGGTCCTCCCGCGCCAAGCTGCTGCTGGAGAACGGCGGCAACGACCCGTTGCTGGTCGACGCCGACGTCGACCCCAGGTGGGCGGCGGCCCAGGCCGCGCTCGGCGCGTTCACCAACGCGGGCCAACTGTGCACGTCGGTCGAGCGGATCTACGTGCACGAGGCGGTCGCGGAGCCCTTCCTCGACGCGCTGTGCGGCCTGGCCCGCGAGTGGACCGCCGATCCGCAGCCGTTGGTGGACGAACGCCACACGGCCGCCGTGCACGCGCACGTCGCGGAAGCGGTCGCGGCCGGGGCCGTTCTCCTGGAGGGCGGGCCGCCGGTCGGCCGCCTGCACCCGGCCACCGTGCTCACCGCCTGCACGCCGGAGATGCGGGTGTGGGTCGAGGAGACGTTCGGCCCGGTCGCCCCGGTGCGCGTGGTGTCCTCGTTCGACCAGGCGTTGACGGAGGCCGCCGACGACGACTACGGCTTGGCGGCGACGGTCCTGACCGGGTCGATGGCCCACGCGCAGCGGGCGTGGCGGGCGCTGCCGGTCGGCACGGTGAAGGTCAACGCGGTCTTCGGTGGCGCGCCCGGCGGTGCCGCCCAGCCGCGCCGGGCGTCCGGGACGGGGTACGGCTACGGGCCGGAGTTGCTGGACGAGATGACGACCACCAAGGTCGTGCACCTGGGCCGGCCGGGGTGACCTCACGCCCTCCGGTGTGCGCACGCGGAACGGCGGGGGAGCGTCAGGTCGACGTCGCCCGCTCCGGTGCCACCGAGGTGCGCCAGGGAACACTGCCCAGCGCGTCCAGGACCTCGGCCACGTCGATCTCCAGCAGGCCGGGGTCGGTCTCGGTGGCGAAGGTGTCGCCCCGGCGGCCGTGCCACAGGGCGCGGTGCGGCCCGGACCGCGCTCCCCAGTGCGCCGGGGGCACCGGCCCGAACAGCACCACCGACGGGGTCCCGTACGCGGTGGCCACGTGCGCCGCTCCCGTGTCGCCGCACACCAGCACCCGCGCGCCGCCCACCAGGTCGAGGAACGACCCGAGCGCACCGATCGCGGGCCGCCCGACGGCTTCGACGAGGTCGCGCTCCGACTCGCTGCCGCTCACCACGGCGGTCGGCCCCAGCGCCCGCGCCACGGCGGCCCACCGGTCGGCCGGCCACCGCCGCGCGGCGTGACTCGCGCCGGGGTGCACCACCACGTGGTCGTTCCGCTCGACCGGTGGCAGCCGCAGGTCGTCGGGGTCGCACGCGATCCCGTGGCGGTCCAGCAGGTCGCACCACCGGAGCACCTCGTGCCGCTCCTCGTCCCAGTCCTCCGCGCTGATCAGCCCCAGGGGCCGGGTCGCGCGCAGGACGGCCGTGCTCCGCGGGCCGCGACCGTGCAGGTTCACCGCGAGGTCGGGCTCCGGGAAGGGGACCGGTTCGAGCGCCGCGACCGGCAGGTGCCGGTCCACCGCGTCGATCCGGGCCACCGCGTCGGCCAGCCACTCCGGCGCGGCGAGCGTGATCACCGCCGCCGGGAAGGCCCGCCGCAGGCCGCGCAGCGCGGGCACGGCGGTCAGCAGGTCGCCCAACCCCAGGGCGCGCAGCACCAGCACGTTCACCGCCGCACTCCCATGGTCACCTCGTCCCCGGGGCCACTCGTCCCCGGCCCGCGACTCCGGGAAGTCGCCCCGCCGCCGAACGGTCGATCTCAGCCGAAAATAGCCGCTCTCCCGCGTCGGGACCGTGCGGGTGCACCGCTCGGGTGGGGGAAGTGGCGAGAGGGGAGTTCCCCCGGTTGGCGGATTTCCGGTGGCCGCCGCCGTCTCGCGAACGACCCGATCGGGTGAACACCGGAGCGGGTCGACCCCGGTGGTGGGAACAATGACCACACGTTTATCGCGCGTATCACGGGTAACCGGTGGGCAACCTTAAGGAGGCGACATGTCCAGTACAGGCAACGCCACCCGAACCCCGGTCCAGGCCGCGGCGCTCGCGGTCGGCGTCGTGTTCCTGCTGGTCGGCGTGGCCGGTTTCATCCCCGGTATCACCACCGACTACGACTCGCTCAGCTTCGCCGGGCACCACTCGGGAGCCAAGCTGCTGGGCATCTTCGAAGTGTCCGTGCTGCACAACGCCGTGCACCTCCTGTTCGGCATCGCCGGGCTCGCCCTGGCCAGGACGGCGAGCGGCGCGCGGGGCTACCTGATCGGCGGCGGCGTGGTCTACCTGGTGCTGTGGCTGTACGGCCTGGTGATCGACCACGACAGCGCCGCCAACTTCATCCCGGTCAACGAGGCGGACAACTGGCTGCACCTGGGCCTCGCGATCGGCATGGTGGCCCTCGGGGTCGCGCTGAGCCGGCGCGTGGTGCCTCGCGACGGCCGGCGGGTCTGAACCGGGAGGACCACCCGGCCTCGGCTCCAGCGGGGCGTACCGACGTCCTGCCGGCCCTGGCGCGACGTGGGCCGGGCTCGCCGCCCGGCCCACGTCATGTCAGGCAGTGCCCCACCGGCTTCCCCGGTTCGTCCCGGCGCGAACCAGGCGCTACCGGACGGGTGGCGTGGCGAAGACCATCCCCTCGCCGGGGCTCGACAAGAGGTTGAACCAACCCCTCGTCACGATCTTCAGCCGGTGCTGGGTGTCGGGGATCAACCCGGTGAGCGTCGCGTGGTGGTCCTGGACGAACGCGACCTTGGTCCCGTCGAGGTACACCTCGTAGCCCAGGTCCGGGTACCACCACGGCTGTGTTTTCCAGGCCATCGCCACGCTGGTCGGCGTCAAGGCCGTCACGCTCAGGTCGGTCGGGTGATTCGGCCGTTCCATGATGATGGTTTGGACGAACACGCTGCCCAGCACGTGGGTCTGCCCCGGAGCGCGGGTGCAGGTCGTGGTGATCGTCCCGAGCGGCCTGCCGTTCGCGAGTTCCGGGCGCAGGGTCAGGGTGAGGTCGCCGGGGTGGAGCGTGTGGTCACCCCCACGCCGCAGGCTCAGCGCGGGGGAGCCGCCCGCGGCCTTCAGCGAGAGCGGACCGCGACCGACGCGGGTCGGGGCGAAGGTCAGGCCCGCCTCGGTGGTCGTGGTCCCGCTCGGGCCCTCGAAGGTCATGGCGAGCGTCGCGGTGCTGTCGCCGTCGATGCGCAGCCCTCCTCCACCACCACCACCGAGGACCGAGTGGTCGAGGCTGAGGGTCACGTCCACGTCGATGAAGTACTCGTCCAAGTAGGCCATGCTGTTGAGCCGCCCCGGCAGGTCGTCGGGCAGCCCGGCCGTGATCTCGGCCCGCACCGGCAGGCTGTGCCCGTTGGGCAGGGCGCACCGGTAGTCGTAACCCGCCTCGACCGGAGTGGCCGACGCGGTCCCGGCGACCGCGACCACCATCCCGGAGCAGAACAGCCCCAAGACGAGTGATCTGACCGCGAAGCGCAGAGGTCTGTTGGCAATTCGCACGAGTTCTCCCTTTCCGCAGGGGAAGTACACCGACAAAGTGACAGATCGTGCGCCCATCGCCAGGGTGCCACAGCCCGGCGACTGTTCGACGCCTGTCCCGAACTGTTCCGCACGGGTCCGCCCGGCCACCTAGGGAAACCCCGCGTCCCGACCGCCGCGTTCATCGGGTACGCGTCCTCCGAACAGTTGCCGGCGGGTGTTTCGCGGCGCGGTTCCGGTTCGGACGGCCGCGCATGAGAACGTGAGCCGGCATCTCAACGGACGTCGGTGGTCGGGGGTTCAGCCGTGGTCGAGTTCAGGTTCGGGCAAGACCTGGTGCGGGCGCTGCTGCGCGAGCAGCACCCGGACCTGGCCGACCTCGGGCTCCGCGACGTCGCGGGCGGCTGGGACAACCAGTTGTGGCGGCTCGGGACGGAGTTGGCCGTGCGCCTGCCGCGCACCGAGCGCGCCCCGGCGCTGCTGCGCACCGAGCAGGAGTGGCTGCCCGTTCTCGCCGGGCACCTGCCGCTGCCGACGCCCGTCCCCGTGCGCGTCGGCGAACCCTCGGCCCTGTTCGACCACACCTGGACGATCACCCGCTGGGTCGAGGGCGAGCCGGCGGACCACGCGCCGATCGTCCGCGCCGACGCGGCCGAGACGCTCGCGGGTTTTCTCCGGGCCCTGCACCGGCGAGCACCCGCGCGAGCCCCGGCCAATCCCACGCGCGGCATTCCGCTGGCCGGCCTGCGGGACGGATTCCTCCGCGCGTCGGCGGTCGTCGACGACGTCAGTGCCGGTGCCGCCCGAGAGCTCTGGGAAAAGGCCGTCGCGGTGCCGGCGTGGCACGGGACGCCGACGTGGCTGCACGGCGATCTGCATCCCGCGAACGTGATCGTGCGGAACGGGACGCTGTCGGGTGTGGTCGATTTCGGGGAAATGTGCGCCGGTGATCCCGCGACCGACCTGTCCGCAGCTTGGATTCTGTTGCCCGCGGGCGCGGCGGGCCGGTTCTTCGACGCCTACGGGAGAGCGGACGAGGCCACCCTCGCGCGGGCCCGGGGGTGGGCCGTCCTGCGCGCCCTGCACCTGATCGGCATCGGGCGCAACGGCCGGCTCGGTCTGCCCGGCGGCAAACCGACGTGGGAACCGGCCGGTCGGCCGCGCTCGACCGCGCCTTGACCACGAGCTGATCGCGCGGGTTCCGGCCGGGGAAGGTCCGCCACGGGCGGCCGGTCCCGCGCCTGCGGTCACGCACCGCTGTGGTGGTGCCGCCCTTCGGGTAGCCGCAGTCCCGCTTTGCGCGGGTGGGACGGCGTCCACCGGCGGTTCCGGGCGTGGTCCCGGTCGATCTTGCACCCTCGCGCGGACGGGCGGATCGACCGGGGATCGCGTTGTCGCGGGCTCCCGGCCGGGGTCCCCGGAATCGCCGCCGCCTTCACCGTTGACACAACATCACCCGATTCCCGGAGCCGTGTTTCGCGGAGCGTCACGATGGCCGCGACAACTCAACCGAACGGGTCCGGGGCCAGGTGCGCGCGCCGCCGGTGACTCGGTTCAGGGTATCCGATCCGCACCACGCGGTGCGGGTTTCGCCGCGACCGACGACAGAAGGATCTTGGTAGGGCAACCCTTTCGCGCATATCCGAATTCGTCTCCCGGTGGAATTGCCGCCTCTGTGCCGGAATGATCCACAGTTTTGTGCGCCCGGTCCGGCGCGGTTGACATCCCGTCGGGCCCGGTCGTAGCTTCTGGGTGCTGAAGCGCGGCGGCTGTGCCGCTTTTGTCGAGAGCAGTGCACGTTTTTACCGTTACCGTACCGTGATCACCTGATTTTCTTCCCGCCGGATCGCGCGGAGCTGTTCGTGCTGCGCGGATACCGGTCCGCCGCACCACTTGTTCGCCGTGGTGCGCACGTTGTCCTGGTACGTCTCGCGGTCGTCACGGGCTTCTTCGGAGATGCTCGAACCGCTGGTACGTGCGGTGCAGGTCGTGTCGGATCGAACGGAGCCCGCCCTGTGTTGACGGATGGATGTCCCAGTGATCAAGACGAATGAGCGCACCAAGCTGATCTCCCAGGCGCGCGTCGGCGACAGCGCGCGCGGGTGGCACCGCACCGCTTTCGGCGAGATCGCGGACCGGCTCGCCCACCCCGATTTCCCCTGCGTTTTCTCGAAGAACGCCTTCCGGAAGCAGATCGTCCAGTTCCTCTTCGTCGAGGACGTCGGGAGCGACGGCCTCCGCCACCTGGCCGAGGGCCTGGCGGAGTACGTCGCGCTGTCCCGGCGGTGGGACGGCCGGCTGGATTCGGCCAGCCCGCTGGTCGTGGTGTTCTGGCCGGACGCCGTGGCCGCGCGGTCCGTGGCCGGGTGCCACGCCTTCGGCTGGGAGGTCCTCACCGCGCTGCACGAACTCGACCCGGCCGGCTGGCCGGAGGGGGTCGGCACGAACCCCGACGCCGAGGACTGGTCCATGTGCTTCGACGGGATGCCGCTGTTCTTCAACATGAGCAACCCCGCGCACCGGGTCCGCCGCAGCCGCAACCTCGGCGGGCACTTCGCGCTGGTGGTCAACCCGCGCGAGCGGTTCGACGTCTTCGCCGGCGACACGCCCAGCGGTCGGCGGGTCCGGGCGAACATCCGCAAGCGGGTCGAGCGCTACGACGGCACACCGCACGCGTGGCAGCTCGGTTCCTACGGGGACGGCGCGCTGGAGTGGCGGCAGTACGGGCTGATCGAGGAGAACGCCGAGCGCACCGACAGGTGCCCGTTCGCGTTCCGCCGCGCCTGAAGTCGATACGTCGGTGAAAAACAGATACGGAGTCCTGGTCGATGATTGATCTTGTTGTCTCCCAGGGTCGGGTGGCCGACCGGGCAGCGCGGATGATCGAGGGCGCGGCCCGCACCGCGCGGGCGCTGGAGGACCGCTACGGGGTGCGGGGCGATTTCGTCGGGGAGCCCGCGCCCGCGGTCGTGGACGACTGGACCGAGAGCCTGCCGCAGGCCGAGGACACGCTGGTCGGGCTGCGCCGGGCGGTGGAGGCCAGCTTCCGGGCCGGGAACGTGCCGGTGATGATCGCCAACACCTGTTCCGCGAGCCTCGCCACGCTGCCGGTCGTGGCCCGGGAGCACCCGGACGCCGTGGTGCTCTACATCGACGCGCACGGCGACTTCAACACCCCGCAGACGACGGATTCGGGCTACCTGGGCGGAATGGTGCTCTCGGCCGCGTGCGGGCTGTGGGACAGCGGGCACGGTTCCGGGCTCCGGCCCGAGCGGGCCGTGCTGGTCGGGACGCGCGACATCGACGCCCCCGAGCGCGCCTTGCTGGACGAGGCCGGGGTGCGGGTCATCCCGCCCGCCGAGGCCACCGCGGCGAACGTCCTGGCGGCCGTCGGCGGGGCGCGGGTGTGGGTGCACATCGACTGGGACGTGCTCGACCCGGCGTACCTGCCCGCCGACTACGTCGTCCCGGACGGGATGTCGCCCGCCCAGATCCGGGCGATCCTGGCGGCCATCCCACCGGAGCGGCTCGTCGGCGTCGAGGTCGCGGAGTTCAACGCGCCGCTCGACGACGAGGCCGTCGCCGAGGGCGTCGCCACGATCCTCGACGTGCTCGCGCCCGTGTTCGAAGCGCGGGCGGGCAGTCGGTGACCGCCTTGGCGTTCAGCAAGATGCACGGTGCCGGCAACGACTTCGTCGTGCTCGACCTGTTCGACGCGGCCGACCCCTCCCCGGAGCTGTGCCGCGCGCTGGCGGACCGGCACACCGGGGTCGGCTGCGACCTGGTCCTCGGTGTCGGGGCACCGCGCACCGCCGGAGCCGTGGCCTCCTACCGGATCTGGACCGCCGGGGGCGCGCCCTCCCCGCAGTGCGGCAACGGGGCGCGCTGCGTCGCGGCCTGGGTCGTCCGCGCCGGGCTGGCACCGGGGGACCGCTTCCTGCTCGACAGCCCGTCCGGCACCCACCGGGTGGACGTGCTGGGCGGGGGCGGCTTCCGCGTCGCCCTGGCGGTGCCGAGGTTCGCACCCGACCGCGTCCCGCTGTTCGGCTTCGACGACGAGCAGGACCTGTACGAGGCCGAGGTGGGCGGGACGAGGCTGCGCTTCGCCGCCGCCTCGGTCGGCAACCCGCACGCCGTGATCGAGGTCGACGACGTCACCGCCGCGCCCGTCGCCGAGGTCGGACCGGCGCTCCAGGGCTCGGGCATCTTCCCGCCCACGGTCAACGTCGGCTTCGTCGAGGTCGTCTCCGCGAAGCGCGTCCGCCTGCGCGTGTTCGAGTACGGCGCGGGGGAGACCCTGGCCTGCGGCAGCGGTGCGTGCGCCGCCGCGGCGGTGCTGATGCGGCAGGGCCGCGTCGATCGCGACCTCGTCGTCTCCCTCCCCGGCGGTGAACTCCACGTCGGGTGGCCCGACCCCTCGGCACCGATCGTCCTGGCCGGCCCGGCCGCCTTCTCCTTCGAAGGGCAGTTCTCCCATGCCGCTCTATGACAGCATCCTCGACACCATCGGCCGCACGCCCATCGTCAGGCTCAACCGGCTGGCCCCCGCGCACACCACGGTCTACGTCAAGGTCGAGTCGTTCAACCCGGGCGGCTCGGTGAAGGACCGGCTCGCGCTCGCGGTCATCCTCGACGCCGAGGAGAAGGGGCAGCTCAAGCCCGGCGACACGATCGCGGAGTGCACCTCCGGCAACGTCGGCATCGCGCTGGCGATGGTCGCCGCCGCGCGCGGCTACAAGTTCGTGGCGCTGATGGGGGACACGTACTCGGTGGAGCGGCGCAAGCTGATCCGCGCCTACGGCGGCAAGGTCATCCTCTTCCCCGGCGAGGAGGGCAGCGCCGGCGGCAACCGCAGGGCCGACGCGCTGGCGGAGAAGTACGGCTGGTTCCGCGCCAACCAGTTCGAGAACCAGGCGAACCCCGCCTACCACCGGGAGACCACCGCCGCGGAGATCCTCGCGGACTTCGCGGGCCGGCGGCTGGACTACTTCGTCACCGGTTTCGGCACCACCGGCACGCTCACCGGCGTCGGCCAGATGCTCAAGCTCGCGCGGCCCGGGGTGCGCGTCATCGCCACCGAACCGGAGAACGCCGCGGTGCTGTCCGGCAAGGAGTGGAGCGTCCACAAGATCCAGGGCTGGTCGCCCAACTTCGTGCCCGGCGTGCTGGACCGGACCGTCATCGACGAGCTCCGGACCGTCGACGAGGACGAGGGGCGCGACGTCGCGCGCCGGCTCTCCGTGGAGGAGGGCATCTTCGCGGGCATCTCCGCCGGTGCCACGCTCGCCACGGCGCTGCACGTCGCGGAGACCGCGCCGGAGGGCTCCGTGCTGCTCGCGATGCTGCCGGACACCGGCGAGCGCTACCTGTCCACGTTCCTGTTCGACGGGGTAAGCGAGGAATCCGACGACGAGTGGCTGGCATCGCTCGACCCGGCCCCCCGCGAACCCTGAACGGCCACCACCCCGGACGCGCGCCCGAGCGGAACAGGAGCAGGCGCATGGCAGAGTTCGTCCCCCCGGCAACGCGCTTCGTCGACCTGCCCGCCGCGTTCGGGATGAGGCTCGGCGGCGTGCTGCACGGCGCGCGCATCGCCTACGAGACCGTCGGCGAGCTGAACGCGGCCCGCGACAACGTCGTCCTGGTCGTCACCGGCCTCTCACCCAGCGCGCACGTCGCCGCGCACCCCGACGACCCCACCCCCGGCTGGTGGGAGGCGATGGTGGGGCCGGGCAAGCCGATCGACACCCGGCGCTGGCACGTGGTCTGCGTCAACTCGCTGGGGAGCTGCATGGGCTCGACCGGGCCGCCGTCGCCGGACCCGGCCACGGGCGAGCCCTACCGGCTGCGGTTCCCCGACCTGTCCGTCGAGGACATCGCGGACGCGGCCGCCTGGGTGGTGCGCGCGCTGGGGCACGAACGACTGGCCTGCGTCGTCGGGGCGTCCATGGGCGGCATGACCGCGCTCGCGCTGCTGGCCCGGCACCCCGGCCTGACGCGCAACCACGTCAACATCTCCTCGGCGGTCCACTCGCTGCCGTTCTCGATCGCCGTCCGCTCCTTCCAGCGTGAGGCGATCCGCACCGACCCGCGCTGGGATTCGGGGCGCTACCACGAGGACAGCTACCCGGACCAGGGCATGCGCACGGCCCGCAAGCTGGGCATGATGACCTACCGGTCGGCGGCGGAGTGGGACGCCCGATTCGGGCGGTCGCGCGTGGTGGCGGAACCGGGTGCGGGTGCCACGCCCTTCGGCACCGAGTTCGAGGTGGAGCGCTACCTGGAGTGCCACGCCCAGCGCTTCACCCGCCGGTTCGACCCGAACAGCTACCTCTACCTCAGCCGCAGCATGGACTGGTTCGACCTCGGCGAGTCGTGCGGCGGCACCCCGGAGGAGGCGCTCGCCGCGCTGCGCCTGGACAAGGCCCTGGTGATCGGCGTGCAGACCGACGTGCTGTTCCCGCTGCGGCAGCAGCGGCAGATCGTCGAGGGGCTCAGCGCCGGCAGCGCCGACGTCGGGTTCCTGGCGCTGGAATCGCCGCAGGGGCACGACGCCTTCCTGGTCGACACCGCGCGCTTCGGACCGCCGGTGTCGAAGTTCCTGTCCGAGCTGTGACCACCCCCGGAACGGAAAGAGCCCGAATTGACCGCACACCAGCCGAGAACAGCACTGGTCACCGGAGCCAACCGCGGGATCGGCCGTGAGATCGCCCGGCAGCTCGCCGGGCACGGCATCCACGTGCTGCTCTCCGGGCGCGACCGCGCGGCCGTCACGGGGGCGGCGCGGGACCTGCGCGAGGAGGGCCTGGACGTCGAGCCGCTCGTGCTCGACGTGACCGGCACCGAGAGCATCCGCGCCGCCGCCGAGGAGGTCGGGTCGCGGCACGGCAGCCTCGACGTCCTGGTCAACAACGCGGCCGTCCGGGTCGAGCGGTACGGCCGGATGCCGTCGGAGCAGTCGCTGCGCGAGTGGCGGGAAACCTTCGACACCAACCTGTTCGGCGTGGTCGAGGTGACCCTCGCCTTCCTGCCGCTGATCCGCCGGTCCCCGGCTGGCCGCATCGTCAACGTCTCCAGCATGCTCGCCTCGCTGACCAGGCACAGCGACACCACCTCGTACACCTACAGCGACACGTTCAAGGCGCTGCCCGCCTACAGCGCGTCCAAGAGCGGGGTCAACTCCTGGACCGTGCACCTCGCCTACGAGTTGCGCGACACGCCGATCAAGGTGAACTCGGTGCACCCCGGCTACACCAGGACCGACATGAACGACGGCGCGGGCGACCTCGACGTCCGCACCGGTGCCCGGACGGGCGTCGGCATGGCCCTGCTCGACGACGACGGACCGAGCGGTACCTACGTGCACATGGGAGAAGTGGTGCCCTGGTGAAGACCGTCGCGCTCGTCACCGACGAGATCAGCCTGCCCATCGACCACGACATGCCACCGCTGCTGGCCGCCTGCCGGGCGGCGGGCCTCGCGCCCGAGGTGCACGACTGGTGCGACACCTCGGTCGACTGGTCGCGGTTCGACGCCGTCGTGCCGCGCTCGCCGTGGACCTACGTGGACCGGCTGCCGGACTTCCTCGCCTGGTGCGCGGCGGTCGACGCCGCGACGCTCCTGCTCAACCCCCTGGCGGTCGCGCGGTGGGTGCTCGACAAGCACTACGTCGCCGACCTCGCCGCTCGCGGCGTGCCGGTCGTGCCCACCCGGTTCGTCGCGCCCGGCACCGACCCGCTCCCGGTGGTGCGCGAGGTGCTCGCCGGGCACCCCGGGGCGGAGGAGGTCGTGGTCAAGCCGACCGTCGGTGCCTACTCCAAGAACGTCCAGCGGTTCGCCCGGCCGCTGGCGGAGGAGGCCGCCCGGTACGCGGAGAAGCTGCTGGGCGGCGGTGCCCACGTGATGGTCCAGCCGTACCTGGGGTCGGTGGACCGCCACGGGGAGACCGACCTGGTCTTCTTCGAGGAGGTGTTCAGCCACTCCATCCGCAAGGACGCGATGCTCAGCCCGGACGGCACGGTGAACGTGCCGACGCTGGACGCCCGCGCGCCGCGCGAGGCCGACGCCGAGGAGCGGGCGGTCGCCCTGGTCGCGCTCGACGCCGCCGCGTCGCACCTGGGCGTCGAACGGCCGCTGCTCTACGGGCGGGTGGACCTGATCCGCGACGACGACGGCCGACCGGTGGTGCTGGAGCTCGACCTCTGCGAACCGTCGTTGAACCTGCCGTTCACCGACACCGGGGCGACGCGGTTCGCCGAGGCGCTGGCGAGGCGGTTGGGGGCGTAGTGCGGTCAGGTCTCCGAGACCAGGCCGGCCAGGCGTCGGACGGCGTTGTCGACGTCCGACGCCGAGGCCGCCGCCACGTAGCTGAGCCGCACGTGGCGGGTGCCGCCGCCGGCGGGGGAGTAGTTCTCGCCGGGGGTGAGCGCGACGCCGTGCGCGAGCGCGGCGGACGCGAGCTCCCCGCCGTCCAGGTGGTCCGGCAGCGACACCCACAGGTGGTAGCCGCCGCGCGGCCGGAGGGCGAGCGCGCGCGGGCCGAACGTCGCCTCGACCGCACCGGTGGCGACCTCCCGGCGGTGCGCCAGCGCGGAGCCGAGCGCGGCGAGGGCGCGCCTCCACCCCGGCGCGGTCACCACCTCCAGCGCCGTGTGCTGGAGGGGCGCGGGCACGAACATCGAGTCGATCACGTGCGCGGCGCGCAGCCGCGCGCTGACCGGCCCGCGGGCCGCGATCGCGCCGACGCGGAGGTTCGGCGAGGTCACCTTGGTCAGCGACCGGATGTGGACCACGGTGCCGTCCGGGTCGTCGGCGACCAGCGGCGGCGGCACCGGCCCGGCGTCGGGGTGCGCCATGTGGCGGGCGAAGTCGTCCTCCACCACGAAGGCCCCGTGCGCGCGGGCGACCGCGAGGACGTCGCGCCGCCGGTCCGCCGACAGGCTCGCCCCGGTCGGGTTCTGGAACAGCGGCTGCACCACGGCGACGCGGGCACCGGTGCGGGTGAGCGCCTGGTCCAGGTAGTCCGCGCGGATGCCCTCGGCGTCGAGCGGGACGGGGATCATCCGCAGCCCGGCGGACCGGGCCGCCGCGATCGTGCCCGGGTAGGTCGGCGACTCGACGACCACCGGGTCCCCCGGCTGGGCGAGCGCGCGCAGCGCGGTGGCCAGCGCGCCCTGCCCCGCGCCGCAGACCAGGACGTCGTGCCGGCCCAGGCCGCCGCCGACGTCCGCGGCGAACCAGTCGCACAGCTCGGGCAGCCCGCCCACCGGCGGTCGGTCCCACGCCTCCGCGCGCCGGGCGGCGCGGGCCAGCGCGGTGCCCAGCGCCCGGAGCGGTTGCAGGTCCGGGTGGAGGTAGCCGCCGTTGAGGTCGACCACGTCCGGTCCCGACGGCAGCAGCGTGTGCAGCAGCGCGGGTGCCCGGAAGCTGCGCGGGGTGCCCGCCGAGCCGATGTGGTGGGACAGCTCCAGCGCCGCCTGCTGCCACGACGTGTCCCCGGTGCGCGCGACCGGCCGCGCCGCGGTGCGGTAGGCACCGGCACCGGGGCGGGACGTGATGAGCCCCTGCTGGGTGAGGACCGCCAGCGCCTGCGAGACGGTAGTAGCGCTCACCCCGAAACGCCGCACCAGTTCGCGGTGGGTGGTGATCCGTGCCCCTGCGGGAAGAACCTCGATCTCCCGCGCGAGAAGGTCGGCCAATTCCTGCGAACTGCTACGGTGGAACATGAAACGGGATAGTAGCGCTACCGCTCTGGTCGGAGTATCGCCACTGTCGAGCCGCCACGGCACCCTCTACGCCGCGCTCGCCGTCCTGACCTTCTCCTTCAGCTTCCCGGGCACGGTGTGGGCGCTGGACGGGTTCGGCCCGTGGAGCGCCGCCGGCGTGCGCGGCGTGCTGGCCGCGCTGATCGCGCTGGCCGCGCTCCTGGCGACCCGCGCCCCGATCCCGGCGCGCGCCGACTGGCCCGCGCTCGCCGTGGTCGCCGGCGGCTGCGCGGTCGGCTTCCCGCTGCTGACGACGCTCGCGCTCCGGACGTCGTCCACGGCGCACTCGGCGGTCGTCATCGGCGCGCTGCCGATGGCCACCGCCGTGATCGCCGCGCTGCTGACCAAGCGCTACCCGTCCGCGCTGTTCTGGGGCGCGGCGGGGACCGGCGCGGCGGCCGTCATCGGGTTCACCCTGGCGCAGAACCACGGCACGCCGACGGTCGCCGACCTGTACCTGTTCGCCTCCCTGGTGGTCTGCGCGGCCGGCTACGCCGAGGGCGGCCGGCTGTCGGCGCGGATGCCGGGCTGGCGGGTGATCGCGTGGGGCGTCGTGCTCGCCGCACCGGTGAACCTCGCGGTGTCGGCCGTCGCGCTGGCCCAGGAACCGGTGCACCTCACCGTGAAGGCCGTCGCCGGGATGGCCTACATCGCCGCGATCTCCCAGTTCGGCTCGTTCGTCCTGTGGTACCGGGGGATGGGGCTCATCGGCGTGGCACGGGCGAGCCAGCTCCAGCTCGCCCAGCCGCTGATGACGCTCGTGTGGGCGGTCCTGCTGCTCGGGGAGCACCTGAACCCCGCCGTCCCGTTCACCGCGGTCCTCGTGCTCGCGTGCATCGTGGTCACGCAGCGGGCGAGAGCCTCCTGACCGGGGACGGGCGCGGCGGGCACCGTCCCGCGCGGGCACCGGCCGACCGCGCGGGGCCCCACGCCTTTCAGGGTGCCCGGAGAGGCGATTCCGTCAGGATTCGCCAGCCCAGCCCGGTCAGCCGGTGGCGGACCGCGCCGCCGTCCCGGCGTGACGCGATGAACCCGACCTTGCGCAGCTCCGTCGCCCCCTGCGAGGCGGTGGAGAGGCTGACCTCCAACCGCTGGGCCAGGTCCGACGTCGAGCTTTCCTGCCGCAGCGCGTGGAGGATGCGCACGCGCGTGCGCCCGAAGACGCCCGTCAGCGCGTCCAGCCGCTCCTCGTCCACCCGTGGTGCGGGCACGATCGGACAGCACAGCGTCACGGGCCGGTCGTCGCCCTCGGTCAGAGTGGGTTTCGCGCACCCGTTCCCCACGACGAGCACCAAACCGTGGCCGTCGAGGTGGACCTCCTGGTCGGGGTACCCGTCGACCAGCAGCGTGGGTGAGCGCCACCGGATGTCCGGGTGCAACCGGTTGAGCACCTCCTCCAGGCTCGCCCCGGCGAGGTTCTCGGGAAAGGCACCGCCGAACCGGACCCCGGCGAGGTCGGCGAGGCTGAAGTGCACCCTCAACATCTTCTCTCCCAGGAGAATGCGCTACACCGCGTCGACGCCCGCACCGTTGCCGGCGGTGATCGGGGCAACGCCCGTGCGCGCACCAGCATACCCAGTGACGTGGCCATTTCCGGGCTTGCGCGGGTGCCCGATCGCAGGACGGGGCGTCGGCCCTGGTGGCAGGCCGACAATCACTCGTTCGGCGGCCGGTGCGACGCGGCGAACGAGCAGAACGCGTCGAGGCCCCGGCCGCACCACCCGCCCTGGCCCGCCGCAGTCCGTCCTAAGAGGACTTTCCAGGCGGTCTGGCAGCCGCCCTCCACAACACCCGGCGCACGGCGGCGTTGCCGCGATAGGGCTGGAGGCTCCGGCGGAAGGAGCGCTGGGCCGAGCGGACCTGACCCGAGCGCACCCAGGAGCACTCGTCGAGGAACCGTTGCCAGGTCACGCACGCCTGTTCGGGCTTGTCCCGGCGCAGTTGCAGTTCGGCCAGCCGGTGCGTGGTCAGCAGGCGTGAGCGGCGCTCGCCTTCCGGGCGGTGCCGGAGCGAGGCGCACAGCGCGTTCTCGGCCCGCCGGTGGTCGTGCAGGAGCGCCAGCGCCTGACCGACCAGGTGCTCCACGTCGGCCCGGTCGGTGCACGCACCGGGCTGCCGGACGTCGTCGGTCTTCTCCACACGTCGTTCGGCCTCGGCCAACCTGGCCAACGCGGTAGCACGGTCGGAGAGGGCGGCGTGGGCGACGGCCGCCTGCGCGAGGAGCACCGCGTGCGAGCCGGGGGGCATGGAGGTGCCGCCACGGCTCGCGGCGGTGTCGGCCAGTTGCGCGGCGAGCCGGTGGTGGCCCAGGAAGTACGCCTGCGTGCTCATGGCGCGCAGGACCAGGGCGTGGCCGATCCCGTCGCCCACCTCGCCGAACAGCAGCAGCGCGATCCGGAAGTAGTGCTGGGCGAGGCGGTGGTGGAAGTCGTCGAAGCACATGGAACCGATCAGGTGGATGAGGGCGGCGGTGCCGCTGAAGAGCTGCTCCCGCACCCGACCGGAGGGCGAGCGCAGCCAGCCCAGGACGTCGTCGGCCAGGAAGGTGGCGAGCGCCGAGCGCGCGTGCCCCCCGCCGAACGCCTCGTCGGCGGTGGCGAACGCCGAGGTCATCACGGCGAGCGTCATTCCAAGCCCGTCCTCGGGGGTCCCCTCCCGGTGCCGGCCGGGACCCCCGGAGCGGTGCCGCCACGGTGGCACCGCCGACCAGTCCGCCCGGAACGGCTGGTCGAACAGGGCGACGCGGCGGCACGGGTCCAGGTCCACCGCCAGCAGCCGGCGCAGGGCCGGCAGCCCGGCACCCGGATCGGGCGCGGGCACGACGTGCTCCGCGCTCGCGTCCACCATCCCGGTGGCGGCCGACGGGACGGGGCGGCCGAGCCTGCGCCCCAGCGCCTCGGCGACGAACTCCGGAACCGGTGGTCGCGGCCGGCTCCCGGACAGCCAGTGCGAGACGCTGGTGCGGTCGTAGTGCAGCGCGTAGCCCGCTTCGGCCGCGACGCGGTTCACCGCCAGGGAGAAGTTGTGGTTCGTCCACCGCGCTTCTCTCAGGAGCGCGCGGAGCTGGTCGTTGGGCACTCGGTTCCGCGATGTCACGGTTCTCCCGGTCGAATGCGAGTCCTCGGAGCGGTGGAGCACCACCGCCCCGGTGGCGTGGCCGGCGGGTGGGCGAGCCCGGTCGCCCGTCCTCCGGAGGTCGACTCCAGTCAAGTCGCGCAGCCGTGCTTCCGGTATGGCCCGCAGGGGTGAAGCCGGTCGTGGTCCCCGCACGCGCGTCCGGCCGCCGAGCTCAGGTGTGCGGGTGGCCGGCGGTGGGCGGGCACGTGTCGGTGTACCGGAAGGGGCGAGCTCGGCGACCGGGAACTCCGCCGTGGTCGGAGGTGGTTCCCGCCCGCCGAGCGCCCGGTCAGTACCAGACGTAGAGCAGGTAGGTGCCGGTCGACTTCTTCGGGCACCGGAACGCCTGCCAGCGCCCCGCGCCCATTCCCCGGTCGCCCGTGGTGAGACAGGCGTCGGCGGTCCGGTACTCGTTGAAGTAGTGCCAGGTCCCCGCCGCCACCACCGGTGCGTCCCCGGTGGTGGCGGTCGTAGTGCCGGCGCTCGCCGTGCCCGCGCTCGCCGTGCCCGCGCCGAACGCCAGGCCGATCACCGCCGTCGTCGCCACCAGCCCGGCTGCGACTCGCTTGCCCGTCATGCGGTACTCCGATCCGTCGTGGTTTCCGGAACCACCCTCACATCGGCGCGTGGAACGATTGTGGTGCGGATCTCGAACGCGCTGGTCTGCGTGCGGAAGGCCTTGTCGCCCGGCGGTCGCACATCCAGGTCAGCCCGACCGGGTGATCGCGTCCACGAGCTCGGCGACGGCGGCCCGGTGGTTGTTCTCCAGTGCCGCGACCGCTGCGTCGACCAAGCCGGCCACCGGGTCCGTGTCGTCCAGCAGCGAGCGCAACCGTCGGCACGCCTTCACCGTGTAGTACAGGTTCCCGACCTCGTGGTGCAGCTTGACCGCCTGTTTGAGGTGCACCCTGGCCGCGTCCTCGCGCCCTGCCGAGGATTCCACCGTCGCCATCGCGTCCGCGACGTGGGCCAGCCCGTAGAGGTTCCCGGTCCGGAGGTAGATCTCCTCGGCGCGCCGGTGGTACCGCGAGGCTTCCCGGAGCTCGCCCATGGCCTGACTGGCTTGACCGAGAAGGTTGACGGTGCTCGCCGTTGCCGCGTCGTCGTCGAGGTCCTCGTACAACGCGAGCGCCTTCGACGCGGTCTCGAACGCCTCGCGAAACGCCCCGGCGCGCAACTGGACCGCCGCGAGCCCGTTGAAGGCGTTGGCCCGCCCGGCCGTGTCACCGCGCTGGTCGAGGTGGTCGAGCGCGGCGAGGTACAGCTCGACGGATCGCGGGTAGTCGCCGTTCTCGCAGTGGGCGCGGGCGAGCTGTTGCAGCATCCGGACTTCGACCAACGGGTCGCGGAGGTGGCGGACGGCGGCCAGGGCCGCGGTGTGGGTGGTGATCCAGTCCTGCCACCGCGCCGTGAGGTAGGCGAAGTTCGACGTGGTCCACGCCAACTGCCAGGTGTAGTGGTGGAGTTCCCGGTCCACGGCGACCGCGAGCGCGGCCAGCACGTTGTCGTACTCCGAGCCGAACCACGCGAGGCCGTCGGCGCGGTTGGCGAGCACCGGCAGGAGATCCGGGTGCAGGCACGGTTCCAGCGGCACGGCCCGTCGATGGCTGTTGATCAGCCGGTCCGCGCGGCCGGCCGCGTGCAACTGGTGGTTGAGCAGTGCGGTGAGCACCGAGGCCCGCCGCTCCGCGGAGTCGTGCTGCCTCGCTGCTTCCAGACCGTAGGCGTGCGTCAGCGCGTGGAAGGCGTAGTGCCCGGCCGACGTGCGTTCCACGAAGTGGCACCGGACCAGCTCGTGGATGGTTTCCCGGGCGTGGAAGAGGTCGCCACCGATCATCACCGCCGCAGCCGCCGCGTCGAACCGGGTACCGGGGTGCAGCGCGAGCGACCGGAACCCCTCGGCCACCGACGGCGTCAGGTTGTCGTAGGACAGGGTGAAGATCGTCCGCATGTCGGCCACGTCCGGCAGCCGCAGCGTGTTCAGCAGCGTTTCTCTTCTGTTCTCCAAGGCTTTGACGATGGGGTTGAGCGAGTTGGCGGGGTCGTCGACGGCACGGGCGGCGACGATGTTCAGCGCCAGCGGGTGGCCTCCGCACGCCGCCACGATCCGCGACACCGCCGGGAATTCCTGGGTCACCCGGTGGGTTCCCAGGCGCTGGGCCAGCAGGTGGACGGCCTCGTCAGGGGCCAGCGGACCGACGGGGACGCGTTCAGCCCCGTGGTGCAGGTCCAGACCGTCGAGGCGGTGCCGCGAGGCCACGATCGTGAAGCAGGTGCGCGAGTTGGGCAGCAGAGGCCGGACCTGTGCGCTGTCGCGCACGTTGTCCAGGATCAGCAGCAGCCGGCGCTGGTCGAGCATGCTGCGCAACAGCGCCGACTGCGCGTCCGGCTCGTGCGGGACGCATTCCAGCGGCACGTGCAGTGCGCCGAGGATCAACCGCGCCGCCGCGTCCGCCCCCACGGCGGCGCGGGCCGCGTCGAAACCGCGCAGATCGACGTACACCTGACCGTCGGGGAACAACTCCCGCTCGACGCTTCCCCATCGGACCGCCAGGGTGGTCTTCCCGATCCCCGGTGGCCCGTCGAGTACGCAGAGGCGGCTCCCGGACGGTGCCCTGACCAGCGCGTTCAGCCGTTGGAGCTCGGCGTGGCGTCCCGAGAACCGGCGCGTGTCGGGTGGCAGGTTGTGGGGCGTGGGCGAGGGCGTCGAACCGGCGTGGACGTGGATGCCCCCATTGACGATCCCGGCTTGGACCAGGGCCTCGACCGCCTGGGCGTGCGCGGTGTTCTTCCTCGTCACGGGTCCGCCTCTCCGCAAGGTCGAGTCCGCAGCGGATGCGCGTGAACGCAATGAAACCAGAGATTTCGCCCGAACGCCGCCAACGGGACCGGGCCCGGCGACACCGGATGGATGAGGGCGGGGAGGCGCACGCGCCCCGGGTCAGCGGCGGCCGGTGGTCAGGATGACGAGGAACTGGCCGCCGCCCGCCTCGACGTCGGCGGTCACCGGCAGGCCCGGCACCAGGCGGGAGAACCGGTCCACCAGCCATTCCGCCGTCTCCTGGGCGTCCTGCCTGGTCGGGCAGCGGGCCACCATCTCGCGGCCCCCCTTGCGCTCCAGCCTCCCGGCGACGGTGATCAACGGCGCGGGCTCGGCGACGTGCAGGCGGTCCGGCCAGGCGATGACCACCTTGACCGCGCCCTTGCGGGTGTTGCACCCCCGGTGCGCGAGCCGCTCGGCGACCTTGGCCTTGCGGTCGGCGGTCCGGCTGTCGACGCTGGGCCCGCGCGGGTCGTTCACCGACATGTCGGGGTCGACCGGTTCGTCGCACACCCAGCACCGCCAGCCGTCACGCCGGGCCACGTCATCGAGGAGGCTCACCCGAGCAAACTAGCCTGCCGGCCACCGGCCCCGCGCACCGCACCCGCAGCGGCCACCACCCGCACAGCCCCGGCCACGACCTCGTCGTGCCGCGATGTCGAGGCACCGCACTGGCGGCAGGTGCGGTCAGGTGCACGTGGGCTTCGCGTCGGGAGCCGGGTCGCGGACCGGCTCGCAGTAGGTGTGGGTGCGGTCGGGGCTCATCGTCCACGTGGCGGTCGCCGGCCAGTAGCCCATCCCGCCGCCGTCCTCGGTGGCGAACAGCGGCTCGCCCACCGGGATCTTCCGGAACTCGTTCTGCTCCACGACGTCGACCTCGACGCGGTAGGCGAACGGCCCGGGTGACCCCGACAGGTCGATCACGACCTCCAGTTCCGCCGGTGACCTGGGCCGCACCTCGTGCCTGCCGGGCAGGGACGCCTGCTTGTACACCGGGTCGAAGGGCGAGGGTTCTCCGTTGACCTTGAACCGCACCGCGTCGGGGCCGGGTGCCGCCGGGGCGGAATCGGGGCGCGGCAGGCACATCAGCCGCACGATCGGCGCTTTCCCGGAGTACGGCGTGGGATCGGGCGCGACGCGAACGTGCACCGCCTCCAGCGTCGTCCGGTAGTTCGCCTCGACCTCGATCGTGTGCGGGGCATCGCCTGCGGGCAACGCGCCCTCGCGCAACGCCCAGTCCCGCAACGCGCCGCAGTCGGTCACGTCATCGGGCGGCTCGGCGTGGGCGAGGTCCTCCGACGCCATCAGCACCCACGCCGCGTCGTCGTCGAGCGCGCCGGGCACGACGCGGGCGTCGAGGCGCGGTTCCTGGGCGGGCACCGTGCTCTGCGACGTGGGCGGCACCGGCCCGGGTTCCGCCTCCCACCGCACCGCGCGGCTCACCGAGAAGCCCACGGCGAAGCAGACGACCACGATGAGCGTCCTCCGCAGCGCGGTCCTCACCGGAACATCCCGCCTTCGCCGCGCTCGACCCACGTGCCGCCGTTGATCTCGTAGCTGAAGCGCTGCCGGTAGTGGGCGGCGAACGCCGTGGTCATGAAGGGCCCGTCCGCGTCCCTCACCTCGAAGACCTGCTTCTCCCCGCCGATCTCCGCGTCGATCTTCAGGTACCACTCGCACAACGATGTCGTGGCGCGCCCGACGACGTTGAACGGTTGGGTCTGGCCGGGTTCCAGCTCCACGTTCTCGCCGTAGGTCCACGGCTCGCCGAGCGTGCCGTCCTCCTTGGCGGCCCGCGCTCGCGGCTCGTCCTCCTCCAGGTCGAAGGTCAGGTCGATCACCGGTACGCCGCCCTGCGCACCCGCCCACACCAGCGCGCCGGACAGCGGTGCCGTCCGCTTCACCTCGGCCCTGACGTCGGTGATCAGCACCGGTTTCGGCCAGTGGTTGACGACCGTCATCCTCGTCCTGGTGAAGTTGTAGGGCTTGCCGAACGAGTTGGACGCGATGTGGACCGGCCGCGCGGCACCGGCCAGCGGCCCCAGCTCGGGTCCGCCCTCAACCGCCAGCAGGTCCCGCACCTGGAGGTCCGACAGCGGCTCGGCGAACGCCCAGCCGAACGCGTCGTCGACCCGGATCTGGGGCTCCACCTTCGCCACGAGCAGCCCCTTGGACCGGGCCTTGGCCTCCTCGGCCCGCTTGACGTTCTCCTGCGCTCGCGGTTCGCCGAACGGCGCGGAGATCGCACCGGCGACACTGCCGGCTACCACCAGCCCGGCCCCGAGCAGCAGGTCACGTCGCGGGAGCAGCCGTCGACGCCACATCGCGCGGTTCACCAACTCCTCGACCCGCGCGGCGAAGCCCTCGTCCTGGCGCAGTTTCCCCGCCAGGGCGGCGGTGAGGTCGGGGGACACCTGGCCGCCGGCCGCGAACCCCGCCCAGGACGCGGCGGTGTCCGGGTCGTTCACGAGCCGCGATTCCACGATGTCGTGCAAGTGGTCCCGGCTCGACTTGAGCGCGTTCTTCGCGGTGAGCACCTCGAAGGCCGATTCCGCTAACGAGTCTGGTCCCATGACTCCCCAACGCCGCTGGGCCGGTGCCGTGGACGATAGCAAACCGCACGAACGTGACAGGAGCCCGAACAACGCTTCTCCGGATATCCGCTGAATTGCGGATCGTGGTCGGCGGGGCCGGTGGCGGCGACCGGTGCCGCGAAGTCCGCGTCGCCCTGCACCTCCCGGACGGTCGAAGTGCCGGACCGCGTGCCGGACCGGGCCGCCCTCGCGGCGGTGATCCGCGAACCCGTTGGCGTTCAACTGTTTCAACACCACGCTCCCCCCGAAGCCTGTCGCTCCCGCTCCCGGAGGCGTTGACTCGGGAGGGGAACCTTCGGGGCGAAAGCGATCAGGAGAAGGTGAGCATGGACGCCGGCACGATCGTGAACCGGTACGAGATCCCGGTTCGCAAGCACGTGGAGCACAACGAGTTCATCGCGGCGGCGCGGGCGGGCCGGCTGGACACCGGTCAGATCCACCGCCTGCTGCTGCTGGAGTTCCAGACCCAGGAGGTGGAATTCAGCGCCTACCCGCTGCTCGTGGTCCGCTTCCGGCACGAGGTGCCCGACGGGTTGTTCCTGTTCGTCGCCGACACGGTGCGCAAGGCCAGGACGTTCCTGGTCAAGGAGGTGGCACCCGCCCTCGGGTTGGACGTGGACGAGATGCGCCGGGCCCCGCTGCCACCCGCGCCGAGGCGGACCGCGGAACTGGTGTCCTGGCTGGGGTTGCAGGCCGGGGCGGGCGAGGCCGCGATGACCGCCCGGGTCGACTTCGTGCTGTGGACCGCGGCGTGCGCCACCCTGGTGGACGTCCTCGACGGGCCCGACGGCGGCGCTGTCCCCGCCGAGTTCGTCGCCTACCTCCGCCAGTACGCGGAGCCGCCCCCGGAGGTGGTGGACGGCGCGGTGGAGGTCATCGACTACGCCTTGGCCACCGGCGAGGACCCGGAGCGGATTCCCCGCAGCGCGCCGCACATGGACGCCGTGATCGGCGACCTGTGGCACTTCGCCGCCGCCGGCTGAACCGGGGGACCACCCGACGGGGGAGCGCGGGGTCGCCGGCGTGACGTTCCCGGCGGCCCTGGCCGCGCGCCGGACGACGACCGGCGGATCGGCCGCGCTCCCACCGACCCGGCCGGGACCACGCGCACCCGGCCGGGGACCACGCGCACCCGGTCGCGCCGCGCGCCGAGCCGTGGTCCGCCGCCACCGCCGAGCGCCACCACCCAGCCGGTACCCGCCTGGCCGGCCCCGTTCCGAGGAGGACCCCGGTGACCCCTGCCGCAGACCTGCAAGTCGACTTCCCCTTCGACTACGCCGCCCACGTGGCGGGCGGGCGGCGCATCGGCCGGTTGCCCGCCGCTGCCCTGGGCACCCGCGTCGCCGTGATCGGCACCGGGGGCAGCGGGCTCACGGCGGCGTACGAACTGCTGCGCATCGGGTGCGTCCCGATCCTGTACGAGGCCGAGCGCGACCCCGCCGGCCCCGGTGGGCGGCGGCTGGGCGGGCGCATGCACTCCCTGCGGCTGGCCCCGGAGGACAGCGCGGTCGTGGAGCTGGGCTGCATGCGCGTGCCCGACTCGGCGCGGCTGCTGCTCCAGTACACCGGGGAGTTCGGGCTGACCTGGCAGCCGTTCCGCGACGAGTACCAGGAGGACGTCACCCCGCGCACCGTCCTCGACGTGGACGGCGTCAGCCACGTCGTCCGGGGCATCACCGACCTCTACCCCCGCGACGAGCTGTTCCGGCAGGCGCACACCGGGTGGTTGGCGGCGCTGGAGCGCGTCGGCCTGGAGGACCTCCAGCGCGCCGTGGCCGACCGGGACCTGACCGCGGTGCGGCGGCGGTGGGCCGACCTGCTCGACCGCTACGAGGACTGGAGCTTCCACCGCTTCCTGCTCGACCCCGGCGGAGCCGCCCTGACCCGGGACCAGGCCCGCCTGCTGGGCACCTCGGGGGTCGGCACGGCGGCCTGGGACTGCTTCTTCGAGCTGGGGTTCCTGGAAGTCCTGCGGCTGCTGCTGTCCACCGAGGGCGCGGACGTGCTGCACCTCACCGAGGGCATCAGCGCGCTGGCCCAGGCGTTCTGGACCCGCCGCACCAGCACGCCCGACGGCCGCTTCACCAGCCTGTCGGCGGTCAACGACGGCGCTCCGCGACCGGCGGTCACCGCCCTGGAGGTCGGCGCGGACGCCACCGAGGGCGTCGTCGTGCACGACGAGGACGGCCGCGCGGACCGGTTCCCCGCCGCGATCTTCACCCCGCAGTTGCACGTGCTGGAGACCTCGGTGCGGGTCACCCCGCTGCGCCCGGACGGCCCCGCCCCCTTCGGCCCGAGGCTGCTGCGGGCCATCCGCAGGCTCAGCTACTGGCAGTCCGCCAAGACCGCGCTGGTGACCCGGACGCCGTTCTGGGAGGGCACGAGCCTGGACGGCACGACCCTGACCGACCGGCTGCCGCGCGCCGCCTACACGCTGGACTACGGCGAGCCGCGCGAACCGGGGGGCCGGCGCGCGGTCCTGGTGCTCAGCTTCACCTGGGCCGAGGACGCGATGAAGGTCGGCACCTCTACGCTGGAGGAGCGGGTGGCCGCGTTCGTGCGCGAGCTGGGCGAGATCCACCCCGACGTGGCCGAGGAGCTGCGCCGGCAGGCCGCCACCGGCGGCACCTGCACCATCTCCTGGGAACGCGAGCGCAACTTCCGGGGCCTGTGCCGGTTCTCCAGGCCGGGTGAGTACCCCTACCAGTGGGACCTGTTCTCGCACTTCGTGAAGGACTTCGCCGGCCCGTCCGCCGTGCCGGGGGAGGCACCCAACCCGCTGTTCCTGGCCGGCGACGACACGGCGTGGTCCACCGGCTGGCTCAACGGGGCCATGTGCTCGGGGCTCAACGCCGCCTGGGGCGTGCTGCGGTGCCTGGGCGGCACCACCTCGGCGGACAACCCCGGTCCCGGCGACGTGTGGCAGCGGGAGGAGGGCCGTCCGCTGCCGCCCCCGGGCGACGAGGCCCGCACCCGGCCCACCACGACCGCGCCGCGCGGCGACGGACCCGACGAGGTGGTCGTCACCGCCGACCACCTGTGGGACGGCGAGCGGATGTGCGGCGGTGCCGACGCGCGCGTGCTGGTGCGCGGAGGTCTGATCGCGGCGGTCGGCTCCGAGGTGCCACCGGGCGCGCGGACGGTGGACCTGCCGGGCCACACCCTGCTACCGGGGCTGATCGACTGCCACATGCACGTGCTGGACGAGGGGCTGAACACCTCCTCGATCGGCGAGCAGACCCTCCAGGCGCTCCCGGCGATGCGCGCGCTGCTGCACGGCGGGTTCACCACCGTGCGCGACCTCGGCAGCGGCGACGACCCGATCACCGTCGACCTGCGCCAGGCGGTCCAGGAGGGGATCGTGGTCGGGCCGCGCATGATCACCGCCCCGAACATCATCTCGGCGCGCGGCGCGCACGGCGACAAGGAGCCGCAGCTCACCACGCGGTTCGGCGTCGAGGTCGGCACCGTGGCCGACGGCATCGCCGAGGTGATCAGCCAGGTGCGCCGGCAGGCCCGCGCGAAGGCCGACTGGATCAAGTTCGCCATCAGCGGCGGCTTCTCCTCGCCGGTGGACAGCCCGGCCACGGTGACCTACACCCAGGAGGAAGCGGACGCCCTCGTCGCCACGGCAGCCGACCTCGGGCTGCGGTGCGCCGCGCACGCCTTCAACGACGAATCGGTGCGCCGCGCGGTCCGCGCGGGCGTCCGCTCGGTGGAGCACGCCAACATGGCGGGCCCCGACACCTTCGCGCTGCTCGCCGAGCACGGCACCTACCTGGTGCCGACGCTCCAGGTGGTGTTCGACCACCTCGACCGGCTCGACGACGACGAGTTCTGGGCGCAGAAGCCGGGCTTCCTGCGCACCAAGTTCCGGGACCTCGCCGAACCGCTGCGCACCTCGGCCACGCACCTCGCCGACAGCGACGTGCTGCTGGCCTTCGGCACCGACGCCGGGATGATCCCCTACGACGAGACGTGGCGGGAGTTCACCGCCCTGGCGCGGGTGGGGATCGGTGCGGAGCGGGCGCTGAAGTCCGCCACGTCCGTGGCGGCGGACCTGCTGGAGCGCCCCGACCTGGGGCGCGTGCGGCGCGGTGCCGTCGCCGACCTGGTGGCCGTGCCCGGCAACCCGCTCCACGACATCGAGGTCATGGGCCGGGTCGACTTCGTGATGCAGGACGGCGTCGTCCGGCTCGGGTGAGCGCCGAGGCCCCGGCGCTCACCAGGACCGGCCTCAGCCGGCCTTCCGCAGCTCGTCGCACAGCCGGTCGACGTGCTGCTCCGTGACGTGCGGCATGACCACCAGGGCCGCGTGCCGCTCGTTGCACGCCAGGTGCCAGCGGCGGCAGACCTCCTCGGCCGGCGCGTCGAACAGCACGATCGTCCCGCCCCTGGCCCGGCTCGGGTTCCGGCCGATCGAGGCCAGTTCGCGCTGGGCGTGCGCGGCGGTGCGGTGGCAGCGGCGGACCAGCTCGGCCACCCCCTCCCTGCCGAGGCCGTGCAGCCGGTGCCAGAGCAGTAGCGGCGACACCGCGTCCCGCGAGCCGGTGACGGTGTCGTCGTCGGCACCGACCGCGACGCCCGCCGACCGGATGCCGGCGACGTCGGCTTCCGGGGCGAGCACCACGCCGCAGGGCATCGGGGCCCCGATCACCTTGTGCCCGCTCAGGGCGACGCTGTCCGCGCCCGAGGCGAGGTTCCAGGGGATCGCCTCGTCGCCGAACTCCGCCAGCAGGCCGCCGAACGCCGCGTCGCAGTGCACCCGGCTCCGCTCGACCCCCGCTGCCGCCAGCGCGCGGCGGATGCCGGGCAGGTCGTCGACCGCGCCCCGCCCGGTCGTGCCGATCGTGGCCGTCACCACGGCCGCCCGGCCGGGATGACGGACCAGTTCCCGCAGCAGGGCGGTGGTGTCCATGGTGCCGTCGTCGGCGGTGGCCACCTCGACGTAGGGCATGCGGAGCAGCCCGCCGATCTTCGGCAGCGAGTAGTGCGCCTCGGCCGAGGCGTACAGCACGGCGTCGGGGTGGCGCTCGCGCGCCACCCACACCGCGAACAGGTTGCTCTCGGTGCCGCCGGTGGTCACGTACCCGGACACGTGCGCGGGGTCGCCGCCCGCCACCCCGGTGAAGAAGTCGAGCACCGCCACCTCGAACGGCCTGGTGTCGATCCGGTAGTGGCTGTCCGTGCGCGGACTGCCGACGTTGTTGCCGTGCACCGCGAGGAACTCCGCCAGCGGCCGGTAGTCGAAGTCGAGGTTGAACGGGAAACCGAGCATCCGATCGCGTTCCTCGCGCATCCGCCGCGCCAGTTCGCGCAGCGGCGCGAGGTCCGGTGGCGTGCCGTGCTCGCCGATGCGAAGCCGTTCCGGGTCGAGGAATCCCATGGCGCTGTCGCCTCCGTGGGTAGTGGCGGACGAGCGAAGACCACCACCGCCGACACGGCCTCGGCCGCGTCGGTCGCGGAACGCCGCCGCGGCATCGCAGACGCCGTGCACGAAGGGCGGCGGACCGCGTAACGAGGTGAAGTGTGGCACGGGTCCGGGGTCGGGCCGAGGGCCGTTCAACACCTTCAACGTCCCGGCCCCCGCCGTGCTCCCCGGCCCGCCCGGCCACCCCGGGACCGCGCGCCCGACGACGCTCAGGCACCCTTGTACCCGGGCCTGTTCGTCGCCGCGGGGGGCCGCACACCACTACCGAGGAAACGACACGTGACACTGCCCTACGGGCCCGACGACGATTCGGCCGCCTACCACTTCATCAACGCCACGCTGCGCGCCCGTGAGGCCGAGACGTGGAAGCTGCTGGCCTCCGACGCCCACGTCGAGCAGACCGATCGGGTGATGCGGGCGATGCTCGACCGGATCGCGGTGGCGCGCAAGCACCACACCGCCGAGCGGGCCACCGCGCGGGCGCGGGCGCTCTCCGGGGAGATCACCCAGGAGGAGTACCAGCGCGACACGGCCGAGGACGCCACCCGCGCCACGAAGACGGCCCACTTCGAGACGCTGCTCCGGGAGCAGTACCGGGTGATCGGACAGGCGGCGCGCCGCCTGCGCGGCGACGACGTCCGTGACGAACTGACGGATCTGGTGCTCGCACTGGGGTCCGCGATCGACGCGCACCGGACGGCCGTCCTGGACGCCGGGCACGAGCCCACCGACGCCGACCGGGCGTTGTGGGAGAAGCTGGTCGCGCTGGACGCGCCCGACGGCGAGGGGCGCGCGTCGGTGGAGGAGTTGGTCCAGCGCCACGCGGAGCGGCAGGACGACTTCGGGCGCGTGCTGGCCGGGATCATCCTGGACGTCGCGGGCGACATGACGTCGATCCCGCGCGCCGCGCTGCTGGCCGAGTGGAAGAAGACCGTCACGCCGACGCTGACGGCCGAGCAGAAGACCGAGTTCGCGGTCAAGGGCAAGGGTTCGCTGGCCACCGAGAAGCTGCGCAAGACGCTGGGCCACCTGGAGCGGAAGGGTCTGGTCAAGCGCTCCGAGGCGGCGGACGGCCAGCGGCTCGAACTGCTCGACCGGCGGGGTCTGGAGGACCTGGCCGACAGCTAGCCGTTCTGCTCGGAGAGGTGGGGGACGCGGCCGGCGGGGGACACCCCGTCGGCCGCAGGTCTGGCGTGAGGTGGTCGCGGCGGCCCCGCCGGATGCGCGCCGCGCCGGGAGGACACGTCGACGACCCGCAGCGGCTGTTGCAGCCGCTTGCCCGTGCCCGGATCGACCTGTCACGTCGGTGATCCGGCACAAAATCATCCAGTGCGTGCAACCCGCGACCGCCGGCGGCTGTATGAGGTGGTGATAGCGGGGAGGCTTGCTGGTGGATCGTCACGACTTCACGCGTGTGGTGCGTGAACGAGCGGTGCCGTGGCGGCGTGTCACGTTCCTGATCTGCGGGGACTGGGGCCGCGCCGAGGATCTGATGCAGGTGGTGCTGATCCGGCTGTACCGGCAGTGGCACCGCATCGACGAAAACGGGCTGGAGGCGTACGTCCGCCGGATCATCTCGCGGCTGGCGGTGGACGAGGCGCAACGCGCCGCGCGGCGTGGAGAGGTGCTGGGCGAGGTGCCCGACCTGGCCGGTACCGGTGTCGCGGTGGACGAGGCGGTCAGCGGGGTGCTGGACGTGCGCGCGGCATTGCGGAAAGTGCCGCCGCGTCAGCGGGCGGTGCTGGTGTTGCGCTTCTACGACGAGCTGACCGTGGCCGAGACCGCCACGGCGCTGCGGATCAGCCAGGGCACGGTCAAATCGCAGAGCGCCCGGGGGTTGCAGGCCCTGCAGACCGCCTTGGGCCTGCCGGTGGAGCCGGACTGGGCACCGCCGGCACGACCCAGGCCGACCGGGCACACCGAACGGCGACACACCGAGCGACTGCGGGGGTAGCGGTGAACGGACACGATGACGGACCGGGTAAGGCGTTCGAGCGGGCTCTGGCCGGGGAACCGCCCCTGGGTTTGGACTTCGAAGCCATCGAGCAGGCCGGAGCACGGTCGCTGCGCCGCCGCCGCGCCGCCGTACCGGCCCTGACCGCAGCCGCTGCGGTCGTGGTGGTCGGTGGCGTCGTGGCACTCACCGGCACCGGCAATGGAGATGCCGACCGGACGGCCCAGGTCGCCGGTTCCGGCCAGACCGCCTCCACGGTGTCCACACCGGCGCGGATCAGCACGGCGGTGCCCATCACCCGCACCGCCGCCTACTGCTACCGCACCGCCGACATCACCACCGACGAACCCGACCAGCACGTGATGATCGGTCTGGCCGGCAACGACCCCAACGGTCGAGGCGACGTCGCCGCACGGCTGCTGAACATCTGCGGCATGGCCTGGCGCGACAACCTCTACGGCTGGCAGGGCCCGATCCGCGACGGCGAGACCTACCTCGTGCCGCAGTTGGTGGCCTGCGTGCTCGACGAGACCGCCGCAGCGGCCACCGAGGTCTTCGAGGGTGCTGCGGCGGTGTTCCCCGGCACCGAACAGACCTGCGCGGACATGGGGCTGCCGGTGGCTGAGCTGGGCGGGTGATCCCGCCCCGCCACCCGGCAGCCCGGACCGGGTGGCCAGGTAGGCGCGTCGTGCCGCAACGGAACGGGACGAAGACCTGGCGGTCGCTGAACGACGGGCGCACCCCCGCGTGGTGGGCGATACCGAGGGGGAGCGGACGGGGGTGGCGGTGATCCCGGGGCAGCCGTGTTCCGGACATCTCCGAACTGCGGAAAACACCCTTGCCGGACACGTTCCGGACGAATGTTTCGGCGTCGCGCAACCCGCCATCAACAGGTCCGCTACGATACCGCGTCCACGAGACGTCGAAAAGTTGGTCGGCGTCGGGTCAGGCGAAGGTTTAGCGTCTCACATGGCGGCGCGGGGCCTCCCGGCCGAAGTGAAGTCCTCGGTCATGGCGGGCTGAGCAGGTGGAACGTTATGCGATACGTATAGTGATTTCAGTGGAGACTTAACTCCGCGTCGCGCCGGGCAGGGCTGCGCCTCGGCGGGGAAAAACCAGACCTAAAACATTTCAGAACCAGTTCTCGCTTTGGCAATCACCGCTTTCGATTATGTTGGCCGGCGCGCCTCGGTGAAGAGCCTCGACTCACGGCGCGAGCACGGTTTGCGGCACGCCGTCGTCTTGTTCACCACCCGTCCGGCCCCGGGCTGGTCGGCCCGCGCCCGTGGTGGCGGCCGTCACGCAAGGGCTCGCGGGTGGCGTGCGGTGAGAACTTGCTGACCACGGCGGGGGTGGCACCCCTGGCCCGCGAAGCCACGCCGCTTGGTCTTCGGCTGTGCCTCACTCGTCTGGCCGTACATGGCGGGCACGCTCCGTGAGGTCCACTGGCCCCTTTGGCGCAGCAAAGGGGGCCATCGGCGTGTACGGACGCGTCCATTTGGCCGTTTCTCGCCAGTTGGTTTTGTCGTTTTCTGTCGGTCGCGCATGATTCCCAGGTACGGTCCCCGCACCGCACACCGCCGTGCCGCCGAAAAATCCGTGACATCGCTCGGTGGTTGCCGTACGCGTGCGCGGGGTGTCTCTGCTGTTTGTTGTTTGCTTCCGAGGGGGATCAGGTCGCGCCGTGTTTTGACCGGGAAAAGCTGTGGTTCGCGGCACCGGCTCGTGCCGGTGGTCGCGGGGCGCAGGTGCTGAGTCGACGGCCGGAGAGTGAAAACTATTCACGTCCGGGTCGGGTCCGCGCGGAATCAGAGCCACACGACATGACTGATCGTCGACATGCCCATCACCACCGCACCCCGTCGAGCCACCGGCGGGGAATTGACCAACGCCTTCATGAGGGGACGACATGAGGGGTACCGCAGCGCGCTCGGACAGGCAGCGGATCGCCATCGTGGGAATCGCGTGCCGCCTGCCGGGCGCTTCGGGGCCGGAGGAGTTCTGGCGCGTGCTGCGGGACGGGGTCGACGCGACCCGGGACCGCGCCGCCGACCGCGCGGTCGGCCCGGAGCGCGGCGGGTTCGTCGACGGCGTGGACGAGTTCGACGCCGGCTTCTTCGCCCTGCCCCCGAGGGAGGCCGCCGAGACCGACCCCCAGCAGCGGCTCGCCCTCGAACTGGCGTGGCAGGGCTTCGAGGACGCGGGCGTCGTCGCGCGCGACGCCACCGGGCGGGTCGGCGTCTACCTGGGCGTCATGGCCGCCGACTACGCCGACCTCGTCGCGATGTCCGGCTCCGTCACCCGCCACACCCTCACCGGCCTCGGCCGCGCGATGGTCGCCAACCGGGTCTCCCGCGCGCTGGGCCTGGGCGGCCCGAGCATGACCGTCGACACCGGGCAGTCGTCCTCGCTGGTCGCGGTCCACCTCGCGTGCGAGAGCCTGCGCAACGGCGAGTCCGACATCGCGCTGGCGGGCGGTGTCCACCTCAACGTCTCACCCCTGAGCACCCCCGTCGTCGAGGCGGCGGGCGCGCTCTCGCCGGACGGCAAGTGCCACGTCTTCGACGAGCGGGCGAACGGCTACGTGCGCGGCGAGGGCGGCGGCGTCGTCGTCCTCAAGGCGCTGGACCGGGCCATCGCCGACGGCGACCACGTCTACGCGGTCATCGAGGGCAGCGCCGTCAGCACCGGCACCGGCGACGGCGGCCTCACCGTGCCGAGCGCCACCGCCCAGTCCCGCACCATCGCCGAGGCCCTGGACCGGGCCGGGATCGCCCCGGACGCGGTGCAGTACGTCGAGCTCCACGGCACCGGCACCCGGGTCGGCGACCCCGTCGAGGCCGAGGCGCTCGGCACCGCCTACGGGCGGTCGCGCACCACCCCGCTCGCGGTGGGCTCGGTCAAGACCAACATCGGCCACCTCGAAGGCGCGGCCGGGATCGCGGGCCTGATCAAGGCGGCGCTGTGCGTCGACCGGCGCGAACTCGTGCCGAGCCTCCACTTCGCCCGTCCCCACCCGGACATCCCCCTGGACGAGCTGCGCCTGCGCGTCGCCACCGCCGCCGAGGCGTGGCCCGCCGCCGAGCAGCCGGTCACGGCGGGGGTGACCTCGCTGGGTATCGGCGGCACGTGCTGCCACGTCCTCCTCACCGCCGCACCCGCCGCGCCCGAGCCCGTCGCCGCCGAGCCGCTCGCGGTGCCGGTGCCGGTGCTGGTGTCGGGCAAGGGCGAGGCGGCCCTCCTGGCGCAGGCCGAACGCCTGCGCGAGCACCTGGTGGCCCGGCCGGAGCTGGGAGTGGCCGACCTCGGGTTCTCCCTCGCGACCACGCGCGCCCGGTTCACCGATCGGACGGCCGTCGTCGCCACGGACCGCCGGGAACTGCTGGCCGGTCTGACCGCATTCACGACTCGTGGTCGTCCGGTGTCGGGTAAGACGGCGGTGTTGTTCACTGGTCAGGGTTCGCAGCGGGCCGGGATGGGTGCGGAGTTGGCTGCTGCCTACCCGGTGTTCGCCCGAGCGTTGGACGAGGTGTGCGCGGAGCTTGATTCGCGGCTTGGTCGGTCGTTGAAGGCGTTGCTGTTCGCGGCCGAGGGCTCGCCCGAGGCTGGATTGCTGGACTCCACGGAGTTCACCCAGGCCGCTCTGTTCGCCGTCGAGGTGTCGCTCTACCGGCTCGTCGAGTCGCTGGGTGTCCGGCCGGATGTCCTGATTGGACACTCGGTCGGTGAGATCGCGGCGGCGCACGTCGCCGGGGTGCTGTCTCTTGCTGACGCGAGCGCGCTGGTCGTCGCCCGAGGTCGTCTGATGGGCGCGTTGCCCGCCGGTGGCGGCATGGCGGCGGTGCAGGCGACGGAGGAGGAAGTTCTCCCCTCTCTGGCCAAGTTCGAGGGTCGGTTGTCGATCGCGGCGGTGAACGGTCCGCGTTCGGTGGTGGTGTCGGGTGACGTGGACGCGGTGGAGGAGTGGTTGCCGCACTGGCAAGACCGCAAGTTCACCCGTCTTCGGGTGAGCCACGCCTTCCACTCCCACCGCATGGACCCGATGTTGGCCGAGTTCCGTGCGGTAGCCGCAGGACTCAGGTTCGAGCAGCCGCGTATCCCGGTCGTGTCGAACCTGACCGGTGGTCTGGTGACCGCCGAGCTGACGAAGCCTGGCTACTGGGTCGATCACGTCCGCCGAGCGGTGCGGTTCTTCGACGGTGTGCGGACGTTGCGCGCCGAGGGCGTGACCAGGTTCCTGGAGTTGGGGCCGGACGCGGTGTTGACCGCCCTGGCGCGGCAGGTCCTCGACGGCGAGCACGCGGTGTTCGCCTCGGCCATGCGGGCGGGTCAGTCCGAGGCGAGGGTCTTCGCCTGCTTCCTGGGTCAGGCGCACAACGCCGGCGTCGAGATCGACTGGGACGCCTTCTACCGCCCTCTCGGTGCCCGACGCGTGCCGCTGCCGACGTACGCCTTCCAGCGCGAACGCCACTGGCTCCCGTCACACCCCGTCGGTGCCGCCGACCGCCCCGCCGAGGAGCGCGGTGCGCTGTTCCGGGTGGACTGGACGACGGCCCCCGACGCTGCGGTGCCGGCGAGGGTCGCCGTTCTCGGCGACCTCGACGTCCCGGGAGACCACTACGCCGACCTGGCAGCGCTGGAGCGGGCGCTGGCCGATGGTGTTCCGGCTCCGGATGCCGTGCTCGTCGAGGTCCCGCGCGTGTCCGGTGGCGTGGCGGAATCCGCGCGAGCGGTCACCACGACCGTGCTCGACCTGGTGCGGCGGTGGCTGGCCAGTGCGCGGACGGCCGACGTGCGTCTTGTGGTGGTGACGCGGCGTGCGGTTGCGGTGGGGGTGGAGTCTCCGGATTTGGTGCAGTCTCCGGTGTGGGGTTTGGTGCGCGCTGCGCAGTCGGAGCATCCGGGCCGGTTGGTGTTGGTTGATGTGGACGACTCCGCGCCGGACTGGTCTGCGTTGGTGGGGTTGGACGAGCCGCAGGTGGCGGTGCGTGGTGGCCGGGTGTTGGTGCCCCGGCTCGCCCCGGTCGGGCGGACCGTGCCGTCCGAGGTGCCGTCGCTGGACCCCGACGGCACGGTGCTGATCACCGGTGGCAGCGGCGCGCTGGGCGTGTCGGTGGCCCGCCACCTCGTGCGGCGGCACGGAGTCAAGCACCTCGTGCTTGCTAGCCGCCGTGGCGAGGCTCCCGGACTGGAAGACCTCGGCAGCGGGGTGCGGGTGGTGGCGTGCGACGTCGCCGACCGCGACCAGGTGGCCGCTCTGCTGGACTCGATCGAGCGCCCGCTGACCGCCGTGGTGCACGCCGCCGGTGTCCTCGACGACGGTGTGGTCGAGTCGTTGACGCCCGAGCAGGTGGATCGGGTGCTGCGGCCCAAGGTGGACGGTGCGCTGTACCTGCACGAGTTGACGGCGGGCTTGGACCTGTCGGCCTTCGTGCTGTTCTCGTCGGTGGCCGCTGTGGTCGGCAGCCCGGGTCAGGGCAACTACGCCGCCGCGAACGCGTTCCTGGACGCGCTGGCGGCGCACCGCCGGGCGGCCGGGCTGCCCGCGACCTCGCTGGCCTGGGGCCTCTGGGCCGACGAGCGCGGAATGGTGGGAGCGCTGGACGAGATCGGCCTGGCGCGCTGGGCGCGGATGGGCGTCCGGCCGCTGCCCACCGCGTCCGCCCTGGCACTGCTGGACGAGGCGCTGCGCTCGGACGAAGCGCTGCTGGTCCCGGTGCGGCTGGACCGGGACGCGCTCGACGAGCAGGCCCCCGCCGTGCTGCGCGGGCCGGTGTCGAAGCAGGTGCGCCGCGAAGCGGGCGGATCGCTGGCCCGCACGCTGGCGGGCGTGCCCGAGGACGATCGCGAGCGCGTCGTGCTCGACGTCGTCCAGGCTCAGGTCGCGGCGGTGCTGGGGCACGCTTCGGGCACCGCCGTCGACCCTGACCGGGCGTTCCGGGAACTCGGCTTCGACTCGCTCGCCGGCGTCGAGCTGCGCGGCCGGTTGGCCGAGGTCGCCGGGATCACGCTGCCCGACACCCTGGTCTTCGACCACCCGACCCCGGCGGCCGTCGCCCGCCTGCTGCTCTCCCGGGTCGACGGCACCGGCCGGCGCGCGGCAGCCACGTCGACCCGGGCGCGGCCCGCCGCATCGGACGAGCCGCTGGCGATCGTGGGCATGAGCTGCCGCTACCCGGGCGGGGTCACGTCGCCGGAGGAGCTGTGGCGACTCGTCGCCGAGGGGCGTGACGCGATCTCCGGGTTGCCCGAGGATCGCGGCTGGGACCTGGAGCGCCTGACCGACCCCGACCCGGAGCGGACGGGCACGCTGTCCACCCGTGGCGGCGGCTACCTCGACAACCCCGGCGACTTCGACGCCGGGTTCTTCGGGATCAGCCCGCGCGAGGCGCTGGCCACCCACCCCCAGCAGCGGTTGGTGCTGGAGGCGTCGTGGGAGGCGCTGGAGGACGCGGGGATGGACCCGACGTCGTTGCGCGGCACGGACACCGGCGTGTTCTGCGGCGTCATGTCGTTGGGCGACTACGGCGGCACGATGCCGCCGGAGCTGGAGGGCTTCCGGCTGACCGGCACGACCCCCAGCGTCGTCTCGGGCCGGATCGCGTACACCCTCGGGTTGGAGGGGCCTGCGGTCACGGTGGACACGGCGTGCTCCTCGTCGCTGGTCGCTCTGCACATGGCCGCCCAGGCGCTGCGCAACGGTGAGTGCTCGTTGGCGCTGGCCGGTGGCGTGACTGTCATGGCCGGACCGTTCCTGCTGGTGGAGTTCAGCAGGCAGCGCGGGTTGTCGCCGGACGGCCGGTGCAAGTCCTACGCGGCCGGGGCGGACGGAACCGGGTTCTCGGACGGGTTGGGCCTGGTCGTCCTGGAGCGGTTGTCGGACGCGCGTCGCAACGGCCGTCAGATCCTCGGGTTGCTGCGGGGCAGTGCGGTCAACCAGGACGGTGCGAGCAACGGTTTGACCGCGCCGAACGGTCCGTCACAGGAGCGGGTGATCCGGCAGGCGTTGGCGAGCGCGGGTCTGAGTGCTGCCGAGGTCGACGCGGTGGAGGGTCATGGCACGGGCACCAAGCTCGGTGATCCCATTGAGGCGCAGGCGTTGTTGGCGACCTATGGCCAGGAGCGCTCGGCCGGTCCGTTGCGACTGGGGTCGATCAAGTCGAACATCGGTCACACGTCTGCGGCTGCTGGTGTGGCCGGTGTGATCAAGATGGTGCAGGCGATGCGCCACGGCGTGCTGCCCAGGACGTTGAACGTCGACGAGCCCTCGCCTCGGGTCGACTGGTCCTCCGGTGAGGTCAGGCTGTTGACCGAGGCCGAGCAGTGGCCTGCTGGTGATCGGCCGCGCCGGGCCGGTGTGTCGTCGTTCGGCATCAGCGGCACCAACGCGCACGTCATCATCGAAGAGGCACCGCGTGAGAAGCAGGTGCGGCCCGAGGGTTCCTACGCGGGACCGGTGCCCGTTCTCGTGTCGGGCAAGGGGGAAGCGGCACTCCGGGCGCAGGCCGACCGGCTGCGCGACCACTTGGCCGCGCGACCCGGGCTGAACCTGGTAGACGTCGCGTTCTCGGCCGCGACGACGCGGGCCCAGCTCGACGAGCGCGCGGTGGTCGTGGCATCGGACCGGGAAGAGCTGCTGGCCGGGCTGGACGCGCTCACAACGCGGGGCAGGCCGACGCCGGGCAAGACGGCGGTGTTGTTCACCGGTCAGGGTTCGCAGCGGGCCGGGATGGGTGCCGGGTTGGCTGCGGCCTACCCGGTCTTCGCCGAAGCGCTCGACGAGGTCTGCGCGGAGCTCGACTCGCGGCTTGGTCGGTCGTTGAAGGCGGTGTTGTTCGCGGCCGAGGGCTCGCCCGAGGCCGCGTTGCTGGACTCGACCGAATTCACGCAGGCCGCGTTGTTCGCTGTTGAGGTGTCGCTCTACCGGCTCGTCGAGTCGTTGGGTGTTCGTCCGGATGTCCTGATTGGACACTCGGTCGGTGAGATCGCGGCAGCGCACGTCGCGGGTGTGCTGTCCTTGGCCGATGCGTCCACGTTGGTGGTGGCCCGGGGTCGTCTGATGGGCGCGTTGCCCGCCGGTGGCGGTATGGCGGCGGTGCAGGCGACCGAGGAAGAGGTTCTGCCCTCCCTGATCGGCTTCGAGGACCAGTTGTCGATCGCGGCGGTCAACGGTCCGCGCTCGGTGGTGGTGTCCGGCGACGTGGACGCGGTGGAGGAGTGGTTGCCGCAGTGGAGTGACCGCAAGACCACGCTTCTCCGGGTCAGCCATGCGTTCCACTCCCACCGCATGGACCCGATGCTGGCCGAGTTCCACGCGGTGGCCGAAGGGTTGACGTTCGCGCAGCCCCGCATTCCCGTGGTGTCGAACCTGACCGGTGGTCTGGTGACCACCGAGCTGACCGAGCCCGGCTACTGGGTCGATCACGTCCGCCAGGCGGTGCGGTTCCTCGACGGTGTGCGGACTCTGCGCGCCGAGGGCGTGACCAGGTTCCTGGAGCTGGGTCCGGACGCGGTGCTGACCGCCCTCGCGCGGCAGACCGTGGACAGCGACGAGGCGGTGTTCGCCTCCACCATGCGCGCGCGCCAGCCGGAAGCGGAGACCTTCGCGGGTTTCCTGGGGCAGGCCCACATCGCCGGCGTCGGGATCGACTGGAACGCCTTCTACGCCACGACCGGCGCACAACGCGTCGCGCTGCCCACCTACGCCTTCCAGCGCGAGCGCTACTGGATCTCCTCCGGCGGCGACGCGGGTGACCCCGTCGCGGCGGGCCTGGGACGGGTCGACCACCCGTTGCTGGCGGCTGCGGTGCGGATCGCGGACCGGGACGAGTGGGTGTTCACCGGCCGGGTGTCGTCGGATGCGGTGCCGTGGGTCCGCGATCACGTCGTGCTGGGCACGGCACTCGTGCCCGGGACCGCGCTGGTGGAGCTGGTGCTCGCGGCCGGTCGGCACGTCGGCAGTGCGGTGGTCGAGGAGCTGGTGCTCGAAGCACCGCTGCTCCTGCCCGGGACGGGGTCGGTCGGCCTCCAGATCACCGTGGGGGAGGCGGGCGAGGACGGTCGCCGCGAGGTGGCGCTCTACTCGCGTTCCGAAGCCGGGGACGGGCAGGACACGACCTGCCACGCGCGGGGTGCGCTGGTCGCCGAGGCGGTGCCGTTCGCGCCCTTCCCGGCGGTGTGGCCGCCCGCCGACGCCCGGCCGGTCGCGGTCGACGCCCTCTACGCCGGGCTGGCCGAGGCGGGTTACGACTACGGCCCGCTGTTCCAAGGGGTGCGGGCGGCCTGGCGGGACGACGAGCACGTCTACGCGGAACTCGTGCTGCCGGAACAGGATGGCGGCGCGGGCTTCGGCATCCACCCGGCACTGTTCGACGCAGCCCTGCACGCAGGTCTCGACCGCGTGGCGGGCGGTGACACCTCCACGACCCAGCTCCCGTTCTCGTGGTCCAGGGTGTGGCTCCGGGAGACCGGGCGCACCTCGGCACGGGTCCGCATCGGGTCGGCGGGCGACTCCGGGTTGCGCGTCGACCTCGCCGGGGAGCACGGCGAACCGGTGGCGGGCGTTGAGCTGCTGGCGTTCCGCCCCGTGGACCAGGCGCGGCTCGCCGGGGCCGGGCAGTCCGGTCCCACCTCGCTCTACGAGGTCGACTGGACCGAGGTCACCGACACCGGGGCAGACGCGCCGGGCCGCGTGGCGGTGCTGGGCGCGGAGTACGCCGACCTCGACGACCTGGAGTCGGCGCTGGCCGACGGGACCGCCGAGCTGCCGGACGTCGTCGTCGCCCCGATTCCGACCGTCGCGGAGAACGACGTGGCCCAGGGCGCTCGCAGCGCCACCGCCGACGCGTTGGGGCTGCTGCGCCGCTGGCTGGCCGATGACCGCTGGGTCGACGCGCGTCTTGTGGTGGTGACGCGGCGTGCGGTGGCGGTGGGGGTGGAGTCTCCGGATTTGGTGCAGTCTCCGGTGTGGGGTTTGGTGCGTACGGCGCAGTCGGAGCATCCGGGCCGGTTGGTGTTGGTTGATGTGGACGACTCGGTGCCGGACTGGCCCGCCTTGGTGGGGTTGGACGAGCCGCAGGTGGCGGTGCGTGGTGGCCGGGTGTTGGTGCCTCGGTTGGTGCGGACTGTTGTTCCGCCTGTGGGTGCGTGGCGGTTGTCGATTGAGCGGAAGGGTTCGCTGGACGATCTGGCGATTGTGGGTTCCGATGGTGGTCGGCCGTTGGGTGTGGGCGAGGTACGGGTGGGGGTTCGCGCTGCGGGCTTGAACTTCCGTGACGTCCTGATCGCCCTCGGGACCTACCCGGGCGAGGCACCGCTGGGCAGTGAGGCTGCGGGTGTCGTGCTGGAGGTCGGTGCCGACGTGACCGGCCTGGCCGTGGGCGACCGGGTCATGGGCTTGGTGCCCGACTCCTTCGGCAACACGGCGGTCACCGACCGGCGGATGGTCGTGCCAATGCCCGACGGGTGGTCCTTCGCGGAAGCGGCATCGGTGCCGCTCGTGTTCCTCACCGCCTACTACGGGTTGGTGGATTTGGCCAAGCTGTCTCGTGGTGAGCGTGTGTTGGTGCATGCGGCTGCGGGTGGTGTGGGTATGGCTGCGGTGCAGTTGGCGCGTTATTTGGGTGCTGAGGTGTTCGCGACGGCGAGTGCGCCGAAGTGGGATGCGGTGCGGGCATTGGGTGTGGCGGGTGAGCGGATCGCGTCGTCGCGTGATGTGGGGTTCCGGGAGAAGTTCCTGGGGTTGACCGGTGGTGCCGGTGTGGACGTGGTGTTGGACGCGTTGGCCGGTGAGTTTGTTGATGCGTCGTTGGATTTGTTGCCGCGTGGTGGTCGGTTTGTCGAGATGGGCAAGGCGGATCTGCGTGATCCGGAGGTGGTGGCGCGGGAGCACCCGGGGGTTCGTTATCGGGCGTATGACTTGTTCGAGGCGGGTCCGGAGCGCATTCAGGAGATGCTGCTGGAGGTCGTGGGCCTGTTCGAGCAGGGCGTGCTGAGCCACTCGCCGATCCGGACGTGGGACGTGCGGCGGGGTGCGGAGGCGTTCCGGTTCCTGCGCGAGGGCCGCAACACCGGGAAGGTCGTTCTCACGGTTCCGGCTCCTGTCGACCCCGAGGGCACGGTTTTGATCACCGGCGGTACGGGTGGTCTGGGTGCGTTGTTCGCCCGGCATTTGGTGACCCGGCACGGTGCGCGGCACCTGTTGCTGGTCAGCCGCCGTGGCCCGAACGCCGAGGGCGTCCCCGAGCTGGTCGCGGAGTTGGAGGGTCTGGGCAGTGAAGTGCGGGTGGCGGCTTGTGACGTCGCCGACCGCGACCAGGTGGCCGGGCTGCTGGGTTCGTTGGAACGTCCGCTGACGGCCGTGGTGCACGCGGCGGGCGTGCTGGACGACGGGTTGCTGGAGTCGTTGACCCCGCAGCACTTCGACCGGGTCATGCGGCCCAAGCTGGATGCCGCCCTGCACCTGCACGAGCTCACGGCAGACCAAGAACTGTCGGCGTTCGTGCTGTTCTCCTCGGTCGCCGCGTTGATCGGCAATCCCGGTCAGGGCAACTACGCGGCGGCGAACGCGTTCCTCGACGCGCTGGCGGCCAAGCGGCACGCGGCCGGCCTGCCCGCCACCTCGCTGGCGTGGGGCCTGTGGGCCGAGGAGCGCAGCATGGCGGGCACGCTGGACGAGGCCGGTGTGGCGCGGTGGGCCCGGATGGGCATCAAGGCGCTGCCGACCGACCTCGGCCTGGACCTGTTCGACGCGGCCCACCGGGTCGACGCGCCGTTCCAGGTGCCGGTCCTGCTCGACCTGGGCGTGCTGAGGGCCCAGGCCCGATCAGGCCTGCTGCCCGCGTTGCTGCGCGGCCTGGTCAAGGCCCCGGCCCGGCGCGCGGAGTCCGCAGGAGGGTCGCTGGTCCAACGGCTGGTGGGCGTTGCGGAAGCCGATCGTGAGCGGGTCGTCCTCGACCTGGTGCGCGCGCAGGTCGCCGCAGTGCTCGGCCACGCCTCGCCCGAGGCGATCGACGTCGGCAGGCCGTTCAAGGCCCTCGGCTTCGACTCGCTCGCCGGTGTCGAACTGCGCAACCGCCTGATCCAGACCAGCGGACTGCGGCTGCCGTCCACGCTGGTGTTCGACCACCCGACCCCGGTCGGGGTCGGGCGGTACCTGCTCGCCGAGGTCGGCGGGCCGGCGGAGGAAGTTCCGCCGCTGGAGGAAGCGGTGCGCAAGGTCGAGGCGCTGCTGACCCAGGTGACGGACGAGCGGGAGCTCGCCCGGTTCGAACCACGCCTGCGCGCCCTCAACAACCGACTGCTCTCCGTGCTCGCCGGGGCGGCGGGCCTGCACCACGACGCGGACGACGAGGTGGACGACGACCTCGACTCGGTGTCCGACGACGACATCTTCGATCTGATCGACAAGGAGCTCGGATCGGCATGACCCAGGGCACTGACAGCGGTTCGACGACCGACGAGCAGAAGCTCCGCACGTACCTGCGGAAGGTGACCACCGAGTTGCGCACGGCCAACCGCCGGGTGCGCGAACTCGAACAACGCGACATCGAGCCGTTGGCGATCGTGGGCATGAGCTGCCGCTACCCCGGTGGGGTGAGTTCGCCTGAGCAACTGTGGCAACTCGTGGCCGAGGGTCGTGATGCGGTCGGTCCGTTGCCGGGTGATCGTGGTTGGGACCTGGAGCGGTTGTACGACCCGGACCCGGAGCGGGTCGGGAGTGTGTATGCGTCGGGTGGCGGGTTTGTCGAAGGCGTGGCCGACTTCGACGCCGGGTTCTTCGGCGTCAGCCCGCGCGAGGCGCTGGCGATGGACCCGCAGCAGCGGTTGTTGCTGGAGGCGTCGTGGGAGGCGTTCGAGGACGCCGGGATCGACCCGAACTCGCTGCGCGGCTCCAACACCGGTGTGTTCTGCGGTGGCCTCAGCTCCGACTACGGCGGCACGATGCCGCCGGAGCTGGAGGGCTTCCGCCTGACCGGCACCACGTCCAGCGTCCTGTCCGGCCGGATCGCGTACACCCTCGGGTTGGAGGGGCCTGCGGTGTCGGTGGACACGGCGTGTTCGTCGTCGTTGGTGGCACTGCACTTGGCAGCTCAGGCGTTGCGCAACGGTGAGTGCTCGTTGGCGCTGGCCGGTGGCGTGACCATCATGGCGGGGCCGTTCCTGTTGCTGGAGTTCAGCAGGCAGCGCGGGCTGGCACCGGATGGTCGGTGCAAGTCCTACGCGGCAGGCGCGAACGGGACCGGGTTTTCGGACGGTCTGGGTCTGTTGGTGTTGGAACGCTTGTCCGAAGCGCGCCGCAACGGTCACCAGGTGTTGGCCGTGGTGCGGGGCAGCGCGGTCAACCAGGACGGTGCGAGCAACGGTTTGACCGCGCCGAACGGTCCGTCGCAGGAGCGGGTGATTCGCCAGGCGTTGGCCAGTGCGGGCTTGAGCCCGGCCGACGTGGACGCGGTGGAAGGTCACGGGACCGGTACGCGGTTGGGTGATCCGATCGAGGCTCAGGCGTTGCTGGCGACTTACGGGCGTGAGCGGGCTGGTGGTCCGTTGCGGTTGGGGTCGATCAAGTCGAACATCGGTCATACGTCTGCGGCTGCGGGTGTGGCTGGTGTGATCAAGATGGTGCAGGCGATACGCCACGGCGTGCTGCCCAAGACGTTGAACGTGGACGAGCCGTCGCCGCACATCGACTGGGATGCCGGTGACATCAGGCTGTTGACCGAGGCCGAGGAATGGCCCGCCGGTGACCGGCCCCGACGCGCTGCGGTGTCGTCGTTCGGCATCAGCGGTACCAACGCGCACATGATCATCGAGGAAGCGCCTGTTGAGGACGCTCCCGCCGTCATTCCGGCTCCGGTGTCGATTCCCGTGCCGGTGTTGGTGTCGGGTAAGGGCGAGGCGGCGCTCAGGGCGCAGGCCGACCGCCTGCACGGGTACTTGGTGGCTCAGCCCGAGTTGAACCTGGTAGACGTCGCGTTCTCGGCCGCGACGACGCGGGCCCAGCTCGACGAGCGTGCGGTGGTCGTGGCGTCGGGTCGGGACGAGTTGTTGGCGGGTCTGGCGGCGCTGACCACTCGTGGTCGGCCTGTTGCCGGTAAGACGGCGGTGTTGTTCACCGGTCAGGGTTCGCAGCGGGCCGGAATGGGTGCGGGGTTGGCTGCGGCCTACCCGGTGTTTGCTGCGGCGTTGGACGAGGTGTGCGGGGAGCTCGATTCGCGGCTTGGTCGGTCGTTGAAGGCGTTGCTGTTCGCGGCCGAGGGTTCGCCCGAGGCTGGATTGCTGGACTCGACCGAATTCACCCAGGCCGCGTTGTTCGCGGTCGAGGTTTCTCTTTACCGGCTTGTCGAGTCACTTGGCATCCGTGCGGATGTCCTGATTGGACATTCGGTGGGTGAGATCGCGGCGGCGCATGTCGCCGGGGTGTTGTCTCTTGCCGATGCGTCCGCGTTGGTGGTGGCTCGTGGTCGTCTGATGGGCGCACTTCCGACCGGTGGTGGTATGGCGGCGGTGCAGGCGACGGAGGAGGAAGTTCTTCCTTCTCTGGTCGAGTTCGAGGGCCGGTTGTCGATCGCTGCCGTGAACGGTCCGCGTTCGGTGGTGGTGTCGGGTGATCTTGACGCCGTGGAGGGGTGGTTGCCGCAGTGGAGCGACCGCAAGACCACGCGCCTGCGAGTGAGCCATGCCTTCCACTCGCATCGTATGGATGCGATGTTGGCCGAGTTCCGCGCGGTCGCTGAAGGGTTGACGTTCGAGCAGCCGCGCATTCCCGTGGTGTCGAACCTGACCGGCGGTCTGGTGACTGCCGAGTTGACGAAGCCCGGTTACTGGGTGGATCACGTTCGGCAGGCGGTGCGGTTCTTCGACGGTGTGCGGACGTTGCGCGCTGAAGGGGTTACGCGGTTCTTGGAGTTGGGTCCGGATGCGGTGTTGACCGCGATGGCCCGACAGGCCGTGGACAGTGACGATGCCGTGTTCGCCTCGGCCATGCGGGCTCGTCAGCCGGAGCCGGAGACCTTTGCCGGGTTCTTGGGGCAGGCGCACATCGCCGGGGTCGAGATCGACTGGAACGCCTTCTACGCCCACACCGGGGCACGGCGCGTCGAGCTGCCGACCTACGCCTTCCAGCATGAGCGCTACTGGCTCGCGCCCGGTACCTGGTCCACTGACCCCGCAGCCTCCGGTCTCGGGCGACTGGACCACCCGCTGCTGGCCGCCGCCGTGCAGGTCGGCGACCGGGACGAGTGGGTCCTCACCGGCCGCATCTCCACGGACACCGCCCCTTGGACGCGGGACCACGTCGTGCTGGGCACGGTGCTGGTGCCCGGGACCGCGTTGGTGGAGCTGGCGCTCGCGGCCGGTCGGCACGTCGGCAGCCCGGTGGTCGAGGAGCTGGTGCTCGAAGCGCCGCTGGTGCTCGACCGCGACGGTGCAAGACAGATTCAGGTCACCGTCACCCCGGCCGACGACGACGGTCGCCGCGAGGTGGCGCTCTACTCCCGTGCGGTCGACGGCGGTCGTGAGACGACCTGCCACGCGCGCGGGTGGCTGGCGCTGGACTCCGAAACCCCGGTGCCCTTCCCCGCGCAGTGGCCGCCGGCGGATGCCGAGCCGGTGGACGTCGACGTGCTCTACCCGCGCCTGGCCGAGATCGGTTACGAGTACGGCCCCGTCTTTCAAGGACTCCTCGCGGCGTGGCGCGACGGCGACGACGTCTACGCCGAGGTCGCCCTACCCGACGAGCACGCCGACGCGGCCCGCAAATTCGGCCTTCACCCGGCGCTGTTCGACGCCGCCCTGCACGCCGCGCTGCTCGACAAGGAGCCGGGTGCCGCAGCGGACCTGCCTTTCTCGTGGACCGGGGTCCGGCTCGACGGGCAGGGCGTCGGACGGGTGCGGGTGCGGATCTCCCGGACGGGTGCTTCCGCGCTGCGGATCGACATCGCGGGCGAGCACGGGCAGCCGGTCGCGAGCGTGGGCAGCCTCGCCCTGCGGCCCGTCGACCCGATCCAGCTCGCCGTCGCCGGCGGGTCGGGTCCCGACTCGCTCTACGCGGTCGAGTGGACCGCCGTCACCGTGCCCGGTGCGGTGGACGCGGTGGAGACCGCTCTCCTCGGTCCCGACTGGGACTTGGACGCGGTGGCCGAGGTGTCCGGGATCGTGATCGCGACGGTGGAGACCCCGGCGGGTGATGTCGCCGAAACCGCCCACGCGGTGGCCGCGCGCACGCTGGACCTGGTGCGGCGGTGGCTGTCCGAAACCCGCCCGGCCGACGCACGGCTTGTGGTGGTGACGCGCAACGCGGTCGCCGTCGGCGATGAGCTCGCGGATCTCGCGCAGGCCCCCGTGTGGGGTCTGGTGCGCAGCGCGCAATCGGAACACCCGGGCCGGGTGCTGCTCGTCGATCTCGACGGTGCCGAGCCGGAGTGGTCTGTGTTGGTGGGGTTGGATGAGCCGCAGGTGGCGGTGCGTGGTGGCCGGGTGTTGGTGCCTCGGTTGGTGCGGGCTGTTGTTCCGCCTGTGGGTGCGTGGCGGTTGTCGATTGAGCGGAAGGGTTCGCTGGACGATCTGGCGATCGTGGGTTCCGATGGTGATCGGCCGTTGGGCACTCGTGAGGTGCGGGTGGGGGTTCGGGCTGCGGGTCTGAATTTCCGTGATGTGTTGATCGCGCTGGGTCTTTACCCCGGTGATGCGCCGTTGGGCAGTGAGGCTGCCGGTGTGGTGCTGGAGGTCGGTGCCGAGGTCGCGGACCTTGAGCCCGGTGACCGGGTGATGGGCCTGGTGCTGGACTCGTTCGGCCCGGTGGCGGTGGCCGACCGGCGGATGATCGTGTCGATGCCGGAGGGTTTCTCCTTCGCTGAGGCTGCTGCGGTTCCGGTGGTGTATTTGACGGCGTTGTACGGGTTGGTGGATTTGGCCAATCTGTCTCGTGGTGAGCGTGTGTTGGTGCACGCCGCCGCTGGTGGTGTGGGTATGGCTGCGGTGCAGTTGGCGCGTCATCTGGGTGCTGAGGTGTTCGCGACGGCGAGTGCGCCGAAGTGGGATGCGGTGCGGGCGTTGGGTGTGGCGGGTGAGCGGATCGCGTCGTCGCGTGACTTGGGGTTCCGGGAGAAGTTCCTGGGTTTGACTGACGGTGCCGGTGTGGATGTGGTGTTGGACGCGTTGGCCGGTGAGTTTGTTGATGCGTCGTTGGATTTGTTGCCGCGTGGTGGTCGGTTTGTCGAGATGGGCAAGGCCGATGTCCGGGACGCGGACGAGGTTGCTGCTGCGCGTCCGGGCGTGCGCTACCAGTCCTATGACTTGTTCGAGGCGGGTCCTGAGCGCATTCAGGAGATGCTGCTGGAGGTCGTGGGCCTGTTCGAGCAGGGTGTGCTGTCGCATTCGCCGATCCGGACGTGGGATGTGCGGCGGGGTGCGGAGGCGTTCCGCCTGCTCCGCGAGGGCCGCAACACCGGCAAGGTCGTGCTCACGGTTCCGGCTCCTCTCGACCCCGAGGGCACGGTCTTGATCACCGGCGGCACGGGTGGTCTGGGTGCGCAGTTCGCCCGGCACCTGGTGACCCGGCACGGTGCGCGGCACCTGTTGCTGGTCAGCCGCCGTGGCCTGAACGCCGAGGGAACGGCTGACCTCGTCGCCGACCTCGAAGAGCTCGGCAGTGAAGTGCGGGTGGCGGCTTGTGACGTCGCCGACCGCGACCAGGTGGCCGGGCTGCTGGGTTCGCTGGAACGTCCGCTCACGGCCGTGGTGCACGCGGCCGGGGTGCTGGATGACGGCGTGATCGAAACCTTGACCGCCGAACAGCTCGACCGGGTGCTGCGGCCGAAGTTGGATGCCGCCCTGCACCTGCACGAGCTGACGGCGGGGCAGAACCTGTCGGCGTTCGTGCTGTTCTCGTCGGTGGCGGCTCTCGTCGGCAGTCCGGGTCAGGGCAACTACGCCGCCGCGAACGCCTTCCTGGACGCCCTTGCCTCCCGGCGCAGGGCCGAAGGGCTCGCCGCGAGTTCCCTCGCCTGGGGCCTCTGGGCCGAAGAGCGCAGCATGGCGGGCACGCTGGATGAGGCGAGCGTGGCGCGCTGGGCGCGGATGGGCATCGCGTCCTTCGCCACCGAACGCGGCCTGGAACTGTTCGACGCGGCCCACCAGGTCGACGCGGCCCTGCTCGCGCCGGTCGCGCTCGACCTGGGCGCGCTGCGGGCGCAGGCCCGGTCGGGCCTGCTGCCCGCGCTGCTGCGCGGCCTGGTCCGCACGGCGGCCCGCCGCGTGCAGACCGACGGGTCGCTGGCCCAGCGGCTCGCGGGCGTGCCTGAGGGTGACCGGCTGCCCGTGGTGCTGGAGCTGGTGCAGGCGCAGGTCGCCGCCGTGCTCGGGCACCCGTCGTCCACGGCTGTCGATCCCGAGCGGGCGTTCAAGGAGCTCGGGTTTGATTCGTTGGCCGCTGTGGAGCTGCGTAATCGTCTGACTCAGGCGAGTGGTGTGCGGCTGCCGTCGACGCTGGTCTTCGACCACCCGACGCCGATGGCCGTCACCCGGCTCCTGGTCACCGAGGCGGGCGGCGCGGAGCAGGAGCGCAAGCCCGCGCCGGTCGCGCGCCGCGTCAAGGCGGACGAGCCGTTGGCGATCGTGGGCATGAGCTGCCGCTACCCCGGTGGGGTGAGTTCGCCTGAGCAGTTGTGGCGGTTGGTGGCGGAGGGTCGTGATGCGGTCGGTCCGTTGCCGGGTGATCGTGGTTGGGACCTGGAGCGGTTGTACGACCCGGACCCTGAGCGGGTCGGGAGTGTGTATGCGTCGGGTGGCGGGTTCGTCGAGGGTGTGGCGGACTTCGACGCCGGGTTCTTCGGTGTGAGTCCGCGTGAGGCGTTGGCGATGGACCCGCAGCAGCGGTTGTTGCTGGAGGCGTCGTGGGAGGCGTTCGAGGATGCGGGCCTCGATCCGACGTCGTTGCGGGGTTCGGACACGGGCGTGTTCTGCGGTGTGGTGGCGTCGGACTACGGCGGCACGATGCCGCCGGAGCTGGAGGGCTTCCGCTTGACCGGCACGACGACCAGCGTGGCCTCGGGCCGCGTGGCGTACACGCTGGGGTTGGAAGGTCCGGCGGTGTCGGTGGACACGGCGTGTTCGTCGTCGTTGGTGGCTTTGCACATGGCTTCTCAGGCGTTGCGCAGTGGTGAGTGCTCGCTGGCTTTGGTGGGTGGGGTGACCATCATGGCCGGGCCGTTCCTGTTGCAAGAGTTCAGCAGGCAGCGCGGCCTGGCTCCCGATGGCCGGTGCAAGTCCTATGCGGCTGGGGCGGATGGGACCGGGTTCTCTGACGGTCTGGGTCTGTTGGTGTTGGAGCGTTTGTCGGACGCGCGTCGCAACGGTCGTCGCATCCTGGGTGTGGTGCGGGGTAGTGCGATCAACCAGGACGGTGCGAGCAATGGCTTGACCGCGCCGAACGGTCCCTCGCAGGAGCGGGTGATTCGCCAGGCGTTGGCGAACGCCGGGGTGAGTGCTGCCGAGGTCGACGCGGTGGAGGGCCACGGCACGGGTACTCGGTTGGGTGATCCGATCGAGGCTCAGGCGTTGTTGGCGACTTATGGTCAGGAGCGTTCGGCTGGTCCGCTTCGTCTGGGGTCGATCAAGTCGAATATTGGTCATACGTCTGCGGCTGCTGGTGTGGCTGGTGTGATCAAGATGGTGCAGGCGATGCGTCATGGTGTGTTGCCGAGGTCGTTGAATGTGGATGAGCCGTCGCCGCATGTGGATTGGGATGCGGGCGAGGTCCGGTTGTTGACCGAGGCCGAGCAGTGGCCTGCTCGTGATCGGCCGCGTCGGGCTGGTGTGTCGTCGTTCGGCATCAGTGGTACCAACGCGCACGTCATCATCGAGGAAGCGCCCCGCCAGGAGGAGAAGCAGGTCGAGCGCATCGCCTTCGGGCCGGTGCCGGTGCTGCTCTCGGCCAAGGACGAGTCGGCGCTCCAGGCGCAGGCCGAACGGCTGCGCGAGCACCTTGCCGCCCGTCCCGAACTGGAACCGGTGGACATCGGTTTTTCCTCTGTGACGACGCGGACCCAGTTCGATGAGCGTGCGGTGGTCGTGGCGTCGGATCGGGATGAGTTGTTGGTGGGTCTGGCGGCGCTGACGACTCGTGGTCGTCCGGTGTCGGGTAAGACGGCGTTGTTGTTCACGGGTCAGGGTTCGCAGCGGGCCGGGATGGGCGCTGAGCTTGCTGCCGCGTATCCGGTCTTCGCCGAAGCGCTCGACGAGGTGTGCGCGGAGCTCGATTCGCGGCTTGGTCGGTCGTTGAAGGCGTTGCTGTTCGCGGCCGAGGGTTCGCCCGAGGCTGGGTTGCTGGACTCGACGGAGTTCACCCAGGCCGCTCTGTTCGCCGTTGAGGTGTCGCTCTACCGGCTCGTCGAGTCGCTGGGTGTCCGGCCGGATGTCCTGATTGGACATTCGGTGGGGGAGATCGCAGCGGCGCATGTGGCGGGTGTGTTGTCTTTGGCTGACGCGTCCGCGTTGGTGGTGGCTCGGGGTCGTTTGATGGGTGCACTTCCTGTCGGTGGTGGTATGGCGGCGGTGCAGGCGACGGAGGAGGAGGTTCTTCCTTCGTTGGTGGCGTTCCATGGCCGGTTGTCGATTGCGGCGGTGAATGGTCCGCGTTCGGTTGTGGTGTCGGGTGATCTTGAGGCGGTGGAGGAGTGGTTGCCGCAGTGGCAGGACCGTAAGACCACGCGCCTGCGGGTGAGTCATGCCTTCCACTCGCATCGCATGGATGCGATGTTGGTGGAGTTCCGTGCGGTCGCTGAAGGGTTGACGTTCGAGCAGCCGCGCATTCCCGTGGTGTCGAACCTGACCGGTGGTTTGGTGACTGCCGAGCTGACCGAGCCTGGGTATTGGGTGGATCACGTCCGTCAGGCGGTGCGGTTCTTCGACGGGGTTCGGACGCTTCAGGCTGAAGGGGTTACGCGGTTCTTGGAGTTGGGGCCGGATGCGGTGTTGACCGCGGTGGCCCGTCAGGCCGTGGACAGTGATGACGCTGTGTTCGCCTCGGCGATGCGGGCTCGTCAGCCCGAGCCGGAGACGTTCGCCGGGTTCCTGGGGCAGGCGCACATCGCGGGCGTCCCGGTTGACTGGGCGGCTTTCTACGCTCCCGCCAGCGCACAGCGCGTCGAGCTGCCCACCTACGCCTTCCAGCGCGACCGGTACTGGCTCGCGTCCGGTGCCGCGTCCGGGGACGCGGTTGCGGTCGGTCTCGGGCGGCTGGACCACCCGCTGCTGGCCGGGGCGGTGCAGGTCGGTGACGGCGACGAGTGGGTGCTCACCGGGCGCGTCTCGCTGGACAACGCGCCCTGGGTTCGCGACCACGCGGTCCTCGGGACCGTACTCATGCCGGGCACGGGCCTGGTTGAACTGGCCCTCGCCGCCGGCGCGCACGTCGGCAGCCCGGTCGTGGACGAGTTGGTGCTCGAAGCGCCGCTGGTCCTCGACGAGGACGGCGCGCGGCAGTTGCAGGTGACGGTGGGCGAGGCGGACGAGGACGGTCGCCGTGAGGTCGCCGTCTACTCCCGTTCCGGAGCAGGAGAGGCGATCTGCCACGCGCGGGGCGTGCTGACCGGCGAGGCCGGGGTGGTGGTGCCGCTCGTCGGCCAGTGGCCGCCCACGGGTGCCGAGCCGGTCGCGGTCGACGCCCTCTACGCCGGGCTGGCGGAAGCGGGCTACGACTACGGTCCCGCGTTCCAGGGCGTGCGGCAGGCGTGGCGCGACGGCGAGCACGTGTACGCCGAGGTCGCCCTCCCGGACGAGTACGCCGAGTCGGCGGGTGGGTTCGTGATTCACCCGGCGCTGTTCGACGCCGCCCTGCACGGTGGTCTCGGGTGGTTGGGCGGCGACGGTTCGTCGGCGCTGCTGCCGTTCTCGTGGTCGGGTGTGCGGGTCGAGCGGGCGGGCCGCGCGTCGGTGCGGGTCCGCATCGGGTCGGCGGGTGACGCCGCGCTCCGCGTCGACGTCCTCGGTGACCTCGGTGAAGTCGTCGGCTCGGTCGAATCGCTCGTCACCCGGCCGGTCGACCCGGCCCAGCTCGCGGGTGCGCGGCGGACCGGTTCGGGCTCGCTGTTCCAGGTCGATTGGGCTCCGGTGGGGGTGTCGGCTGGTTCGGTGCGGGTGGTGGCTCTGGGCGAGGTGCCTGGTGTGTCGGAGCGGTTCGCCGATTTGGACGTGTTGGAGCGGGCGGTCGCGGAGGGCGCTTCGGTGCCGGACGTGGTGTTGGCCGTTGTTGAGGCAACGGGAACGGGTGCTGAGGTCGCGCGGGCGGTCACCGGGCAGACCTTGGCGTTGCTCCAGCGGTGGTTGACCGCCGAGCTGCTGACCGACGCCCGGTTGGTCGTGGTGACGCGCGAGGCCATCGCGGTCGGTGGTGAGTCGCCGGATCTGGTGCAGTCCCCGGTGTGGGGTTTGGTGCGTAGTGCGCAGTCCGAGCATCCGGGTCGGTTCGTCCTGGTTGATGTGGATGGGTCCGCGCCGGATTGGTCGGTGTTGGTGTCGGCTGATGAGCCGCAGCTCGCGGTGCGTGAGGGCAAGGCGTTCGCGCCTCGGCTGACCCGCGCCTCGGCGGCACCCGCTGACACGCGGCCGATGTCTCTCGACCCCGAAGGCACGGTTCTGGTCACCGGCGGTACGAGTGGTCTGGGTGCGTTGTTCGCCCGGCACTTGGTCCGGCAGCACGGTGCGAAGCACTTGCTGTTGGTCAGCCGTCGGGGCGAGGCGGCCGAGGGCGTGGCCGGGTTGGTCGCGGAGCTGGAGGGCCTGGGCAGTCAGGTCCGGGTGGCGGCGTGTGACGTCGCCGACCGTGACCAGGTGGCGGGGTTGCTCGGTTCGCTTGGTCGTCCGCTCACGGCGGTGGTGCATTCGGCTGGTGTGTTGGACGACGGTGTGGTCGAGTCGTTGACCCCGGAGCGGTTGGACCGGGTGTTGCGGCCGAAGTTGGACGCGGCCCTGCACCTGCACGAGTTGACGGCCGGTCAGGACCTCGCTGCGTTCATCGTGTTCTCCTCGGTGGCGGCGCTGGTCGGCAGTCCCGGCCAGGGCAACTACGCCGCCGCGAACGCGTTCCTCGACGCCCTCGCCGCCCGGCGACGTGCCGAAGGGCTCGCCGCGACCTCGCTGGCCTGGGGGCTGTGGGCCGAGGCGGGCGGCATGGCGGGTGGCTTGGACGACACCGACCTGGCCCGCCTGGAGCGCATGGGCGTCGGTGCCCTGCCGACGGAACTGGGCCTGGAGCTGTTCGACCAGGCGTCCACTTCGGACACCGCCCTGCTGGTGCCGGTCCGCCTCGACCTGGGCGCGCTGCGCGTCCAGGCCCGCTCGGGCGCGCTGCCCGCGCTGCTGCGCGGCCTCGTGCCCGCCCCGGCCCGCCGGGCCGAGCAGGCGGGGTCGCTGGCCCAGCGGTTGGCCGGGGTGCCCGCCGAGCAGTGGGAGAGCGTCACCCTGGACCTGGTGCGCACCCAGGTCGCGGCCGTCCTCGGCCACGCCTCGCCCGGCGCGGTGGAACCCGAGCGCGCGTTCCGCGACCTCGGCTTCGACTCGCTGGCGGCGGTGGACCTGCGCAACAGGCTGGCCAAGGCCAGCGGCGTGCGGCTGCCCTCCACGCTGGTCTTCGACCACCCGACCTCCGCCGCCGTGGCCAAGCTCCTCCTCGACGAGGTGGGCGGCGCGGCCGAACACCCCACCGCCGAGCAGGAGCTGACCCGGCTCGAAGCACTCCTGGCCGACGCCGCGGTGGGCGAGCGGCAGCGCGTGGCCGGCCGGCTGCGCACCCTGCTGGCCACGCTCACCGACGACGGCGAGCGCGGCACCAGCGAGCAGATCGAGGCGGCCACGACGGCCGACGAGGTCTTCCAACTCCTCGACGCGGAATTCGGTGACCTGTGACCACACCAACCCCGCGACCGCACGACCGCACGACCACTGGGAGCAAGGCGAAGATGAGCGTTGACGGCGACGTGGCCACCGGTGCCGGGGGCACCGACCCTCAGCAGGAGAAGGTTCTCAAGTACCTCAAGCGGGTTGCCGTCGAACTCACCGAGACCAAGGCGCGGCTGAGGGAGCACGAGGACCGGGCGGTCGAGCCCCTGGCCATCGTCGGCATGGGCTGCCGCTACCCCGGCGGCGTGGCGTCGCCGGACGAGCTGTGGCGACTCGTGGCCGACGGCCGCATCGGCACCTCGGAGTTCCCCGGCGACCGGGGCTGGGACGTCGAAGGGCTCTACCACCCCGACCCCGACCACACCGGCACCTCCTACACCCGGGGCGGCGGGTTCGTCGACCGGGCGGGCGAGTTCGACGCGGACTTCTTCGGCATCAGCCCGCGCGAGGCGCTGGCGATGGACCCGCAGCAACGCCTGCTGCTGGAGACGGCGTGGGAGTCGTTCGAGGACGCCGGCATCGACCCGACGTCGTTGCGCGGTTCGGACACCGGCGTGTTCTGCGGTGTCATGTACCAGGACTACGGATTTGTCGCGGGCACCAGCGACCGCCGCCCCGAGATCGAGGGCTACCTGACGATCGCGTCGGCGAGCAGCGTCGCGTCCGGCCGCCTGAGCTACACGTTCGGGTTCGAGGGGCCCGCGGTGTCGGTGGACACCGCCTGCTCCTCGTCGCTGGTCGCCCTGCACCTCGCGGCCCGGTCGCTGCGCGCCGGCGAGTGCTCCCTGGCGCTGGTGGGCGGCGTGACGGTCCTGGCCCGCCCCAACGTGTTCGTCGAGTTCAGCCGCCAGCGGGGGGTGTCCCCGGACGGGCGCTGCAAGGCCTACGCCGAGGCCGCCGACGGCGTCGGCTGGGCCGAGGGTGCCGGGCTGCTGGTCGTCGAGCGGCTGTCGGACGCGCGCCGCCACGGCCACCGCGTCCTGGGCCTGGTCCGGGGCAGCGCGGTCAACCAGGACGGCGCGTCCAACGGCCTGACCGCGCCGAACGGCCCGTCGCAGGAGCGGGTGATCCGGCAGGCGCTGGCGGGCGCGGGCTTGGGCCCCGCCGACGTGGACGTCGTGGAGGGCCACGGCACCGGGACCCCGCTCGGCGACCCGATCGAGGCGCGGGCGCTGCTCGCGACCTACGGGCGGGACCGGGCGAACGGCCCGCTGCGCCTGGGGTCGGTCAAGTCGAACATCGGTCACACGCAGGCCGCCGCCGGCGTCGCCGGGATCATCAAGATGGTCATGGCCATGCGCCACGAGGTGCTGCCGCGCACCCTGCACGTCGACGCGCCGTCGTCGCACGTCGACTGGAGCGCGGGCGAGGTCCGGCTCCTGACCGAGGCCGAGAAGTGGCCCGCCACCGACCGGCCGCGCCGCGCCGCCGTGTCCTCCTTCGGCGTCAGCGGCACCAACGCGCACGTCATCCTCGAAGAGGCACCCGCCGACGAGGCCGGCGCACCGCCCGTGGCCGTGCCGCCGCCCGCCGTGCCCGTGCCGCTGTCCGCCCGCGACGAGGCCGCCTTGCGCGAGCAGGCCGACCGGGTCCGCGCGCAGATGATCGCCCGCCCCGACGACAGCCTGCTCGACCTGGGCTTCTCGCTGGCGACCACGCGGGCGCACCTGGAGCGCCGGGCCGTGGTCGTGGCCGCCGACCGGGGCGAGCTGCTGGCCGGGTTGCGCGCGCTGTCGGCGGGAGAGCCCGCCCCGAACGTGGTCGAGGGGACCCCGGCGGGTGCCAAGGCCGTGTTCGTGTTCCCCGGCCAGGGCTCGCAGTGGGAGCGGATGGCGGTGGGGCTGCTCGACTCCTCGCCCGTCTTCGCCGCCGAGGTGGCCGCCTGCTCCACGGCGCTGTCCCGGTACGTCGACTGGCGGCTGGAGGACGTGCTGCGCGGTGCCCCCGGCGCGCCGTCGTTGGAGCGGGTCGACGTGGTGCAGCCGGCGCTGTTCGCGGTGATGGTGTCCCTGGCGGCGCTGTGGCGGTCCTACGGCGTCGAGCCGAGCGCGGTCCTGGGGCACTCCCAGGGCGAGATCGCCGCGGCGTACGTGGCCGGTGCGCTGTCGCTGGACGACGCCGCGCGCGTCGTGGCGCTGCGCAGCCGCGCGGTGCGCGAACGGCTGGCGGGCCACGGCGGCATGATGTCCGTCTCGCTCCCGGTGGACCAGGTCGAGGCGCGCGTGGAGCCCTACGCCGGGCGGGTCTCGGTGGCGGCGGTCAACGGCCCCGCGACGGTGGTCGTCGCGGGCGAGCCCGACGCGCTGGACGACCTGCTCGCGGCGTGCGAGCGCGACGGCGTGCGGGCGCGGCGGGTCACGGTGGACTACGCGTCGCACTCCGCGCAGGTCGAGGCCATCCGGGACGAGGTGCTGGCGAGCCTGGCACCCGTCGCGCCGCGCACCGGCACCATCCCGTTCTACTCGACGGCCGAGGGCGGGTTCATCGACACCGCCGGCCTCGACGCCGGCTACTGGTACCGCAACCTGCGCGGGCGCGTCGGCTTCGAGCCCGCCGTGCGCGCGCTCGTCGAGAACGGCACGACCTGCTTCGTGGAGGTCTCGCCGCACCCGGTGCTCGGCATGGCCGTGGCCGAGACGGCCCAGGCCGCCGACGTCGCGGACCGGGTGGCGGCGGTCGGCTCGCTGCGCCGGGAGGAGGGCGGCCCGGAGCGGTTCGCCCTCTCCCTGGCCGAAGCCCACGTGGCCGGGGTCATGGTCGACTGGTCCGCGTTCTTCGCGGGCAGCGGCGCGCGGCGGACCTCCCTGCCCACCTACGCCTTCCAGCGCGAGCGGTACTGGCTGCTGCCCGGCGTGGGCGCGGGTGACCCGGCGGCGGCGGGCCTCGGCCGCCTGGAGCACCCGGTGCTGGCGGCGGCCGTGCAGGTCGCCGACCGCGACGAGTGGGTGTTCACCGGCCGCCTGTCCCAGGAGTCCCAGCCGTGGACGCGCGACCACGCCGTGTTCGGCACGGTGATCGTGCCCGGTGCGGCCGTGGTCGAGATGGTCCTGGCGGCGGCGGGCCGCGCGGGCTGCCCCGTGGTCGACGAACTCGTCTTCGAAGCCCCGCTGGTCCTGCCCGAGGACACCGGCCGGCGGGTGCAGGTCACCGTCGCGGCACCGGACGACGAGGGCCGCCGCGAGGTGGCCGTCTACTCGCGCCCCGAGACCGCCGCGGACGACGCCGAGGACGAGGTGACCTGCCACGCCCGGGGCCGGCTGACCACCGGCGCGGCACCGTCCGAGCCGTTCCCGGCGGTGTGGCCGCCGGAAGGTGCCGAACCGGTCGCGGTGGAGTCGCTGTACCCGAGGCTGGCGGAGGCGGGCTACGACTACGGCCCGCTGTTCCAGGGCCTGCGCGCGGCCTGGCGGTCCGGCGGGCACGTCTACGCGGAACTCGCGCTGCCCGAGGACGCGGGCGGCACCGGGTTCGCCGTGCACCCGGCGCTGTTCGACGCCGCCCTGCACGGCGGCCTGCTCGACAAGGCGGCGGGTGACCCGACGGACCTGCCCTTCTCGTGGTCCGGGGTCCGGCTCGGCCACGGCGGCGGTCCGCGCCTGCGCGCCAGGATCAGCCCGGCCGCCGACTCCGCGCGTCGTCTCGACGTCGTGGACGAGACCGGGGCACCGGTCGTGGCGGTCGACGCCATCGCCGTCCGCCCGGTCGACCCCGCGCAACTGGAGGCCGACCAGGGCGGTAGCCGGCGCTCCCTGTTCCACCTCGACTGGATCGCGGTCGCCGAGGGCTCCGCGTCGTCGGCGCGGGTCGCCGTCCTCGGTGACCTGGACGCCGCCGGTGAGCGCTTCGCCGACCTCGACGCGCTGGAGCGGGCCGCCGCCGACGGTGCCCCCGCGCCGGACGTGGTGCTCACCGCCGTCGCGGTCCCCGCCGGGGGCGGTTCGGCGGCCGAGACCGCGCGGCAGGTCACCGCGACCCTGCTCGACCTGCTGCGCCGCTGGCTGGCCGCTGACCGGTTGGCCGAGGCGCGCCTGGTCGTGGTGACCCACGGCGGCGTCGCGGTGGGCGACGAGATCGTGGACCTGGCGCAGTCGCCCGTGTGGGGTCTGGTGCGCAGCGCGCAGTCCGAGCACCCGGGCCGGTTCCTGCTGGTGGATGTGGACGACTCCGCGCCCGACTGGCCCGCCCTGGCCGGACTGGACGAGCCGCAGGTGGCCGTGCGCGGTGGCCGGGTCCTCGCGCCCCGACTCGGCCGCGCCCCCGCCGAGTCAACGGGCGGCGCGTGGCGACTGGCGATCGAGCGGAAGGGTTCGCTGGACGACCTGGCGATCCTGGGTTCCGACGGTGGTCGGCCGTTGGGCACTCGTGAGGTGCGGGTGGGGGTTCGGGCTGCGGGTCTGAACTTCCGTGATGTCCTGATCGCGCTGGGTCTTTACCCCGGCGATGCGCCGTTGGGCAGTGAGGCTGCGGGTGTCGTGCTGGAGGTCGGCGCGGGTGTGACCGACCTGGCCGTGGGCGACCGCGTCATGGGTCTGGTGCTGGACGCCTTCGGCACCGTCGCCGTGGCCGACCGGCGGATGATCGTGCCGATGCCGGAGGGTTTCTCCTTCGCCGAGGCTGCTGCGGTTCCGGTGGTGTATCTGACCGCGTTGTACGGGTTGGTGGATCTGGCGAATCTGTCTCGTGGTGAGCGTGTGTTGGTGCATGCGGCTGCGGGTGGTGTGGGTATGGCTGCGGTGCAGTTGGCTCGTCACTTGGGTGCTGAGGTGTTCGCGACGGCGAGCGCGCCGAAGTGGGATGCGGTGCGTGGGTTGGGTGTGGCGCAGGAGCGGATCGCGTCGTCGCGTGACTTGGAGTTCCGGGAGAAGTTCCTGGGGTTGACCGGTGGTGCCGGTGTGGACGTGGTGTTGGACGCGTTGGCCGGTGAGTTTGTTGATGCGTCGTTGGATTTGTTGCCGCGTGGTGGTCGGTTTGTCGAGATGGGCAAGGCGGATCTGCGTGATCCGGAGGTGGTGGCGCGGGAGCACCCGGGGGTTCGTTATCGGGCGTATGACTTGTTCGAGGCGGGTCCTGAGCGCATTCAGGAGATGCTGCTGGAGGTCGTGGGCCTGTTCGAGCAGGGCGTGCTGAGCCACTCGCCGATCCGGACGTGGGACGTGCGGCGGGGTGCGGAGGCGTTCCGGTTCCTGCGCGAGGGCCGCAACACCGGCAAGGTCGTCCTGACCGTGCCCGCCCCGATCGACCCCGACGGGACCGTCCTGGTCACCGGCGGCACGAGTGGTCTGGGCGCGTTGTTCGCCCGGCACCTGGTCGCTGAACACGGTGCCCGGCACCTGCTGCTGGTCAGCCGCCGTGGCGCGGCGGCCGAAGGTGTGGCCGAGCTGGTCGCGGAGCTGGAGGGCCTGGGCAGCGAGGTTCGGGTGGCGGCGTGCGACGTCGCCGACCGCGACCAGGTGGCCGGGCTGCTGGGTTCGCTGGAACGTCCGCTGACCGCTGTCGTGCACTCGGCGGGCGTGCTGGACGACGGCGTGATCGAATCGCTGACGCCCGAGCAGGTGGAGCGGGTCATGCGGCCCAAGCTGGACGCCGCCCTGCACCTGCACGAGCTCACGGCGGGGCAGAACCTCTCGGCGTTCGTGCTGTTCTCCTCGGTCGCCGCCCTGATCGGCAGCCCCGGTCAGGGCAACTACGCCGCCGCGAACGCGTTTCTGGATGCGCTGGCGGCCCGTCGCCGTGCTGAGGGGCTTGTCGCGACGTCGTTGGCGTGGGGTTTGTGGGCGGACAGCACGGGGATGACCGGTGAGCTGGACGAAGCCGAGCTTGCCCGCCTCGAACGCCAGGGTGTCGGTGCGCTGTCGACCGAGTTGGGTCTGGAGCTGTTCGACCGCGCCCGGCACGTCGACGAGGCGCTGCTCGTCCCGGTCCGGCTGGACCTGGGCGCGCTGCGCGCCCAGGCGAGGGCGGGCATCCTGCCCGCGCTGCTGCGCGGCCTGGTCAAGGTCCCGGCCCGGCGCGCGGAGACCACCGGCGGATCGCTGGCCCAGCGGCTGGCAGGTGTCCCGCAGGCGGATTGGGAGCGGGTCGCCCTCGACCTCGTGCGGGCCCAGGTCGCCTCGGTCCTCGCGCACTCCTCGGCCGAGGACGTCGGCCCCGAGCGGGCGTTCAAAGAGCTCGGGTTCGACTCGCTCGCCGCGGTCGAGCTGCGCAACCGGCTCACCCGGGCCACGGGCCTCCGGCTGCCCACCACGCTCGTGTTCGACCACCCCACACCGCTGGCCGTCGCCCGGTACCTGGTGCCGGCGGCCATGCCCGGCACCACGGGCACCCCGCGACGCCGGTCGGAGGAGGACGAGATCCGCGACGTGCTCACCTCGATCCCGATCGGCCGCCTGCGTCAGGCGGGACTGCTCGAAGCGCTGCTTGAGCTGGCCGGTGGCGATGCCGACGAAAGCGCGGACCAGGACGACGACGAGCCCTCGATCGACGAGATGGACGCCGAAGCCCTGATCCGCATGGCCCAGGCGGACGTGGAGGCGTAGGCGATGGCGACCAACCAGAACGAACTCGTCGGGGCGCTGCGCAAGTCGCTCAAGGAGACCGAGCGCCTCAGGCAGCAGAACCGGCGTCTGCTCGCCCAGTCCACCGAGCCGTTGGCGATCGTGGGCATGGGCTGCCGCTACCCCGGCGGGGTCGGCTCGCCGGAGGAGCTGTGGCGACTCGTCGCCGACGGCCGTGACGCCGTCGGCGGCCTGCCCGCGAATCGCGGCTGGGACGTCGAGCGGCTCTACGACCCGGACCCCGAGCGGGCGGGCAAGGTCTACGCCTCCGGCGGCGGTTTCATCGAGGACGTCGGCGAGTTCGACGCCGGTTTCTTCGGCGTGAGCCCCCGTGAGGCGTTGGCGATGGACCCGCAGCAGCGGTTGGTGTTGGAAACGGCGTGGGAGGCGTTCGAGGACGCCGGGATCGACCCGTCCTCGCTGCGCGGCTCCGCCACCGGCGTATTCTGCGGCTCGGTGGACTCCAACTACGGCGGTTCGATGCCGCCCGAGTTCGAGGGCTTCCGGCTGACCGGCAAGGCCGCGAGCGTGGTCGCCGGCCGCATCGCCTACAGCCTGGGGCTGGAAGGCCCCACGGTGACCATCGACACGGCGTGTTCGTCGTCGTTGGTGGCCATGCACATGGCCGCTCAGGCGTTGCGCAACGGTGAGTGCTCGCTGGCTCTCGTAGGTGGCGTGACGGTGCTGGCCGGGCCGTTCCTGATGCTGGAGTTCAGCAGGCAGCGCGGACTGGCTCCCGACGGCCGCTGCAAGCCGTACGCCGCCGCCGCCGACGGCACCGGCTTCGCCGACGGCGTCGGCCTCCTGGTCATGGAACGCCTGTCCGACGCCCGCCGCAACGGCCACCAGGTGTTGGCCGTGATGCGGGGCAGCGCGGTCAACCAGGACGGTGCGAGCAACGGTTTGACCGCCCCGAATGGTCCCTCGCAGGAGCGGGTCATCCGCCAAGCGCTCGCCAGCGCCGGGTTGACCCCCGCCGACGTGGACGCGGTGGAGGGCCACGGGACGGGTACTCGGTTGGGTGATCCGATCGAGGCGCAGGCGTTGTTGGCGACTTATGGCCAGGAGCGTTCGGCCGGTCCGCTTCGTCTGGGGTCGATCAAGTCGAATATTGGTCATACGTCTGCGGCTGCTGGTGTGGCTGGTGTGATCAAGATGGTGCAGGCGATGCGCCATGGTGTGTTGCCGAGGTCGTTGAATGTGGACGAGCCGTCGCCGCATGTGGATTGGGATGCCGGTGACATCAAGCTGTTGACCGAGGCCGAGCAGTGGCCTGCTGGTGATCGGTTGCGTCGGGCCGGTGTGTCGTCGTTCGGTATCAGTGGCACCAACGCGCACGTCATCATCGAGGAAGCGCCTGCCGAGGACGCTCCCGCCGCCGTTCCGGCCCCGGTGTCGATTCCCGTTCCGGTGTTGGTGTCGGGCAAGGGCGAGGCGGCGCTCCGAGCGCAGGCCGACCGCCTGCGCGAGCACCTGGCGGCCCGACCCGGCCTAGGACTGGTCGATGTCGCGTACTCGGCGGCCACCGGCAGGGCGCACCTCGACGAGCGGGCCGCTGTGGTGGCGTCGGACCGTGAAGGACTCCTGGCGGGCCTGGCCGCGCTCACGACCCGAGGACGGCCTGTCGCTGGCAAGACGGCATTGTTGTTCACCGGTCAGGGTTCGCAGCGGGCGGGCATGGGTGCCGGTTTGGCTGCGGCATACCCGGTATTCGCTGCGGCGTTGGACGAGGTGTGCGCGGAGCTTGATTCGCGGCTTGGTCGGTCGTTGAAGGCGTTGCTGTTCGCGACGGAGGGTTCGCCCGAGGCCGCGTTGCTGGATTCGACCGAATTCACTCAGGCGGCGTTGTTCGCTGTTGAGGTGTCGCTCTTCCGGCTCGTCGAGTCGCTCGGTGTCCGTCCGGATGTCCTGATTGGACACTCGGTCGGTGAGATCGCGGCGGCGCATGTCGCCGGGGTGCTGTCTTTGGCTGATGCGTCCGCGTTGGTGGTGGCTCGGGGTCGTTTGATGGGCGCACTTCCTGCCGGTGGTGGTATGGCGGCGGTGCAGGCGACGGAGGAGGAAGTTCTTCTCTCTCTGGTCGAGTTCGAGGGCCGGTTGTCGATCGCGGCGGTGAACGGTCCGCGTTCGGTGGTGGTGTCGGGTGATCTCGACGCTGTGGAGGGGTGGTTGCCGCAGTGGCAGGACCGCAAGACCACGCGCCTGCGAGTGAGCCATGCCTTCCACTCGCATCGCATGGACCCGATGTTGGCCGAGTTCCGCGCGGTCGCTGAAGGATTGACGTTCGAGCAGCCGCGCATTCCCGTGGTGTCGAACCTGACCGGTGGTTTGGTGACGTCCGAGCTGACCGAGCCTGGCTACTGGGTGGATCACGTCCGTCAGGCGGTGCGGTTCTTCGACGGGGTTCGGACGTTGCGCGCCGAGGGCGTCACGCGGTTCTTGGAGTTGGGTCCGGATGCGGTGTTGACCGCGATGGCCCGACAGGCTCTTGACGGTGAGCAGGCCGTGTTCGCCTCGGCCATGCGGGCTCGTCAGCCCGAGTCGGAGACCTTCGCCGGGTTCCTGGGGCAGGCGCACGTCGCCGGGGTCGAGATCGACTGGAACGCCTTCTACAAACCCCTTGGCGCACAACGGGTCCAGTTGCCCACCTACGCCTTCCAGCGTGAGCGTTACTGGCTCGCGCACGACAGCGGCGAGTCGAACCCCGCCACTTCCGGCCTCGGTCGCCTTGACCACCCGCTGCTGGCCGCCGTTGTCGTGGTCGGTGATCGGGACGAGTGGCTGTTCACCGGCCGCCTGTCGACCGACAGCCAGCCGTGGGTCGCCGAGCACGTTCTCCTCGACAACATCGTGGTGCCCGGCACCGGCCTGGTCGAACTGGCGCTCACGGCGGGCAGGCTGGCCGGTAGCCCGGTGGTCGAGGAGCTCGTTCTCGAAGCCCCGATGCTGCTTCAGGACGGTGTCGCCGTCCAAGTCCAGGTCAGCGTGGGCGAAGCCACCGACGACGGTCGTCGCCCGGTCGCGATCTACACGCGTCCCGAGAGCGGTGCGGGTGCCGAGGCGACCTGTCACGCGCGGGGCACGCTCGTCCCCGAGGCCGACGCTGCCGCGCCGTGGCCCGCCGAGTGGCCGCCGGAGGGCGCGGAGCCGCTGCCCGTCGACGCGCTCTACAGCCGCCTCACCGACATCGGCTACGACTACGGCCCGATCTTCCAGGGCTTGCGCGCCGCGTGGCGGGACGGGGACGAGGTCTACGCCGAGGTCTCCCTCGCCGATGAGCACACCGACGCGGCGCGGCGCTTCGGCATCCACCCTGCCCTGTTCGACGCCGCGCTCCAGAGCGGCGCGGTCCTGCTGATCGACGGCGGCGACAGCAAGCACCGGATGCCGTTCAGCTGGTCCGGCGTCAGCCTGCGCCATTTGGGCACGTCGCGGCTGCGCGTCCGCGTCGTCTCGACCGGCGATTCCGAACTGCGCCTCGACGCGGTGGACGACGAGGGGGCCGAGGTCGTGTCGGTCCGGTCGATCGTCGCCCGCCCGGTCGATCAGGCCCAGCTCGAAGGTGCCCGGCGGTCGGGGCCCGACGCGATGTTCGCGGTCGAGTGGGCACCGGTCCGGGCCGAGGGCGCGCCGGGCCGCCTGCGGGTCGCGGAACTGGGCTCCACGGCCGACCTGGATGCGCTGGCCGGCAACGCGGAGGCACCGGAACTCGTTGTCGCCACTGCGGAATCCCCGGCGGGTGACGTCGCGGAGGCGGCCAGGGCCGTCACCGCCCGCACGCTGGACCTGCTGCGGCGCTGGCTGGCCGACGACCGGTTCGCCGGGGTCACGTTGGCCGTGGTGACGCGGCGTGCGGTTGCGGTGGGGGAGGAGTCGCCGGATCTGGTGCAGTCCCCGGTGTGGGGTCTGGTGCGCAGTGCGCAGTCCGAGCACCCCGGCCGGTTCTTGTTGGTGGACGTGGATGATTCCGCGCCGGACTGGTCGGTGTTGGTGTCGGCTGATGAGCCGCAGCTCGCGGTGCGTGAGGGCAAGGCGCTCGCGCCACGGCTCGCCCGGGTCACCGGGACCGCCTCGCCCGAGGCGTCGCCGCTGGACCCGGATGGCACGGTGCTGGTCACCGGTGGCACGAGTGGTCTTGGCGCGCTGGTGGCCCGACACCTGGTCACTGAGCACGGTGCACGGCACCTGCTGTTGGTCAGCCGTCGTGGCCAGAACGCCGAGGGCGTGCCCAAGCTGGTCGCGGAGTTGGAGGGTCTGGGCAGCGAGGTTCGGGTGGTGGCGTGTGACGTCGCCGACCGTGGCCAGGTTGTCGGGTTGTTGGGTTCGTTGGATCGTCCGCTCACGGCCGTGGTGCACGCGGCTGGTGTGTTGGACGACGGTGTGGTCGAGTCGTTGACGGTCGAGCAGCTTGATCGGGTGTTGCGGCCGAAGTTGGATGCCGCCCTGCACTTGCACGAGTTGACGGCGGGGCAGGATCTTGCTGCGTTCGTCATGTTCTCCTCCGTGGCTGCGTTGGTCGGCAGTCCCGGTCAGGGCAACTATGCCGCCGCGAACGCGTTTCTGGATGCGCTGGCGGCCCGTCGTCGTGCTGAGGGGCTTGTCGCGACGTCGTTGGCGTGGGGTTTGTGGGCGGACAGCACGGGGATGACCGGTGAGCTGGACGAGGCGGAACTCGCCCGTCTTGAACGCCAGGGTGTCGGTGCGCTGTCGACCGAGTTGGGTCTGGAGCTGTTCGACCGGGCGTTCGCGTTGGACAACGCACTACTGGTGCCGGTTCGGCTCGATCTGGGCGCACTGCGCGCCCAGGCGCGGTCGGGAATGCTGCCCGCGTTGCTGCGCGGGCTGGTGCGGATGCCCGCCCGTCGTGCGGAATCCGCCTCCGGCTCGTTGGCACAGCGCTTGGCGGACGTGTCGAAGACCGACTGGGAACGGGTCGCGCTCGACCTGGTCCGAGCACAGGTGGCTGCCGTGCTGGGGCACGCGTCACCTGACGCCATCGACTCCGAGCGGGCGTTCAAGGAGCTCGGGTTTGACTCGCTGGCCGCTGTGGAGCTGCGCAATCGTCTGACTCAGGCGAGTGGTGTGCGGCTGCCGTCGACGTTGGTCTTCGACCACCCGACGCCCCTGGCGGTCACCCGCCTACTGCTGACCGAGGTCAGCGGCGTCGAAGAGGTCGTGCGGCCGGTAGTGCGGCAACGGCGCGCCAAGGCGGATGAGCCGTTGGCGATCGTGGGCATGAGTTGCCGCTACCCCGGTGGAGTCACTTCGCCCGAGCAGTTGTGGCAACTCGTGGCCGAAGGCCGTGACGCGATCTCGGGGCTCCCGACCGACCGAGGTTGGGACCTGGAGCGGTTGTACGACCCGGACCCCGACCACCTCGGCACGCTGTCCACGCGCGGCGGCGGGTTCATCCAGGACGCCGCCGAGTTCGACGCCGGATTCTTCGGTGTGAGTCCGCGTGAGGCGTTGGCGATGGACCCGCAGCAGCGGTTGTTGCTGGAGGCGTCCTGGGAGGCGTTCGAGGATGCGGGCCTCGATCCGACGTCGTTGCGGGGTTCGGACACGGGCGTATTCTGCGGTGTGGTGACGTCGGACTACGGCGGCACGATGCCGCCGGAGCTGGAAGGCTTCCGCCTGACCGGCACCACCTCCAGCGTCGTGTCCGGGCGGGTGGCCTACAGCTTCGGGCTACAGGGTCCGGCGGTGTCGGTGGACACGGCGTGTTCGTCGTCGTTGGTGGCCATGCACATGGCCGCTCAGGCGTTGCGCAACGGTGAGTGCTCGCTGGCTCTTGTGGGTGGCGTGACGGTGTTGGCCGGGCCGTTCCTGATGGTGGAGTTCAGCAGGCAGCGCGGCCTGGCTCCCGATGGCCGGTGCAAGTCCTATGCGGCTGGGGCGGATGGGACCGGGTTCTCTGACGGTCTGGGTCTGCTGGTGTTGGAGCGTTTGTCGGACGCGCGTCGCAACGGTCGTCGCATCCTGGGCGTGGTGCGCGGTAGTGCGATCAACCAGGACGGCGCGAGCAATGGCCTGACCGCTCCCAACGGTCCGGCGCAGGAGCGCGTGATTCGCCAGGCGTTGGCGAGCTCCGGACTGAGCCCGGCCGACGTGGACGCGGTGGAGGGCCACGGGACCGGCACCAAACTCGGTGACCCCATTGAGGCGCAGGCGTTGCTGGCGACCTATGGGCGTGAGCGGGCTGGTGGTCCGTTGCGGTTGGGGTCGATCAAGTCGAACATCGGTCATACGTCTGCGGCTGCTGGTGTGGCTGGTGTGATCAAGATGGTGCAGGCGATGCGTCACGGCCTGCTGCCGAAGACGCTGAACGTCGATGAGCCGTCGCCGCACGTCGATTGGGACGCGGGCGAGATCCGGTTGTTGACCGAGGCCGAGGAGTGGACGGCATCCACGCGTCCGCGCCGGGCTGCCGTGTCGTCGTTCGGCATCAGCGGGACCAACGCGCACGTCATCATCGAGGAAGCGCCGGTCGAGGACGCTCCCGCCGCCGCCGTGCCCACGGTCACGGTTCCCTTGCCGGTGTTGGTGTCGGGCAAGGGGGAGGCGGCACTCCGGGCACAGGCCGACCGGCTGCGCGACCACCTGGCCGCGCAACCCGGGCTGAACCTGGCCGACGTCGCGTTCTCGGCTGCGACGACGCGGGCTCAACTCGATGAGCGTGCGGTGGTCGTGGCGTCGGATCGGGACGAGTTGTTGGCGGGTCTGGCTGCGCTGACGGCTCGTGGTCGTCCGGTGTCGGGTAAGACGGCGGTGTTGTTCACCGGTCAGGGTTCGCAGCGGGCCGGGATGGGTGCGGAGTTGTCCACCGCCTACCCGGTCTTTGCCGAAGCGCTCGACGAAGTGTGCGCGGAGCTTGATTCGCGGCTTGGCCGGTCGTTGAAGGCGGTGTTGTTCGCGACGGAGGGTTCGCCCGAGGCGGCGTTGCTGGACTCCACGGAGTTCACCCAGGCCGCATTGTTCGCGGTCGAGGTTTCTCTTTACCGGCTTGTCGAGTCACTTGGCATCCGTGCGGATGTCCTGATTGGACACTCGGTCGGGGAGATCGCGGCGGCGCACGTCGCGGGCGTGCTGTCCTTGGCTGACGCGTCCGCGTTGGTCGTTGCCCGGGGTCGTTTGATGGGTGCACTTCCGACCGGTGGTGGTATGGCGGCGGTGCAGGCGACGGAGGAGGAGGTTCTTCCCTCTCTGGTCGAGTTCGAGGGCCGGTTGTCGATTGCGGCGGTGAATGGGCCTCGCTCTGTTGTGGTGTCGGGTGATGTGGACGCGGTGGAGGAGTGGTTGCCGCAGTGGCAGGACCGTAAGACCACGCGCTTGCGGGTGAGTCATGCGTTCCACTCGCATCGCATGGATGCGATGTTGGTGGAGTTCCGTGCGGTCGCTGAAGGGTTGACGTTCGAGCTGTCGCGCATTCCGGTCGTGTCGAACTTGACCGGGGGGCTGGTGACGTCCGAGCTGACCGAGCCTGGCTACTGGGTAGATCACGTTCGTCAGTCGGTGCGGTTCTTCGACGGGGTTCGGACGCTTCAGGCTGAAGGGGTTACGCGGTTTTTGGAGTTGGGGCCGGATGCGGTGTTGACCGCGATGGCCCGGCAGGCCGTGGACAGTGACGACGCTGTGTTCGCTTCGGCGATGCGGGCTCGCCGGTCCGAGCCGGAGACCTTCGCCGGGTTCTTGGGGCAGGCGCATATCGCCGGTGTTGAAATCGACTGGAACGCCTTCTACAAACCCACGGGAGCCCGGTGGGTCGAGCTGCCCACCTATGCCTTCCAGCGCGATCGGTACTGGCTGACCCAGGGCACCGGTGCCGGTGACCCCGTCGCCGCAGGGCTCGGGCGTGTCGACCACCCGTTGCTGGCGGCTGCGGTGCGGGTCGGCGACCGGGACGAGTGGCTGCTGACCGGCCGCGTCGCGCAGGACACCGCGCCGTGGACGCAGGACCACGGTGTCCTGGGCATGATCGTCGTGCCTGGCACGGCGCTGGTCGAACTGGCCGTCGCCGCAGGACGGCACGCGGGCACCCCCGTTCTCGACGAGCTGGTGCTCGAAGCGCCGTTGATCCTGGACGGCACCGCTCGACAGCTCCAGGTCACGTTGGGCGAGCCCGACGGGGACGGCCGCCGCGCCGTGGCGCTCTACTCGCGGCCCGAAACCGGGACCGAGCAGGACGCGACCTGCCACGCGCGCGGGTCCGTCGCCGCCGACGGGTCCGACACCCCGGCGTGGCTGCCCGAGGAGTGGCCGCCCGCTGGTGCCGAGCCGGTCGACGTGGACGCCCTCTACGCGCGGCTGGCCGAGGTCGGGTTCGACTACGGCCCCGCCTTCCAAGGGCTGCGCGCCGGCTGGAGCGTCGGTGACGAGGTGTTCGCCGAGGTTTCGCTCCCCGAGGAGCACGCCGACGCGGCCCGTCGCTTCGGTCTCCATCCGGCGTTGTTCGACGCCGCCCTGCACGGCGGCCTCGGCTGGCTCGACCCCGGTGACGGCTCGTCGGCCAAGCTGCCGTTCTCGTGGTCGGGTGTGCGGTTGGAGCTCAGCGGTGTGTCCCGGGTGCGGGTGCGCATCGGTTCGGCCGGTCAGTCGGCGCTGCGCGTCGATCTCGTCGGTGAGGACGGTGTGCCGGTGGGCAGTGTGGCCAGGTTGGCGTTCCGTCCTGTCGACCAGGCGCAGCTCGAAGGTGTGCGGCGCAATCCGCTCTACCGCGTCGACTGGACCCCGGTCGCCGAGGCGACGCGGACACCCGCACGAGTCGCCCTCCTCGGCGAGCTCGACGGGGCGGGCGACCGCTACCCGGACCTGGAGGCGTTGGAGCAGGCGGTCGCGGCAGGTGCCCAGGCACCGGACGTGGTCGTCACCGCCCTGGGGTCTCCGGTGGGCGAGGTCGCGCAGGCCGCGCGGGCGGTCACCGGGCACACCCTGGACCTGCTGCGGCGCTGGTTGGCCGGTGAGTGGCTGCCCGATACCCGGCTGGTCGTGGTGACGCGGCGTGCGGTTGCGGTGGGGGAGGAGTCGCCGGATCTGGTGCAGTCCCCGGTGTGGGGTTTGGTGCGCAGTGCGCAGTCCGAGCACCCCGGCCGGTTCGTTCTGGTTGATGTGGATGGGTCCGCGCCGGATTGGTCGGTGTTGGTGGCGGCTGATGAGCCGCAGGTCGCGGTGCGTGACGGCCGGGTCCTCGCGCCTCGGCTGGTCCGGGCTACCGAGTCCCTGGGTGCCCCGCGAGCGCTGGACCCCGAGGGCACGGTTCTGGTCACCGGCGGTACGAGTGGTCTGGGTGCGTTGTTCGCCCGGCACCTGGTCCGGCAGCACGGTGTGAAGCACTTGCTGCTGGTCAGTCGCCGGGGCGAGGCCGCCGAGCTGGCTGCGGAGTTGGAGGGTCTGGGCAGCGAGGTTCGGGTGGCGGCGTGCGATGTCGCCGACCGTGACCAGGTTGTCGGGTTGTTGGGTTCGTTGGATCGTCCGTTGACGGCTGTGGTGCACGCCGCTGGTGTGTTGGACGACGGTGTGGTCGAGTCGTTGACGGTCGAGCAGCTTGATCGGGTGTTGCGGCCGAAGTTGGACGCGGCACTGCATTTGCACGAGTTGACGGCGGGGCAGGATCTCGCTGCGTTCGTCATGTTCTCCTCGGTGGCTGCGTTGGTCGGCAGTCCCGGTCAGGGCAACTACGCTGCCGCGAACGCGTTCTTGGACGCGCTGGCGGCGCACCGCCGCGCGGCCGGGCTGCCCGCGACCTCGCTGGCCTGGGGCCTGTGGGCCGAGGCGACCGGGATGACCGCCGAGCTGGACGAAGCCGAGCTGGCGAGGCTGGCCAGGATGGGCACCGAGCCCATCGCGGCCGACCTGGGCCTGGCGCTGTTCGACGCGGCGCGGCAGGTCGACGCGGCCCTGCTGGTGCCGGTCGCGCTCGACCTGGGCGCGCTGCGGGCGCAGGCCAGGTCGGGCCTGCTGCCCGCGCTGCTGCGCGGACTCGTCCGCGTGCCCGCCCGCCGTGCCGACGCGGGCGGTTCGCTCGCCCAGCGATTGGCCGGCGTGCCGGAGGGCGAGCGCGAACACGTCGTTCTCGACCTCGTGCGCACTCAGGTGGCGGCCGTGCTGGGCCACGCGTCACCCGACGCCGTGGAGTCCGGCCGGGCGTTCAAGGACCTCGGCGTCGACTCGCTGGCCGCCGTGGAGCTGCGCAACCGCCTGACCCAGGCGAGCGGCGTGCGGCTGCCGTCGACGCTGGTCTTCGACCACCCGACGCCGGACGCGATCGCGAAGCTGCTGCTCTCCGAGGTCGGTGTCGTCGAGCAGGCGGCACCGGTCGTGCGGGCCCGTCGCCCGCGCGCGACGGCCGACGAGCCGCTGGCGATCGTGGGTATGAGCTGCCGCTACCCCGGCGGGGTCACCTCGCCGGAGCGGCTGTGGCGGCTGGTGGCCGAGGGGCGGGACGCGATCTCCGGGTTGCCGACCGACCGGGGGTGGGACCTGGAGCGGCTCTACGACCCGGACCCCGACCAGCTCGGCACCATCTCGACCCGCGCGGGCGGGTTCGTCGACGGCGTGGCCGACTTCGACGCCGGGTTCTTCGGCGTCAGCCCGCGCGAGGCGCTGGCGATGGACCCGCAGCAGCGCCTGATGCTGGAGGCGTCGTGGGAAGCGCTGGAGGACGCGGGGATGGACCCGACGTCACTGCGCGGCTCGGACACCGGCGTGTTCTTCGGCGTCGGCTCCTCCGACTACGGGGCCATGCCGGCGGGCAGCCTGCCCGAGGTCGAGGGCTTCCGCCTGACGGGGGCCACCACCAGCGTGGTCTCCGGTCGGGTGGCGTACACGCTGGGGCTGGAAGGCCCGGCGGTGTCGGTGGACACGGCGTGTTCGTCGTCGTTGGTGGCTTTGCACATGGCTTCTCAGGCGTTGCGCAGTGGTGAGTGCTCGCTGGCTTTGGTAGGTGGCGTGACCGTCATGGCGGGACCGTTCCTGCTCGTGGAGTTCAGCAGGCAGCGCGGGCTGGCACCGGATGGTCTGTGCAAGTCCTACGCGGCCGGTGCGAACGGCACGGGTTTCTCCGATGGCCTCGGGTTGGTCGTCGTGGAGCGGTTGTCGGACGCCCTGCGCAACGGTCACCAGGTGTTGGCCGTGGTGCGGGGCAGCGCGGTCAACCAGGACGGCGCGAGCAACGGCATGACCGCGCCGAACGGTCCGTCGCAGGAACGCGTGATTCGCCAGGCTCTGGCGAACGCGGGACTGAACCCGGCCGACGTGGACGCGGTGGAGGGCCACGGCACGGGTACTCGGTTGGGTGATCCCATTGAGGCGCAGGCGTTGTTGGCGACCTATGGCCAGGAGCGCGCCGATGGTCCGTTGCGCCTGGGGTCGATCAAGTCGAACATCGGTCACACGTCTGCGGCTGCGGGTGTGGCCGGTGTGATCAAGATGGTGCAGGCGATGCGCCACGGCGTGCTGCCCAAGACGCTGAACGTGGACGAGCCGTCGCCGCACATCGACTGGGATGCCGGTGACATCAAGCTGTTGACCGAGGCCGAGCAGTGGCCCGGTGGTGATCGGCCGCGTCGGGCCGGTGTGTCGTCGTTCGGCATCAGCGGCACCAACGCGCACGTCATCATCGAAGAGGCACCGCGCCAGGAGGAGAAGCAGGTCGACCGCACCGCCTTCGGGCCGGTGCCGGTGGTCCTGTCGGGCAAGAGCGAGGCTGTCCTCCAGGCGCAAGCCGAACGGCTGCGCGAGCACCTCGCGGCCCGGCCCGAGCTGGACGTGATCGACGTCGCGTACTCAGTGGCGACGACCCGCGCGTCGTTCGACGAGCGTGCGGTGGTCGTGGCGTCGGATCGGGATGAGTTGTTGTCCGGGTTGGCGGCGCTGACGACTCGTGGTCGGCCTGTGTCGGGTAAGACGGCGGTGTTGTTCACCGGTCAGGGTTCGCAGCGGGCCGGGATGGGCGCGGAGTTGTCCGCCGTGTACCCGGTGTTCGCTGCGGCGTTGGACGAGGTGTGCGCCGAGCTCGACTTGCGGCTTGGTCGGTCGTTGAAGGCGGTGTTGTTCGCGACGGAGGGTTCGCCCGAAGCTGGGTTGCTGGACTCGACGGAGTTCACCCAGGCGGCTCTGTTCGCCGTTGAGGTGTCGCTTTTCCGGCTTGTCGAGTCTTTGGGTGTCCGTCCGGATGTCCTGATTGGACATTCGGTCGGTGAGATCGCGGCGGCTCATGTCGCCGGGGTGTTGTCTCTTGCTGACGCGTCCGCGTTGGTGGTGGCTCGGGGTCGTTTGATGGGTGCACTTCCTGCCGGTGGTGGTATGGCGGCGGTGCAGGCGACGGAGGAGGAGGTTCTTCCTTCTCTGGTCGAGTTCGAGGGCCGGTTGTCGATCGCGGCGGTGAACGGTCCGCGTTCGGTGGTGGTGTCGGGTGATCTTGACGCTGTGGAGGGGTGGTTGCCGCAGTGGCAGGACCGCAAGACCACGCGCCTGCGGGTGAGCCACGCGTTCCACTCGCATCGCATGGACCCGATGTTGGCGGAATTCCGTACGTTGGCCGAAGGGTTGACGTTCGAGCAGCCGCGTATTCCGGTTGTCTCGAACTTGACCGGTGGTCTGGTGACCACTGAGTTGACGAAGCCTGGCTACTGGGTGGATCACGTCCGTCAGGCGGTGCGGTTCTTCGACGGGGTTCGGACGCTTCAGGCTGAAGGGGTTACGCGGTTCTTGGAGTTGGGGCCGGACGCGGTGCTGACCGCGATGGCCCGGCAGGCCGTGGACAGTGACGACGCCGTGTTCGTCTCGGCGATGCGGGCACGTCAGCCCGAGCCGGAGACGTTTGCCGGGTTCCTGGGGCAGGCGCACATCGCCGGCATTCAGGTCGACTGGAACGCCTACTTCGCCCCTTCCCGGGCCCGGCGCGTGGAGTTGCCGACCTACGCCTTCCAGCGTGAGCGGTACTGGCTCGAACCGGGTGCCGCGCCCGGGGACGCGGCTGCGGTCGGTCTCGGGCGGCTGGACCACCCGCTGCTGGCCGGTGCCGTGCAGCTCGGGGAGCGCGACGAGTGGGTCTTCTCCGGCCGGATCTCGCAGGACAGCGCGCCGTGGGTGCGCGACCACGTGGTGCTGGGCCTGGTGGTCGTGCCCGGCACGGCCGTCGTGGAACTGGCGGTCGCGGCGGGCAGGCACGCGGGTAGCCCCGTCCTGGACGACCTGGTGCTGGAGGCACCGCTGATCCTCGACGCCGACGCGGGCGTCCGGTTGCAGGTCACCGTGGGCGAGGCGGACGAGGACGGTCGCCGCGAGGTCGCCGTCTACTCCCGTCCCGAGGGCGGCGAGGCCACCTGCCACGCGCGGGGTGCGCTCGTCCTCGACGCGGAGCCCGTCACGCCCTGGCCGGCCCAGTGGCCGCCTGCCGGTGCGGAGTCGGTCGACGTGGACGCCCTGTACGGGCGGCTGGTCGACATCGGGTTCGACTACGGCCCCGCCTTCCAAGGCGTCCGGGCCGCGTGGCGCGCCGGTGACGAGGTGTTCGCCGAGGTGTCGCTCCCCGAGGAGCACGCCGACGCGGCCCGTCCGTTCGGTCTGCACCCGGCGCTGTTCGACGCGTCCCTGCACAGCGGGCTGGACTGGCTGGACCGGGACGGCCGGTCCGCCGGTCTGCCGTTCTCGTGGTCGGGTGTGCGGTTGGAGCCCAGTGGCGTGTCCCGGGTGCGGGTGCGCATCGGTTCGGCCGGCCAGTCGGCGCTGCGCGTCGATCTCGTCGGTGAGGACGGTGTGCCGGTGGGCAGTGTGGCGAGGTTGGCGTTCCGCCCTGTCGACCAGGCGCAGCTCGAAGGTGTGCGGCGTGGTCGGGGGAACCCGCTCTACCGGGTCGATTGGGCTCCGGTGGGGGTGTCGGCTGGTTCGGTGCGGGTGGTGGCTCTGGGCGAGGTGCCTGGTGTGTCGGAGCGGTTCGCCGATCTGCGCGAGTTGGAGCGGGCGGTCGCGGAGGGTGCTCCGGTGCCGGACGTGGTGCTGACGGCGGTGTCGACGTCGGGAACGGGTGCCGAGGCCGCGCGGGCGGTCACGGCGGACACGCTCGGGCTGCTTCAGCGGTGGCTGGCCGCCGAGCGGTTCGCCGACGCCCGCTTGGTCGTGGTGACGCGCGAGGCCATCGCGGTCGGTGAGGAGTCGCCGGATCTGGTGCAGTCCCCGGTGTGGGGTCTGGTGCGCAGTGCGCAGTCCGAGCACCCCGGCCGGTTCGTCCTGGTGGACGTGGACGGGTCGGTGCCGGACTGGTCGGTGCTGGGCGCGGACGAGCCGCAGGTGGCCGTGCGCGCGAGCAAGGCGTTCGCGCCGAGGCTGGCCCGTGCCGCCGCGCAGGCGGTGTCGCTGCCGGCGCTCGACCCCGAGGGCGTGGTTCTGGTCACCGGCGGTACGAGTGGTCTGGGTGCGTTGTTCGCCCGGCACCTGGTCCGGCAGCACGGTGCGAAGCACCTGTTGCTGGTCAGCCGCCGGGGCGAAGCGGCCGAGGGCGTGGCCGAGTTGGTCGCCGAACTGGACGACCTCGGCGCGTCGGCTCGCGTTGCCGCCTGCGACGTCGCCGACCGCGATCAGGTGGCCGGGTTGCTCGGTTCGCTTGGTCGTCCGTTGACGGCTGTGGTGCACGCGGCTGGTGTGTTGGACGACGGTGTGGTCGAGTCGTTGACGGTTGAGCAGCTTGATCGGGTGTTGCGGCCGAAGTTGGATGCCGCGCTGCACCTGCACGAGTTGACGGACGGTCAGGACCTCGCGGCGTTTGTCATGTTCTCCTCGGTGGCTGCGCTGGTCGGCAGTCCCGGCCAGGGCAACTACGCCGCCGCGAACGCGTTCTTGGACGCGCTGGCGGCGCACCGCCGGGCGGCCGGGCTGCCCGCGACCTCGCTGGCCTGGGGCCTGTGGGCCGAGGCCGGCGGCATGGCGGGCGGCTTGGACGACACCGACCTGGCCCGCCTGGAGCGCATGGGCGTCAGTCCGCTGACGACCGACGTGGGCTTGGAGCTGTTCGACCAGGCCCGGCGGCACGACGCAGCGCTGGTGGTGCCGGTGCGGCTGGACCTGGCCGCGCTGCGGGCGCAGGCCCGCTCGGGCGTGCTCCCCGCGCTGCTGCGCGGCCTCGTCCCGGCCCGCCGCGCCCAAGCGGCCGGATCGCTGGCCCAGCGGTTGGCCGGGGTGCCCGCCGAGCAGTGGGAGGGCGTCGCGCTGGACCTGGTGCGGTCGCAGGTCGCGGCCGTCCTCGGGCACGCCTCGCCCGGTGAGGTGGAGCCCGACCGGGCCTTCCGCGACCTCGGCTTCGACTCGCTGGCGGCGGTGGACCTGCGCAACAGGCTGGCCAAGGCCGCCGGCGTGCGACTGCCTTCGACGCTGGTCTTCGACTACCCGACCTCCGCCGCCGTGGCCGAGCTCCTGCTCGGCGAGGTGGAGCAGGTGGCCGCCGAGCCGACCGCCACCACCGGGGCGACCGTCGACGGGGGTGGCGAGGGCACGCTCGGCACCCTGCTGCGCCACGCCCACGCGGCCGGTGCGATCAGCGGGACGGTGCCGCTGCTGGTCGAGGCGTCGAGGTTCCGGCCGTCGTTCACGTCGGCGGCCGACCTCGCCGGCGGGGAGCACGTCGTGCGGCTCGCCTCGGGCGGCGACCTGCCGAAGCTCGTCTGCGTGCCGTCGTTCGTGGTCGGCTCGGGCCCGCACCAGTTCATGCGGTTCGCCGACCGGTTCGACGGGAGCCGGGACGTGTTCGCCTGCTCGCTGCCGGGGTTCCGGGGCACCGACCTGGCACCGGCCACCTGGGACGCCGCGATCGAGGTGCTGGCGGACTCGATCCGCCGCACCGTCGGCGACGACCCGTTCGTGCTGGTCGGCTACTCCATCGGCGGCGTCGTGGCGCACTCGCTCGCGGCGCGGTTCGAGCAGGCGGGGACGGCCCCGGCGGGGGTGGTCATGATCGACACCCCGACGCCGGAGGGCGAGGAGACCGGCCGCGTCTTCACCACGGTCATGACCGAGATCCTCGACCGCAGGCACGAGGGCATCGCCGTGGACGACGCCAACTGGCTCGCCATGGGCACCTACCTGCGGCTGCTGACCGAACGACCGGCCACCCGGATCACCACCCGGACCCTGCTGGTGCGGGCCGGCGAGCGGCTGGGCTCGGCGGGCGGTGCCGACTGGCCCTCCTGGGACGTCGGCGGCGACGTCGCCGAGGTGCCCGCCGACCACTTCGCCCTCATCGAGGCCGAGGTGGCGGCGACGGCGGAGGCCACCGAGAAGTGGCTCCGGGCGTGACCCGGGGCGAGAACACTCGCGCCCCCACGGGCGGCGAGACGGATGCGATCCACGAAGAAGTGCGCGGAAGGGTGACAGGAATGGAATCTCCCCAGACGGGGGCCCGCGAGGGCGACGCCGAGGCGTCCTCGGCGGGCTGTCCGGTCGACCACTCGGGTGGCGCGGCGAGCCCGGCGGAAACGCCGAAGCGCGCCGCCGTCCCCGCGACCTCGCTGCCCGGGCCCCGGACGCCCGCGCTGGCGCAGGTCCTCACCTACTGGCGGCGTCCCGCCGAGTTCGTGGACAAGTGCCACGCGGAGTACGGCAACCGGTTCGCGCTGCGCATCCGCATCCCCCCGAAGCCCCTCTACGTGCTGTCCGACCCCGAGGACATCAAGGCGATGTTCCTCGCGCCCGCCGACGTCCTGCACACCGGCACCGGGTCGTCCACGATCGAGAAGTTCACCGGCCAGTCCGGGCTCGCGTGGCTGGACGAGGACGAGCACAAGGTCCGGCGCAAGCTGCTCATGCCGAGCATGCACGGCAAGGCGCTCAGGCGCATCGAGGTGTCGGTGGACAAGACGGCCGCGCAGGAGGTGGCGAGCTGGCCGCGCGGCCGGGTCGTGCCGCTGCACCCGCTCATCCACCGGCTGACCCTGAACATCATCCGCGAGGTGATCTTCGGGCCGGTGACCCCCAGCCGCTGGGACGAGCTGCTCGACGTGCTGACGAACATGATGTTGTTCAACGACCGCATGGCGTCGGCGATGATGATCCACAAGATGTCGCCGTTCGCGGTCAAGGTGCTCCGGGCCATCCGGCCGCTCGGCCTGGACCGGTTCCTGAAGCTGCGGGAGCGGGCCGACGCGCTCATCGCCGAGGCCGTCGCCGAGCGCCGGGCGCACGGCGAGCTGGGCGACGACATGCTCTCGGTGCTGCTGGGCATCACCCACGAGGACGGCTCCCCGCTGACCGCCGTGGAGCTGCGCGACGAGATGATGACCATCTTCCTCGCGGGCACCGAGACGACCGCGGCGGCCATCGCGTGGGCGTTCGAGTACCTCAGCCGCGAGCGCGGGACGCTGGAGCGGCTCGTGGCGGAGGTCGACGCGGGCGGGGACGAGCTCCTCACCGCGACCGTCCACGAGGTGCTGCGGCTCAAGCCGTCGATCCCGCAGATCATCCCCCGCACGGTGATGAAGCCGGTCGAGATCGGCGGGGTGCGCTTCGAACCGGGCATGCTGCTGTGGGCCAGCGCCTACCTGCTGCACCGCAACCCGGTGCTGTACCCGGACCCGTACGCGTTCAAGCCGGAGCGGTTCCTCGGCGTCAAGCCGGGCACCTACACCTGGATCCCGTTCGGCGGGGGCCGCATCCGCTGCCTCGGTGCCTCCATCGCGCTGGTCGAGATGAAGGCCGTGCTGCGGGAGGTGCTGTCCCAGCACACCCTGCACCGCGTCGACCTGGCACCGGAGCGCACGCGCAGCCGCAGCGTCTCGGCGCTGCCGAAGCACGGCACCCGGCTGGAGCTGCGGGCCCGGACCCCGCAGCCGAGCATGGCCGGGGACTGAGCCGCACCGGTCGCGGGGCACGCCCCCGCGACCGGTCGGGCCCGTGCGGCGCTCGAAGCCGGTGGTCGGGTCAGCCGGCGTGTTCGGCCCGCTTGCGCACCGAGTGCAGCAGGCGGCGCACGAAGACCCGGTGCGCGCCGGTGCCGATGACCAGCCCCCGGTAGACCAGGCCGTGCGGTCCGGGGAACTCGGCGTGCGAGAGCGCGCTCAGCGTCGTGCCGCCCGTCTCGGGCGTGACCGACAGGGTGAGCGCGTACCGGGAGAACAGGTGGCGGCCGGTCAGCCGCACGCGCTGTCCCGGCACGGCCTCGGCCACCCGGAAGCCCGGCAGCGTCGAGCCCTGCGCCAGCGGTGTGCCGGAGGCCCGGCTCGGCTCGGCGGCGACGAGGCGCGCGTAGACCTCCGAGCCGGAGAACCGCGGGCTCGCCAGGTAGCTGCCCAGGGTCCGCCACACCACGTCGGCCGGGGCGGCGACGAGCACGCGGTGCTCGTCGATGAACGGCAGGTCGTCGCCGCTCACGGCACGAGGTGTTCGGTGATGGCCTCGGCCCAGCGGTGGTAGCCGAGCGCCGAGGGGTGGAAGCGGTCGCGGGCGAAGAAGTCCGGCCCGCTGCGCTCGACCTCGCGGTGGAGGATCTCGGTGGAGCTGATCCACGTCGCCTGGGGCCGTGCCGCGCACACCTCGCGCGACACCGCGTCCAGCTTGGCGGCGTGCTCGGCGAGGAAGCGCCCCAGCGTGCCCGGCAGCGCCGGGAACACGTCGAACGGCGGGATACCGGTCATCAGGACCCGCTCGGACCGGCCCGCCAGGTCGTCCACGACGGCGGCGACGTCCTCGCCCCACTCCCGCGCGGAACGGCGGCCCAGCACGTCGTTGACGCCCGCCAGCAGCACGGTCACGTCGAAGGTCCCGCGCAGCTCGGGCAGCAGGCGGTGCCGGATGCGGCGCGCGGTGGCCGCGTTGCGCCCCACCACCTCCCACGTCACGTCCCGGCCCGACCGCGCGGCCAGCTCCTGCGCCAGGCGACCGGTGATGCCCTCGTCGTGGTTGTCCGCGCCGACGCCCGCCGCGGTCGACTCGCCGAGGACGCCCAGGCGCAAGGGGTCCGGTCCGTCGCCCGTGGAGCCGGTGGTGGGACCGGTGGCCTCGGGCAGCACTTCGGTCCTCGACCGCACCACCATCCCCTGCACGGCGACGATGGGCAGCAGCAACGGGTTCACGCGGTCGTCCTCTCGATGAGCGGGGGAGCGGCACACCGCACGCGAGACGCGGCGAACGAGGTGCGCGGGTCGCGGGCCCCCTGGTCCCCGCGCGATGGCACCGTCCCACGGCCGAAGAAGCATGGCAGCAGCAACCGTTGGGGTGCAAGGCACCGCACCCGCCCACCCGGTCTGTCCGGAATCCGGACGAGGGCGGGCACCGGTCAGCCGCCCCTCCGACCCACCGCGCACCATCCGACCCCCCAGGGCGATCAGAGCCGTGCGCCGACTCGCACGGGCCACGCCGGGGGCATCGAAATTCGGGTTCCGGAGTGGACGGTCCAGAAGGTGCGCGTCTGCCCGCGCTGGAATGGCGACGTGATCGGGAACACCTCGCATTCGGGTGCGGCACAAGCGGTCCGCGACGGAACGGCCGATCGCGGAGACCCCCGAAGAGGCCCTGCGGCGGGGCCGGCCCATTGCCCGAATCGGCCGTTTCGGGCGGGGTTCCGGACTGCCAGGATCGCGGTCATGAGACCTCTCCTCCTGTCGGCCGTCATCGTCACGGCCTTGGTGAACCCGGTGTCGTCGGCCTCTGCCGCCGATTACCCGGTGCCCCGGTCCTCCACGCAGACCGCCACCGCACGGGGCAGCGACGCGGCGATCGAGCTCGCCTCCGACTACGCGCGCGGCGCGGTCCTCGCCGCCGGCGTCGACTGCGTGGGCTGGCGGTACGGGCTGATCAAGCTAGTCGAGCACCCGAGCACCTCGCTGTACTCGGCGACCGTGCGGGCAAGCGCGACCTGCGTGAGCTGACGCCCTGACGTCACGCGACGGCCGGGAGTTCCCGGGCCGTGCGCTTCCCGATCGAACCCACGTCCTTTGAGGACCTGTCGGGGATCGGCACCGTTTCCTCGGCAGTGCCCGTCGGAAGGGGCGTGGCCGGAACGACCGGCCGCGCCCCCATTCTCCAAATCGTCCCGCATTTCACCGGTGGAACTTCTCGGGTCGTGGTCACCGCCGGGTCATCATTCTGATGGGTCATGAGGGGTGCTCGACCTTTTCGCGGGTCGTTCACTCGTTAGTGGTCAAGTTCACCCGGTTGTCGGGCATGACGACAGTTGTGTCCGAGTGCCAAGGTGATGACTTGTCCACACGAGTGCGAGGCGGAAATCTGAGCACCTCATGATTTCGAACGAGATCCACGGGCCCGGTCCCCGGGTGGCGGAGACGGTGCCGCGTCGAACGCCGCCCGTTCGTCCGCCCGCGACCGACCTGCCGGGAATGCTCGACAGGATCGCCGAGGACCGCGACTGGACCGCGCTCGAAGCCCTGTGCGACCGGCACATCCTCGCCGTGGAGGGAGATCTCGCGAGCCGGCTGCTGTTCGTGATCGGCCAGGTGCCGGACGAGGAGCTGCGCGCCCGCCCGCGCCTGATGATCTCGTGGATCAGCGCCTACCACGCGGTGAACCAGCCGCAAGCCGGTGAGCTCAGGCCCTACCTGCGCCACTACACCGAACTCGGCACCCGCCTGGCGGCGAGGATGGACATCGCGGCGGAAACGTCGGCCGCCACGCTCGTCACGGTCGGCACGGCGGCGATGATCGGGTTGCGCATGCGCGGAGCGAGCACCGAGGCCGAGGAACTGGGCGAGCGGCTCACGACCCGCGCGGCGCACCTCGGGTCCCTGCCCGGCGGCGACGCGGAACCGCGTCCCGGGTGGCTCGCCCTGCAACGAGGTCTGACCCGGTCGCTGATGGACGACTTCCCGGCTGCGGTGGAGTTGTACCGCCAGGCCTACGAGCGCGCGACGGTCGAGCCGGAGACGGCGGCCACCGCCCTCAACGCCGCCGCGAACCTCGCCATGACCTTCGCGCACCTCGGCCACGGTGCCCTCGCCCGCCAGTGGCTCGACCGGATGCGCGGCTTCGAGTCGCCCTCCGAACGGGTCCGGTTCCTGCTCACCGCCGGCGGCACGATCGCCGAGGGGTGGGACGCGCTGGACCGCTACGACGAGACGGCCCTGGTGGACAGCCTGGCGACGACCGGGGACGGCACCGGGCAACTGGAGGTCTGGCCCTTCGTGGCCGCGCTGGTGTTCGCGCACGGCTTGCACCTCGGCGACCCGGCGGCGGCGCTGGCCCACCTGGGCACGCTCCCGCTCGGGCACGCGCCCGGACTCGTCGCGCAGGGCACCGCCGCCCGGGTGATCCGCCGCGCCCACGTCGAGCTGCTGATCGCCACCGGGCAGGCCACCCGCGCACTGCGCCTGATCAAGGAGACGGACCCGCACGGGACGTGGTCGGCGCTGCCCGCCGCGCGGCTGCGCCTGCTCAACGGCGAGTACGAGGTGGTCCGCGCGATGGCCTCGCGCACCTCGTGGCACGAAACCACCTCGCGTCGGGACGTCCGGCAGGTGTTGCTGCTCAAGGCGGTTGCCGCACTGCGCATGGGCGACCGGGACGAGGCGCGCCAAGCACTCGTCCTCCTCCGCCGCGTGCGCCCGCCGGAGGAGGTGCTGTCGCTGGCCACGCTGTCACCGGTCGACCGCGACGCGGTGATCCGGTTGGGCGACCTGCCGCTGACCGACGAGGCGGCCCAGCGCCTGGCCCTGGCCCGGCCCGTGTTCCCGGAACGCGTCGAGCTGGTGGAGCTGTCCAACCGGGAACAGGTGGTGCTCACCGAACTGGACGCCGGCCTGACCGTCGGGGAGGTCGCGCGCAAACTCGTCGTGTCGGTCAACACCGTGCGCACGCAGGTGAAAAGCGCTTACCGCAAGCTCGACGCCTCCAGCCGCGAGGGCGCGCTGATGCGGGCCTACGAACTCGGTGTGCTCTAGGTGGTCGGTGTCGGCGCACCGACTCGCTCTGACCGCTGGCGGAACAGCGTGGCACCGAGCGGGTGCTGGTGGTCGAACCCGGGGAGGATCAGGAAGCTCGCGCTTGCGGTGGTGGTGGTGAACGGCAGGAGCGCGTCGCCGTTGTCCATCCGGGTGAGGGTGGTGGTGAACGTCCGGATGTCGTTCTGGAAGCTGACGAAGAGCAGGCCGGGTGCGGGGTCGTCGATGCTGTAGGAGCGGCGCAGCATGAGGCCGACACCGGCCGCGTTGGGGTGTGCCTTGCGGAGGTGGGCGTCGGCGGGGATGAGGTAGCGCCCGTCCGGCGTTTTCGCACCCAGGTGCGGATCGGCGGCGATGGTGCCGCCGGAGAGGGGTGCGCCGTCGTCCCGGCGTCGGCCGAAAACCGCCTCCTGGTCGGCCACCGGCAGTGCGGCGAACCGCGCCAGGTCCAGTTCCATGCGCCGGAACACGGCGAGGGTGCCGCCGGCGACCGGGGGCGGCCCGGCCAGCCACAGGTCCCGTCGCTGCTGGGCGTCGGTCTGCGGGCCGACGATGCCGTCGATGAAGCCGAACACGTTTCGTGGCGCGGTGAAGTCCTGGTTCACCGGAACGGCCGAACCGCGTCGCCCGGACTGCCTCCAGCGCTCGCGCACCCGGTCACCGGCCTGGTCCAGCAGCGCTGCGGCGACGATCGACAGGACGACCGCGTCACCCGCGCAGACCTGCACCAGCAGGTCGCCGCCACGGGCGTGCGGGGCGATCCGCTCGTGGGAGAACCGCGGGAGGTCCACCGCGCCGGGCAGGGCGGGATCGGCCAGGCGCACGAGCCGGGGCCCGACCCCGATCGTGACGGTGAGATCGCCCGGCGGCAGGCCCAGCGACCGGGAATCGGTCCCGGACGCGAGGGCGCGGACCGCCTCGCCGAGCTCGGCCAGCAGCGCGCCCACGGCCGTGCCGTCGACGACGTCGGCCACCACGACCAGCAGGTTGGGCTGGGCTTCGCGGGGGAGCGTGATGCCCGCCTGGTGCGGGCCCGTGGGCGGTACGGCGGTGGTGGCCGGAGGGGCGTCGCGCTGGTCCGGCCGGGCGGCACCCGGTTCGCACGCGGCGGTGAGGCCGGCGGCCAGCACGGTGGCACCGGCACCGAGGAACGCGCGGCGTGACGGGTGGTCTTCGGCTCGGCGCACGGTGTGGAGGGTGCCAGATTCGCCCTACCACAGGCGAATCCGGCGGTCGTGCCAGACTGGGCCCATGCTTCGCTTCGGGCTTGCCGTGATCGTGGCGGTGCCGGCGCTCGTCCTCTCCGGGTGTGGCGCGGGCGATGACGGAACGGGCACCGGCACGCGACCGCCCGGCACGCACGTGACGATCCGGGTGCCGGCCGACGCCCCGACGATCTCCGCCGGGGTGTCCCTCGCCCGGCCCGGCGACCTCGTGCTGGTGGCACCCGGCGTCTACCGGGAGTCGGTCGAGGTCGACCGGCCTCAGGTGACGCTGCGCGGCGAGTCCCGGGACGCGGTCGTCGTCGACGGGCAGTTGCGGCGGCCCAACGGCATCGTCGTCACCGCGCCCGGGGTGGCCGTGGAGAACCTGACGGTGCGGAACAACACGCAGAACGGCGTCCTGGTCACCGGTTCGGCGAAGGCGGCGGCCGGCACCCCGGGCCAGGGCGGCTACGACACCGGCGACGAGCCGGTCACCTTCCTGAAGTCGTTCCTGGTCTCGCACGTGACCGCCACCCGCAACGGGCTGTACGGCATCTACGCGTTCTCCGCCCAGGACGGTGTCATCGAGCACTCGTACGCGTCCGGGTCGGCCGACTCGGGGATCTACGTCGGGCAGTGCAAACCCTGTCGCATCGTGGTGCGCGACAACACCGCCGAACTCAACGCGGTGGGGTACGAGGGCACCAACGCCGGCGGCGAGATGTACGTGGTGGGCAACCGCTTCGTCGGCAACCGGGTCGGGCTCACCACCGGTTCCGACCACCAGGAGAAGCTGCTCCCGCAGCGGGACGCCGTCGTCGTGGGCAACCTGATCGCGGCCAACCAGCAGGTGGCGACGCCCGAGCAGGCCGACGGGGGCTGGGGGATCGGCGTCGGCATCGACGGCGGCAGCGGCAACCAGGTCCTCCGCAACCGGATCGACGGCAACGCCAACGCCGGCGTGGTGATCACGGCGACCGCCGACCTGCCGCCCGAGGGCAACCAGATCGTCGACAACACCTTCGCCGCCAACGGCGTCGACGTCGGCTGGACGTTCCCGACCGCCACCCGGGGACGCGGGAACTGCCTGCGCGGCAACGACCTCGCGACAACCGTGCCCGCCGGACTCGTGACGATCGCGGCGTGCCCGGCCACCGACCAGTCCCCGTCCGGCACGTGGACGAGCCCGAAGCCCCCGCGCGGCATCCCGTTCACCGACGTGGCCGCGCCCGCCGCACAACCCCAGCTCCCGAACGCCACCACCGCCGGCGGCACCGCCGTCCCGGCCGCTCCCGCACTGCCGGACATCGCGGCGATCCCGCTCCCGCCGGCGTCGCTGCTGGCCGAAGGCGCGCTGGTGCGGACGCCCTGAGCGGCGACTACCGCATCAGGCGGCTGTCGCGGCTGGGACGGCTACCGCGTCGGGGTGGCTCCGGGTGCCGGCTGGACCGGAACGTACCGCCGGGCGTCGAAATCGATGACCACCGGCTGCGGCTCGGAGTCCACGTCGGCCCGCACGCGGTGCATGGTGCCGTCCGGGTCGACCCAGTAGCGGACGTTTCCCGCGGTGCCGGGTCTGCCCCGCGCGGCCGGGCCGCTCATCACGTCGACCCGGTGGTCGCCCACCTGGTCGTGCCTGACCCAGGCGGCACCGTTCTGCGGCAGCAGCTCGGCGTTGTCCGGCCGGTCGCTGCCGAGGTTGAGCGCGATCAGCAGCGCGCTGTCCAGCGAGCTGCCGGAGGTGAGCAGCGGCCGGCGGTGCCACCCGGACGCGGGCGGCGACGCCGGTGCCTCCGGCGGGGCGTCCGCCACCGGGTGGACGAGCACGGTGGTGGCGTTCCACTGGATCAGCCCGTTGCCGGACGTGTCGCGTCCCGCGCCGCGCACCACCGCGTAGCCGAGCCCGGCCCGGTAGTCGATCGACCCGGTGACGACCAGCCCGCCGGCGGTGGTCGGCACGGTGATCGTCACCGCGCGGCCACCGGCCTCGTAGTTGCGGAACCGCGTGATCGCCAGCCGGTCCACCTCGTCCGAGGTCAGCGGACGCGGACCCGGGGGAGCCGAGCCGGGGTCGACGACCAGGAACGTCGCCACCCCGATCGCCGCGGCCCCCGCGACACCGATCAGGACCACCGCCCAGCGGGGCGTCGACCACCGCCGCCGCGGACGTCGTGGGACTCGCATGCTCGGCACGCGGCGGGACCCTAACAGCCACCCTGATTCACCCCCTGATTCACCCGATCACCCGGCCCACGCGGGTACCCCTTCTGGTTGTCTGTGACGGCTCACGACGACTTCCGCGAGGGGATGCGATGACCCGGACAACCCGGTGGCGCTCGGTTCGACCGGCGCGGGTGGGGCTTGCCGGCCTGCTGCTGGCGTGCAGCGCCATCACCGGGGTGACGGCCGGGACAGCGGCCTCGTCACCGCAGGACGGCACGCTGACCGTCCAGGTGTTACGGGACTTCTTCGGCACCGGTGTGATCAACACGGCGATGGACGTACCGCAGCGCGGCATGCACGTCGACGTCTCCGACCGCGAGGGCCACCACGTCACCGGCACCACGGACGCCGCCGGGAAGGTCGTGGTGCCGCCGTCCCCGGAGCTGGCCGGCGGCCACTACCGCGTCGACGTCACCATCCCGGTGCCCTACGACGGATACCTCCTGGCGGCACCCGCCTCGACGGCCGAGAACCACTTCGACAGCTTCACCACCTTCGTGGACGTGTCGGCCGGCAAGGACGCCTCGGTGATCACCGGCGTGTGGAACCCCCACCACTACGCGCTGCCGGACTCCCGGTACTTCGTGCCGGTCCAGAACGGTGCCGCCGGCACGGACACCCGGGCCCTGGTGGCGTTCGGGGTGGACACCCGGGGCACGTGCCCCGGCTCCGTCGCGTGCCCGACCACGCTGGCCACCCAGGCCCAGGTGGGCACGACGTTCGGGCTGGCCTACGACAAGTACCGGCAGCGGCTGTTCCAGAGCGCGTTCGCCCGGCGGCACGCCCTGTACGGGCCGGAGGGCGGGGACGCGATCTACACCGTGCCGGTCGACGGCGGCGGCGCGCCGACCCTGTTCGCGAAGGTGCCGGGTGCCTCGGTGACGCCCCACGACACCACCAACGTCATCAAGGACGCCGGCTTCACCCAGGCCCCCGGCAAGGAGGGCATCGGCGGCCTGACCCTGTCGGAGGACGGTTCCACGCTCCACGCGGTGAACCTGCTGACCCGCAGCCTGGTCAGCTTCGACGCCACGGCGGCCACCGCCGCCGCACCCCGGGCCACCGTGCCGATCCCGGACCCGGGCTGCGCGGCGGCCACCGACTGGCGGCCGTTCTCGCTCCTCGCGCACGACAACACCCTGTACGTGGGTGGTGTGTGCAGCGCGGAGAGCACGCAGGACCGTGCGGACCTCAAGGTCGTGGTCTACGCCTACAACGGCACGGAGTTCACCGCCGTGCTGACCCGGACGCTGACCGGTCAGCGCGGTGAAGTCCTCGCCGGCCGGTCCATCCCCGGCCAGACCAACGGCTGGAACCCGTGGAACACCGACCTGTCCGCCTGGGACGAGCACGACACCGGCGGCGGTGCGCTGATCGACCCGCAGCCGCAGCTCGGCAGCCTGGCCTTCGCGCGGGACGGGTCGATGATCCTCGGCTTCCGCGACCGGTTCATGGACGCGACCGGCTGGGGTTCGCTCGACCCGCGACCGGGTGACGACACCACCGAGAACGGCTTCTCGGGCGGGGACATCACCATGGCCTGCGCCAATCCCGACGGCGGCTACTCCTGGGAGGGCACCGGGACGTGCCCCGACCACGCGGCCGTCCTGAACGACGGTGGTCAGGCCGCCGGCGTGGTCGAGTACTTCCCGGGCGACTACTTCTCCCAGCAGGGTCCGGCGGGACTCGCGGCGCACCAGGAAGCCGCCCAGGGGTCGGTCGCCTACATCCCGCAGCAGCAGTGGGTCGTCAGCACGCAGATGGACCCGACCGTCAACGTCGCCACCGGCGGGACCGGCTACTACGGCATCACGAGCGGGGAGGGGCCCGGCAACAACCCCACGGCCAACGCGTACGAGTTCGTCGGCTCGAACCAGAACGGCTTCGGCAAGGCCGGCGGCCTCGGGGCCATCGCGTACCAGGCGGCGAACGCGCCGATCCAGATCGGCAACCTGGTCTGGTTCGACGGTGACCACAACGGCGTCCAGGACCCGGCGGACGTGCGACTGCCGGACGCGACGATCGACCTCCTGGACTCCACCGGGAACCAGGTCGCCACCACGAAGACCGACGCGGCCGGCGAGTACTACTTCGGTGGGGTCGGTGCCGCCTACGAGCTCACGCCGGGCGCGGAGTACACGGTGCGGTTCAACGTGTGCACCGCGAACACCGGGAAGGTGCCGGAGCAGCCGCCCGCCACCGACCTGAGGTTCACGCTCCCGGTGGTGGGCAGCGACCGGGTGCACGATTCCAACGTGGACCCGCCGACGACCGGGCAGTTGTGCAGCGGCACCGCGCCCGTCACGGCACCGGCCAACCCCGGGGAGGTCGACCACACGATCGACGCCGGCGTGCACATCCCCCCGCCGCCGCCGTCCACCACGCCGACCACCGCCCCGCCCGCGACGACCGTGCCGCCGACGACGCCGGCCCCGAACAACCCGGCCCCGCCGGATTCCCTCGCCGACACCGGGGTGTCCGGCCTGCCGTGGGCGATCCTCGTCGGTGCCCTGGCACTCGCGGCGGGCGCGGTGCTCACGTTCGTGAGCCGCAAGCGCCGCGCCGGGAAGAGCTGAAAACCGGTCTGGCCGCCCGCGAGGTGAAGTCGCGCGGGCGGCCAGACCGTGTCCTGGCTCGGAAACGGTCAGCTCGTGCCGCAGAGGGCGTGTTCGATGAGCGCTTCGACAGGTCCGTCCGGCTGCACCGTGCCGTCCGGGGCGATCGGTGTCCGGGTGTTCACCGACACGACCACGCTGCGCCTGCCGTCCTCGGTGACCCCGTTGCGGGTGCGGAACCCGTGGATGGTGCCGCCGTGGGAGTACGCGCTGCCGCACGCCGTCGGCGTCTTGATCAAGCCCAGCCCGTACTCGGCCCTGCCCTCGGTCGTGGGCACGGTGCGCTTCATCTCCGCCAACTGCGCCGGCCGCAGCACCCTGCCGTCCATCAACGCGCGCAGGAACTCGTTGCCGTCCTCGGTGGTGCTGATCATCGCACCGGCCGGGCCGCCCCACGACGGGTTCATCACCGTCACGTCGACCACCGGCCGGTACCCGACTTCGCCGCCCGGCCCCTCCTCCGGGAACCGGTCGTAGCCCCTGGCGTGCGGATGCGGGATGAACGGGGAGGTTCCCGGGGTCGAGGTGTGGTGCAGGCCGAGCGGACGGACGATGCGCGCGGTCACCTCGTGCTGCCAGGTGCGGCCGGTCACCTTTTCGAGGATCATCCCGGCGAGCATGAAGTTCGTGTTGGAGTAGTTCCAGCCCGTGCCGGGCGGGAAGTCCGGCGCGGAGCGCAGCGCGAGCCGCACGGCGTCCTCCGGTTCGAGGGTGGTGAACCGGGCGTGCCGGAAACCCTTCTCGTCGAACAGGTCCGGCATCCCCGCCACGTATTCCGGCAGGCCGCTGGTGTGCTGCAACAACTGGCGGACGGTGATCGCGCGGCCGTCGTTGCCGTTGCCCGAGACCAGACCGGGAAGCCAGCGGTCGACACTGTCCTCAAGGGACAGTCGTCCCTCTCCCACGAGCTGGAGGAGGGTGGCGGCCAGGAAGGTCTTGGTGAAACTGCCGATCCGGAACTTCGCGTTCCACGGCACGGGAGCCTGGGTCCTCAGATCCCCTCGGCCGCTGCGCACCTTCACCCCGCCGCGCGGTGTGACCAGTTCGACCAGCACGCCCGGTGCGCCGTTCGCGACTAACACGTCGGCGTCCCGCTGCAAGGTCCTCGACGAGGCCGGCGCACCCGACGCCACACCACCGGTGGAAACCCCCACGGCGACACACAACGCGATCACAATCGTGCGAGTTCTCTTCATGGGGAACAAACTACGAACGCGACAACGCGCAGTCGTCACCCTGACGCCGTTGTTCCCGTACCTCCGTGGGGGTAGCACCGGAAACGGGCCGCGTCCGAGGTGACCGCCGGTCCAGGGCCGCTCCGATGCGGACTACATCTTGTCGATCGGCGTCATTCCTTGTCCGAGGTCCAGACCGGGTCGCCGCATGATCCGGTAGACGCCGCTCGCGATCAGCGCGTCGGTACCGGAGTCGAAGCGGAACGTGAACGCGAACGGCTCACCCTCCCCTCGTGACCCGGCGGGCCTGACGTACCCCATCGCCAGGACGATCAGGTCGTGCTTCTGCGCGTCGAACTTCTCCACGCCGAGCGGTTGGGCCTCGACGCCCACGAGCGCGTGCTCGGTCCTGTACTTCACCAGGTACTCGGCGATGGCGACCGCGCCGTGGATGGGTTTGCCGTCCACCAGCAGTGTCGCGTCGGAGTCGAAAGACTGCTTGAGCTTCTCGCTGTCGTCCGCGTCGAGGTTGCGGAAGAATTCCGGGATGGTGCGCTGGAGCACGTTGTTGGCGTAGGTGGTGAAGAGGGTCTGAGGCACAGTCATACGCGAACGGTAGCGATCCGGTCACGGGTTGCCACATCGTTGGTTGGCGTGTCGCGACGCGTCCCCCGAACGGGCGTCCGGGTGCGGGCTGAACCCCTCACACTCACCGCCCTGAGCAGCAAAACACGCTCGGGTTCCGGTGTCGGGCTCAGCACTTGCGGATGGACACAGACAGGTCTGCGGGCCAAAAGTTCCCGGGCCCCGGTGCCGTCTCCGGCCCGTCAGTAGCGGACGTCGTGGCGGGAGCGGGCGTTGAGCTCGCGGCGGACTGTGACGACGTAGTCCTCGACCGTGCGGCGGGAGAGGAACAGGGCTTGGGCGATCTCCCGGTTGGTGTGGCCGCCTGCCAGGAGGCGCGCGACGTCCTGCTCACGCGGGGACAGCTCGCTCCCGTAGCCGCGCCTGCCGCGAGGTGACGGGGTGGCCACGCCGCTGCTGCGGATGCGGTGGCGGCAACGGGCGGCGTCGACGGTGGCACCCGGGGAGTCGTAGGACCGGGCCAGCGCGTCGATCACCGCGGCGTCGGTGAGGGCGTCGCCCTCGGCCTGCTCGGCGAGTTGGGTGGCCCGGTAGGGCAGGCCCAGGCCCCGGTGCGGGGCGATGGCCTCCCGGTAGAGCCTCCCGGTCTCGGCGTGGTCGCCCGCCACGGCGGCCAGCCTCGCCCGGCGGGCGGACAGCGCCGGCGAGACCGGGACGGCGCAGTACACGCTCACGGTCCGGTGATCCCGGACTGCTGATCGCGCGAGACCCGTGGAGCCCGTGACCGCCTCGGCGGCACGGGCTCCACGGCCCTCGGTCACGCCCCGCGCATGAGCACGATCACCGCCTGGGTCCGGTCGGCCACGCCGAGCTTGTGGAAAATCGAGTTCAGGTGGTTCTTGACGGTTCTCTCGGAGATGTCCAGGCGGCGCGCGATCATCCGGTTCGACAGGCCTTGGGTGAGCAATTCCGCCACCCCTCTTTCGCGTCCGGTGAAGCCGGCCCAGACCGCCGTGCCGGCACCGGAGAGGTGGCGGACCACGGCCTGCTCCCGTCGGCTCACCTCTTCCGCGCGAGCGATCAGCCGCTGGGCCTCCTGTTGTAGGGCTTGCGCCTGCCGTAGCAGCTTCACTACGCTGTGACCAGCCTCTTCGTCATTCTCGGAGGAGGTTGCGGACATGGGCGGGAACTCCTCGGCCGAACCACCCGGGTAGCTGCCACTGCACAATAGTTTCCCATCCGGCCGGAGTGCCGGAAATCCTCCATTCGGCCGTTCACGTAAACCCTTATGACCGGTCACCGTGAATGGTTCCGCCGGTCGCCGTTCATTCTGTGGGATCGAATTCACGGCGACAAAGCGGGGTGGCGGAATTCCTCGGGGACGTCGAGCAGGTGCGGTACGGCACCGAGGTCGGCCAGCACCCGGTCGCACAGCTCGTTGTCGCGCCCGGCGAGCCGGTCCACCTGCTCGCCGGTGAGCAGACCTTCGCGCAGGTGGAACCCGGCGTGCGCGGTCAGCTCGCGCACCGCGTGCAGCGCGTGCAGCGCGTCCGCCAGACGGGCCGCCGGCCCGGTGCGCGCCTGCGCCGGCACCTCCGCGACGGCTTCGAGCACGAGCCGCGCCACGTGCGCCTCGACGAACTCGACCCCCGACGAAGCCCGGTTGTTCCACGCCTCGAACCCCGTCTGCCCGCGTCCGCGGGCCAGCTCCATCCGCTCGACCAGCCGTTGGTGCAGCAGTCTTTCCCGCGTGCGAGCCAGGACCGGCCACGAGGCCGGGTCGAGCGGGTCCCCGGCCGCGCGGTCCTCCGGCGGCGGTGGCGCGTAGTGGTCGCCGGAGGCCATGGCGCGAGCGGCCTCCAGGACGATCAGGTAGCCGTCCCCCGCGGCGGGGCCCAGCATGTGGGCCAGCCCCTGGTACTCGACCCACCGGCCGGGGGTGAACATGCCGTGGGCCCCGCACCTGAGCCCGCACTCGGTGACGATCCTGCCCGCCGCGTCGCTCGCGTACGCCTTGACGAGGCCGTACGTGCGGTTCAACGCCGGTTCCGACAGCCACGAACCGTCGTCACCGGCGGATTCCCGGCCCTGCGACCGGATGCGCGCGGCCTTGACCTTGTCCACCACGCGGGTCAACGCGTAGCAGTCGGCCAGCGCGGCGAAGAGGGGACGCTGGTGGGCGCGGTGGTCGAGGACGGCGCGCTCGGCGGTGAACGGCGACACGGTGGTCCTGGTCCGCGCGTGCCGCAGGGCGTTGACCACACCCGCCCTGGTGACGGCGGCCAGTGCCGCCGCCGACGCGACCCAGGCGTTGTGGCGGATGTCCAGCGACCGGCGCAGACGGCGTTCCGGATCGCCGAGGGGGTCGTCGAGGGTTCCGGCGGCGTCGAGCCGGGCGGTGTCCGACAGCAGCGCCGCAGGCGGGAGCAGCAGGTCGTCGAACGAGATGACCGCGTAGTCGAGCGGCAGCAGCGGTGCTTCCGGGAGGGGCGTCACGTGCACGCCGTCCGGTGTGCCGTCGGCGGTGCGGATCGGTGTGACGAACGGGAAGACGCCGTGATCCCGCCCGTGCGCGTGCAACCGGGCGTAGACCACGCCGATCTTCGGCACGTTCGCCAGCCCCACGTTCGGCATGAACTTGCGCGCCGCCTCGTCCGGGGTGCGCAGCCGGAACCCGCCGGTGGCCGGGTCGTGCTCGGCCACCGTCCGGATGCCGAGGTGGCTGTTGCCCCGGCCGACCTCGGTGACGAGCAGGGCACCGAAGCTGGACATGGCGTCCAGCTCGCGCACGTGCCGTTCCGCCCCGTCGCCCCCGAACTCGACGATCGCGCCGAGGCTGAGGCACACGTGCAGCGTCAGCGCCAGGAACAGCGGCGGGTCGGCCACCGCCGCCCACTCCAGCGCGGTGAACAGCCTGGGCAGGTCCCGCAGCAGCGCGCTGCCCGGTGGCAGGTGCTCGCCGACGACGCGGAGCCTGTCGTAGGTCAGCTCGCAGCGCCGCCGGTAGTCCAGGCCGTCGCGGGGCCGGAACAGCTCGTGCCGGGACAACGCGGCCAGCACCTCGCGGAACTCGTCATCGGACGGCACGGCCGACCTCCCTCGCGGACGTGCGGCGCGCGGCGCGCACCCCGGTCAGCCGGACCAGGAGAGTGCCGTCCGGTGCCAGGGCGACGGCACCGCCGTCGGCCGCGACCACGGCGATACCGCCACCGTGCCGGTCGAGCAGCTCGACGTCGTTGGCGTCGGTGAACCACTCCACCCGGTCCACCCCGACCGGCACCGGCAGCGGTCCGCCGGCCTCGTGCTCGGGTCCCGCGATCAGCGAGCACTGGATCAGCGCGTCCACCAGCAGGACCGGCAACCGCAGACCTGCCAGCCGCTCGGCCCACCGGTCCAGCGCGGGGCGGAACCACGCCCGCGCCCGGCCCGCTCCGGCGCGCACGTCCGCGAGGCAGGCGAACGGCGGGCCGAGCGCCACGGGCCCCGCCGCGTCGTAGCGGAACCCCGCACCGGGGAGCGCGTCCCCCGGCGGGGCGTGCGGTGGCGGAACCGGGCGTCGCGCGGCGAAGTGCACGACCGCGCCGGCGTGCGACCGGTCGCGGCGCACCACTCGTCCGCCGGGCGCGACGACGTCGGCGAGCACCCGCACCCGGACCCGGTCGCGGCCCTCGTCGGACACCTCGACCGTGCACGTGCGCCCGACCGGGCCCAGGACGGTCAGGGGCACGGAGAACTCCAGCCCGCCCACCGCCACCGGGACGCCGGCGCGGTCGCCGCGCAGGCTCGCGGCGACGACGAGCTCGGTGATCCACGCACCGGGCAGCGTGGGCGCTCCGTGCAGCCGGTGGTGCCGGAAGTAGCCGTCCTCCTCCGGGTCCGGGCACCAGACCAGGGCGCGCCCGCCGGCGTCCGGGACGACCTCGACGGCGTGCCGCCGGCCGGCGGCGAGCAACCGCTTCTCGGCGGGCCCCAGGTAGGTCACCTCGGCGTCGGGCATTCCGCGGCGCAGCTCGCCCAGCACCAGGTCCACGCCCTCCCGGTCGGACACGCCGGTCAGCGCGCCCTGCCCGCGCAGCAGGTCCCGCACGACCGGCTCGGCGGCGAACCCGGACTCGTCCCACAGCGGCGACGCCACCGTGGTCTCGTCCCCGCCGTGCGCGGCGGCCCGCCAGTGCGCCGCGACGCCCACCACGTCGTTGGCCGAGCAGTAGGCGGCCTCTCCCGGCCGGCCCAGCACCGCGAGCAGCGAGCCGACGTTGAGCCAGCGGGCGGGCCGGCGGCCCGCGAAGGCCGCGCACAGGTTGAGGTAGGTCAGGACCTTCGTGTCGCGCACGGTGCGCGCGGTGGCGAGCGGGGTGGTGGCCACGCGCCCGCCGGAGTGCGCGCCCGCCGCGTTGATCAGCAGGTCCACCGCCGGGTGCTCGGCGAACACCCGGTCGACGGCCGCGCGGGTCTGCGCGGCGTCGGTGAGGTCGCACCGGATGAAGTGGACCCGGTCGGCCCCGAGGAGCGCGGTGAGCTCGCCGACGGTGCGCGCCGCCCCGGCCGACGCGGCCCGGCGGTCGTGCTCGGCGACCAGGTCCGCCACCGAGGACGTCGGGTCCTCGCGGCGGCGCGCGGCCAGGAAGTCCGCCCGAGGAGGCGGTTCGCCCGCCTCGGGGGCGTGGCGGCCGACCAGGTACACCGCCTCCGGGCGGCCCTCCTCGGCCAGTCGTGCCAGCAGCCGGGCGGTCACCCCGCGAGTGCCGCCCGCCGCCACGACGACCCCGCCCCGGGGCAGGGCGCGGTCGGCGGGTGGTGCGGGGTCCTCGGTCAACCGGTACTCCGAGCGCTGCCCGCCCGCGTGGACCACCACGGCCAGGTCGTGCGCCCTGGCGGATTCCCGTTCGAGCAGGCTCACCGCCGCCGGACCGGACAGGTCGGTGGCGACGGCGAACACCAGGGAGCGCGGTGCCTCCCGCGCCAGCGCCTTGACCAGCCCGGTGAACGGCCCGGTCGCCGGGTGCGGGGTGCCCGCGCGGACGGCACCGGTCAGCAGCACCGCGTACGAGGAGTTCGCCCGCCCCCGCCACTCCTTGGCGGCCAGGAAAGCCAGGTCGTGCGCACCGCGCAACAGGTCCAGCGCCGAGAGGTCCGTGGGCGGGCGGCTGTCCGCCCCCACCCGGACCAGGACGCGGACGTGCTCGAACGGACCTCCTCCGGGCAGCAGGGCGGCCAGTTCCGCCGGCGGGGGCAGAACCCCCTGGTCGACCTCGGGCGCGACGACGACGCGCGCGTCCGAGGGCAGCGGGACGCCCTCGCGCAGTCCGGGGTGGGAGAGCACGACCAGGCAGCCCGGCGGGACCGCCGGCAGCGCGGACCGGAGCCGGCGCGGCGCGGCCGGGACCAGCCGGCGGACCACGCGGGTCAGGACGGCCCTGCCGGGTGCGGCCGGCACGGGAGCGCCTTCGGGCGGTGCCGCGCGTTCTCCGGCGGCAGGTTCTCCGGGGGCGGGTTCCACAGCGGCGGGTCCCACCGGGGCGGGTTCTCCGGCGGCGGGTTCCACGGGAGCGGGTTCGCTCGCGCCCGGATCGACGGCGGTGAGTTCGACCTGGGCACCGGAGTCCGCCGCCGACCCCACCGTCGTGGTGCCGCGCCCGCCGACCAGGTGGGCCACGACCGCCACCAGCGGATCGGCACCCGGGTAGGTCCGGCCGGAACCGGCCAGCGGAGCGTGCCGGTGCGCCCTGGTCGCCGGGTCGGCCCGGCCGAAGCGGGTGCGCAGCCGGCCCCGCACGGGCAGCGAGTGCTTCCGCGCCGTCGACGCGCGGGCGAGCACGACCAGGAACGCTCCCTCGGCCGGGTGGTCGGTCTGCTCCGCCGACTCCAGCACCCGCCGGAACTCGGCGGTGGTGTTGCCGCTGACCCCGGCCACCACGACGGCGTCGAGGTCCCCGTGGCGCAGGTACCGCTCGGCGGCGCGCAGCGCGTCCAGACCCGAGTCCGGGCCGCCGTCGAGCGTCACGTTCAGCCCCCGGAAGTTCCGGACGGCGGCCACGCGCGAGGCGATGATGTTGGGCATGATGCCGGGGAAGGAGTCCTCGGTGGCGGCGGGGACCAGGGCGCGCACTTCCGCGCCCAGCCGGTCCAGGGACTCCGCGAGGTCGGGGTCCGACGCCGTGTGGTCGGTGAGCGCGCGGTCGAGGTCGCCCAGGTAGCACCGCAGCGCGTGGTGCACCGCGCGGCGGGTGGGGCCCATGTGCCCGACCACGACCCCGCTGGTGTCGTGCAGCTCCTCCAGCGCCCCGAGGACCTCGGCCGGCAGCGCGGCGGTCGCGCGCAGGACCATGATCTGGGTGCGGTCCATGCCGCGCAGGGTGGCGGGCGGCAACCGCACCTCCTGCCAGCCCGGCAGCGGGTAGTCGTCGCCGAAGGTCGTGGCGGGTGCCGGTCCGGTGCCGCGCAGCCAGGCGGTGGGGTCACCGCCGGGCACGTCCGCCGCCCAGCCCACGACCACCACGTCGTCGTCCGGCGCGGCGGTGTCGCGGCCCGGCCGCTCGGGGCGGTCGTCGCCCAGCACGAGGTGCGCGTCCGTGCCGCCGAACCCGAACGACGAGATGCCCACGTGACGACGCCCGTCGCGCCTCCTCGGCACCGCCCGGTCCGCCCCGCCGGTCGGCGGCGTGAACCGGCTCCCGGCCACCGCGTCGATCGGGTCGGCCAGGTAGGGCTGGGCGGGGACCTCGTCCCGGGCGAGCCCGGCCAGCGCCTGGCTGATCGAGATCAGCCCCGCCGCCCAGCCGGTGTGCCCGACCACGGCCTTGTTGGACGACAACAGCGCCGGCCCACCGCACCCGGCGACGTCCCGCAGCGCGGCCACCTCGGTGCTGTCACCGGCCCGCGTCCCGGTCGCGTGCGCGACGACCCAGCCGACGTCGGCCGGGTCGACCCCGGCCGCGCGGTAGGCCCGGCGCAGGGCGAGCGCCTGCCCCTCGGCGTTGGGCGCGTAGATGGCCTTGCCCCGGCCGTCGCCCGCCAACCCGACGCCCTCGACGACGCCGAGCACGCGGTCCCCGTCGGCGTGCGCGCGGTCCAGGCGCTTGAGGACCACGACACCGGCCCCGTCGGAGAACAGCACGCCGTCGGCGGCCCGGTCGAAGCAGCGCACGGTGCCGGACCGGGACAGCCCGCGCAGTTTCGAGAACAGCACCAGGTTGCGCGCGCTGTAGGCGAACGCGCCGCCGCAGACGGCGATCTCGGCCGCGCCCTCCCGCAGCGCCTTGACGCCGAGGTCGAGGGCGTACAGCGAGGAGGAGCAGGCGGTGTCCACCATGACCAGCTCGGTCTCGTCCGGCAGCAGCCCCGCGACGGCGTTGCGGCCGACGCGGTGGGGCAGGAACTCGTGGGGCGGCTGTCCCAGGCGGTCGTAGCGCTGCCGCAGCACCCGCGCCGCCGCGTCGGGCAGGCGGTCGGCCAACCGGGCGAGGTAGCCGGACAGCACGAGCTGGGTCTCGAGGTCCTGGCTGCCGTCGGCGGTGTAGCCGAAGGCCGCGAAGCAGGAGTCCCGCGCGTCGCGCCGGACGCCTTCCAGCGCCGTGCGCAGGCAGTGGCGCAACCACAGCGTGGTGGGTTCCCGGCTCAGCGAGGGATCGGCGGACAGCTCCGCGACCAGGTCCGGGTGGGGGCGGAAGTCGGTGATGAAACCGGATTCCGGGGAGTAGGTCCGGTCCTCGGCCGAGGGGTCGGCCGAGTAGAACGACTCCACGTCGAACAGCGCGGGACGGCGGAAGACGTTCCGCCCGTCCGACAGCAGCCGCCGCAACTGCTCGGGGTCGTTCGCACCGGGGGTCACCACACCGACGCCGACCACCGCCACCGCGTCGTCCCGGGCGGGTGCCGCACGGGCGCGTGACACCGGGCGCGCCTCCTCCGCACCCGCCCGCGCCGCCGGGGTGCGGCGCGGTGGTGCGAACAGCGAGGCACCGAGGGAGAGACCACCGTCGGCCACCACGGTCTGCCCGGTGATCCAGGACGCGGCCGGCGAGGCCAGGAACACCACCAGCTCGGCCAGTTCCTCCTCCCGGCCCAGCCGGTGCCCCAGCGGTGTCGACTCCCGCACCCGCTCGGCCATCCGCTCGGCGTCGGGGAACAACCCGGCGACCGCGCCGTCCAGCAGGCCGCCGGAGGCCGTGTTGACGCGGATGCCGTCGGGTGCGAACTCCACCGCCAGGTAGCGCGTCAGCGCCTCCACGGCGGCCTTCGTCGTCCCGACGGTGGCGTAGTCGCCGATCACGAGCGAGCTGCCCACCGAGGACAGGTTCACGATCGCCCCGCTCCCGCGCCGCGCCATCAGCGGTGCCGCGCGCCGGGCGCACCACAGGCCGCCGCGCAGGTTGGTGTCCACGGCCCGGGTCCAGTGCGACTCGTGCAGCCGGTCCAGCGGGAGCAGCGCCCCCGACGCCGCGTTGTTCACCAGCACGTCCAGCGCGCCGTGCCGCCGCTCCACCGCGTCGAACAGGGCGTCGACCTGGTCGGGGCGGGCGACCGAGGCGCGCACCGCCTCCACCGACGCGCCCCGCGCGGTCAGCCGCTCGACCAGGCGCGCCGCCTCCTCGGTGGCGTGGAAGTGGTTGACGACCACGTGCGCGCCCCGGTGGGCGAACGCGGTGGTGACGGCCCGGCCCACCCCTCGCGCGCCCCCGGTGACCAGGACCACGCGACCCGCGAACTCCCCGCTCACCGCGACGTCCCCGCCGCCGTGACGTAGTCCGCGATGCGCCCGAGCGTCGGCAGCTCCCACACCGGCAGCTCGGCCGGGTGCTCGGGCAGGTCGAACCGCTGGACGACCCGGCCCAGCAACGAGGTCTGCTTGAGCGAGTCCACCCCCAGCTCGGCTTCCAGGAGGGCGTCCTCGGTCAGCAGGTCGGCCGGGTACTCCAGCGCGTCGGCGTACAGCTCGCGCAACTCGGCGAGGACCCGGCCCCGGTCGGACCCGCCCGCTTCGGTGGGCGCGGGCGGGTCGACGGGCGCGGGCGGTTCGGCGGACGTAACCGGGTCGACGGGCGCGGGCGGTTGGACGGGTGCGGGCGGCTGGACGGGTGCGGGGTCCTCGTCGACGACACCGACCACCAGCGCCTCCGGGGGAGTGCCCGCCGGCCCGGGGTTCGGCCGCGACCGCCCGTTGCGGGACGCGCGCACCGGTGGCGGCCCGGCGGTGTCGGCGGCGGCGCGCAGCCCCTCGTCCTCCGCCGGCGGATCGACCAGGGGAGCGACCGTCCGCACGTTCGGGACCGTCTGCTCGACGCACTTGGTCAACGCGTTGAGCGCACCGCTCTCGACGAAAGTGGTGCAGCCCTTGGCGTGGAGGTCGCGCACCGCGTCGGTGAACCGCACCGGGAGCACCAGGCACTCGGCCAGGGCGGCCTTCAGGTCGTCGTCGTCGGTGTAGCGGCGGCCGTGGATCGGCGAGTAGACGGCGTGCCGGAGCGGCTGTTGGCGCACTCCCCGCATCCCGGCCGCGAAGGCCGCCACGGCGGGCCGCATGGTCGGGTGGTGCGACGCGTAGGGCAGGTGCAGGCGGGCGAAGAGCACGTCGAGCCCCGAGGCCAGCCGTTCGGCGCGGTCGAGCGCGGGCAGGGGGCCGGCGAGCACCGTCTGGCGCGGTGCGTTCAGGCAGGCGACCACCAGGTCCGGCTCGTCCAGCACCCCGGCCACGTGGCCGGCGGTCTCGTGGTCCACGCCGATGGCGGCCATCCCGCCCCGGCCCTCCCACGGCGTCAGCGCCGCCGCGCGGGCGCACACCATCCGGACGCCGTCGGCGAGGGTGAACGCCCCGGCGGCCACCAGCGCCGCCATCTCGCCGAAGCTGTGGCCGACGAGCAACCGGGGCTGCACCCCGCGCGCGGTGAGGATGCGGTGCACGGCCACCGAGACGCCGAAGATGGCCAGTTGGAGCACTTCGGCCGGCTCGGCCAGGAGCAGGCGGATCGAGCGGGGTTCGCCGCTGAACAGGGCGGTGCGGACCGACGGCACGTCGAGCCGCGCGGCGGCGGCGTCGATCTCCTCGAAGGTGGCGTCGACCTCGTCGTAGGAGCTCCTGGCCTGCCTGAGCACTCCCGGCGAGTAAGCGCCGAGGCCGGGGAACAGGAGCACGGGGCGATCGGGCACGGTGGGTCCTCCGGGTGCGTGGTGGGTCAGACGGGGATGCGGCCGTGCTGGAGGAGGCCGAGGACCTGCGGGCCGCCGACGAAGCAGGTCGTTCCGCCGTCGAGGACCAGGCAGCTCCCGGTGACCCCGCGCGAGGCGTCACCCGCGAGGTAGACCGCCGAGCCGACCACGTCCAGGGGTTCGCCGAGCACGCCGGAGGGCACGGCCGCCAGCAGGCCCGCGTTGGCCTGGGGGTCGGCGAAGAAGGCCGTGGTCAGGTCGGTCCGGACCCATCCCGGTGCCAGGGCGTTCACCCGCACCCCCGCCGGGGCCCACTCGGCGGCCAGCGTCCGGGTCAGCGAGATGACGGCCGCCTTGGTGACGGCGTAGTGGGAGAGCATCGGCGTGCCGCCCAGCCCGGCGATGGACGACATGTTGACCACCGAGCCGCCACCGCGCTCGACCATGTGCCTGCCGAACACGTGGCAGGCGTGCACGGTCGACTCCAGGTTCAGCCGCAGCACCCGCGTCCAGTCGTCGAACTCCAGGTCCAGGAACGGGCCCGCGTGCCCGATCCCCCCGGCATTGTTGACCAGCACGTCCAGGCCGCCGAACGCGGCCATCGTCGTCCGGGCGGCGGCCCTGATCTGCTCGCCGTCGGTGACGTCGCAGGTGAGGACGAGCGCCCGGCGGCCCAACCCCTCGACCTCGCCGGCCACCTCCTCCAGCGCGGTGGTGTTGCGCGCGAGCAGCGCGACGTCCGCGCCGGCAGCGGCCAGGCCGGTCGCGATCGCCCTGCCGATCCCTCTCGACGCCCCGGTGACGAGCGCCGTCTTGCCCTTCAGGTCGAACAGGTCCAACGCGGACGACATCGGTCCTCCGATCGACGGTGCGCGGGTTGCCGGGGTGGTGCTCACGCGGTCACGGTCGTGCCGCGACTGCCCGGGACGAGGGCGAAGAGCTCCTCGAAGCTCTCCCGGAGCGAGCCGACGAAGGCGTCGGGCTCGGTGAACGCGCCGGTGTCCAGGGTGATCCCGATGTGGCAGCGGTCCTCGTAGGTGGTCAGCGCGATGCTCGTCGCGCCGCGCAGCAGCGGCGGGAACGGCAGGATTCGCAGGACCCGCGACCCCGCCAGGCGCAGGTGCCCGGACGGTCCGGCGAAGTTGGTGGCGATCAGGTCGTTGCCCCGGAACATCTGGGTGAAGACGAACCGCACCACCGGTCCCGGCAGCGGCGTGATCGGCCGGGTGAGCAGGTCCAGCGCCCGCAGCGTCGGCCTGGTGCGCACGGTGGCGACCCGGCGGCCGGCCTCGGCGATCCGCTCGACCGCGCTCAGGCCCGAGACCGGCATGGCCAACCTCGTGCTGGCCAACCGGTTCCCCGCCGGCAGGTCGTCACGCCCGCGCACGCTGATCGGGATCAGCAGCGGCACGGCGGGCAGGTCCACCCCGAAGCGGTGGTGGTAGCGCTCGAACCCGCCCACCAGGCCGGCGACGAAGACGTCGTTCAGGGTGCCGTCGCCCGCGCGGCCCGCCGCCCGGAACGCCTGCCGGGGGAAGTCGAGCGCGTCGAGGTGGACGGCGTGGCTGCGCGCGCGCAGCAGCGGCGACGCGGGGACCGGCGGCACCAGCGTCGTCCGGGCGAACGACGCCACCCGGTCGACGACCCGGCCGAGCAAGGGCGGCGCGGTGCCCGTCGGGGTGGCGCGCGGTGCGCGGATTCCCCGCACGGCGCGGGCGGCGGCCGGGGGGAGGGTGACCAGCGCCCTGGCGAGCCGCCCGGCGAGCAACGCGGTGGCGGGCGCGGTTCGGCGGTCGCGGGCCGGCGGCAGCAGCGGTTCGGCGGTCGTCGCCGCCTCGCCCAGCAGCACCGCGATCAACTGCGCCGCGCCCAACCCGTCGCTGATGCTGTGGCTCAGCTTGAGCAGGTAGGCGGCCTGGCCGCCGTGACCGTCGTCGAGGCCCTCCACCAGCGTCGCCTCCCACAGCGGGCGTTCCGGTGCCAGGGGGCGGGAGGCGACCGCGCCCACCAGGTCGAGCAGTTGGCGGGGCGTGCCGGGGGAGGGCAGCCGCACCCGGTGGACGTGGTTGCGGACGTCGAAGGTCTCGTCCGGCACCCAGAACGGCCGGCCCAACCGCAGCGGCGGTTCCAGCACCCGCAGCCGCAACCGGGGCACGATCCGCGTGCTCCACTCGTGCCGGCGCACCAGGCGCGCCCAGTCCGGGCACCGGTCGAGCACGAAGACGCCCACCACGTTCGACCGCATTCCCGGGTGGTTCTCCGCTCGCCAGAACAGCGTTTCGAGCGCGTTCATCTCACTCGGCGAGCGCCAGATGCCGTGTTTGGGCTCTTCGGTCCCGGGGTGGGGCATGGTTTCCTCGCACGCTTGGGTTGGAATTGGTTCGACCGACGTGGCTCGCGAGCGAAAGCGCGGCACGAGAACATTTCCATCTCACCTGCATTTGTCGCCGAGGTGTACCCCCATCGGTGTGACGACGATTTCCGGGCAACGCCGGCCGGACTTGTCCACCGGTACTTTTGGGCATCGCCAGGGCGGTGGTCCGCGACCGTGCGTGCCGCCCGGATGGCCGACCGACCTGGAGCGATGCCCTTACGTTCTGTGGAGAACCACAAAACGCGGCCGTTTCGCCAGAGGCGTGCGGGTGACGGCGGACAAAGCAGTCGAACACGTCGTCGCCCCGCGCCCGGTCCTTCGCCGCGGACGGCCCGAAAGTCCCGTAGCAATCAGTAGGACGAGCACGGCAGGCTCGAACGCGAAAGCCGACGCTCGTTCGGGGAATTCGTGGTGGAACCCGGACGCGTCGCCACCGGCCGAGTCGGCGCGCGTGGCGGCTCCGGGACGGCGCGCGTCGGGCGGGAACGGGTAATCGCGGGAGACGGCGAGACGGAGGCAGTGATGGGCCGGTACAGGCGGCGCAACGGGATCGGGTTCTTCCGGTACCTGGGCGATGTGGTCGACGACACCAAGGACTTCGTGGACGACATCCTCGACCGCGACGACGAGCACGACTCCTACGACGGCAGCCGCGACAGGCTCGACCACGACGACCGGGGCACCATCCGCCGGGACCTGAGGGCGTTGAAGTCCTCGCTGGACGAGCTGTCGGCCAAGCTGGACCAGCTCGGCACCCGGCAGCCCGCCGAGAAGAAGTAGGCGCGGGACCGCACTCGCGGCCACGTCGGCACGGGTGCGGCCGATCCGACACGTCCCCCGGCGCGCCGGGACGGGCGTCGACCAGCGAGGAGGCGGGTGGCATGGGCCGGCACCGCGCTGGTGAGATCGCGCGGGCGCTGGTGTCGCTGCTGCGGTCGGAACTGGTCGGCGGCACCGGGCAGGGGACGTCGGACGAGCCCGAGGACGACTCGGTGCGACGGGCGCGCGCCCGCCGGCTGCGGTCGACGCTGGAGCAGCTCGGACCGTTCTACATCAAGGTCGGGCAGATCCTGTCCACGAGACCGGACATCGTCTCCGAAACGACCGCCGACGAGTTGCGCGGCCTGCACGACACGGTCGCGGCGCGCCCGTTCGCCACGTTCGAACCCGTCCTGCGCGCCGGCCTCGGCCAACGGTGGCGCGGGCTGTTCGCCGACTTCGACACCGAGCACCCGATCGGCTCCGCGTCGCTCGCGCAGGTCTACACCGCCACCCTGACCGACGGGCGGCCGGTGGCGGTCAAGGTGCAGCGCCCGCGGATCGCGCCGCTCATCGCCCGGGACATGGCGCTGCTGCGCCGGGCCGCGCGGCTGCTGACCGCGCTCGCCCCCGAGTTCACCGAACTGGTCGACGTGCGGGCCATGCTCGACCTGCTGTTCGAGGCCATGCGCTCGGAGCTGGACTTCACCCGCGAGGCCGCCGAAGCCGACCGGGCGCGCGGCGAAGTCCTGCACTACAAGCACCTCGACATCCCCGAGGTGTACGAGGCGTCGCCGCGGGTGATGGTGCAGAGCCTCGCGCCGGGCCGCTCCATCGGCGACGCCCGCCCCGAGGAGTTCACCTCCGCCGAGCGCCTCGGCATCGGCCGCGACCTGATGGCGTTCATGTTCCGCAGCTACTTCACCACCAAGGTCTTCCACGCCGACCCCCACCCGGGCAACGTGTTCGTCCACCCGGGCGGCAAGGCCACGCTCCTCGACTGGGGCATGGTCGGCCGCATCGACCACCGGACCGGCCTGGGGATGTTGCGGGTGCTGCTCAACGTCGCGCTCAACGACGCCCTGGGCGTCACCCGCGCCTGGGTCGAGATGGGGCACGCCACCGAACGCGCGAACCTCGCGGGCTTCCGCAACGACATGGAGTTCCTCGTCCCCACCCTGACCACCGTCACCCTGGACCGGCTCAACTTCGGTGCCACCTTCTCCTCCGTGCTGGCCAGCTCCACCCGGCACGGCATCCGCACCAACCCCGCCATCGCGGTGCTGGGCAAGTCCTTCGCGAACCTCGAAGGCTCCATCCGCCACCTGGCCCCCGAGCTGAGCGTCGTGGACACGTTCCGCGGCCAGATCCGGGACATCATGATCGACGTCGCCGACGAGAGCCTCTCCGAGACGCGGCGTGCCGAGATGGCCCTGGAGCTGCTGACCAACGGCACCCAGACTCTCCAGTACGTGCGATCCGCCCTGCGGCAGGTGGCCGACGGCGAGTTGGTGTTCGGCATCAACCAGGCCACCCGGCTCGACCGCCGCACCCGCAAGTACCGGGTCGTCACGGCGGTGCTCGTCGGAGCCTTCTTGTGGTCCAGGCGACGCCACCCCGCCCGAGCACCGACCCGCGACGGGAAAGGACCGTGACCCGATGCCCGCGACGCGGCACCCGCGCGCCACCCCTGTCACCCGTCCACCCCCCCCTCGCCGCACGAGAGGCGCTGCGCCATGCCCTTCGACCCCGACACCGTGTCGCAGGACTTCGTGAAACTGCTGTCCGACATCGCCGAGATACCCGAGGAGAAGATCACCGAGGACTCCGCGCTCAAAGCCGACCTGGACGTCGACAGCCTGGCGATCGTGGAGTTGTTCGACGTGACCGAGACGCGGTGGGGCGTGCGAATCCCGGACGAGGACGCCCAGGCGCTCAGGACCGTCGGCGAGGTCGTCGACTACATCCGCCGCCGGGCCTGACCGGTCCCCGGCCCGCCCGACCCGAGGGAGCCCCCATGTCCGGCACAGAGCCCGCGGTCGTCGTCACCGGAGTGGGAGCCACCACCCCGCTGGGCGGCGATGCCCGGACGACGTGGTCCGCGCTGCTCGCCGGGGACAGCGGCATCGGCGCGCTCGACGTCCCGCCCCGGTGGCGGGCCGACCAACTGCCGGTGCGCATCGTCGCCGCCGCGGCCGTCGACCCGTCCACCGTCCTGTCGCCCAAGGACGTCCGGCACACCGACCGGGCCACCCAGTTGGCCCTGGTCGCGGTGGCCGAGGGCTGGTCCGACGCCGGGTTCACCGCACCCGCCCGCGACGGGGGCGGCCCGGTGGACCCGCTGGAGGTGGGCGCGGTGATCAGCTCCGGCCTGGCCGGGATGACCTCGTCGATCCGGCAGTACGAGATCCTGCGCGACCGGGGGGCGCACGGCGTGTCGCCGTACTGCATACCGATGATGATCCCGAACAGCCCCAGCGCCCAGGCCGGTCTGCTGGTCGGGGCGCGGGCCGGCGTGCACGCGCCGGTCAGCGCGTGCGCGGCCGGGGCCGAAGCGGTCGCCTACGGCGTGCAGATGATCCGGTCCGGTCGGGCGAAGGTGGTCGTGGCGGGTGGCGTGGACGCCACGATCCACCCCCTCGCGCTCGCCGGGTTCGCCCGCATGGGCGCGCTGTCCTGTCGCAACGACGACCCCCGGCACGCCTCACGCCCCTTCGACACCGGCCGCGACGGCTTCGTGCTCGGCGAAGGAGCGGGCGTGCTGGTGCTGGAGGACGCCGAGCACGCCCGAGGCCGCTCCGCGCGCGTGTACTGCGAACTGGCCGGCTACGGCCTGGCGGCGGACTGCCACCACATCGCCCAACCGGACCCCACCGGCGCGGGCGTGACACGGGCCATCACCGCCGCGCTGCGCGACGCCGGCACGTCGGCCGCGGAGGTCACCCACATCAACGCCCACGCCACCTCGACCCCGCGAGGCGACCTGGCCGAAGCCGGTGCGATCCGCCGGGCGCTGGGCCGCCACGCCGACCACACCTGCGTCTCGGCCACGAAGTCCTCGACCGGGCACCTCATCGGCGGGGCCGGTGGCGTCGAAGCGGTGCTGACCGCGCTCGCCCTGCACCACCGCGTCGCCCCGCCCACCACGAACCTCGTCGACCTCGACCCGGCGGTCGACCTCGACGTCGTCGGTCCCGTTCCGCGCGCCCTGCCGAGCGGGCCGGTCACCGCGTTGAACAACGCGATGGGCTTCGGCGGCCACGACGTGTCGCTGCTGCTCCGCTCGTGCTGACCGGCCCGGTGGACCGCCGGCGGTCGGCACCGGTCCGCCACCGCACCCCGGAACGGCGATGGCGCACCGGGTGACGCTGCTGCTCCCCGGCGTCGGCTCGTACCGCCCCGGCGTCCTGAGCGGACTCGGGCACCTGCCGGAGGTCCGGTCGACCATCGACGCCGTGGACCACGCCGACCGGGGCCGGCACCGGGTCCCCCGGCTGTTGCTCGACCTCACGGCCCCCGACGAACGCCACTTGTCGGTGCACGACCCGACCGCCGGCCACCTGGCCGTCTACACCACCGCCGTGGCCGTGGCCGCTCTGCTGCACCGGCGTTTCGGCGTGCGCGCCCACACCGTCGTGGGGCACAGCGCCGGCGAGATCGCGGCCCTGGCCGCCGCCGGCGCGGTCGACGTCGGCGACGGAGCCCGGATGATCCTGGCCAGGGACGCCGCGCTCGCCGAGACCGCCCCGCCCCCGGGCGGCCTGGTCGTCCTGGAGGCGTCCGCGGCGGACGTGGCGCGGCTGCTCGCCGGGACCGACCTCCCCTCGCTGCAACTGGCCTGCGACAACGCGCCGAACCAGTGCGTCGTGTCGGGCCCGGCCCGCGAGCTGGCGGCCCTGGCGGCGTCGGCGGACCGGAGCGGCCACCGGACGACGTGGCTGACCACCGCCACCGCGTTCCACAACCGGCTGCTCGCCGACGCGGCCCGCGCCTTCCGCGACCGGACCTCCTCGATCACCGTCCGGCCACCGGGCACGCGGGTGTTCTCCGCGGTGCTGGTGCGGCCCTACCGGAACACCGGGGAACTCCGGGACGCGGCCGGCCACCACCTGGTCCGACCGGTGCACTTCCGCCGGGCGCTGACGAGGTTGCACCGCACGGGGACCGGGGTCTTCCTCGAAACCGGCCCGCGCAACACCCTCACCGCCCTGGCCAGGGCGACCGTCCCCGGTGTGCGCGCCGCGTGCGTCCTGCCCCGGAGCGCGACCGAGGACCACCTCGCCGCCGTCATCGGGGCGACCCTCGGACCGGGAGCCGACTTCCGGTAGCGGCGCGGTTCCGCGCTCGGCGTGGGCCGGCTGGAGGTCGATCTGTCATCGTGGGCCCGGTCCGCCGGAAAAACACTCGAAGAAGTTCCGGGGGCGGTGTCGGATCGGGGGAGCGGTGTTCGTAGTAGGGGTGAGCGGCTCGCCCACCAGGGGTGCCCCGAAGTACAGGAGATGATCCGCGTGCAGTACCTGGTTTCCGTGGTCTACGACGCGTCCGACCTGGCCACGTCGGAGGAGATGGCCGCGATCGACGTGTTCAACGACCGGCTCCGGACCGAGGGCCACTGGGTCTTCGCCGGCGGCCTCGGGATGCCCGACACCGCCACCGTCATCGACAACCGGGACGGGGCGGCCATCGTCACCGACGGGCCGTTCGTGGAGACCAAGGAGTACCTCGCCGGCTTCTGGGTCATCGAGGCGCTCGACCTCGACGTGGCGCTCAAGCTCGCCGCCGAGGGGTCGAGGGCCTGCAACCGGAAGGTCGAGGTGCGGCCGTTCCGGTGAGCGCGGTCGACGTCCGGGAGGCGATCACCCGAGCCCACCACGGCGAGTGGGCGCGGGTGGTCGCCACCCTGACCGGGCGGTTCGGCGACCTCGACCTCGCCGAGGAGGCGGCGGCCGAGGCGTTCGCCACCGCCGTCGAGCGGTGGCCGGTGGCCGGCGTGCCGCCCAACCCCGGCGCGTGGCTGACCACCACCGCCCACCGCAAGGCCGTCGACCGGCTCCGGCGCGAGAGCAAGCGCGACGACAAGCACCAGGAGGCCCGGCTGGTGCACGGCGACGACCCGCCCGAGCCCCTCGGCACCATCGACGACGACCGACTCCGGCTGATCTTCACCTGCTGCCACCCGGCGCTGGCGGCGGAGAGCCGCGTGGCGCTGACGCTGCGCCTGGTCGGCGGCCTGACGGTGGCCGAGATCGCCCGTGCCTTCCTGGTGCGGGAGAGCGCCATGGGTCAGCGGATCACCCGGGCGAAGGCCAAGGTCAAGGCGGCCCGCATCCCCTACCGGGTGCCGTCCGCCGAAGAGCTCCCGGCCCGCGTGTCCGGCGTGCTCGCCGTCCTGTTCGTGATCTTCAACGAGGGCTACCTGGCGACCGGCCCGGACACCGGTCCCGTGCGCCACGACCTGACCGCCGAGGCGATCCGGCTCACCCGCCTGGTCCGGGCCCTCGTACCGGACGACGGCGAGGCGGCCGGCCTGCTGGCGCTGATGCTGCTCACCGAGGCCCGCCGGCCCGCCCGGGTGTCCGCCGGCGGTGAGCTGGTCCCCCTCGGCGAGCAGGACCGGGGGGCCTGGGACGCGGCGCTGATCGCCGAGGGGCACCGGCTGGTGCGCGAGCGCCTGGCCGCCGCCGCCGCCGGGGTGGCCCCGGGCCGCTACCAGGTCCTCGCGGCGATCAACGCCGTGCACACCTCCGCCCGCGACCTGCGCGACACCGACTGGTCCCAGGTCGTCGCCCTCTACGACCAGCTCGTCCACCTCGACCGCTCGCCGGTCGTCGCCCTCAACCGGGCCGTCGCGGTCGCGGAGCTCGACGGGCCCGAGGTGGCACTGGCCGCCGTCGACCGCCTCGACACCGCGTTGGCCGGCTACCACGCCTACCACGCCGCCCGCGCCGACCTGCTGCGCCGGCTGGGCCGTGGTCGGGAGTCGCGCGCGGCCTACGACAGGGCCGTCGAGCTGGCGGGCAACACCGCCGAAACCGCGTACCTCACCCGCCGCCGCGACCAACCGGGGTGACGGCGCGGTGCACCGTGGCACCGGTACCCGACCTCACCCCATTGGGGCGGTCGCCAGGTAGACGGTGCTGGTGGCGTCGCGGTCCTGCAAGGGGTTGGGGAAGCGGACCACTTCGGCGGTGGTGCGGGCGAAGTGGGCGGACAGCGTCGCGGTGTAGTCGTCGTCCGGGCGGTCGTTGGACCACAGGGCGAAGACGCCGCCGGGGTGCAGGCGTTCGGCGAGCCGGCGGATGCCCTCGGGCTGGTAGAAGTCGGCGTTGCCGGGGTGCAGCAGGTGCCGGGGCGAGTGGTCGATGTCGACGATGATCGCGTGGAACCGCCGGTGCGGGGTGGTCGGGTCGAACCCGTCCGCCGAGCGCGACATCGCGAAGAAGTCGCCGTGCACGAGCGTGCAGCGCGGGTCGGCGGCCAGTTCCGCGCCGCCGGGCACCAGCCCTCGGCGGTGCCAGTCGATGACCTCCCCGAGGGCGTCCACGACGAGCACGGACCGGACGGCGGGGTTGTCCAGCACGGTGTGCGCGGTGTAGCCGAGCCCGAGGCCGCCCACGACCACGTCGAGCGGTGCCGGCGCGCCGGCCAGCGCGAGGCGGGCCAGTTCCCGCTCGGAGGTGGTGAACAGGCTGGACATGAGGTACTCGTCGTTGAGCTTGATCTCGTGGACCTCGCGGTCGAATCGGGGGTCCCAGCGGCGGCGCAGGACGAGTTCGCCCAGGGCGGTGTGACACCGGTCGAGTTCCTGGAAGCGTGCGCCCATCTGGTTCCTCCGGCGGGGTGGCGGCTGCGGGTGGGGCGTCCGCGCGGGTGTCGGACGTCCACTCGGGACGCCGGACTGTACCCGTGGGCACGGCCGGCGCGGGCGGCGAGCCGGCCGTCCGTCAGCCGCCGGTGAGGCCGACCACCAGCGGCCACGCTCCGGGCAGGAGCAGGACGCCGCCAGCGACGCACAGTGGCCAGACCACCCAGAGCTCGAACCCGCCGCCGGTGCGGAAGCGCAGCAGGCGGGGCGGCCGGAGTTCGTACCAGGTCTCGCCGGCGATGGGGATCGGCCACAGGAAGGGGCAGCCCGACAGGGTCAGGGCGTCGCCGAGGCAGTGCACCACGCAGCCCACGCCGATCGCGATGCCGAGCCACTCGGTGATCCCGGCCAGTTCGGCGAGCGGATCACCGCGCCCCACCCACAGCAGCGCCACCCCGATCACGACGAGCACGAGCCAGTCGCCGAGGGCGTCGACGGCCAGCAGCACCGCGATGGCGAGCGCCGTGACGGCCGCCCACGGGCCGGTGACCGACACCCACCAGGTGGTCCACCAGCCGAGCAGGGCGGCGAAGACCACGGTGTGGGTGAGGTGCCGGTGCACGCCGGCGACGTCCTCGTCGGCGGGGCCCTTGGTGAGTTGGTAGACCGCGCCGGAGGTCCACCGCACGGCGGTGGACAGGAGCCCGGTGACGGGGGCGATCAGCCTGCTGGCCCGGGACACGGGGTGGTCGAGGTCGGGGATCAGGGCGGACCCGGCGGTGACGGTGGCGACCACGACCGCCTGGGCGAGGGTGTGGGCCCCCAGCAGCGGGGCGAGGGCGAGGCCGGCGCACCAGCCGGTGGCGGCGTGGGTCCTGCCGAGCATCACGGTCTCCGGTTCCGGGTCGGGCCCGACCAGCGGGCGAGGACGGGTCGCCGGTCCCTACGACGCGGTCGGGCACTTCTCGTCCGGGGGAGGGCAGGTGCGGTCCGGGACGCGACCACGACCACCCCCACGACGCTGTCCCCCGTCCACCTACCCGGTGCCCGGAAGATCAACCCGAAATCCCGGCGGACGCTCACCCCCGGCCGAGTTCCAGCCGGGACAGCTCGCGCCGCGACCGCACCCCGAGCTTCGGGAAGGCCCGGTACAGGTGGTGCTCGACCGTGCGCGGGCTCAGGAACAACTGCGCGGCGATCTCCCGGCTGGTACCGCCCGCCGAGGCGAGCCGGACCACCTGGAGCTCCTGCGGGGTGAGGCGGTCCAGCGGGTTCTCCGCGGTGGGTTCGGCCGCCGGGCCGGAGTCGCCGGTGGCCACGAGTTCGGTCCGGGCACGATCGACCCACGGTGCCGCGTGCAGCCGCGAGAACGTCTCCAGCGCCGAGCGCAGCGGAACCCGGGCGTCGCTGCGGCGCTTGGCCCGGCGCAGCCATTCGCCGTAGAGCAGTTCCGTGCGCGCGCGCTCGAAAGGCCGTCCGCTGCGCGCGTGCAGCTCCAGCGCGCGCAGGTAGTGCGCCTCGTCATCACCCAGGAGGGCGTGGCAGCGCGCCACCACCGCCGCGGCCCACGGCTGTCCGCCCGCCCGCGCCCACGCCTCGAACCGGCGGAAGGCGGCGTCGGCCCGGCCCGGCTCGCCCAGCCGCACCGCCGCCTCCACCTGGTCGGCCGCCGCCACGACCACCGCCGTCGCGTACCCGAGCGGCCCGCGCAGCGCGGCGTCCACCAGGTCCACAGTGGACTCGTAGCGGCCCAGCCCGAGGTCGAGCAGCGCGAGCGCGGCCGTGCTCGCCGCACCGCCGGCGTCCGGCGACACCTCCGCCAGCTCCCGGCAGCGCCGCTCGTCACCCTCGATCGCCGCCACCCGCGCCACCACGGCGTCCAGCCGGGGCAACCGCTGCGGGGACCCGGTGTCCCGGGAGATCCGCGCCGCTTCGGCCACCGCCGCGACGGCGTCCCGGTGCAGCCCGGCCGACACCAGCGCACCCGCGAGGTCCTGCAACACCCGGGGGAGCGCGCCGAGCAGCCCGTCCCGGCGGCAGCGGGCCACCTCGGCGGACGCGAGCTCCCGGGTCAGCGCGTCGTCGCCGAGGATCATCGCGCAGTAGGTCCGGCCGGGGTCGGCCGCCGGTGCCCGCGCGACGAACCCGGCCAGCAGCGGCAACCCGACCGCGAAGTCGCCGTCCACCAGCGCGGCCATGCCCCGCACCAGCGGATCGCGCCCGTCCAGCGCGTCGTTCGCGTCGTGCACGGTCCGCCCGTCGCCGGAGGACCAGGCGTACCGGGCGGCGGTGCGCGCCATCGCCACCGCCCCGGCCGGTTCCGCCGACCGGACGTGCTCGACGAGCAGGCGACCGGCCGCCCGACCGTCGCCCAGCTCGAACTCCACGGCCGCCCGCACCCGCGCCAGGTCCGCGCGGGCCCGCGCGTCCCCGGCCGGCGGCTCGGCCTGGTCGACCAGCTCGGCGGCCAGCCGCCCGTGCCCGGCGGCGAGCGCCAGCGCCGCCGCCTCCGCCAGCCGCGCCGCCCGCGCACCGGCCTCGGGGGTGAGCTGCGCGGCCTGCCGGTACAACCCGGCGGCGGCGGTGAACGCCGTGCGCGCCCGCGCGCGGTCGGCCGAGCGCACGATCTCGGCGGCGACCCGCTCATCGGGAGCGGTGGTGGCGGCGGCGAGGTGCCGGACCCGGCAGTCGGCGTCCGAAGTGGACTCGGCGAGCGCCTGGTGCACCGCGATCCGCCGGGCGAGCACGGCACCCTGGTAGGCGGCCGTGCCGACCAGCGGGTGCCGGAAGGTGATCGTCGTCCCGGTCACGTCGAGCAGCCGCGCGGTCTCGGCCCGCTCCAGGTCGGCGGTGCCCACGCCCAGCAGGTCGGCGGCACCGAGCAGGGTCGGCAGGTGCCCGCGCCCCTCGGCCGCCGCGAGGAGCATCATCAGCCGGGTCCGCTCCGGCAGCGCGCTGATCTGCGCGCGGAAACCGGCCAGCACGCGCTCGGCCACCGGCAGCGGCCCGGCGGCGACGTGGTGCTCCCGTTGCGCGGCGGCGAATTCGAGCAGGGCCAGCGGGTTGCCCGCCGACCGCGCGATCACCTGCGCCGGCGACGGCGGTGCCAGGCCGCGCTCGGCGAGCAGCCGGCCCGCGTCCGCCGCGTCGAGCCGGGCCGGGCGCAGCTCCGGCAGGTCCGGCGCGGCGAAACCGGTGTCCCGCGCGCCGAACAGCACCGCGACGCGGTCCGCCGCCAGCCGCCGGACCGCGAACAGCACCGCGTCGGAGGTCGCGCGGTCCAGCCACTGCGCGTCGTCGACCAGGCACAGCACCGGGCCGTCGTCGGCGACCTCGGCGAGCAGCGTGAGCACGGCGAGCCCGGTCACGAACCGGTCCTGCCCGCCGGTGCGGCCCGAGTCCAGCACCGCGCGCAACGCCTCCGCCTGCGGACCGGGCAGCGCGGCGAGCCGGTCCTGCACCGGCCACAGCAACTGCACCAGCCCGCCGAACGCGAGGTCGGCCTCGGCCTCGATCCCGGTCACCCGCAGCACGCGCAGCCCGGTGGCGGCTTCGGCCGCCCACCCCAGCAGCGCGGACTTCCCGATGCCCGCCTCGCCGCGCAGCACCAGCGCGCCGCTGCGACCGGCGCGGGCCGCCGCGAGCAGCGCCCCGATCGCCGCCTGCTCGCCGGCCCGGCCGTACAGCACAGCGGCCCCCCGTGACCCTGAGTGAGGTACGTAAGTCGAATCCCAGTACCCCGGTACCGAAACCTTACCGATTCGGCGTAACCCCATCCCGACCAAACTCCACGGCATGAACGCGTTGCTCACCCCCCTCACCACAGGTGCCCTGCACCTGCCCAACCGACTGGTGATGGCACCGATGACGCGCAGCCGCGCCCCCGGCGGCCTGGTCACCGGGCTGACCGCCGAGTACTACGCGCAGCGCGCCGGAGCCGGGCTGATCATCACCGAAGGCACGCAACCCAGCGTCATCGGCCAGGGCTACACCGACACCCCCGGGCTGCACACCCCGGCCCAGGCCGCCGCGTGGCGCACGGTCACCGAGGCCGTGCACGCGCGCGGCGGCCGGATCTTCGTCCAGCTCATGCACTCCGGCCGGATCGGGCACCCGAGCCTCTACCCGGACGGCAGCCTGCCGCTGGCACCCTCGGCGATCGCGTCGGGCGAGAAGCTGTACACCCCGGACGGCCTGCTCGACCACCCGCGACCGAGGGAGATGACCCTGGCGGACATCGCGCGGTCGGTGGACGAGTTCACCTCCGCCGCGCGACTGGCGGTGGAGGCCGGCTTCGACGGCGTCGAGCTGCACGGTGCCAGCGGCTACCTGATCCACCAGTTCCTCGCCGACAACACCAACCGGCGCACCGACGCCTACGGCGGCCCGGTCGAGAACCGCATCCGGTTCGCGGTGGAGGTGGTGCGGGCGGTCGGCGACGCGATCGGCCCGGACCGCACCGGCATCCGGCTGTCCCCGGGCTCGACCCTCAACGGCACCCGCGAGAGCGACACCGACCTGCTGTACCCCGCGCTCATCCGCGCCCTCGTCCCGGTGCACCCGGCCTACGTGCACGTCGTGGAATCCGGCAACCGGGACGTCACCGGGCTCATCCGCGCCGACTGGCCGGGCACCCTCGTCCTCAACCCGCACCCGTCCGGCGCGGAACCGGCGACGGCGGCGGACGGCGTGGCCGCGCTGCGGGACGGCGTCGCCGACGCGATCAGCCTCGGCCGGCTGTGGCTCGCCAACCCGGACCTGCCCGCGCGCATCGCCACCGGCGGTCCGTTCACCGCCGCCGACCCGGCGACCTTCTACGGCGGCGACCACCTCGGGTACACCGACTACCCCACCGCCGAGGCGCGGTGAGCGCCCCGGTGCGCCCCCGAATCTCCGGACCGTGGTCGGCGCTGCTGGCCGGTCCGCTGTCGTTCGGCATCGCCGGGCCGGCGCTGATCCTGCCGGACGCCGCCGCCGAGCTCGGCACCACGACCGCCGCGGTGACCTGGATCGTGACCGCGTTCGGCTGGGGCATCGCGGTCGGCACACCTCTGCTCGCCGGGTTGCAGAGCCATCGCGGCGTGCGGACGGCGCTGCTCACCTGCACCGCGCTGGTACTGGCGGGTGCCGTCGCGGTGGTGACCGCGGCGTGGTTGCCGGTCCTCGTCGCCGGCAGCGCGCTCCAGGGGCTGGGCACCGCCGGGTTCACCACCACGGCGATGAGCCTGGCCGGCTCGGCGCGGGTGATGGGCCTGGTCACGTCGTCGCTGGCGGTGGTCGGCTCGGCGTCGCCGCTGATCGGCGACCTGGTCGGCGACGCGCTCGGCTGGCAGGTCGCGCTGGCGCTGCCCGCGCTCAGCCTGCTCGCCGTGCCGGCGGCGCTGCGGTCGGCACCCGGGACGCCGGCCGGGACGCCGGCCGGGCCGCCGAGGTTCGACCTGATCGGCGCGCTCCTGGTGACCGCACTGGTCACCGCGCTGGTGTTCGTGCCGCACTCCTGGCTGCCGGCGGGCGGCGCGGTCCTCGTCGTCGCGGTCCTGCTGGCGAGGCACCTGCGGTCCGAGCCGGACGGGTTCGTGCCCGCCGCGCTGCTGCGCACGCCGGTGTTCCTGATCGCGTCCGGGCTCGCGTTCGCGTTGGCGGTGGCCAACTTCGGCCTGATGTACGTGCTGCCGCCACGGCTGACCGACCAGTCCGGCTGGACCAGCGGTGAGGTCGGGTTCGCCATCCTGTGGCCGATGCTGTTCGGCGGGCTGATGTCCTACGCGGTCGTCGCGGTGACGGCGAAAACCCCGTTCCGCGCACTGGTGGTGCTGTTCCCGGTGCTCGCGGCCGGCGGGCTGGTGCTCGCCGGCGTGAGCGTCGCCCCGGCGGTGCTGCTGATCGCGCAGGCGCTGACCTCGGTCGCGGCGGCGTCGGGCCAGGGCGTCTACGCCGTGCGCGCCGGAGCCGCCGCCGACCCGCACCGCGCGCCGGCCATGGGCCTGTTCAACCTGACCTACCTGCTGGGGGCCGCCTTCGGTCCGGCCATCGCCGCGCTGCTGTGAGGAGTGCGCGCCGGCCGGACGACCGCCCGAGGGGTCCGCCTTGACCTCCAGCTTCCTGGAGCTTTTACCGTAGCGGGAAACGAAGTGGAGCAAAGATGACCGTCTTGGTAACAGGTGCCACCGGGAACACCGGCCGGCACGTCGTCTCCGGACTCGTGCGCCGCGGGGAGCGCGTGCGGGCTCTCACCCGCGACCCCGCCGCCGCCCGCTCGAAGCTCCCGGCAGGGGTGGAACTGGTCCAGGGCACGCACACCCGGCCCGAAACCCTGACCGAGGCCCTCGACGGCGTGACCCGGCTGCACATCACCGTGACGGCCGGGCTCGCCGAGGTCGGTGCCGACCTGGTCCAGCGCGCCGTGGACGCGGGGGTGCGCCGGATGACCGTCGTGTGGGGCGGGTACGTGGGGCCGGTGGAACAGGCCATGGTCGAGTCGGGCGTGGAGTGGACCCGCCTGGAGCCGCAGGAGTTCATGTCCAACACGTTGACCTGGGTCGACTCGATCCGCGCCGAGGGCGTGGTCCGCGAGCACCACGACACCCCCAGCGCGATCGTCCACGAGGCCGACATCGCCGCTGTCGCGGTCACCGCGCTCGTGGAAGACGGGCACTCGGGCCGGGCGTACAACCTGACCGGGCCGGAGGTGCTCACCACGCGCAAGCGCGTCGAGTTCCTCGGCGAGGTGCTCGGTCGGGACATCACCTTCGTCGAGCTGACCCACGACCAAGCCGTCGACCGCCTGCTGGCCACCGGCGTCACCCGCCAAGACGCGGAGTACGTCGTCGGCTGGCACGCCGACCCGCCCGCCGAGGCGAGCCGCGTGGTGGACACCGTCGAGCAGGTGACCGGCCGTCCCGCCCGCACGTTCGCGCAGTGGGTGGACGAACACGCCGACCGCTTCTGAGGCGACTTCCCCCGGCCGCACGGCACGATCTCCCGGTTCTGCCGGGGGACTGGCCGCCGGGGGGGCCCCCCCCCCCCCGCGGGGGGGGGGGCGGGGGGGGGGGGGGGGGGGGGGCCGGCCCCCG